>JAXGQW010000050.1:0-38300 GCA_040766265.1 Verrucomicrobiota bacterium
CGGGCGGGCTCGACCCCAGCCTCCCGCGCGGCACAGTGCTCTGCTCCGTCGATGACGGCTTCCCTCTCGAATCCGCCCTGATCGAGGCCGGAGCCATTCACGGACGCTTTGTCTGTTCCGATCGTATTGCCGTAACCGCTGCCGAAAAGGCCGCGCTGTGGCAGCAGACAGGGGCAGACGCAGTCGAGATGGAGTCCGGCACGATTCGGGCCATTTGCCGGGAGAGGGGCGTGCCCAGTGCGACGGTCCGGGTGATTTCAGACGCCGCCGACGAGGACCTGCCTCTGGACTTCAACCGCCTCTCGGGTCCGGACTTCGAACTCAGTTATGCCAGATTGGCGGCCGAACTTGTCCGACACCCCGGCAAAGCGCTCGAACTGCTCAGATTTCGGCGGGTTCTGGGCCAGGCGGCATGTTGCCTGGCCCGTTTGCTGGTAAAAGCTCTGAGCGACAACTCCCGCACACAGGCCCACCCGGCCTCCGGCTAACCCGCATATTACCCAGCGCGGCAAAGCCGCAACCCAATTGAGCCACAACTGACAGCCAGGGCCAATTCATGAAGTGGAGCGGCGACTGCCCCGTCTTCGAATGATTCGATGAGAATGTGTGCGCGCCAGTGTGGGAGCCTCGCCGTGGGGGGGAGCCCAGCTCCGTAGCGTTGACACATGAGATTCTGTTGGAGAAGCGCACGGGCATGGCGCGGCCATTCCTGGAAACTGTGCTGGCGACGGCCACGGGTTTGTGGATATGCTGCAACCCCGAGTTCACAAACAAACCATGCCAACCGAGAAGCGCCGATCGTTTCCGATGCCGCTGCGAAAACGGCTTTGCCTGGCCGCACCGCCGGCCCCTCTGGCCGTGGAACGTACGAACGTCGTGGGGCGGGCAAGAGCGAGTTGACAAACGCGCGGCTGAAGTCCCCGTGTCTTTCCTCACGCTCTTCCAACAGGTGAAAATGCGCATCGGCGCTTGAGGTTCCCGCGGCCATGTTGCTCACGCTGACCACAACACACCACCCGGCGACGGACCTCGGTTATCTGCTCCGCAAGAATCCGGCCCGCCCGCAGTCGTTCAGCCTTTCGTTCGGAACGGCCCATGTCTTCTATCCTGAGGCCGCGCTGGAGCGATGCACGGTCGCGCTGCTTGTTGAAGTGGATCCGGTCGGTCTGGTGCGCAACCGTCGGGGGCCGGCGGGCGAAGGTGGCGCCCTCGATCAATACGTCAACGACCGCCCCTATGCCGCGTCCTCGTTTCTGAGTGTGGCGATTGCCGATGTCTTCGGGAGCGCGCTTTCCGGCAGGAGCAGGGAACGCCCTGAACTGGTCGATACGCCCTTGCCGCTGCGCGTGAACCTCGCGGCGTTGCCGTGCCGGGGCGGCGAGAAGTTCCTGCGTGACCTCTTCGAGCCCCTTGGCTACCGAGTGGCTGCGCGTCGTCTGCCGCTGGACGAGACATTCCCGGAGTGGGGCGACAGTTCGTATTTCCAGGTCGAGTTCGAGGCTCTGCTGCCGCTGCGCGCCGTCCTTACCCATCTCTACGTCCTCGTGCCGGTGCTGGACAACGACAAGCACTACTGGGTTGGCGAGGACGAGGTCGAGAAACTGCTCCGTCATGGCGAAGGCTGGCTGTCCTCGCATCCGGCGCGCGAAGCCATCACCCGCCGCTATCTCAAGCACCAGCGCAGGCTCGTGGACAGTGCCCTGGCGCGACTTGCAGATGAAAGCGAGCCCGATCCCGATTCAGCCGCCGAGTCCCATGCGCGCGAGGAAGAGGCCATCGAGCAGAGCCTCAACCTGAACGAGCAACGTCTCGGTGCGGTGCTGGCCGCTCTGAGAAGCACGGGCGCGAATCGCGTTCTTGACCTTGGCTGCGGCGAGGGCCGCCTGCTCCAGACCCTGCTCAAGGAAAGGCAGTTCACTGAAATCGTCGGGTTGGACGTGTCGCATCGGGCGCTCGATATGGCCCGCGACCGGCTGCATTACGACCGTCTGCAGCCGGCGCAAAAGCAGCGGCTGCGTCTGTTGCACGGCTCGCTCATCTACCGCGACCAACGTCTGGCCGGCTTTGACGCTGCAGCCGTTGTCGAAGTCATCGAACACCTCGATGCGCCGCGTCTGGCGGCGTTCGAGCGGGTGCTCTTCGAGTGTGCCAGGCCGAAAGCCATCGTCATCTCCACCCCCAATCGCGAATACAACGTTCTCTGGGAAACGCTGCCGGCGGGCCAGTTCCGCCACAAGGACCACCGTTTCGAGTGGACTCGTGCTGAGTTCCAGGCGTGGGCCGACGGCGTCGCCGCGCGCTTCGGCTATCGAGTCCGTTATCTGCCGGTCGGCCCGGACGATCCGGCTGTCGGTTCGCCGACGCAAATGGGGGTGTTTCAAATCGGCTGACGGACTCCATTTTTCTCGAGCCGCATGTTTCAAGGAGTCATGAACAACGCGAAACCCGACAGTCCAAAACGGGGACCGATGCGGGCCAGAGACGCACTCCGGGAGGCGCTATGACCCTCACGATTCCCGAACTCTCTCTTGTCGTGCTCATCGGCGTCTCCGGCTCGGGCAAGAGCACGTTTGCCCGAAAGCACTTCAGGCGGACCGAGATTCTGTCGTCGGACGATTGCCGCGCCCTTGTTTCGGACGACGAAAACAACCAGGCCGCCACAAATGACGCTTTTGCCGTGATGCACTTCATTGCCTCCAAGCGGTTAGCGGCGGGCAAGCTCACGGTGATTGACGCCACCAACGTCCAGGCGGAGGCCCGCAAGCCGCTGGTGGCACTCGCGCGCGAGTTCCATTGTCTGCCGGTGGCCATCGTGCTCGCTGTGTCGGAGCGAATCGCGCACGACCGGAACAGGGCCCGACCCGACCGGGATTTCGGCCCGCATGTCATTCGGCAGCAGGCGCAGCAGTTGCGTCGCGCCCTGCGCGCGCTCGAGCGCGAGGGTTTCCGCCATGTGCATTTGCTGCGGACGCCCGAAGACATTGATGCCGTGGTCATCGAGCGCCAGCCGCTCTGGAACAACCTGAGGCACGAGCACGGCCCCTTCGACATCATCGGCGATGTCCACGGCTGCTTCGATGAACTCGTGGAACTTCTGCGGCAACTGGGTTGCGTCGTGGACGAGGCGGCCTTCACCGTTCAGCCCGCCCCCGGTCGCAAGATCGTCTTTCTCGGCGATCTCGTGGACCGCGGGCCGAAGACCCCGCAGGTGCTCAGGCTGGTGATGAACGCGGTGGCCCAGGGCGCGGCATTGTGCGTCCCGGGCAATCACGACGCGAAACTGATGCGCAAGCTGCGCGGGCGGGACGCGCAGATCACGCACGGCCTGGCGGAGTCTCTGGCACAACTGGCGGACGAACCGGGGGCATTCCGCAGCCAGGCCGCGGAGTTCATTGATGATCTGGTGAGCCATTACGTGCTGGACGATGGGAAGCTGGTCGTCGCGCACGCGGGCATGAAGGAGGCGATGCAAGGCCGCGGGTCGGGGGCGGTGCGCGAGTTTGCCCTTTACGGCGAGACGACCGGCGAGACCGACGAGTTTGGTCTGCCCGTCCGCTACAACTGGGCGGCTGAGTATCGCGGAGCGGCCGCGGTCGTGTATGGTCACACGCCAGTCCCGGAACCCGAATGGCTGAACCGCACCATCAACATCGATACCGGTTGCGTCTATGGGGGGCGGCTGACGGCCCTGCGCTATCCCGAAAAGGAGATCGTCTCCGTCCCCGCGAGACAGACCTACGCCGAACCTCGCAGACCGTTTCTGCCGCCCGACAACCGGGCGCCCGCATTGTCGGCACAGCAGCAGCATGACGACTTGCTCGACCTGGCCGATGTCACGGGCAAACGCATCGTCAGCACGCGTCTCCAGGGCAACGTGACCATCCGCGAGGAGAACGCGGCGGCCGCGCTGGAAGTCATGAGCCGGTTCGCAGCGAATCCCAAGTGGCTGATTTACCTCCCGCCGACGATGTCTCCGTGTGAGGCGAGCCACGCGGCGGGACTCCTCGAACACCCGGCTGAAGCGTTTGCCTATTACCGGCACGCCGGCGTCCCGCGCGTCGTTTGTGAAGAGAAGCACATGGGCTCGCGCGCGGTCGTGGTTGTGTGCCGACACGAAGAGGCCGCCCGGAGGACCTTCGGGGTGACAGGCGAGGGCGCCGGCATCTGCTACACCCGCACCGGCAGGAGGTTTTTCGACACCCCGCCTCTCGAGTGCGCGTTCCTCGACCACGTTCGGGCTGCTGTCTCCAAGGCTGGCTTCTGGGAGGCGTTTGAGACCGACTGGATTTGCCTCGACTGCGAGTTGATGCCTTGGTCGGCCAAGGCGCAGGAGTTGTTGAAGCAGCAATACGCCGCAGTTGGAGTCGCGGCCCACGCCACACTGGCCGCGGAAGAAACCGCAGTGACGCAAGCGGTCGCACGGGGTCTTGACGTCGGAGAACTCATGGCCCGGACGACGGCTCGTCGCGACATGGTGCGGGACTATATCCGGGCCTATCGCCGCTATTGCTGGCCGGTGAAGTCGGTGGACGATTTGAAGCTCGCCCCGTTCCATTTGCTCGCCACGGAGGGAAAAGTCCACGTGGACAAGCCGCACGACTGGCACATGCGGACGCTGGGGCGGCTGGCGGGCGGCATTCTCACGGAAACGCCTTTCCGCGTGGTTGACGTGACCGACCCCGGCAGCGAAGCCGATGGCATTCGTTGGTGGGAAGAACTGACCGGGCGGGGCGGAGAAGGCATGGTGGTCAAGCCGTTGGAGTTCATCGCCAGGAATCGGCGAGGCCTGGTGCAGCCTGCTGTCAAGTGTCGCGGCCGGGAGTATCTGCGCATCATTTACGGCGCGGAATACACGGCGACCGAGAACCTCGAGCGGCTGCGCTCACGAGGGCTTTCCACAAAGCGTTCTTTGGCGCTGCGCGAGTTTGCGCTGGGAATCGAGTCGCTGGAGCGGTTCGTCCGCGACGAACCTCTCCGGCGGGTGCATGAAGCTGTCTTCGGGGTCTTGGCAATGGAGAGCGAGCCTGTGGATCCAAGGCTGTGAACTGCGACACCGACGCCGACCAGAGCATGGCGACTGCCATGATTGGCGAGCGGCCTGAGGATCAGATCGGGAACAACCGGCTGTTGCAGCAGATTGGCGAACGCGTGGCGGGCGGTTCTCACTCCGCGTGGCGCAAGTGCTCCAGTTCCGCCTTCAGGGGCGCCCAGTAGTCCTTGTCCCGCTGGCGTTCGGCGGCTTCCTCGGACAGCATTGCCTGCTCCAGTCGAGCCGTGCCACCATCTGGCGCGTGGGCCAGCAGAGGACGCCGCCCGACCAATCGCCGACAAGTCGCCGGGTAACGGTTGGCCAATTCCACCAGCAGTTCGGGTGTGCGCAGCTCTTGAAACCAAAACCGGATCTGCGCCGGTTTGGGTTTCCGCTGGTTCTGGAAGAAATGCGCCTCCAGCAACCGCCGGATCATGGGCCAGTCTTTGTCGCGCTGCGTCTTCTTCGTCTGCACCAGATCGGGCAGGGAGAGCAAGTCCCATCGTTCGCCGCCGGGAATGCGCAGGGTGGTCCGGCGCTTCCAGAGTGTGCTGAAACCAGCCACGCCGCGCATCCTGGACATCATGTCCACGCGCATTCGAAACGCTTCGGGGTGTTGGCAGCGGAAATGAACAGCATGGCCGCGCCGGAGATACCTCAACTCAAACGGGGGGACGGCAATGGACTCGGCCTGCAATTCGGCAAGCGCCTTGCGCAGACGCGCGAGATTGCCGGTGTCGGCAAGGATGGCGAAATCCGTGTCGCGGCTAAATTCGGCCGCGCCGTAAAAAACGCACGCTTGTCCACCCATGAGCAGGGCGCGAACGCGATGCGCGCGCATCGAAGAAAGGACTTTGTGTATCGGGTTCGGGATCAAGCGAGCCTCCGAGCGCGAGATAGGCATGCCACAGCCTCTCGCTTTCCAGCCAGCGTTGTCCCGGCGTGAGCCGATACCACTCGGCCCATTCATCGCCAACCACTTCTTGCGGCTGAATCATGACCAAGGAGTATCACTCGGGGGCTCGGCTGTAAACCTCGACGCCCCCCGTGCGTGCACAGGGCAGTCAGACTTCGCACGGAGACTACGATGCGAACCAGGGCATTATCGAAAGCCGTTTTCACCCTCAACAGCCGATTCTCAGCGTTCTGCCCGTTCGCACGGATCCAGGACGGAGGACGATTGACCCCCCGGTCCCCAGGCTGGTACGAATCGAATCGGCGGCGCATCCGCGGTGTGAAGGTCATTGGCGGAGCAGCGCGCAGGATTACGCTTGTATCCCGGAGAAGCTGCGATGAGCGACAAACGAACAGAACCACCTAAGACAGAGCGGGAAATCTTCCTCGAGGCCATCGAGCGAAAATCGCCCGGTGAACGGGCCGAGTTCCTGGACGCAGCCTGCGCAGACAAACCGTCCCTCCGGATGGCGGTCGAGGATTTGCTGCGCCATGCTGGCGAAGACGGCTTCATGGCCTCGCCGGCGATTCTTGCACCGCCTGAGGTGGGGCCGACTCGGGCGGGACCGGGCATGGCGACACCTGCCATGATTGGCGAGCGGGCTGGGGATCAGATCGGGAACTACCGGTTGTTGCAGCAGATTGGCGAAGGCGGGGTGGGCGTGGTGTTCATGGCCGAGCAAGAGAACCCGGTCCGGCGGCGGGTCGCTCTCAAGGTTCTCAAGGCCGGGATGGACACCAAGACGGTCGTCGCGCGCTTCGAGTCGGAGCGGCAGGCCCTGGCGTTGATGGACCATCCGAACATCGCCAAGGTGCTCGATGCCGGCAGCACGGCTGCGGGGCGGCCCTATTTCGTCATGGAGTTGGTCCGCGGGATTCGGATCACGGACTACTGCGACCAGAACCGGCTGCCCACGGGCGAACGGCTGGGGCTGTTCATCCAGGTCTGTCACGCGATCCAGCATGCGCATCAGAAGGGCGTCATCCATCGCGACATCAAGCCCTCCAACATCCTGGTGACGCTGCACGACGGCGTGCCGGTGCCCAAGGTGATTGACTTCGGCATCGCCAAGGCCACGGATCAGCGCCTGACAGACAAGACGTTCTTCACCGAGTTTCATTCCTTCATCGGCACACCCGCCTACATCAGCCCTGAGCAAGCGGAGATGAGTGGGCTGGACATCGACACGCGTGCTGACATCTACAGCCTGGGCGTGTTGCTCTACGAGATGCTCACCGGCAGGACGCCGTTCGACGCCCAGGAGTTGTGGTCCTCCGGTCTGGATGGCCTGCGACGCACGATCCGCGAGGAGGAACCGACACCGCCCTCGACGCGTCTCCGGCTTCTGCCCGAAGCTGAACGGACGACCACGGCGCAGCGTCAACAAGTCGAGCCGGCGAGACTCGCCAGCCTGTTGCGGGGCGACCTGGATTGGATCGTGCTCAAGGCCCTCGAGAAGGATCGCACGCGCCGCTACGCGACAGCGAACGACCTCGCGCTCGATATCCGACGCTTTCTCGACAACGAGCCAATCCTCGCCCGCCCCCCCAGCGCGACGTACCGCTTCCGGAAACTCGTGCGTCGGAACAAGCTGGTTTTCGCCGGGACAGGTGCGTTCGCTGCGGCGCTCGTGATTGGTCTGACGCTTTCGACGTGGCAGTTCGTCGAGAAGAGCGCCGCCTACCAGCGCGCCGTCAGCGCCGAACTCGAGCAAGGTCGCCTGCGCCAGCAGGCCGATGAGGCGCGGCAGTCCGCCGAAGTCCAGTCGCTGGCAGCGCAGCGTCGGGCCTATGCTGCCGACATGAGTCTCGTGCAACAGGCCCTGGCGGCCAACAACCTGGGGCGCGCGCAGGAACTCCTCAACCGCCACCGGCCGCGGGAAGGTGGCGGGTGGCCAGTGGCGAGCGACAGGCTCCACACGGTGACATCGGACGCAGACATCACTTCCGGCACATCACTCTCCAGTCAACATAACCCACTCTCCACTGATTTGAGAGGTTGGGAGTGGCGGTACCTGTGGCAGCAGTGCCGGACCGACGCCCTGTTCACCCTCTGCCAGCTTTCCAACGAGGTTTCTGCGTTGACCGTGTCGCACGACGGCAAGTGGGTGGGGATTGGCGAGTCGGGCGGGCGAGGAGTGTCGATCTGGGACCTGCGAACGCGCGAGGAAATCGTCCGCTTTCCCGCCGGTGAGGGCAGCGAACTGATCGCGTTCTCGCCCGCGGCTCCGTTGCTGGCGTTCTATGTTCCGGACCGCCCCACCGCCGCGGGATCACGGACCTTGGGTGGACGCGTCCGGCTCTGGGATGTGGCCGCCCTCCGCACCGTGCACGAATTGGCGGTGAGCCGCGCGTGTCAGGCGCTGGCCTTCTCGTCCGATGGCGTTCGGTTGTGCACCGCGGTCGGGAGCACCGAAGCGATTGTCTGGAGCGTAGCGGACGGGGCCCGAGTGACGAGTGTCAGGCTTCCAGAACCAGGAGTATCTGAGGGACGTCCCCCGCTCGGCCCGCGCACGGCGGTCACCGGAGACCTCCGCCTTGCGGCTCAGGCAATCGGGGGTGGGAGCATCCGTGTCCTGGACCTGGTTACCGGTCACGAGCTTTGGACGGCCCACGCCGCGGATGAGGAGGTCACAGCATTGGCGTTCTCGCCGGATGGCAGGCGACTGGCCTCCGGCGCAGGCTTTGTTGAATCGGCGGTCCGGCTGTGGGACGTCGCGGCGGGCCGTGAGTTGGCGCGTTTGGAGGGGCACCGCACCTATGTTCGAAACCTGCTGTTTTGGCCGGATGGCGAGACGCTCGCCTCGGCGAGCGGCGACCAAACGATTCACGTGTGGGACCTCGGAAGCCTGGGGACTTCTCTGCCGCTTCCGGTGCAAGCGGGTCCGCGCTCGCCTGGAGTCAAAGGCTGGCCCAAGCACCGTTGGACACACCCGCGCGTGCCGGAACTGCGTCCCGTAGCCACACTGCGGGGCCACCGCCTGGAAGTATGGAGCCTGGCCTTGTGTCCCGACAACACGACGCTGGTAAGCGGATGCAAGGACGGCTCCGTGTGCGTCTGGGATACCACGACGCTCCGGCGTGAGCGGGCCCACGTGACATTGCCGGTGTCGGTGCGCGTCTGGGGCTTTCTGGGGGACGGTTCCGCGATCGTTGCCATGGGCGAGGAGGGTCGCGTCGCCCGATGGCAAGGGCTTGACTTTCAGCTAAGTCATCCGTTGCTCGAGTTGGGGACGAATTGCGCCCTCGCCCACTTCTCCCCTGACGGGCGCTATTTGGCCACCGCTTCGTTTGAAGGCGCGACCCAGGTCTGGGACCTGCAGCAAGGCACCCTCTTGCGCGAGGTCGTTTCCGACGAGGGACGTGAAGTCCCGGTCACGTTTCTGACCGGCTCAAATCACCTGGTCACGCAGCAGGGAAAAAGCGGGAGTTTTCGCGCCTGGGATGTGACGACCGGGCGCGAAGTCCGTCGCTGGCGCCTCGCGTCGTCCGGTCCCCTCTCGAAGAGCGTCCTCTCGCCGGACGGACGAAGCTGTCTGGTTCTGGATGCCGACGGCAGCGGGCGGTTGGTTCACTTGGCCAGTGGCCACGAGACACGGTTTCCATTCAGGCTCAGGCAGGTCAGTGGAACCGCATTCTCGCCTGACGGCCGGTGGTTCGCGGCGGTCAGCATCCTCGGTGTTGGCCAACTCTGGGACACGGCATCGGGACGGATGCACGCTCCCTTGCAAGGCTTCCTCCAAGGCACGCATTCGGTCGCCTTTTCACCGGACGGCCAGCGTCTGGCGATCGGCAGCAACGGAAACGAGGCCATCAAGCTCTGGGACATCGAGAGCGTTCAGGAGTTGCTCACCCTGCCGGGTCAGGGGTCCATGTTCAACGCAACGGCATTCTCCCCGGACGGGAGCGTTCTCGCCTCGGCCAACAGCGAGGGTCTCCTGCACCTCTGGCGCGCGCCCTCACTCGAGGACATCGCGCGACTCGAAGCTCACGGACCCTGATCCGGAGCGCGGGGAAGGAGTGTCTCAGCAAGCGGTGTTGCGCCCTGAATCGTCCAGGGAGTTCCATGGTTTCCGAACTGATTTGATCGGGCTCAGTGTCCGCCGCCGATTTCACGTTTCAGCCAGGCGCGCGCGTAGGTCCAGAACCGTTCGGCTGTGCGTAATGGAAGCCCGAGCGCCGCAGCGGCCTCGTTCATCGTCATGCCGACAAAGTAACGCAGCTTCACCAGGTCGGCAGCGACGGGGTCCTCCGTCGCCAGCAAATCCAGGGCTTCGTCAATCGCCAGCACTTCCTCCGAAGGGGCCGCCAAAACCAAACGCGATTCGGTCAGTTGTTCCCGCTGGGCGGCGCCGCCCCGCTTGAGGCTCCGCTTGCGCCGGGCGGATTCGACAAGGATGCGCCGCATGGCCTCGGCGGCCACGGCGAAGAAATGAGCCCTCCCGCCGAACTGCTCGTTGCCGTCTCCGATCATGCGCAGCCAGGCTTCGTGGACCAGGGCCGTCGGCTGGAGAGTGTGGCCGGGCGACTCCTGGGCCATCTTGTAGGCCGCGATCCGACGCAGCTCCTCGTACACCAGCGGAAGCAGTTCCCCGGCAGCTTGGGGTTTCCCCTGCTGCATCGCTTCGAGCAGGCGCGTCACGTCGGTCACGGCCATCATCATGCCGCCATCATGAGGCGGCGTCCAGCCCTCGACAAATGCTCGATGCGGTGAGCCCCGGGCAAACTTGGCGGACTTCGACGACGGTCTGCGCTTGTATGAGCGTTGGCGAAGAATGAAGACACCGACGCTTTCACCAGACGTGAGCCTATGAAGACAAGGCATCATACCCTGATGATCCTGTTGCCGGTCGTCGCGGCGTGGGTCGGGTATTACGCAGGGGCGATGCGCGAGCCAAGCGTCACGCACATGCCCACGGGCGCAACGGCCACACTGGATCATCTGGTTTCTGCGGGCTCGTTCTCCGAGGTTGAGCAGGCACGCGCTGTCTTGGGCGCTTTGGCGGAGCAATACGTCGAGAGCGCCCAAAGCCTGATCGCGGAAGACATCTTGAGCCGCCACCCCGCTCACGGGGATCCGAAGCCAGGCGACGCACGGCCCGGTCTCGCGGCCATCCGACTCCTCGATGAAGCCGCCGCCGAGTTCGAGGGAACAGGCCAGGAGTTGCGACTGGTTCCGACTCTCCTCTGCGCCCTGAAGCGGGAAGGACTCTACGATCGATGGCTGCAAGTTTACTTAAGCACCCTGTACCGGCATCCCACGCACGAACTCGTGGGTGTGTTGGCGGCCGATGCCGTCGCCATCAGCCGGGTCGCGGGCCGGCAGGAGGAACTCTCCACCGGCTTCAGGCATCTCAGCGGCATTCCGTTGGATTCGCTGGCCAGATCCCGGATTGCGCGATCCATGGCCCGCCTCCACACCGATTCCCCTGTTCCTGTCGATCCCTGTGAACATGCGTCGTGACCAGACCGGTCTTTATTGGGCGCACCTGAATCGCCACCAATGGGCTTCATCCATGTCGTCTCGAAGCATGAAGCCCCCGTCTCGCGCTGTGCTGCTCCGCGGGGAGTCACTGGTCCTCATCGCCGGAATTCTCCTGTTGCTGCTGTTGCTGCGGTCGCACTTCGCTCTGTGCCTCGTCAAGGGCGGGAGCATGCTCCCCGGCCTTCAATCCGGCGATCTGCTGCTTGTCGACAGGCTCGCCTACCAGTCGGCTGGCCCCGACCGAGGCGACATCGTGGTGGCGCACAGCCGCGACGACCTGATCGTCAAACGCGTTGTGGGCCTGCCGGGCGAAGAGGTCGAGTTGCGCCGTGGGAAACTCCTCGTGAACCGACAACGATTCGCCGAAAGATACCCCCTCGAGCCGGGCGGGTTGACCCTGCGGAAAGGCAGGCTCTTTGATCAGCGCTATGCTCTCCTTGGCGACAACCGCTCGATGCCTCTCATCCTGTCCGTCCATGCCGTTGTCTCGAAGGACCAGATCGTGGGGAAGGTGGTCCACTCCCTTCGGCTCTGGCCGGGCTGGCGGAAGCCAATCGACCAAGCCACTCAGTGAAGACTCAACGCAAAGGCACAGCGTGGTCGAGGGCTGGCTTCCGTTTGCGACGCATCACAGCGGTTTGCGTTGGTGCGCTCTTCATTGTGGGTCTGGTGTGTGGAACGGCAGCGCTGCAACGCGCGTCACCGGGTGCATTTTCAACACCGTTGGACTCTGATCGGCTGTATCGTCTGACCAACGTCTGGACCATTCACCTGAGATTCGCGCCTGACCAATGGGAGGCGATCGAGCCCAAGGGCGGTGGAAATCCCTTCTTTGGAGGCGCCCGTGGGGGCGCAGGGAGCAGTCGGCAGGGAAGCGGTGGGAATGTCAACGTGGAGAGGGGACTGGCTCCCGTCTTCATGAGCCAGGGCGATTGGAACCGGGATGGGCGAATCTCACGCGCGGAGTTCATCAAGCTGGCGCAACGCTGGCACGCAGCCTGGGATACGAATGGGACAGACACACTCGATGAAGGGCAGATCCGGGTCGGTCTCGACGCCATCCGCAACCCGGCGGGTGCAGGCATGGCAGCGATGCTTCTCGCTTCCGAAGGGAAGCGAAACGGCATCTCTGCCGCTCTGCTCGGGGTCGAGTTCGAGTATGTGCATGTGGACCTGGAATTCGAGGGCTGTCTGTTGAGGGATGTCGGCGTGCGCTACAAGGGGAACGGGACGTTCATGGAATCGCGCGATTCGTTGAAGCGCTCGTTCAAAATCCAGCTCACCAAGTACGCGAAGGGGCAGAGCCTGGGGAGCGTCAGGACGCTGACTCTCCAGAACAACGTCACCGATGCCAGCATGATGAACGAGGTGCTGGCGTATCGCCTGTACCGGGACGCCGGCGTTCCGGCCCCGCGAACCGCTTACGCCCGGGTCTTCGTGACCGTGCCCGGGAAGCATGAACGGAAGTACTTTGGCCTGTACTCGATGAGCGAGGCTGTGGACAAGCAGTTTGCCGAAAGACATTTCGGAACAAGGCGGGGCGCGCTCTTCAAGCCGGTTACCCCGTCCCTATTCACCGATCTCGGCGCTGATTGGGCAGCCTACAATCAGATCTACGACCCCAAAGTGGCCTTGTACGATGAGCAGAGGAAGGCGGTGATGGAGCTGTCCCGCTTCGTGACGCAAGCGGATGATGCGGCCTTCGCCGCGCGCATCGGCGAGTTCATCGACCTGCCCGAGTTCGCACGCTTCATGGCCGTCATGGTTTACCTTTCGGACTTGGACGGAATCCTGGGGCCGGGCCAGAACCTGTACCTGCACTTGCATCCGAAGACTCAACAGTTTCAGTTCATCCCCTGGGACCAAGACCATTCGTGGGGGCAATTCAATCGCGCCAGCCAGGAGCAGCGCGACAAGCTCAGCATCCACCGACCGTGGCAGGGAGAGAACTTCTTCCTCGAACGGATGTTCAGAGTCGAGGCCTTCAAGAACCTCTACCTGGCTCGGTTGGATGAATTCGCCCAGACCATCTTTCGGCCCGCACGGATCGCCCAACAAGTGGACGAAATCGCCGCCGCGATCCGTCCTGCAGTGCGGGACGAGTCGGAATCCAAACTGGCCCACTTCGACCGGGTCGTTGCCGGTGAAGTCCCTTCCGCGACGGGCCCCTTCGGCGGTGGGCAAACCAAGCCCATCAAGCCGTTCGCAGAGGTCCGCACCCAATCCGTGGTCGATCAACTGACCGGAAGATCCAAAGGGCTGGTGGCCGGAGGCGGTTTTCCGGGCGGCTTCGGAGGGGGAAGCGGCCTGGGCAGAATGTTCAGCCGACCCCTTTTCCAGGCGCTCGATGCGAACAAGGACTCCTCCGTGAGCCGGGCTGAATTCACGGAAGGCTTCACCACGCTCTTCGAGGCATGGACTGGTGACACGAGCGGCTGTCTCACCTTGATCCAACTGCGGGCGGGTATCGCGAAGGACCTGCCTGAGTCCAGAGAGAGGCTGTCGTCCTTTGGCCGTGGCCCAGGTGGTCCCGATCGTGGTCCTCGCAGCCCTGGCGGCGGCGGCGGCGGCTCCCCGGGCGACCGTGGTGGTGGTCCTCGCGGCCCCGGTAGCGGTTTGGCCACGATGATCACCGGGAGCGAGGACCCGGCTCTGTTTCTGAGCGAGCATTGGGGGATGAGCGCGTTCTCCTGCAAGCTCCCCAACGGCAGGTATCTCGCGAAGCTCTATTTCGCGGAGACCTACGATGGTATTACCGGCCCCGGTCAGCGCGTGTTTTCTTTCAACGTGCAGGGCCATGATTTCAAAGACTTTGATATTTGGGCGAAGGGCGGTGGGCCCAGGCGGGCCTATATCGAGACTGTGCCTGTGAAAGTCACCAACGGGGAATTCCGCATCGTCTTCACGCGGCAAGTCGAGAACCCGGCGATCAACGCGATTGAACTCATTCCACAGGCCGAGACTGCCACAGGTGCCGAGCCTTCCGCACCGGCCACACGCATCAAAGCCGGGCTGTCCGCACCATTCACCGATTCGAGCGGCCAGGTTTGGCAGCCGGACAGCGGTTTCGAGGGAGGCGCGATGAGCCCAGGCAGCCGGCGGCATGGGAGCGGGCTTTCGCGTTCCTGGCGGCGGATCCGCGAGGGACAGCGAGCTTGGTCGCAATCCGCCAAACTAACGGTGAATTCGAACTCCTGACAAATGACCTTATGAAAACCAAAGACCACGCGCATCCTGCACGAATGGCGACCGGCGCCATCGCCTTTCAAATGCTTCTGGCCTTCGCCTCTGCCGCCGATTGGCCGCAGTATCTGGGGCCGACCAGGAACGGCGCTTCGCCCCAAGAAGGCATTCTACGGAAATGGCCAGCCAGTGGGCCAGAGGTTCTCTGGACCGCTTCGGTGGGCAGGGGTTTTGGCGGACCGGTCATCAAAGACGGCAAGGTCTACCTGCTCGACCGCGACGATAAAGTGGGCGATAACCTTCGCTGCCTCGATCTTTCCACCGGAAAAGGCCTCTGGAATTTCGCCTATGACGCTGCCGGAACCGTCATGTTCCCCGGCTCGCGAAGCGTCCCCACTGTGGACGGCAACAATGTCTATTCCTGCGGTCACAACGGTGACCTCTATTGCATCGACCTCACCACACACAAACCGGTCTGGCACAAGAACGTGTGGACTGATTTCGGCGGGGCGCCAAACAGCGGATCGCCCGGTCGGGCCGGGGGGGCGGGTCGATTCCCAATCTGGGCGATCACCCAGAATCCGCTGATCTACGGCGATCTCCTCATCGTGGCTTCGCAGGCGCCCGAGGCCGGCGTCGTAGCCTATCAGAAACTCACCGGGAACGTGAAATGGACCACACCCTCTCTCGGCCTTGTCGGGTATGTCAGTCCAGCCATCGTGAAGCTGGACGGAACAGACCATGTAGTCATGGTGACACCCTCGGCGAACCCTTTCATGGGCGGCGGAGGCGGCGCGAGGGAGATGGGGAAAGTCGTCGGCATCGAGCCGCTGACAGGGAGGATCCTATGGCAATACACCAACTGGCACTGCCATATCCCGGTCGCGAGCGCGATTGATGCCACGGACAAAAAGGTCCTTGTCGTTGGCGGTTACGAGCTTGGCGCAACGATGCTCAAGGTCGGGAAACAGGCCGATGGCACCTACGGCACAACGGAGCTGTTCACAACTGAGGAGTTTGGCGATCAAACCAAGCCGCCGGTCCTATACAAGGGCCATTTCTACGCTCAGTATGGAACGAACGCCCGACGCGATGGCATGGTCTGCATGAACATGGACGGGGAGATCCTGTGGAAGACCAAACGCTCGCCGGACTTCAACAAAGGCAGCATGATTCTCGCCGACGGCCTGCTCCTGGCCACCGATGGAGCAAGATCGCTCTACCTTGTCGAGCCTGATCCCTCCGGATACAAAGAGATCGCTTCCGCGGAGGTGTTTCCCGAAGGGGCAGCCGGCTCGGAAAGAGATATCGCTTCCCGCGTTGGCGGTCGAAACCAAAACTGGGCACCCATGGCGCTGGCCGATGGAAAGCTGCTTCTGCGAGACCAGACCCAGCTCAAATGTTTCAAGGTCGCTCAGTAGCATCCGGGGACCGCTTGCATTGCCACGGCGCCGAGAAGGGACGACGCTCCCGATTGGGCCGAACGCGAGGCAAGGCATCGACACTGAATTCGCCCGCATTCAGATCACCAACACACCCACAACACTCCATGCAGATCGAACAATCCCTACGTGAACTCCTCTGGAACCCGGAAATGGTCGCTGGGTTGCCAAAACTCGTCTTGAGCCTTGGAATCGCGGCGCTGCTCGGCCTCATCCTCGGCCAGGTATACATCCACTTCGGACGTTCCTTGTCGAATCGGCGCGCCTTTGCTCGGAACTTCATGGTCCTCGTGGTCACCACGACGCTGATTATCAGCATCGTCCGCTCGTCCATGGCACTCTCGCTTGGCCTGGTGGGCGCGCTGTCCATCGTCCGCTTCCGGGCGCCTATCAAGGAGCCGGAGGAATTGACCTTCCTGTTCCTGGCCATCGGCATCGGACTCGGACTGGGGGCCGGCCAGGCGTTGGTTACGATCGCTGCCCTGGTCGTCATTCTCGGGCTAATCGTGCTGCGGGGCCTGTTCCGCGAAACACCATCCTCCCCCAATCTCTTCCTGACAGTGACCGCCCGCACTCCGCATTGGTCGCCGCATTTAACACGGCCCCCCTGCCCTCCATGTCACGCGCTGCCTTGAGACACATGGAGCCAACCTTGATCAACCGCTACGAGCGTCGGTATTCTCTGAGCTTTGGCGGCGAGTTCCGACTGACTGTGGATGGCCGTCTTCAGTTCGCTGATGCGGTCGGCGCGCATCGGCGCGCGATCAAGTTGTCACCTCCGGCAACCACCCTGATCGTGGAAGTGAAATTCGGACCTGAGCATGCCGGGGACGTCGAGGTCATCACGAACGAGTTTCCGTTTCGCATGGCGCGGTTCTCGAAGTACGTCGCCGGAATCGAGCGCGTGTGAGTATGGTCGGACTGACGGCGCGCATGTGCACGCGGCTGGCCCCTTCACTCTTCTGGTTTCGTCGGCGCAAGGACCCGAACACTGTGCCCAGCGAGGCGCCCCACGATAGCTCGCATAGCAATGACCTTGCGAAGTTTCATCACCATGTGCACACACGGAGTGTGAACCATGCGGGCTACTGCCGCAGGGCGGTCAGCAGGCGAACGGCTGCCTCGACCAAGGCCTCCCCGGACCCGGCGGCGCACCGGGCGCTCTCGGGTTCGTAGTTGCCCTCGGCGTAGCTGCGGCGGTCGGGAATGTAGCCGATGTTCTCGTTGGCCAACTCGACCGCGTAGGTGTGGGGGAAAGGAGACCGCCTCTTGATGACCAACCCCAACTCGACAAAGACCTCGCCCGGCAGGCTGACCCAGGCCACGTCGGCGCCCAGCGCCACCGCCTGCACCTCGACCCGATAAGGCCGGCCCGCGCGTTCGGCAATGTCCAGCACGCGATAGGCCCGCACCTGCTTCATGAAATTGGCGCCCTGATCGTCCTTGGTGACGGCCAATGTCTGCCGGGCTTCCTCAACTTGGGCGGGTGTCACCTCCGGCAACGCGAGTTCCACCGTCTCGGATCGCACACGCAGCGGCCCGGCGGCGACCGGCTGAAGCTGCTTGTAGGCTCGAAAGACGGACGCGCCCAGCACCGTCCCGATCCGATGCGGCTCGATCGGCGTGCCTTGCGGCCAGGCCCAGCCAAAGTCCAGATGATTCAAATTGCCGCATGTGCCGAGTGTCACCAGGCTGAGATGATTCGTGCCGTGGTAGCCGTCCAGCACCCGGCTCAGGGCCCCCGGCCAATCGGATCCGATCTTGCTGCCGCCGGTGGTGTCGGCGTGCATGGCGAAGTTCACGCAGGTCGCGATGGCCTGCGCCGGTCCGGTCGCACCGGATTTCTCGGCATAGAGAATCCCCACCTCGTCGTCGCTCGGCCCGGCAGGCATCACAATATTCGGGTTGAGCTTGCCGGGATTCCAGCCCACCGTCCCATCGCGCAGGTAATAGCGGCGGTTGAAAGTCAGGTCGTCGCAAAGCCCCTTGGCTGCGCGGAGTTGAGCGGGCTCAAGACGCGCATTGGCCAGACGGACGCTCTCGGCGATCTTGGCCGGCAATCCCTCCGTGTACTCGACCGACAATTGCCGCTGCCCGCCCATATCCACGCTTCGCTCGCCGCGCCCAGCCAACTCGGGTCCGGTATGGGCGTGGGTGGCTGAGATCATCACATGCGCCCCTGGTATGCCGGTTGACTTCTCGATCTCGGCGCGGGCCTGGTCCGTGATCTCGCGCGTCACGGAAATCAGGTCCAGTGCCACGAAGGCCGCCCGAACGCCGTCCGCCTCGATGACCATGGCCTTGCTCAACAGCGGGTCGAGGACGCCATCCGCCCCGCGCGCGTGGTAATAACCCGCCATCGGAATGCCCAGCGGCGGCGTGATGTCGGAGGCCGCCACGCCGACACGAACATCAGCGGCGTGCACGACCGCGAGGGTGGCAGCCAGATTCAGGATCAGGGTTGATTTGACGATCGCATTCATGACTTGATTGATTTGTGCCTCACGCATTGTTGTCCCAACTCGCCCACCCAATCAAGGCCCGCGACTCAGTTCTCGTCTTGGCAGCGAGGCAATGGGGTCGCATCTAGATAGTTGACAAATGCCGTGCGTGCCGCCTTGTCTTCCGGGCTCTTCTGGGAAGAGCGAGGTGCCGCGGATCGGAAGCGATGTGTTGCGATGCCTCGAGAGACTTGTCAACAATTTAGATGCGACCCCATTGCCTTTCCCCGGTTTCGCCTTGAACGGCCACACAGCGCCTGGCACACTCCGACGAGGTCGAAAAAGCAAATGCCAATCAGTCAGCTAAGAAAAGGGGGATGAATGAAAAGGATCGTTCTGGGACTGACACTCGCGATTTCTGCGCTTGCGGCAGTCCGTGCCGCGGCCGATGCACCTTCCAGTGTTACGAACAGGTGCGCGCTTGAAAGGCTTCCGCTGGGGAGTGTGACGGCCCAGGGTTGGCTGAAGACGCAGCTTGAGCGGAGCAAGGCGGGCATGGGCGGCCATCTCGACGAACTGGAACCGGAGATGATCGGCAAGCCTTATGTGGACCGGAACCACAAATCCAAAGTCAGCGCGGGCTGGAGCGGCGAGATTTCCGGCACCTATTGGGCCGGCTTGGTACAACTCGCTTTCACGCTGAACGATCCGGAACTGAAAGCCAAAGCCGAAAAATGGGTGCGCGCCACGCTGGCCTTGCAGGAAGAGGACGGATATTTAGGCAGCTACCGAAAGACAGATGACCGTTTGGAAGACTACAGCGCCTGGTCCGCGAACTGGTGCTATCGGGCCCTGCTGTCGTGGTATGAGGCGACCGGCGAGGAGGCCGCACTGAAGGCGGTCCACCGCGGGCTGCTCTGGTATGTTGCGCACTGGGCAGGCGACCAGAAGACGGATTACGCCGGACCGACGCTCATGGAGTCGATGATGACGGTCTATCTGAAGACCGGCGACCCGCGCCTTTACACATGGTGCGCCGACTACATCGACTGGCTCGACAAGCACGACAAGTTCCGCCACGGCATGGCTTCTCTGCAACGGCCGGAACTGCAGTTCAACGAAGATCATGTGGTGGCTTTCGGTGAAAACGTGAAACACCCGGCTCTCGTTTACACGGGCGACGGAGTGCCCGCGCGCCTGGCGGCAACACGCAACGGCATCAAACAGGTTTTGGACAAATGCTGGCAGGTCAGCGGCGCACCAGCCTCCAATTTCGAGCACCTGTCCCCTCCCTCCGCGGTTCATGAGACGGAGTACTGCAATTTTGCCACTTATCTGAACACGTTCTCCTGGATGGCCCGTATCACCGGGGACGCGGTCTACGGGGACCTCATGGAGCGCATCCTGTTCAACGGCGCGCAGGGCGCACGCAAGAAAGACGAGCGGGCCATCGCCTACAACAGCTCTCCCAACCAGTTTTCCGCATCGATGAGCTCGTGCCTGTTCGGCAACGGGGCTTCGTTCGGCGTCTACGCGCCGAACTTCGACGTGGCCTGCTGCCCCGCGCAGTCGGTCCGCATCTATCCCGAATACATCCGCGCGCTGTTCCTGCATGATCGCGATGACAATGTGGTTCTGCCGGTTTATGGCCCGTGTGCGGCCAAGTTTGCTGCGAAAGACGGCACCCAATTGGAAATCACCGAAGAGACGCTTTATCCTTTCGACGAGACCGTCGTCCTGAGAATCAAAGCGTCCGCGCCGTGGAAGCGCGCGCTCAGACTCAAGCTGCCGGACTGGTGCAAAGAGTACCAGTTGACGATCAACGGCACCCGCGTCACACCTGCTGTGGCAGGCGGCTGGCTGACTGTGAACGAAACGTGGCGCGAAGACACGCTGAAAATCGTATTTACAATGGAGCCCCGCGTCGTGGCCGTCAAAGACGCCTATTTTTGCGGCGAACCGCTTCGGGCGATCGAGTGCGGCCCGCTTCTTTTCTCGCTGAAATATAAGGAAAAATGGACTTCTGTGCCGGGAACCCCCCTCACCCCGCTGCCGAAAGAGTGGTCTTGGTTTGATGTCACATGCGATGGCGAGCCAGGTTTCTTTTCACTCAGACTCGGCGACCTCAAGGACCCCTCCGCAATCCGCAAGAACCGGAGCGCATCGGACTATCCTTGGGAGGACAGCCCGATCAAGCTGGCCGTCCCGATGGTTCGTACGCAGAAGCATGCCTATCCGTGCCATTTCTACTCCCACAAGCACACGATGATGCCTTACGGAAACCCCGTCGTCCCCGACGAGGGTGCGAAAACCGAAACCGTCGAACTGGTTCCTTTCGGTTGCACCATCCTGCGACTGACGTGTTTCACGGTTTGCCGGTGAAAAGGGAGGGAAGGTTCTCTCATACCGCGCCAAGTGAGCATCGAGTGTTTCGGCGCGATTTGCCATCCGCCTCCGCTCGATGCCAGGGTAGGACAACTCCATCTTCGCTCGATGCTGCGGCGGAACAGGCGTCATGAGCCGTGGGGACCGCCGGGAAGACATCTTCCACGATGAGGTGGGGCGGCGGTGTTTGCCACATTCGTTGTTCCATTCCGTCTTCACCTCTCTACTCTCCCCGCATGACGATTGACAGACCACTCGACGGCCCCGATGGACACATTCCCTGGCTTCGGAGGGTAGAGGCGATGGGCACCCGCACTTCACGCGCAGAGACTTGTCGGTTTGACAATTGCCGGGCCAACACGATCGGCAGCGCCCTGCTGGAGAACTCGCGTCTCAGGACGGTGTGGTCATTTGTCCTGCTGTTCTGCGCGGCGTGGACCCTCGGCGCCGTGGCGTCGGAAACGCCCGCGATTCGCGTTTGGCCGGTCGATCCGCTGGTGAAGGTCTTCCCGGACGATCCCGTTGGCGCCGAGGGCGCTGCCCGGGCCGAGGTCGCGCGGGGAGAACACGCATCGCTCCAGGTGGTTGTCCGTGCCGACAAACCGATCCGATCCTTGCGCGCGGCGATCCGGCCATTGGATGCGACCCAGGGTTCGGGGCGGCTGGACCCCATGCCAGCGCGGTTTGTCGGGTATGTGCCGGTCGATCGCCCCACGCAGAAACCGTCGCAGGATCAACTGCGCAAGCCGCCCGCCGACTATCCGGATCCGCTCCTCGAGCTGGAGTCGATCGACGTTGCGGCTGGCCGAGCCCAGGCGGTGTGGGTCACGGTCCCCATCCCGCTCAGTGCAATCCCCGGCCTGTATCGCGGGGTGCTCGAGATCACGGGTGTCGTTGCCGAGGAACCCGTCCGCCTGACTCAGCGGCTCGAAGTCCAGGTCTATCCGACGACGATCGCACGATCGCGGCTGTGGGTAACCGACTGGTTCGCCATGCAGTGGCGGCATCTCGAGATCTCGCCGCAATCGGAGTCCGAGGATTACTACGCCCTGCTCCGGCGCTATGCGCGGAACCTGGCCGAACACCGCCACAATGTCGCCCTGATCTCACCGCTGAGCCTGGCCACATTCACCGTCGGCCCCGATGGCGGGCTCGGAATCGACTTCGCCCGGTTTGACCGATGGGTGAACATCTTCCGCGAGGAAGGTGTGATTGGCCGGATTGAGGGGGGCCACATTGGCGGGCGCAAGGCGGGATGGGATTCGGATTTTGTGGTCACAATCCATCGGGTCGAGGATGGCAAGGTGGTTTCCGCCAGCGTCGATCCGGCCGGGGCCGATGCGGAGCGCTTCTATGCGCAATTCTTCCCCGCACTGGTGGCACATCTGAAGGAGCGCGGCTGGCTCAGCGATTATCTTCAGCACCTGGCCGACGAGCCGACAGCCTCGAATTTGGGCAGCTACCGCGCGATGGCGGCCCTGATCCGCAAGCACGCGCCCGAACTCCGAGTGATCGAGGCCTGTCACACGAAGGACCTGGTTGGTGCGATCGACGTCTGGGTGCCGCAACTGAACTTCCTGCATGACGATTCCGCGCACTACACGACCCGGCAGCGGGCGGGCGACGAAGTCTGGTTCTACACCTGCGTCTTTCCCCAGGGCGAGTACGCCAATCGCTTCATCGAGCAGCCTTTGATCAAGACCCGGCTGCTGCACTGGATCAACTTTCGCTATGGGGTGACCGGTTATCTGCACTGGGGCTACAATCACTGGACGGAGGACAGCCCCTTCACCCACACCACACGCCCCCACGGCGGCCCGCCCTACTTGCCCGCAGGCGATCCCTGGATTGTCTACCCCGGCAAGGACGGCCCGCTCGATTCGATCCGATTCGAGGCCATGCGCGACGGCATCGCCGATCACGAGTTGCTGAGCCTGCTGGCGGAGCGCGATGCGGCGGCCGCGCTCCGCATCGCGGGACGCCATGTGCTGGCGTTTGACCGCTACGACACCGATGTGGCCGCCTTCCGCGCGGCCCGACGCGAGTTGCTCGAGAGGCTGTCCGACCGCGCTTCGAGCTCGGAGCCGTCGGCTGCAGTGACAAAAGCGCCCGAGGCTGGTCTCGAAGTGGAACTGACTGCGGTGGGTGACTGGGATGTCCGCGTCACAGTGACCCGGCGTGAGCCGGGCAAATCCGCGGCTCGCACCAACACCGTCGTGCGAATTGCGCCTCCCGAGCCGGTCGAGGTGGGCGCCGAGCGCCACGATTCCTTGCCCGTGTTTAATCCAAATGCGGGCGGATGGATGAAGGGCGCCCGACTCCGGCTGGTCCAGGCGCAGGAAACAACCACGCCCTTCCTGGTCGATCCGCAGAGTGTCGTCGTGCGCGCGGGACCCGACTTGAACGCGCCTGTCTTCAAGGCGGGGACCGACTACGATGCCGATTTGGTTTGGGGAACGATCGGGCGCACGGCCGAGGGTGGCATTCGGGAAGGACAGGCCGTCTACGCGGCGTACCGCTGTTATGCGCTGCGATTGGACGCCCTGGTGCTCCGGCCCGACGGAACCATCGAGGTGCGGCGAGGCGAGCCGCGCGCAGCCGCGCCCAAGCCGGGGCCTGTGCGTGCGGGCGAGGTTCACCTGGCGAACATCTGGCTGCCCGGACGCGTGGCCAGGCTCGGTTCGGCCAACCTCATGCCAATACGCGAGACGAGCTATCCCGAGCCGGCGCTTTTGAGGCCGACACCCATCGAGCAATTCCTGCCCAAGACGCTCGCGCGCCTCGAGGCCAGTCAACCGCTGCGGGTTCTTGCCTGGGGCGACAGCGTCACCGACGGCAGCTATCTGCCCGATCCGGATCGCGAGCGCTGGCAGGCGCAGTTTGTCGAGCGTTTGCAGGCGGCGTTCCCGAAAGCGCCCATCGAACTGGTGACCGAGGCGTGGGGCGGACGCAACACGGCGAGTTACCTTGCGGAGCCGCCGGGCGCTCCGCACAACTACCGTGAAAAAGTCCTCGGCGCCCAACCGCATCTCATCGTCTCCGAATTCGTCAATGACGCCGGTCTGGACGCCGCCCAGGTCGAGGAACGCTACGGACGGCTTCTCGAGGACTTCAGCGCCATCGGGGCGGAGTGGATCATTCTCACGCCCCATTACGTGCGGCCCGACTGGATGGGTTTGGATCGCGAATGCGACATCGACAATGACCCGAGGCCGTACGTTGCCGGGCTGCGGCAGTTCGCCGCGCGACATGGCGTCGCCCTGGCCGACGCGGCCCGGCGCTACGGGCGCCTTTGGCGCCAGGGCATTCCGTACACGGCCCTCATGCTCAATTCGATCAACCACCCCGATGCCGACGGAATGGAGATCTTCGCCGACGCCCTGATGGCGTTGGGATGGACACCGGAAACACCGTCGACGCCCGGGCTTTCCGGTCACTAGCCCGGATGATTCACAGAGCTTCGTGGAGTCTTACATTCGGGCTCTGGCAAAAACCGCGCCCAGAAAGGGAACCGGGAGCATTCTGTCGATCCTGCGGGTGGTCTGTCATGAAAACAGTGTGTTGCAGTTCTCTATCTTTCGAACCTGGCGCGGTTTTGCTTCGCTAGCCCGCATAGCAGTCCTCTTGCGAAGTCCCAGTGCCCTGTGCACGATCGGGGTGTGAAATATGCGGGCTAGCGGATTTGGACGCGGTAGAACCGCTGCGCGGCGGCGGGCGTTTGGTCGACGAACGACGCTGTGTTGCCGGCGGCGGTGATGGGGCTGCCCAGGTCTTGCCAGGGGCCATTCACGGCGCTGGCGGTCTGGACCTGGTAGGAGGCGCCCACCTTCGATTGCCACTCGAGGGCGATGCCGCCTGCGGCGGAGGTCACGCTCAGGATCTTGAAAGACTCGGCCGGCGGGACGTAGGTGGGATCGATCAGGAACGCCTTGAGTCCGTTGTTCACGCCCAGAGCCACCAGGTAGCCCGCGCCAAAATCCACATTGCCCTGAAACTCGATGTCCGGATTGTACGTGGTGAAGAGTTCGTTATCGACCCAGAGCGGGCCGGCGGCCAGGTCGCGGACGTCGTAGACGGGGACGCTGACGGGGCTGGGAGGGCTGCCGTTGCGCAGGCCGGCCAGGAGACCGGTGGCGGCGTCGTACTTGATGCCTGTGACCGACGCAGGGACGCTGCGGTCGCCTTCGGTGGGGTAGGTCGCCTTGACGGCGCCCAGTCCGGTGCCGAGGTCAAACTCGATGAGGTAGAGGCTGCCGACGGCTTTGACCCAGAAGGTGTTGTTGCCGGGGCCCCAGGCCAGGCCGAACCGGAAGATGTTGGGCGGCGCGTCGGGCACGGTGATGGTGGTGGAGATGAACTCGTAGTTGGGATCGGGTTTGAGAATGGCGACGGTGCGCGCTTCGAGCGGGGTGGGACTCCATTTGCCGGCGCCGACCAGGATTTCGGTCTCGAGGCCGCCGCCGCGCACATCGATGTTGGCGCCCCAGCCGTCGGTGGGGGCGGTGATGCCGTTGCCGGGGTCGCCGCTGAAGGCGAGCCATTGGTCGGGCGTGTAGGGGCTGTCGTCGCCGATGCCATAGATGGTGAATGGTGTTGTGCCGGTGTTGCCGGTGACGTTGCAGATGTAGATCACGCCGTCATCGGCGACGTCGACCTTGTTCATTCCGCCGTAGAGGGTGAGTCCGGAGTAATCGATGTAGTGCTTGTGTTCGCCCGTTTGCATGTCGATCACCGCGATCATGTTGGTCGGGTTGAGGCGGGTGACCACGATGACGTTGGTGGTGAGCGGGTTGATGGCCAAACCGTACTCTTTGTATCCGGATGTCAGATAGGGCCGTGTTCCGGGCAGGACGTTCCAGATGTTCTCGACCTGCGGCGAGGCGTTCGAGGGCAGGACCGTGAGCGTCGCATCGGCGCTGGTAGCCGAGCCGCTTGGGTTGCTGACGACGACACTGTAGCCGCCCTGGCTGGCGGACGCGATGTTCGAAAGCGTCAGCGTCGGGGAGGTCGCCCCTGCGATCTCCTCGCCGTTGAACCGCCATTGGTAGGTGAACGGTTGGGTGCCGCTCACCCCAACCGAGAAGGTGTAGGTCTCGGCACCTTCCCACACGGTGGCGTTGGCCGGCTGCGTGGCGATGCCCGGGGGCAGGAAGACCTCGGTCAGGTCAAAGGCCATCATGCCGTTGTTGGATTCGAGGGCGAAGAGCTTGCCGTCATGGAGAGCGACGGCGCCGGTGAGGTTGCCATTGGCGTACCCGCCCGGGAAATCCTGGGGGGCGTCCTGCAATTGGGCGGCGGCGGGATTCGAGATATCGTAGAGTCGGAGTTTGTGGTTGCCGGTGTCGGTCGAGCCAGCCTCGACAATGCCGAGCAGGGCGCGCGCGGGATCGAGGTCAAGCGAGGCGCCGACGATACCGGTGACCGTGGCTGTCACGGCCGCGGCGCCGGCTGCGGGATCGAGCGTGAACTGCTTGAGATTGCCGCCGGCCTGTTTGGCCCAGAACGTGTTGCCGAGACCCCAGGCCAGCCCCCAGCGCGTGTCGTCGGCTGCGCAATCGGTGACGATCTTCTGCGCGGTGAAAGCAATTCCATCCGCGGTGGTGAGCAGAGCGACGACCTTGTCGCGCGTGCCGAGCAGGATCTGCGTGTTCGAGCCCGTGCCGCGCAGAACAAGGGAATCGCCAAACCGGCGGTTGTTGGCGACTCCGTCGGCTTCCGAAGGATCGCCGGAATAGACCAGCTCGGGCTGCGCCGCCTCGTCCGTCCAGCGATAGAGACGGAACGGGCCGCTGGCGCCGGTGGTGTCGACGGTCAGGTTGCCCACATAGATCACGCCATCGTCGGTGGTCGCAACCATGTTGACCGGGAACGTGCCGCCGGTGATCACAGAAGTGTCAAAAGGAAGCGTCCCGAGTTCCGCGCCCGTGCCGGCGTCCAGGACGTGCACCGCCGCCGAGCCGGTGCGGCTCGGCACGAGCAAGTGATCGGTCGTGGGGTTATAAGCCAGACCACGCGTCAAGTGGGTGGTGTCGAGGAACGCGACGTCACCCGGCGCGAGGCTCCACACCGGTGTGAGTTGGTAGGATTGTGCGCGCGCGCTGAAGCCGAAAGTCAGCCCCAGCACGAGGAGCAGCAGGAATCGGACGAGGGGGCAGGGATTGGGTTCGTTCGGGTGTTTCATCTCAGGATGTGTCGTTCGTTGTTGTTCATTTCGTCGTGGTCTCGGACGATGGCGCGGCGACCGCCGGGCCGGCATCCCCGTTTGGATGGATGCTGGCGCGCCGGAACTGCGTGCGTCAAGCGGATCCGGGCTCGAATCGGCCCAGCGCGGCGGAGCCGCGACTGAAATGGACCCCGGAATTCGGACCAGAGGTTAAGTTAGATTTTGCCGTGGATCGCTGGGTGTGAGAAACCAGCGAGACCATGAGTAAAACTAAATCAAACAAACGCAGACGACACAGCGGGGCCTTCAAGGCAGGTCGGAATGGAAGCGATGATCGGTGTGAAAACGGTCGGGCAGATTGCTCGGGAGTACCAGATTCACCCGGTGCAAGTCACGCAATGGAAAGGTGTGATTCGGGATCGCTTGCCTGAATTGTTCGAGCCGCCGGCAGGTCAGGACCAGGGACACGCAGCGGTTGGTGGCGCAGCTCCACGAGAAGATCGGGGAGCTGACGGTGGATGGCTTAAAAAGTCAAAGCAACTGGGACTCCGACGCTGCGGAGCCTGATCCGAGTCATGCGAGGATCTGAGCATTCGGGAGCAGTGCGACTGCTGGGACTCTCTCGCAGCGGGTACTACTACCGCCAGTCCGGAACGCCGGAGAATCTGGCCCTGATGCAGCAGCTCGACGACCGCTCTGGAGCATCGGTTTTACGGGAGTCGACGGCTACGAGAGTTGTTGCGTCGGGAGGGACTGGTGGTGAATCGCAGAGGGTGAGCCGTTTGTTGCAGGTCATGGGGATCGAAGCGATCTATCCGCGCCCTTTCCGAGCCAACCCCAAGCGGGGCATCGGATCTGTCCGTACCTGCTGGAAGGGCTGGAAATCGGGTCCGAACCAAGTGTGGTGCGCGGACATCACCTATGTACCGATGGCCTACGGGTACATGTACCTGGTGGCGGTGATGGATTGGTGGAGCCGCTACGTGCTGGGCTGGGAGTTGTCCAACAGCCAGGAAGCGGGATTCTGCGTGCGGGCCTGGGAGCGTCGTTGGAGTTGGGCCATGGCGTGCCGCTGATCTCGAATACCCGTCAGGGCTCGCAGTTCGCCAGCGAAGCGTTTCTGGACGCAGTGGAATCGGCCGGGACCGAGGTGAGCATGGACGGACGTGGGCGCTGCCTGGACAATCGCTTCATCGAGCGGCTCTGGCACAGCGTCAAATACGAAGACATCACCTGCAAAGATACGAG
Source organism: Verrucomicrobiota bacterium (assembly GCA_040766265.1). Lineage (GTDB taxonomy): Bacteria > Verrucomicrobiota > Verrucomicrobiia > Limisphaerales > J093 > MWFF01. Next base: position 28,331 of record JAXGQW010000050.1, read on the forward strand.
GACGGCCTGGCGGACTGGTTTGGGGTAGCCAACGTCCGCATCGAACTCAACGCTATGCAACGCCGGCCCAGTACTACCTGGACCCCGACGGGCATGGAGCACGGCCAGCCGTTTGGGCTTGAGCAAAACGGGCACCATGAGTTATAGAGAGTGTGCCCGAAGAGACGGAGAGGGGAAAGGGATGACGTTAGGTTATCACTTTCTCTTCTCCAACTGGATCGAAAAGAACGGAACGAAGACAACAACAACGATCTCAGCGACCCCGGAAAGCCCTAGCTTAAACTCTCGATTCCGTGGTCCAGCGCGAGGTCCACCTCAGACCAACGGGCGGAAGGGGCGGAGCTTCGCGAGTTCGCGCCTTGAGACAATCACCGTCATCGATCAGGGCCTCTCCCGCGGCCGCGCATCCGCGTCAACCTAATGAGATCTCCCGCGCTGTTCCTGGGAGCAGCGCTGTTGATGGTGTCTAACTCCTTGGGCCGGCGTTTGTTGTGGCAGTCGCCCATACTCTGGTCGGCGTCGAGGTCGCGAAGCGTTTGGAGTGCGGCGGTTGACCGCCGCTTTTCGAGGACGGTTCTCTGTGCATTCCCATACCATACCATAGCGGTGCTGAAGCACACGCACTCTCCCGCGGCCGCGGGACTTCGCGCCGCCGGACGCGCTCGTGCCCGGGCAGCTTCCGTGCAAGGTCCGCATCTCAGCCGCCCTAAGGTTGACGCGTATGCGCGGCCGCGGGATCGGCCCTCCGACACGCGATGACTTTAGGCTTGAACGCTCGCGCGCATGAAGGACTTTAGAATCCTTGACTGATCAGACTCTTTGTGGACAAGTCGAGTTTCTGAGCTTCGTTGACGGGGTCAAGGATTCTAAGGAGCAGGCGCGGGCGAGAACGGTGGGAAAACGGCGGAGCTGGTTCATGCGGTTGAGGATTGAATTGGTCTGAGGCGCGCCTCGCTAGCCCGGATGTTTCACAAAGCTTCGCGGAGTCTGACATCCGGGCTCTGGCAAAACCGCGCCCAGAGAGGGAACCGGGAGCATTCTGTCGGTCCTGCGGGCTCCCGCCGGCGTGTGCAGTTCTCTATCTCTCGAACCTGGCGCGGTTTTGCTCTTCTAGCCCGCGTAGCAGTCCTCTTGCGAAGTCTCAGTGCCCTGTGCATCATCGGGGTGTGAAATATGCGGGCTAGAAGCTGAGAATGGAAATGAATACGTATGAAAGAGCGGCTGTCGCGGATGGCGCGCATGTGAGGCCAGGCGGGCGACAGCGCGGATTTACTCTGATCGAGTTGCTTGTGGTGATCGCGATCATCGCGATCCTGGCGGGGATGCTGTTGCCGGCGCTGTCCAAGGCGAAGGTGAAGGCCCAGGCCATTGCGTGCCTGAACAATGTCAAACAACTTCAGCTCGCCTACGAGCTTTACGCCACCGACAACGGCGACACACTGATGGACAACTCGGTCACCGGCGTTGCCAGTCCCGGCGAGAAGGCGTGGATCAAAGGCAACGTCCAGGAGTATGCCGCCGACTATCCCGATCATCCCCGGTTCGGCGTCCTTTTCCCCTACAACAGCTCCGTCGAAATCTACCGGTGTCCTTCGAGCCGGGCGTATATTCAGGGTGTCGGCCGCGGTTCCGGCGCCCGGGTGATGCACAATCGCTCGTATGCGGTCTCGGTCTGGCTGGGCAACAACCTCGACCTGGGCGCGGACCGCACCGGCCTGATTGCGCACCGATTCAGCGCGGTCAGAAATCCATCGTCGACGTCCGTCTTCATCGAGGAGAATGCGATCAGCATCGACAATGGCGCGATCGGCTTCAACCGGCCCATTCCGGGCAACGCAGGCAGCGATCCCGGCGGGGTCTGGAACCTGCCCGCGAATCGCCACAACAACGGCTGCAGTTTCTCCTTTCTTGACGGCCACGGCGAGACCTTTCGCTGGCGCGGCCCCCGGATCAAGGAGTTGAACACGCAGTATTCCGCCGACCACAGCCGCACGCTGCGCCCGTCCCCAGGGGTCAACCCGATTCACAGTCTGCCGTGGGATTCCAAGGACCCGGATTACCAGCGCCTGGCTGACACGGCGCCGCTGCTTTGAGGCCTGCCTTGGTTGGGGGAGTCTGACGCCGCTGAGGACGAATCTCGTCGGAGGGCCGGTCGATCTCGGAGGGTCGATCCGGCGGCTGCGCATCCGCGTCAACCTCAGGAGAGCACCTCAGTGGTTTCTGGAAACAGCATCGTCGAGGTCGCGAAGTCTCGCGGCGGGAGAGGCCCTGACTGGTGACGGTGATTGTCTCGAGTCAGGGACTCGCGTAGATCGTCCCTCCAACAACGGTTCATGGTCCCCGTGCCGCCCCGCCCCGAAGGGCTGGGGGGCCTTGGCTCGCTGGTCCCGCGGCCGCGCATACGCGTCAACCTAACGAGATCTCCCGCGCTGTTCCTGGGAGCAGCGCTGTCGAGGTTGTCTAAGTCCTTGCGTCGGCGTTCGTTGTGGAAGTCGCCCATGCTCTGGTCGGCGTCGAGGTCGCGGAGCGTGTGGAGTGCGGCGGTTTACCGCCGCTTTTCGAGGACGGTTCTTTGTGCATTCTCATACCATACCAAAGCGGTGCTGAAGCACACGCACTCCAGACGCTTCGCGCTACCGCGCACGTTCGTGCCCGCGCAGCTTCGGTCCAAGATCCGCATCTCAGCCGCCCTAAGGTTGACGCGCATGCGCGGCCGCGGGATTGCTCCTCGGTCACAGACCGCTTCGGGTATGCTCCCTCGTCGCGCCTCGCCGGCTAGCCAAATCCCCTCCAGCAAAACCAGAATGAGTTTTTGCACAGACCCTAAGGAGGATCGCTCTCCCTGATCACCGCTTCCCTGAGTCAATTCGTGATGAGCGCCAGATGGGTCACGCGATTTGACAAACGGGGTGCGCGCAGCCACATTCGCGGCGCTTTGTTAGAATACGTAATTGCAAACATTAGATGTGCATCAGTCACACAATTCCCAGGAGGCTCCGAATGAAGCTGAATCTGTTCTGTGTCCGGGTGGTCGGTTGCGTGAGCTTGGCTTTCGCGGCCTTCGCCGAATCGGTTGTCTTGCGCTACGAGAGCGCCCCGTCGCCCAACGGTCCTTGGACGCCGGTTGATCCGGCGGTCATGCATCATCTGCCTGACGGTGCGGCGTCGGTTCACAGTCCGTCCACTCAGGCGTACTTCCGGTTGCGAATCGAGTCTGACGTTGAGGGTCAAGCCCTGCCGGTGCTGCCGCTGGCCGAGGTTCCCGCGGCGACTCTCGAAGTGGCGCGTCGGCATGTCGAGGGGCTGCTGCGCCCGGCCGATTCCGCGGACGACGATGATGTTGACAGATGGGCGGACGCGGAGTTTGGTCCGTTTGCCATTCTGTTAGCCCGCGAAGGCGCCCCCTCCGGAGCGCCGGGGTACCTGGAGCTTAAACTGATCTCCGCGACTTCCGCCGAGCGCCCCGAAGAAGGGTATCTGCGGCAACTGTCGAACGAGCCGACCTCTGTGGATCGCGGGTACCTGATTGTCTCGCTCGACCGCAGCGACCTGCCGGTGCTCGAGTACAACACCGAAGGGCCGACGCCGGTCGAGCGGTTGCTGCGGCGGTGCGGCGGCAAGACTCCCGCACGCATTGTGCGGTTCGGGCCGACGTTTTGGGCGGCCGAGGATGCTCGGGGCGGCCTGATTGCGAATCTGGGGACGGAACCGTTCAAGATCCCGCACGATTTTGCGTCCGTGATGGAGGCGCGCTTCACCGGCGAGATCGACACCGCGCGAGACATCCTGGAGTTGCCGCCTGAGTTGAAGCTTCAACTGTCGAGTTACGCCAGCTACGCCGAACTCAAGGAGGACTACGAGTCCAGTCCGGTGCACAAGCTTCTGCGAGAGCGGCGGGCTGCGCATGCCGGATTGCAGTGGGACATCGAGGCGGGAAAGGTGCCGGTCATTCTCGATTTACGGGTGGGGGAGACCAACCTGTTCCTCGGAGGGAGCGTGCTGGAGGATGTGGTGTTGCACTGGGAGGGCCTTCGGGAGTTGGCCGACGTGAGGCTGTTGCGGAGCGGATTCGAGGCGGTGGGGCGCCAGGTCGGCTCGGCTCCATTGACGGTGCGGACGTCGCAGGGCCTCGAGGCCTACGTTTTGCGCGTGAGCGGGCGCGGCGCCGGTCTGGCCTCAGTCGCCCTTGCCTCGGGCGAGCCTTTCTGGCGGACGAAGACCTGGTGGGCCGGCGCGTGGGGCGACCAGATGCATTACTATCAGCTTAGGGATTCGGACTGGTGCGAGTTGGTCGGGTGCGGGCCCACGGCGGTGGCGATGCTGCTTGGTTACTGGGATCGCCGGGGGGTGCCCAGTGCCTTCTACACGGGTATAGCCGGTTCGACAGGATTCGATTCGCTGCGGTTGAGCGATGCCCCTCAAGAGATCAACACAGCGAACCGGAAGGCGGTTTTGCGCAAGGTGTATCATCAGCTTCACGAATTGTGCGATGTGATTTGCCCGCCGTTCACGGACTCCGGGGCGACCTGGCCGGGCGACCTGATCGAGGGATTCGCTGGCTACCTCCACCATGTGTCGAGCCCCGGTGGCATGGCCTCCTTGCTCTATGGGAAGGGCAACCGGCTGGTCAATTACTCGTGCTCGTGGGCGTGGGACGGGTGGGGCGACGACTGGCAGGTGTCGGGCGTGCGCGTGGCCAACGGCATCAAGGATGGCCGTCCGGGGATTATTGGCCTGGGCTGGCTCTGGCACTATGGCGTGGCATACGGGTATCGTCGCAAGGAGTATGTCGTGCCCTATACCGGCGGCGAGACCGTGATCCAGGTCAAGCGCTACTTCCGCGTCAACGAAGGCTGGTCCGATTTCAAGCCTTCGTGGTATAGCGCATACGATGTGTTCCTCGGCCTGACTGCGAACATGACGCAGGCGCGGACTCCACAACTTCCGTAGCCACGCCCGGCACCCTGGGCAATCCCTGTTGCCTGCTGAACTGCTCAGTGGACATGAACCGTTCCCCCTCACTCGCCCCGCATTCGCGCATACGCGTCAACCTTAGGGGTACGCTCCCTCGTCGCGCCTCGCCAGCGAGCCAGATCCCCTCCAGCAAAACCGGAATTAATGTCTGCACAGACCCTTAGGGAGGCTGAGATGCGGAGCTTGCACGAAAGCTGCCTGGACAGGAGCGCGTCCGGCGACGCGCAGCGTCTGGAGTGCGTGTGCTTCAGCACCGCTTTGGAATGGGAACGCACTGAGAGACCGTCGTCGGAAAGCGGCGGTCAACCGCCGCACTCCAAACGCTTCGCGACCTCGGAGCAGAACCGAGCAGAGGCGACTGCCACAACGGACACCGGCCCAAGGAGTTAGACACCCTCTTGCACCTGCCTGCACCGACCTGTCTGCGTGCGGCCACGCGCGGGCAGAGGCTCCGGCAGGCAGGCTCGATGAGATAGGGCTGGCCAGCCTGCCGCTCCGGTCGCGGCGCAGGCACGGGTGAGGGCTGGCGGTTGATGGTGAGCGCCGACAACGTTCAACGTCCTGCGCTCAACCATCAACTCGCAACCATCAACTAGAACTCGGATGTCAGACTCCGCGAAGCTCTCTGAAACATCCGCTAAGGTTTTGCGGCGCGGAGGAACACGGCCTGTTCGGTGCCGATGGGCACGGTGATCGGGGTGTTCGCGCCCGCTTGGGTTGTCCACGGACCGTTGATCGAGGGTGCGGTCTGCAGTTCGAATCCGGCCGGCAGCGGTTGCGGGTCGGACGTGATGGTCAGGTTGTTGCCCGAGCGGACGACGCTGAGCGCGACTGTTGGCTGTGGCGACGCGGTGCGGGCCCGGTAAGCCTTGAGGGCCGCGGGATTCGACGTGTCGTTGATCAGGATCTTCTCGCCTGCGGGTGTGACGGTGAACCACTCGAGATTGGCGTCGCCGTTGCCTTCGAACCAGACGCACCGGAACGGATAGACTCCCGCCTTAGCAACAGTGAAGGAGAAGATCGTGTCGGTGGACCCACGTCCGATGTCGGCGATGCCGAGAGCCGGCGTGTCGTCGGGTGTGAGGGAGGCGATCAGTTCACTGTTCAAGCCGGTCTTGATCTTGTCGCCATCGGGCATCGAGATCATCACGGCGGGAATGTCCTGGTAGCCGGCCACGCCTGCGCCCATTTCGATCGGGAACACGCCTTCGGGCCAGGTCACGAGATCGTCGCTACGATTGTTCACAACGACGACCGCGATGGCGCCGGCGTCCTTGGCTGCCTTGATCTTGGCAGTGAATTCGCAAGTGCCGCGGTCAACCAGGGCGATATTGCCGTTCAGAGCGGCGGCGTTCACCGGCTCGCTGCATCCGTCAGCCGGGTCCATGTAGACCAGCTTGGCACTGATGGGAGCGGTGAATGGCTTCGCTGTGGCTGCGGGTGCCACGGCTGTATGGTAACTGCCTGCGGCCGAGGGTGCGCCACTCACCACTAGGGCCAGGGTGTTGGCCGGCGGTGTGTCGCCCACGTTGACTCGGAAGCCGTCATCGCTGTTGACGCCCATCTGATAGAACCCGGCGGCCGGGAACTCGAGGTAGGCGATGACTTCGGCTGCGATGTTGTCGGTGTTGTATGTGGTGTTTCCCGTGCCGGGGATGCCCGGGATGGGTGCATCGGGCCGGCTGGGGGTGCTGCCCGTCTGGAAATTGCCGATTTGCGCCGTCGCATGGTTTTGATTCCAGTTGACGAAGTCGACGTTGAACACGCCGTCGGTCGCGGTGGTCATGTCGGCCACGTTGGGGCCGATGATTCCGGCCAACTCCTGCTCGGCACGCCGGACGTAGTTGAGGAGCCCCACCGTGCCCAGTTGGTCGATCTGCCAAACGCGCGCCTTGAGACCTGGCTTGGTCGAGTCCCCGGTTCCGGGCGCGGTCCAGAGGTCAGTACCGACCGTTTCGAAGGTCCCGACGGTGAACTGCCATTCGAGGGTTTCCTGTGCGGCTCCCTCGCCTGGATACGTGAGCGTGGCTTTGTGAGTGGAGCCGACTTCGAACCAGGGATCGGGGACATAGCTGACATCGGACAGCCGGCCAGTCTTCGTGAAGGTGAAGCTCACTGGGGTGTCGTCCACCTTCAGGCTCACTTTGCTTTGGTCCCAGACGACAGTGCCGTCCATGTGGCGCACATAGATGAGGTCAGGCCGCGCCGCCTGGGAATTGGGCGCGGGGTCGATGGTCGTGAACATCCCCGCGGCCGGGAAGTCGTCGAAGGACCAGCAGGCGGTGAGTTTGTCGGAGGCGGGGTGCGCCGTCGGCGCCGTGCCGCCAGCGAGTTGGCCGATTGTGGCTTCGCTTAAGGCGGAGCCGAAGATGGCGAAATCGTCAATGACACCGCTCATGCGATTGACGCCTGAGGCTGTGGCGCCGATGAACAGCTCGGTGAAGTCGGTTGGCAACGGGTCGGTGTTGTCGCCGATCAGGAAGTACTGGCCGTCGATCCAAATCTCTTTGGTTGACAGGTTCTTTTGAAAGACGAAGTGATGCCAGTCGTTCCACCAGGAGGCCTCGCCTGAGTAGTAGGCGAAGGTGCTGATGTTGTCGTAAATGCGTTCGGTTGCGGCGCCGCAGCAGCCGGCCGAGTCGAAATAGATGTTGCTGTCGCTCCACGGAACGTGCGCCTGGAAACCGCGCAGGTCGGCGGCGCTCGATGCTGAGTTGGCCCAGAAGGCGGACCCGGCCTCGATGGTGGGCTTCTTGAGCCAGAAGGCGAAGCACATCACATCGTTTTGGGCTAAGGCGTTGAGGAATGTTGCGTCGTGGACTCGGACCGGACCGGTCAGGTTGCCGAAGTCGGCGCCCAGATCTCCCGCCTGGCCGGTGCGGCCTCCGGCGTCCGCGGTGTAGGTCGAGCCATCCAGGAAGGTGCCGATGCGGGACGCCACGACGTCCTTGGTGTACGGGCCGACCAGGAAACTCCATTCCGCGGTGACCGGTGTTCCGGCTTCACCCGGGTACGTGAGTGCGATCTTGTGGGTCGTGTGCCCGGTGAACGCAGGGGTGGGAACGTAGGTCAGGGTGGCCGTGATCGCGTCTTTGTCGAAATCGGGCGTCACTGTGACGCCGTCCACCTTGAGGGTTACGTTGCCTGCCTCCCAGGGCACGACGCCATCGACATGGACGATCCGGATCAGGTTGGGGGCGGCGCCTGTGGCGTTCGGAGCCGGGCTGACGGAGAGAAAGATGCCTTCGCCCGGAACGTCGTTGAAATCCCAGTAGGCGGTGAGTTTGTCGCTCGCCGGCAAGGCGGTTGGGAGCGTGCCGCTGTAGAGTTGGGCGATCGTCGCCTCGCTCAGCGCGGTCCCGTAGATCGAGAAGTCATCGACCAGCGCATGGAACAGACCGGCGCCGGTGCCGTCGGACCCGATGTACATGTCGGTGAAGTCGGTCGGCAACTTGGCGGCGGCGATGCCGGGGTTGGCTGTTTCCTGATCCAGGAACAACTGGCCGTCGATCCAGATTTGCTTGTCGGCGCCCTTTTTGATGAAGACCAGGAAGTGCCACGTGAACCAATCGCCCGACCAGCCGGTCCAGTTGTCCACGCTGGCGTTGATGCGCTGGGGTGCGGTGCAGCAGCCGGCGGTGTCGAAGTAGACATTGTTGTTGCTCCAGGGGATGTGGGCCTGAAAACCGCGCGTGCCTTCGTTGCTCGAAGGCGAGTTCATCCAAAAGCCCGAGCCGTCGGCGGTGTCGTACTTGTAGACCCAGAGCGCAACTGACATCTCGTCATTCTGGGCAAGAGCATTCAGGAACGTCGCATCCTCGACGTACACGGGCCCGGTGCCCATCCCGAAGTCCACCGCGCGATCGCCGGCCTGCCCGGTGTGGCCGAGGCCATCCGGCGTGAAAATGGATCCGCCGCGAAAGACGCCGACGCGGGAGGCGACTTTGTCTTTTGTGGAGAGGACGGGGATTTGGGCTTGCGCGACGGCGGCGGCAAAACATGCCGTCAGAGCGGCGAGCAAACCGAGCGATATGATTCGATTGGTTGGGGCATTCATGGCGTTAGGGTTGACCTTTCATTCATGGCAAGAAGCCGACGAGCTTCGCCTTTCTGATTGCCTGATCCACGAGCCGTCGCGGCAGAACACCACGTCACAGGGTCCAGTGGCGGAGCCGCCGCAGTGGAGACGAGGTGAGACTGATCACCGCTGGGCGCGAATGCAATACAAAACATCATGCAACACATCATGCAAGAATGAGCGAACAACCAGCCATTCATGGCAAGTCCCCCGTCATGTCCGAGGAGGGCGGAAGCGGGCTAGCGCCCGACAACGACCGGCGTTCCCACACTGACCAGATCGGCCAGGTGTTCGGCATCCCAGTTGGCCAGCCGAAAGCAGCCGTGCGATTCCGTCCGCCCCACATCCTCGGGGTGCGGCGTCCCGTGGATGCCGTAGCCGGGCCGGCTCAGTCCGATCCAGGCCGTGCCGACCGGGTTGTTCGGGCCTGGCGGCAGGAGCAGCTTGCGCCCGAGGCGCCGTCCCTCGGCTGACTCGGGGAAGACCTTTGGATCGAAGGTGTAGCTCGGGGCGCGTATGATCACCACAACCCGAAGTGTTCCGATGGGGCGCTTCTCGACCCGGCGGGCGATGCTGCACGGGAAGTGCGCCAGCAGTTGTCCGCCGGCATCGTGCACCTGAAGCGTCCTGGAACCGAGGGAGATTTCCACTTTGTCGGCCTTGGTCTCGATGGAAGGCCGAACGGCATTGGGGGTGACAACCAGCGATCCAACCCCAGCCCTGCCCCAATCGATCCCGGGATTCAGACCGCGGATAAACCTCGGGTGCGAATGCGAGAGTTCGGACACCAACTCGAGGACGGTCTCGTAGCCGAGGCGGTCCTGGCGCGATTTGCCCAGCCAGGTCGGGCTCAACGAGCGCAACCCGGCCACGTCCTCGAACGTCACCAGGCGGTGCGTCAGGGCAGGCGCCGCATAA
>JAXGQW010000051.1:0-37793 GCA_040766265.1 Verrucomicrobiota bacterium
CTGCGGGCTAAGGGGGGAAGGCAAGCCTGACCGCCAAAATGCTTGGCAAATGTTTGGTAACAGTGCAGAGCGGTGCACAGTAGTGCACAGTGGTGCACGGAGAGGCTGGGATTCAAGAATCGTGCCAAGAATGAAGAAAAGCCGCCGAAGGCCAGCGGCTTAAGTCGTTGCGGCGCAACGTAAATTGGTTGCGGGGGTTGGATTTGAACCAACGACCTTCAGGTTGTGAGTCTAAAGCTGCACAACTGACTATCAAGGAGTTAAGTCCGGTATATCGGGATTTGTTTGGCAATTGTTTGGCAATGACCCGAAAGTAGTGCAGAACGGTGCACAGTAGTGCACAGCGTTGCACAAAGGCCAAATATGTCGCTCGAAATCCGAAAGAACAGCAGTTGGTGGTACGGCGTGTTCATGGTCAATGGCAGGAAGACCGTCGTCAACCTCAAGGTCCCCATCACCGGTCGGCGTCCCCCCAAGCGGACGATGATCGGGGATGATGAGTTCGAGCGGTCACGCGGGCGGGCGATGGAGGCCCACGACAAGCAACTGCGGCAACTGGAAGAGGACCGGACGGGCGAGAAGACCCTGACGAAGCTGGCGGAGTTGAAGACCGGTCGTGAAGTGACGTTCCCGAAGCTGGCCGACCTGGCCCGGCACTGGGCGGCGATCCCGCGCCGGAAGCCGCCGGGGGCTGCTTACGCCAGGCAGTGCCGGATCACCCTGGAACGGTTCGCGGCGTTTGCCACGGAACACCAGCGCGGCGTCGAGGAGTTCGTGGCCATCAAGCCCGAGACCGCGAAGGCGTTTATGGACGCTGAGGCGGAGCGGGGCGTGTCGCCGAAGACGTGGAATGACGCCCTGAAGCTGCTGCGGGCGACCTTCAAGCACCTGCACCCGCATCTGACCGACGGGATGAACCCGTTCCACGGTCTCGTGACCAAGGCGACCGAAACCGTCAACCGGGAGCCGTTCACGGTGGAGGAACTGAAGGCGATCACCGAGGCCTGCGCCCAGGATGACTTCATCCGGCCCGTGATCGTGACGGGGATGTGTACCGCGATGCGCCGCGGCGACTGCTGCCTTCTGAAGTGGGATGACGTCGACCTGAAAGCGGGGTTCATCACGGTCAAGACCGCCAAGACGGGCGAGACGGTGGACATCCCGGTGTTTCCGATGCTCCGGGAGGAACTGGAACGGGCGCGGGCGGTGACGGGCGGAAAAGGCTGCTGCTTCCCGGAGGCGGCGGAGATGTACCGCAACAACCCGGACGGGATCACGTGGCGGGTGAAGCAGGTCCTGGCGAAGGCGTTCGAGACCGCCCCGGATTCGCACGCTTTGCCGGTCGAGACAGCCGAGACGGTCCGGGCCAAGGGTCTAGCCTACATGGACCGGCTCGGTGCCACCTCGAAGGCGGAGAACATGCGGGTGGTGTTCACCGCGTACATGGACGGCCAGACGCTCGACCAGGTGATGACTGCGACGGGTTGCAGTCGCGGAGCGGTGTCGGGCTACCTGAATGAAATCGAGCGTGAGACGGGCTGCCAGATCGTGCGCGGCAACCGTCGGGCGCTGAAGATCGACGGGCTCCAGGCCGAGCGCGAGACTGGCAAGCGCCGGGCGTCGGTCCGGGACTTCCACTCCTTCCGCGTCACGTGGATCACCCTGGCCCTCGCCGCCGGGGTCCCGCTCGAACTGGTTCAGCGCGTCACGGGTCACCGGACCGCGGAGGTCGTGATGAAGCACTACTTTCGGCCGGGGCGGGAAGATTTCCGCGCCGCCATCTTCAAGGCGATGCCGAAGATGTTGGGCGAGGACGTCCACAAGTCGGCCATCCAGGAAGCGCGGGAGATTCTGGCAGCAATGACGGCCCGGACATGCAAGCGGGACAAGGCAAGGCTGCTGGGGATTCTAGCGACAATGGCCTGAACCTACGACCGGGCGAACGCCAACCCAATTCCAGCTTTGCGAGTCAAGTGACCGCCGCGTACACGCTGCGGCCTTCTCCCGGATAGCATTCGTAGACGTGTTCGAACAGGGCCGTGCACTTCTGCTCATACAGTGGCTTGCTTGTAGCTGGTCAGGTTCTCGTCGAACGTCGCGCGCGCGGGCACGCCAGGCTTCTTCAATTCGACGACCACCAGCGGCAGTCCGTTGATGAAACCCACCAAATCCGGTCGGCAGGTGTAGAGCGCGCCCGTGACGCTGAACTGGGCTTCCGTGTAGGCGTGGGCCTTCATGCTTGAGGCCCATCCAATACGCGCACAAAGGGATCAAGTGCGCGCCAGAAATCGACCGTCATCTGCGCCAGGATTTGGTGTTGCCGCGGCCAGTCGTCTCGTTGCGACGGGTTGAGACCCGGCGCATCCAGGATCACCCAAGCGCGATTCATACTCTCGTTGCAGGTCCAGTTCAGAGGACGACCCACGGCCCGCTCGATCTCTTCACGCCGCGCTTGAAGCCGCTCAAAGTTCCGAAACCGGTTGTCACCCCGGCAACTCAAGTAGATCGAGGATTCTCCCGTGATATTGCTGACATAAACCTGGAGAATGAAGTCCCGCCAGGAGGTAATGATGGGCAGATTGCCCTGACGATTGGGGCTAACCGGGCGAGTCGCAATCTGTGCGAGCACAGATTGCTCCACAAACCCGGACCAATAGGCCCAGCGAAACTGGCTCTGCTCGCTTGGTGGGCGCCTGGCCGCCGCCACCTGATGCGTCCATTCATTCGGTTTGCAGACCACATTGAACTTGGGGGCGACCGGCGAATCGGCGATCCGCCAGAGTTCGATTTCTAATGCAAAGAAACTGATCTCGTCCGGGGTCTTCTCGTTGAGCCAGTCAATGGCCGCACGATGCTCATCCCGAATCCGCTCTGCAATCCAGATGATGATGACAGCCTCCATGCCTGCTGTGTACGTCAGGATTTGTCCCAGGTGCGTGTGATCGGTTTGTTCAAACTGATTTTCAATGAGCACCAAACCGCCCTCGGGCCGGCTCGTGCAAATGATGTCAGCCCGGAAATCGCCGACCGACTCCTCGGTCGATTGAAGCTCCAGTTGCAGACCGATCGCCTCGCCAAGCAGCGGGAGGTTTTCGTTGGAGGCCAGCCACGGCGTGAAGCCTTGTGGCTCGGTTTGCCACATCTGGCGTATCGGCACGCGCACCAGTCGCGATATAGGTAGTGTAGGCATGAGTAGTGTATGAATGTCTTTATCCCCTAACCCAGCGGCAAGGGTGTTCCGGAAACAAGCCGATGGCGGGCTGCTCGACAAGCTGGTCTTCGCTGTAGGCGTGGGGCATCGTTCACATTGGCCATTCGTCTTGAAACGCCCCGAAATCAGCCGGCGGGCTACGCCGCAGAGAGAGGAGTTCCGTCCCAAAGTCTGCCACTGTTCATGGCTTCGAGCATTTCCCGAGTTTGCTGGAGCAACTCATCGGCCGGTATTTCGGTGTATGTGACCACGGAAAAGATGCGTTCCCTTGGCGAGACGGCTGTCGCCAAATCCTGCACCTGCTGGAGTAATTGTCGGGCGCGGTCAACATCGCCAAGAAGCGCATACGGAATATGCATGGCTTGCATGTGATTTAACCGAATCACCGCAGAACCAACCCCCTCAGTGGCAGCTCCCCGCTCATAAAGTGCGACGATTTCCTTCAACTCGGTTGCAGAGACCGGCTTGCCTGCCCTTCTTCGGGCTTCCGCATAGTTGAAAGCATTTGCCAGAAGTGAAACGTCACCCTCTTCCGTTGAAACGCGACGCGGCAGCGGCTCATATACCTTAACCGCTTCATCGAATTCGCCGGCAGTCATGCACAAGTGACCCAAGTCGATTCGAAGCGAGTCTTCTACCTCTGAATCAGCCTTGTCGGACATAGCTTTCAGCCGAGCCTGGCAAACCGCTATCGCCTCTTTGTAGCGCTTTTTGACCTTCAAGAAGCCGACCAACTCTGCCGAAGCTGGCGAGTAAAATGGATCGACCTCAATAGCTTTTCGCAGAGCGGCTTCAACGTCACCGATTCGACCGAAGGCCCGCGAAAACTGCGCGATCTGGTAATAGCACTCTGGCCTGTCCGGATAATCTCGCTTCAGGGCTTCAACAGCTTCAGTCGCCCGCTGGTCGTCCAACTCCTCAATCGCCCGCCCAACTTCTTTGATGAGAAAATCGAGACCCCTCACATCGTATTCCACGATCTTCTCTCGAAGCATCGAGTATTCATGGGCCAAAAGAGATCTGAATCCCCGCGCGGAAGCTAAACTGGGATTCCGGCGACTGAGTTCGGAAATGACGGGGTCGATTTCTTCCCATATCACAATCTTTTCCTTGAGCGGCACGCGACCGTCATAGTGAATCTGACAGTGTGGCTTTATCCCAAGTTCCTTTTCCGCCAAGTCGAGGCGTTCTTGCAGTAACCCGGTCTTTTCCTTTGGCATGTGAGGCACAGGGCTTGAAACCGTGAGGAGTTGAGGGGGACGGGTACTCTCGGCCTTGCTGATAGCCCGCGCAACCCCCGCAATACCGTGAATGTTCTGGTCATTCAGCGAGTAGAGGAGCACTACCAACTGCGGCAAATGGAGCGTGCAGATTCCGCCAACGTCCGTCAGGCCAGTTCGGGAATCAATCAGCACATAGTCAGGCGCGTAGGTCCTTTCGATGTCTGCTTTCCAATTCTCGATGAACCTCTCGCCGTCGAATTTATCGTAAAGGTCTGCCCAGTTAATCCGCGCGCGGTCGCGATTGTATTGCAGGTCCTTTTTTCCGCTCGGCATCAACCACAGCTTGCCGCGCAGATGCGTAGATGCAGAAACACACTCGCGGACAAATGAGGCGACTGAGGGGGACTTCCCGGTGGCTAGATACTCGGCGACGTATTCGACCACGCCTGGATGCCCCTTGGCACATCCGAGACCCTCAAATGCGTCTAGGCCAGGCGCTTCAAGGTCGAAGTCGATAAGCAAAACCCGGCGACCTTCCTTGGCCAACATTGCGGCCACGTTTGCAAGTGCCATCGTGCGGCCAACGCCGCCCTTGTATGAATAGAAAGTGACCCAAAAGGTGTTCATCGAATGTTTGCAGTGAGAAGAGCGCGTGCCGCATTAAAGCGGCGGACAGCCGGCTTCGCTCCGGATTCGACTTGGCCTCCGCCGATGCGACCCAAACTTGCAGGAAAGCGGACTTGATAATCAGCTTCCCAATAGCCGCCAAGTTGCACGGCGATTATCTCGCCTGCCTTCTGTTCGGCGCGCCGCCAGCGCCGATCCCTAATCCACTCATAGACTGCTGGGTGAGCCATCAACGCCCGCAGAAAGTATCCCATCGAACGGCTCACGCGCTGCGTGCCGCGTGCCCAGCGATGCAGGGTTTTTCCTCCCATGCCGAGCGCTTCGGCCGCCTCAGTCTGGTCCACTTGGAACTGCTCCAGGAAGGCTTGCACTGCGGCTGGTGGCAAGGTGTCTTGGTGCTGATCGACCGCTGTCTCGATGCGCCGCGAGGATTCGGGCGGGATGGTGTCTTCGCCGCACTTGTCGCAGCGGAGGACCAGCAGCTTTGGCACGGTCAGGGTTTCGCCTTCGGGGAGGTCGAGGCGATAATCCTCGATCACCTCCTGATAGTGGCCCTCGCCGCAGGCGAAGCAGATTTCTGGATGAACGCTCATGGTCAAATCTGTTGTCTTTGTCTATCTTGGCAGCGGGGGATACCCGGTGTTGTGTTCATGCACCCGAAGCCACACTCGGCTCAAGTGCACCTGCACGCGATTGTCCTGCAATTTCACTTCAAAATAGACGGTGTCGGTATCATCTGGGTCGAGCAGAAGGCTACCGTGATAGCCCTGCCCGCCCGTGGCATAAACTTTGACGTGTATCTTGCACCCTTCGTCGATGTGACGTATCAGCGCTTCGATGAGCACGGCCCGCGATAGCCCCCAAAGAGCGATGTTCCTTTGGGTAGGTCCACCGAGATACACATCATCATCGAGGCACGCATGTTTTATTTGCTGGACCACATTCGGGCCGGCTAAGCGTTCAGGTCCGTTCATGGCCAGTGCTGATTGATACTCTGTTGTCTTGACATGTGAATCAAGTGCTTTTTGATACTTATTTCCGGTCCAGATTCAAAAACGTACCAATCCAGTTACGGATGAACGGTTTATGAATCACGACTGTTCTTTTGAATTGGCGTAGATTCGTATTCATGTCTCAATTCATTCTGAGTTCCACCTGCCCCGACAGGTTGAGCAGGAAATCGAAGCGAGCATGCGGCGGGAGGTAGAGGACGCCTTCGGCGTGGTACGCGGCGGGTTCGTCCACGCGGCTGCCCCGGCGAGACCCGGTCACCTGCTTTTCCAGCCTGGAGCGCAGAGCGGCGAACCGGCCCTCGGCGAACCGGAGGAAGATGATGCCAAGGATCGGGCCGGAGTATTCCTGGGCCTTGAGGCCCGAGTTGGCACGGAACTGGTCGGCGCTGTCCCAGAGCCGCTGTTCGAGGGTGCTGGTAGCGGTGTCCTTCTCGGTAGGTGCAATCCAGATCATGGCCCAGGGTCCGATCAGTAGCTCCGGCGATGCGTTGTGATGGGAGGCCGAACGGCGGAGCCGACTTCGACTCTCCATCGGGTTCTGGTCTTCTCCCTACGCTCCATAAGGCTAATGGCCGAGAGGATATACCCGAATGAAGCCTGGGCAATGCAAAACAGGGTGGGCAGCGAAAAGGGCAGCTTCCACGGACGCCTCCGCACAGCCCGCGGCCAGGTGAACCTGAAACCGCGGTTCGTCGTCAGAGACTTGCAGTATTCAGCCCGCCATCTGCAACTCCAGCAGGCCATAGGTGTCGGGATCCCATGCGCCGCCCGCCACTCTGGCCTGTGTTTGAGCCAGAGCTGGGTGGCGCGCTCATACCCGATGTCATGCCCCGCCTCCTGCGACTCGATCCGCTTGAGCGTCGGGAATTCATCCCGCTCGTCGAGGAAGTCGCTCCAGAACTGGTTCTCGGACCACGATTTCAGCGGTTCAGATGCCATGGCGGCAGCCCGCGGACTCTTTGTCTGGCGCTGGCAGTCGGCCAGGGCGGGCTCCGCCATCGCGAGAGACTCCCCGATATCGCGTGCCGAATCCAAGTCGTTGGGGGCCGCTCCCGGTTCCGGGCGGGGTTCAATTGTCAGCGCTCCTCCCCGATCCACGTCGGTTCTCCCCGGGAACGCGAAATACCGGCTGCGCGGCATGTCGAGGGCGGCTGGGCTGGTGCACAACCGCTCCGCACGGAGGTTGCGCGTCGCATGGTCGCCAGAGACCGTGATGGCACTTACACATACCCAGGCGTCGCGGAACGTGATTGACAGTTCTGTCGACCACCGTAGCCCGGTTCGGTGATGCAGAGCCCAGCGGCTGACGGGCAGCTCAGAAGCACCGACCCCCAGACCAGTGAGCAATCCTGTCCATGCTGTGCGCCGGGATCGCGTTCACTCAGCACTGATTTCAATGAACGGATGTTGCCGGAATACGGAGCTGGACGACCGGCGTGAATGTGGTATCAATTCCTGGTATTAGTATGAAGGTCACCGAACAGGAGTTTACCCAGCGAATGGAGTTCAGCACCGCACCGGAAGCGGACGCCGGCTGGTTTTGGGAGGTCGCCGTTTCATGAAGCCCTTCGATGATCCTGAACGCGTCCAGGCTCGAAATCCGATCTGCATAAGAGGGCTAGCAAATCTTGTGACTGAAGCGACCTCGCTCCAGCGCACGGCAGAAGAACGGTGCAGATCGCTCGCCGCCTTCCTGGATCTCATTGAGATCCCGCTTCGCGACCTATACGACGCGGCTCCAGGATGCAAGCACGTCTTCGAGCCGGTCGCGTCAAAGCGAGAGTTCTGGCCTGTGTTGATGACCTTGCACCCTGGCCAGCATGATCACGTGCGTGACACGCTGAACAGCATCGGGCTCGCGAAATGCTCCCCAATCAGCTATCAATGCAAGACTAACCGTGGGCCTCAGCTCTGGAAGTGGTCAAGTGATCGCAACCAAGTCGCCAAAGGCTGGCTGGACTGGGCACTCAGCAACAAGCGCTTCAATGTTCCGCCGTTCGCCGAGTTGCCTGGACTCAATTACTTTACCGCAAGAAAATGGGCGAAGATCACCTACAAGGAAATGGCCCGAGCAACTGCCAAGTGGAAGGCTCCGGATTCTCCCCTATGTTCGCCTGACGATTTCACGGACCTTCCATCGCTTTGCGCCAAACTGAAAACTCCATCACGACCTTTTGACAAGTGGCTGCTGGACCAGTGCTCCCCCGAAACGAAGGCGGCGCTTGAGACGTACCGCGACGCCAAATGCGACCCACTCAAAGTGCCAAGGGGTCTTTTGGCCGTCTTTCATCGTATTGTCCGCGGCTCATCGTTCTACGACGCAAAGCGCTTTAGAGGCATAGCGCTCCGCCCGGAAACCAAAGCCCTCCTTTCAGAGAAGCGAGAGGGAAAGGAACTCGTGCGTCTCCACTGGCTGCTTCTGGAGGACGCGTACCCAAAGGAACTGACGAGGGAGCGGTACTACCCAGGATACGCCTTTATTAGACGTCAATTCGCGCTCTTCGACAAACCATCAGCGAAAGGAAAGTCGAAGGCCAAGCGCGAGAATGCAGCCATCAGTTCATTGGAGAAGTGCTTTCAAGCACTGGCAAGCGACTAGGCCCTCTTAGCCCTACTCTGTCTCTAACCGTACCCCTCCAGTAGCCACTTTGGGGGTACTCGGCGTTACTTCTTGCGCGTGCAGTTGCCTAGTGCGTGACTAGGGACGTGCGACCACACTCGGTCACAAAAAGCGCCCAGACGGCAAGCGCGACAGAGATCGCAAATCGCCGGATGCGTGGGGTGCGACGCGTTCCGATCCCGCGCACGGAAGTCGACCGCCTCCTAGCGGCCTGAGGGGGTTATGCGAGGCACGTCTCTCGAAGCCCTGATCGCAGCGGCCCTTGCGGCTCCGCCCGTCCGTCGGGAAGCGGCGCTGCGGGTCTTGACTGGCGAGTTGACTGCGGTCGAGCCCGGAAGCGCAGTCACACATTCTGAGCCGTACCTGAACCGCTCTAATCTCGCACGACAACTAGATGTCAGCCCGTGGACCGTCTGGCGGTGGAACCCGCCGAGCCACGAGATCGGAGGTCGGCCAAGATTCTTGCTTTCAGAGGTCCAGGACTACCTGCGCAGCAGCGAGTTTCAGCGCCGGCTCGCAAGCCTGAGAACGGAACGGCGCGAACGGTCGCCCGAAAGAGGGATGACGAGTACTCACCATGTGGCCCCTGCGGCGATCGACCCGTCAGCGACTGTAGTGAACGCAGATGCTCCCCGCGCATGAATCTCGACTCACCACTCGAACGTGCCAAGGCACGATTGTTGATCCCGGATATCTGGGAGCGGCTGGGTCTACCCGGCGCGCCCGCCACGTCCTGTTGTTCACCGTTCCGGCAGGACCAACACGCTTCATTTTCTGTGTTCGAAAACGGGCGTCGGTGGAAGGACTTCGGCACGGGTCAAGGTGGTGACGCGGTCGACTTTGTCGCAACTGCTCTGCATCTAGACGATGCTGCAGCCGCTCATCATTTGATGGAAATGGCCGGCACCACTCGCTCGGTACGTCTACCGACCACGCGACCGTCTCTGCTCCTGCCTGCCCTGACCAGCGGCACGGCGGAACAGCACCGTCAGCTCGCCGCGTTGCGCGGCCTGGCGGTCGAAGGTGTCGGCCTCGCGGCCGACCGCGGCCTGCTGCGCTTTGGACCATGGAAAGGCAGGTCCGCGTGGTTCGTCCTGGACCGGAGTCACCGGAACGCCCAGGCCCGGCGGATGGACGGCGAGAAATGGTCGGAGATCGGCGGCAAGAAAGCCTACACGCTTCCTGGGTCACAAGCCGCCTGGCCGCTCGGAATCCGTGAGGCCGAGGGCTTCCCCGCGATTGCCTTGGTGGAGGGAGGACCGGACTTGCTCGCCGCGTTTCATTTCTGCTGGTGCGAAGACCGGGAAACGGATTGTGCTCCTGTCGCGATGTTGGGGGCGGGACTCAGCATCCATGCCGAGGCCCTGCCGCTGTTTAGCAGCAGGCGCGTACGCATTTTCGCGCATGACGATTCTGCCGGGCAAAAGGCGCTCGGGCATTGGGCTCGGCAACTCCGGAGCGTCGGAGCGGCCATCGACGCCTTTCGCATTTCGGGTCTTCGTCGCCTGAACGGCGAACCTGCCAAGGACCTGAATGACCTCACGGAGGTTCATCCGGATGATTTCGAACGTGAACGCGCCCTTTGGGCTCTCCTGCCATGAACACACTTCCCGACGCCATCGCTCCGCCTGAAGCACCTTCCTTAGACCACGCGTCAAGATTCTATGTGCCTGAACCCGCGCGGATGCCGGAATCCGGGATAGAAAGCACCCGCGTGCTTCCTCCTTTCGATGACGCGGCGACCCTCGTCACTGAGAAGCTGCCAAGACCGCCCGCGATCGTCGAAGGACTCCTTCGGCGAGGCGAGAAGGCCGTTCTTGGCGGGCCATCCAAGAGCTTCAAAAGCTGGGCGAGTCTGGACCTAGCAGTTTGTGTCTCGCATGGCATTGCCTGGCTTGGGCGAAGGGTGGTGCCTGGACGGGTGCTAATGGTTAATCTGGAACTGCCACGCTGGTGTATCGCCGAGCGCATCAAGGACATCGCCGCTGCACGCGGTGTAGTACTCCGCTCGCGATCGCTCCTGTCTTGGACGCTTCGCGGTCAGCGGGTCACGGCTGAGAGATTGCACGCCGAGATCATCAAACGGAATGCCGAGAACTTCGCTCTGATCGTCATCGACCCCGCATACAAGCTGCTTGAGAAGGATGATGACGAGAACTCTCCCACGGACATCGGAGGCATGCTCGGGTCAATTGAAGCGCTCGCGAATGACACCGGCGCAGCGGTTCTGGTTCCCGCGCACTTCGCGAAGGGCACCGCCTCCAGCAAAGCAAGCCAGGACCGCATTTCTGGTTCCGGCGTTTGGGCGCGTGACCCCGATTCCATTGTTACGCTGACTCCACACGAGAAGGAAGGCGCGTTCACCTTTGAAGCCACCCTGCGAACATTTCCGCCAGTGGCCCCTTTCGTCGTTCGCTGGTCGCATCCCTTGCTCGTCAGGGATGAATCGCTCGACCCCGCTAGGTTGAAGAAATCCGGAGGCGGGCGACAGAAGGTGCACGACTCTGGCAGGCTGCTCGCCGCCATTGCCGACAGCAGCGCCGAGAATCCGGTGAGCATCTCGGCTTGGGCCAAGAAGGTGGATGTTCCCCGACAAACGCTGACCGACTATCTGCGGGAATTTCGCAACAAAGGTTGGGTTGAGACCCTCGGGGAAGGGAACACGGCACGGCAACATATCACGGAGGACGGCCGTGAAGTTGCACGTAGTGCGTCAAAGGAAGCATGACCTGTCACCTGCCGAAAATGATTTCCGGCAGTTTCCGGCAGGGACACTGCCTGCCTGCCGGATATACTTTAGTATCCGGCAGCAGCAGCAGGTGGACGGCTTACCTGCTGGGAATCACATCCTTTCCTGGCAGTCCTGCCGTGCACCCTCTTCACGGCACTTGTCAGGAAGCTCGTGATGCTCAAAGACCATGAACCCGCACCTCAGACTCACGGTCCGGAAGCTGCCGCTGAGCAAGCTTCGACCGCATCCCCAGAACCCGCGCATTCACCCGCCGACAAGATCACCTGAGTGGGAGGCGCTGAGGGCTTCTGGAAACCACGAGCTGCGATCGTGCACTCCGTTGATCAGCACAAACCATGGCTATGCGAAGACAAACTCAACAGGATTCAAGCAGTATGAATAAACGAAAGCAACTCACTGTGCGCGACCTTCTGGCAGAACGACTCGCCAAGCGATTGCAGAACTCGCGGGTGCATTGGCAGGTTCCCGCTGATACAGGTCAAGCCGGACCAGCAAAACCTGCGTGTCGATCTGCTGCCGGGATCTCTCGAATGAGACCGGCCAAGAGTGTCGCCGGACCATTTGGAGACACCAGCCGCGCTTTAACTGGCGTTGGCAAGCCGATCACGGTGCGCGATGTCCTGGTGAAACGATTGGCGGCCCTGCGGCAGAAGCTCCCTGTCACTTCGTCAACGGGTGGCTCAAGTAGGACACGTTGTTGAAGGCAAAAGCGGGCCGTTTACGCAATCGGACCACGATTTCGAGTAGCATGGACAGACACGTTCGCCTCACGGTCTCGGACTTGGGGACATCGATACGATGGCCGCAACTATGGGACACTGATCGAGGATCATCGGCGTCTGTGCGATCGGAGATGTGGCGCCAGCCCTCAAAGAGCATATGAATGAACGAAGACCGAAAAGACGCGCAGCAGTTCCGCCGAAGCCTTCGGGACCCCCGGTAAACTGCGCCTTTGACGAGCTGGTCTCGCTCGAAAGGCTGGTTCCGAACCCGCGCAACCCGAACCAACACCCGCAGGCGCAGGTGGCGCTGCTGGCGAAGGTCATCGCCCACCAGGGATGGCGTTCGCCCGTCGTGGTGTCACGACGGTCGGGCTTCATCGTGTCGGGCCACGGGAGGTATGAAGCGGCGAAGGTCCTCGGGGTGATCAACGTGCCCGTGGACTACCAGGAGTTCGCGACCGACGCGGATGAATGGGCGCACCTGGTCGCGGACAATCGACTGGCGGAGCTTGGCCAGATGGATGACCGGGCGCTGGTTGAACTGCTCAACCAGATTAGGGCGGAGGGTGGCGAGCCGGAGTTGGCCGGGTTCGATGACGACGCGCTCGCGGCGATCCTGACGGACGCCGCCGGACCTACACCGCCACAAGACTTCCGGGACGTGGACGAGAACCTGCCGATTGAGCACGTCTGTCCCAAGTGCGGGTTCCAGTGGTCCGGCAAACCTTCATGAACCCGCCCCATCTCCAGCCCTTGCGTCAGGCCATCGACGGGCTGGACGACGCGTTGGTGACGCTGCTGGCGTGCCGTGCAGAACTCTCGCGCCAAGCTCAGGATGCCAAAACGCGAGCTGGTGTTGCCGTACTGGATGTCGAGCGCGAAGCCCAGATCGGGCGTCGGTATGAACACGCTGCGCCGGGTGCAGGTTCGGTAGCCGCCGCGATCCTGGAATGGTGTCGCCGATGAACGCAACAAAGCCAGCCTATCACGTTCCGAGCATGGCTGAAATCGCCGCCGTGCCGGACAACGGCATGTGCGTCATCTCGACGTTCAGCGGGTGCGGTGGGTCGTGCCTCGGATTTCGTATGGCGGGTTTTCGAATTGCCTGGGCATCGGAATTCATCGAGGCGGCGCAGGCAACGTATCGAGCCAACCACCCGGACACGATCCTGGACACACGAGACATCCGGCAAATCCAGCCGTCGGAGATCCTGGAGGCGACGGGCCTGAAGGTGGGTGAACTCGATTGCATGGAAGGGTCGCCGCCCTGCGCCAGCTTCTCGACCGCTGGCAAGCGCGAGAAGCACTGGGGAAAATCCAAACGCTACTCGGACACAGTCCAGCGCGTGGATGACCTGTTCTTCGAGTACATCCGCCTGGTGGACGGGCTCCGACCGCGCGCGTTCATCGCCGAGAACGTCAGCGGTTTGGTGAAGGGCGTGGCCAAGGGCTACTTTATCGCGATCCTGACCCAGCTCAAGGCGTGCGGGTATCGTGTTGGCTGTAAAGTCCTCGACGCGCAGTGGCTCGGGGTGCCCCAGGCCCGGCAGCGGACCATCTTCATCGGCGTGCGGGAGGACCTGGGGAAAGACCCGGCGTTTCCGAAGCCGTTGTCTTTCCGCTACACGCTGCGCGATGCGTTGCCGACGATCATACGTGGAAAGTACGGCCCGACATGGAAGGCGGCGGACGCACCCAGCCCAACAGTCAGCGCGGGGCGGTCCTACAACCCCGAGACCAGCCACCAAGGTCTGGAGTTGGTCGAAGCAGTGATCCACGACACGTGCGGGGAGTTTCCTTCGGCGGGGGATGTCACCGACCGGCCGTGTCCGGCCATCACCACCACCAGCCAGGGCCAGTTCAAGGTCCGTGTCCGGGGCGGGACGGGCGCGGCGTTCGACCAGAAAGGGCGGGAATTCGACCTCGACCAACCGTGTCCGACGATCCTGGGAACCAAGAGCAATCAGTTCGAGGTGGACATGAGCGGGTACGCGGTGGGCCGCGAGTGGGACAGGCTGAAGTACGGCCAAAGCTCGAGCAAGTACTTCAATCTGGTGCGGCCACATCCCGACCAGCCGTGTCCGACGATCTGCGCTTCACACGGTCATCCCGGCATCGCGTCGGTCACGCACCCGACCGAGCGGCGGAAGTTGACCATCGACGAGTTGAAGCGCATCTGCGGGTTTCCTGATGATTTCCGTTTAACGGGGACGTACTCGCAGCAGTGGGAGCACCTAGGACGGGCGGTGCCGCCAGTCATGATGTTTCACGTCGCGAGCGTGATCCGCGACCGAATCCTGAAACCCGAATGAAGATGACGACCAAGAACCGATTGAAGGGACCGAGAACCGGCTTAGCGTCAGTCGAGGCTGGCGATTCCCGCCTGGCCGATAGAACGACCAAAACAGCGCCTACGGCCAGCGAAGCCGGTTTAGCGAACGGTGTGGAAATTCGCACAGCCAGCGCGACCGTCGACGCCGAGCGACGAGTGGCCGAGCGAATGGCGCAGATCGCGTCGCACAGTCCGAGTCGGGCCGGTCTGTTCCAGTCGGTCTACTACGGGCGGCGGTCGAAGGCGCTCGCCGTGAAGGCCAAGTGCCTCGACTGCTCCTGTTGGCAGGTCGAACGGATCAAGGACTGTTCGAGCGTCATCTGCCCGTTGTGGCGGGTGAGGCCGTACCAGGATGGCCGTTCCTGCAAAATGCGAACCCGTGGCAGGCGTTTCTGGCGAAGAACGAGCGCGCCGAGGGTCAACACAGCGGAGGCATGATGAAGACTCTGGAGATCCCCCGAAACTGGACGTTCCGCAGCCGCGCGGTGGCGGAGCACTTCGATGAGCACGTCAGGGAAAGTCTGTCTTGGTATGACCTGGCCACCAACGCGGTGACCCATTTCGGCCGGCACTACATCCCGCGTAACGGCGTCGTGTACGACATCGGCGCTTCGACCGGGAACATCGGCCTGGCGTTGAAGGAAACGCTCATACAGCGGCAGGCGCGGTTCTTCGCCATCGAAGAAAGCCGCGAAATGGCCGACCGGTATGAGGGTCCGCCGCAACTGGTCGTGGCCGATGCGGTGTCCTACGACTACAAGCCTTTCGATTTCGCGGTCTGCTTCCTGGTCCTGATGTTCTTGCCAGTAGACACGCGAGCCTCATTCCTGCGACGGCTCCAGGGCCTGACCAAGCCAGGCGGGGCGTTGGTTGTTGTGGACAAGATTCAAATGCCGCCGGGGTACGTCGGGACCGCGTTCAGCCGGTTGACCCTCCAGCAGAAGCTCGCCGTGGGAGCCAAGCCCGATGACATCCTCCGCAAGGAACTCTCTCTGGCCGGCTACCAACGCCCGCTTGAGCCGAAGATGTTCCCCGCGTCAGCCCGCACGTTTTTCCAGGTCGGCGAATTCA
Organism: Verrucomicrobiota bacterium; assembly: GCA_040766265.1. Taxonomy (GTDB): domain Bacteria; phylum Verrucomicrobiota; class Verrucomicrobiia; order Limisphaerales; family J093; genus MWFF01. The sequence goes on from JAXGQW010000051.1 coordinate 15,572, forward strand.
CGGGCTGGATCATCGAACATGAAGAAGTTGCTGGATAGACATCCGCGTGAGTCCAACCCGGCGTATGCGGCTTTTCTCGCCTACATCGAGCTGGGGGTTGGACGCTCGGTTAGACAAGTTGCACGGCGCTTGGCGAAGAGTGCAACCCTCATCGGTCGTTGGTCCTCGAAGCATGACTGGCCGAAGCGGGCCGCGGCGTATGATGACCACATCGCCAAGACGGCGTTCGAGGCCGAGGAAGCCAAGCTGGTCAAGAAGGCGGGGGTCTGGGCCGAGCGCATGGAGCAAACGCGGGAAGAGGCGTTCCAGATGGCTGGCAAGCTGATCGCCAAGGCGCAGGCGATGCTGGAGTACCCCTTGGCGCAGACGACGAGCGCGGACGGCAAGACCACGATCAAACCGGCGCGCTGGAACTTCTCGGACGCCGCCCGGATGGCAGACGTCGCCGCCCGGCTGAAGCAACTGGCGACGGGCTTACCCACCGAGCGGCTCGAACACTCCGGTCCGGACGGAACGCCGCTCGTGTCGCTGGCCACCCAGGTCAACGTGGCAGCCATCCAGGGCCGCGTGGCGGCGGCGGTCGAGGCGCAGAAGAAAGTGGAGGTGTTCCTCGAAACCGGAATCATGAAAATTCCCGGCGGCGACGGTGGGATCAGCCTCGATCAAGTCCCGGTCGATCAGCCTACGGCGCAAGAAACCGCAGACGGAGATGACGGAACAAACAGCGACAACGGCACCGAGTCCTGAGCTGGAGCTGGTCCAGCCGCAGGATCGCCTGGCGACCTTCATCGCGGCCTGCAACGCCCGGTTCGTCTTCTCCCGAACCGGGTTCCAAGCCTACGTCTGCCACCTGCTCGAACGCGCCGAGGCTGGCCGGGACAAGCGCCTGATCCTCACCTGCCCGCCGCAGCACGGCAAATCGACCCTGGTGGCTGAGGAATTCATCAGTTGGTTCATCGGCCGGCACCCCGAGCGGCACGTCATCGTCGCCTCCTACGCCGCCGCCCGCTCGATCCGGCATGGACGCGCGGTCCGCGAACGGCTGCGGCAGCCCGAGTTCCAGAGCCTGTTCCCGAACTGTCGTCTGTGGGAAGGCGGGAGCGCCTCGGCGCACGAGTGGATGACAACCCAGGGAGGTGGGTGCATGTCGGTCGGCGTGGGCGGTTCGCTGACGGGAGCGACGGCGGACCTATTGATCATCGATGACCCGTTGGCGAACGCCGAGGAAGCCAACAGCCCGGCGATGCGGGAAAAGGTGTGGGACTGGTTCTTGTCGACGGCGCTAACGCGGCTCACCGAAGCGGGAATCGCGATCATCATCATGACCCGGTGGCACCTCGATGACCTCGTCGGCAGGCTCAGCGACCCGAAGCATGAACTCGAAGCCGGGATGGTGCTGGCCCCCCAACCCTGGCGGTGCGTCAACTTGCCCGCCCTGGCCGAGGCCGGGGATCCGCTCAATCGCCGGGTCGCCGCAGCCCTCTTCCCCGAGCTGAAATCGGCGCGGTTTATCCGGCAGCAGATGGCCCGGCTCACTCGTTACTGGGCGCAGGCGCTTTACAGCGGCCAACCGGTGCCGCGCGGAGGTCACCTGCTCGACGCGAGTTGCCTGAAGATCGTGCAGCCGGATCAGGTGCCACAAGGACTCCGGTGGGTGCGCGCATGGGACCCAGCCGCCGTCAGCCGGGAGACCAGCAAGAGCGGGGACCCGGACTTCACGGCGGGCGCGCGGTGCGCGATGGACGCGGACGGCAACTTCTGGATCGCCGACGTGGTCAAGTGGCAGCACGGGTGGCCCAGGAGCCGGGACCGGATCAAGGCGATTGCGGTGGCGGAGCTGATCCCGGTCTATTTCGAAGCGGTGGCGGCGTTCAAGGCCGCGGCGGATAATCTGCGCGAAGTCATGCCGCCCAACATCCTGGTGCGGACCGTGGACGTCCACCGCGACAAAGTCTCGCGCTGCAACCAGTGGTTCGCTCTGGCCGAGCACCGGAAGGTGAACCTGGTGGCCGGCTCCTGGGTGCCGGGCTTCCTGCAAGCGGTCGAACAGTTCGACGGCTCGGGCAGTTACCACAACGATGAGATCGATGCTGTGAGCATAGGATTCGAAGCGTGTTCGAAGAACTTCAGCGGGTGTCTGGGGCTGATCGCCCGGTTTAACGAACGGCTCTGGCAGTCGACTATGAGACGGGACAGGACTGTGGCGGCCTGAGCGAAGCGCGCCGCAGAGCCGGCGTTCGCCCCCCCCGCTGATCTTCGATGGCGTCAGACGGCGAGTGATCGGCTCCTGTGGCCCAGCGGCCATCGGTCGCGGTTTTAATCTGGATAATGCGTCTTACTCAGACTAGAAGGCAGGCACGATGAAAGCGAAACTGCCTGTGCACGAAGACGTTGCCGCGCGAGGCCAGAGGCCCGTTTCCGGATTGACCGCCGTCGAGTTCCGGCACCTCGCCACGGTCCCACCCGAGGTCGAGTGGTACGCCAACCTGACCAACCCGCGCACCCGACGTGCTTACCAGTCCGACTTGGCGGACTTCCTCGGTTTCGCCGGGATCCGGGAGGCTGCGGGGTTGCGGCGCGTCACCCGCGCGCACGTCATCGCCTGGCGCTTGGATCTGGAGGCGCGGGGCCTGGCGGCGGCGACGGTCTGCCGGCGGTTGGCGGCGCTGTCGGGTCTGTGTGAACACTTGTGCGACGCGGGGGCTATCGAGTCGAACCCGACACGGGGGGTGCGGCGTCCCAAGGGTGGAAGCCGTGAAGGCAAGACTCCGGCGATCAGCGACAGGCAGGCGCGGGCGCTGCTGGACGCGCCGGCTGCCGAGACGCTCCAGGGCAAGCGGGATCGGGCGGTCTTGGCGACTTTGCTCTGCCACGGCCTGCGGCGGGCGGAGGTTTGCGGGTTGCGGGTGGGTGATCTTCGAGAGCGGGGGGGCGTCATCCACCTGCGGGTCCGCGGCAAGGGAGAGAAGTTGCGGCACGTTCCGGCTCATCCGGAGGCGCTGGGACGGATCAACGCCTACCTGGACGCCGCCGGGCACGGGGACGACCTCGACGGTCCGCTGTTCCGACCGTTGAAGAACCCGCTGGGGGGAACGGTTGAACGGGCGCTGTGCGGCACGACGCTCTACCGGCGGATCGTGCGGCGGTACGCGCGGCAGGTGGGGATCTCGGTGCCGGGCTTGTGCGTTCATTCGTTGCGGGCGACGGCGGCGACCAACGCGCTCGAACGGGGGGCGGAGATCACCAAGGTCCAGGATTGGCTGGGGCACGCGCACATCGCGACGACCCGGCTCTACGACCGACGGCACAGCCAGCCGGAAGACAGCCCGACCTTCAGGGTGGCGTATTGAGAGCTGCCACCCCGGAACTGTCGCCGGAGCAGCAACCGGCCCACTGCCGGGAACAAGGCCAGCGAGTACACATCCGATTATGTGTTCCACTTCCATGCAGGCCGGAATTAACGACGGAAAGACAACGTGATTCTGTTTCTGCCAGCCAGGGCTCGGGTCGGTGAGGCCACTGGCACAGTCCGTAGTCTTGAACGTCTGGGAGGTTTGTTGAAACTCTATCACCGCGAGGCCGCCTGAGCCTTTGGGCACTGCTGTGCAGGCGTAGCGGGAGTACGGTTCAGCTTGCTTGATGCCTAGCCGTGTGCGGCGGCGCGCGGTTCACGTGCAGACTTGCGTTGTCGGCGTACGTTCCGCATTTTCTTATTGGCAGTAGCTGAAAGGCGCCCTTGCGCATCGCTAGAAAAGAGAACTGCGATTGAATGAACCCAACACCCGCCGTAACCCTCATTGTCTTGTCATTGGCCCTTGCCCTTCAGCCGGGCTGTGCGACGGTTCGGCCGAGGAGAGATTTCCCGAGCGCCTCCGTTGTCTCCCAACAACTCACCAAGAGCACGCGGAGCTGGGATGGGAACCTCTTGCCGCCGTATCCGGCAGGCCAGCCCGAAGTCACGATTCGCCGAGTGATCATCCCCGTGGGGGCGCGGCTAGACATTCACCTTCACCCGATGATCAACGCTGGCGTGCTGGTCAAGGGGGAACTCACGGTGGTGAGCGCGGATGGTAAGAAGCTCCGTCTCAAAACGGGAGATCCCATCGTGGAGCTGGTGAACATGCGACATTATGGCATCAATGAGGGACGGGTTCCCGCGGAAATCATCATCGTGTATGCCGGGGCGGTTGGGATGCCGACGTCCATTGTTCGGGAGCGATGAGCGGAATGAGGCGGGGCTGCTGCAAGCCGTTCCTGGTGCCAAGCCATGATTTCCGCGCCCAGAGCGCGAGGGTTTCCCCCCGCGGACCAGTAGATCGGCTCCGGCGACAGGAGCTGTGCGTGCTGGAGGTTAAGAACGTGCGCCTGCGCGGGGGGGTGGCGCATTTGCGGGTCCATGGCAAGGGCAGCAACCTTGCGGTACGTGCCGGGCTTCTGCGTCCACTCGCTCCGGGCGACGGCGGCGACCAACGCGCTCGAACGGGGGGCGGAGATCACCAAGGTCCAGGAATGGCTGGGCCACGCCAACATCTCGACGACCCGGCTCTACGACCGACGGCACAGCCGGCCCGAGGACAGCCCGACGTTCCGGGTGGCGTATTGACGAGCGCCGGGACCGGGAGGACGCCAAAGAGGTGACCTGCCCGCCGTGGCAGGTGGAGGGTAAATTCAGAGCGGCTCGTCTTATAGATGCAGGCCTCTGGCGAGCGTTTCTTGAAAGGAACGAGCACAGGGAGGGTCAAGACAGCGCAGGCGATGTCGGACACCTCGAAATCCTCAGAACTCGGCTTTTCTGTGCCGACGCCCTTGAACCAGGACATCGGCAGACCGTTTCTGCCGTGTGAGTCACCACCCCTGCCGGCTACCAGCATCCGCTCGACCCGCTGTCTCTGCCGAAGGCGGCGCGGCCCTTCTTCCAGGCCGGCGAGTTCATCGGGTGGATCATTGAAGCACAACAGGCATGATGCGTCTTTATCTCAAACGGAGAATGTTCCGTACCCAAGCAGGATCTCGCAGTAGGGGCACATGATGATTTGCTTCTGTTCGACAAGCCCCAACCCCTTGGTCTTGATCCAGACCCGGTCCAAACGCTTCTCGCACTTGGGGCACTTGGGCACCGCAGTCTTAGGCGCCTCCTCGATCTTGACTCCCTCGAATTTGAATGCGGTCATATTCACGCTCCTGGTCTCCGACGGTTTGCCAACCGCAGAGTTGCTTTCCTGGAAGCCTAGCAAGTTCTGCGGTTCAGACAAGCGCATGTCCGACAGGAGTTAGCGCACCGTCGAGCAACTGGCCAAGTTGTCCGGTCTCGGCGACCGCCGATTGCGGGAACTCGCCGCTGAGGGCAGGTTCCCGATGCCGGTCGATGGCCACTATCAGCTTGTCCTTACCATTCAGGGCCTGCTTCGGTACTACCGCGAGCGGAAGCAGTGGCGGGTCATGCAAGCCGCCTATGACAGCATCGGCTCCTGCGGGGCCGCCACTGGCATTTCCGTTTCGACCATCCTGGAGCAGTTGCACCCGCTGAATGAGCATTTGAGCGCCTGGCAGCAGGCGGACTGATCGCCACTGGACCTTCCGTCGGCGCGCAACCTATACGCTCGCCGATGAAAGACAACCATGAGTTCCGCGTGATCCGGCTCCGGGAACTGCCGCTGGCCATTCCCTGCTGCGATTGTCCCGAGCGCATCTATGAATACTGGGTGGCCAATGTGTCCACAGCGAGCTGGTACAATCCCGAGTGCGAGTGCCTGTGCGCCATCCATCTCAATACCCGCTGCCGGGCGCGGTTCTTCCGTCGGGCGTTCGACCTGATGGCGGCGAAGTAGGCGCCAATTCACCACGAAGACTCGAAGGGCACGAAGCTTCAAAGGGACGGGGTGAGAGGTGTCAACGCGGTTGCCGACTGAGTTCGGTTGTGCTTAAGTACTCACCAAGGAGGACCAACGATGAAATTCGACAAACTCTCGCAACTGACCATCGGCTGCGCCATCGAGGTGCATCGTGTGCTGGGTCCCGGTTTGCTGGAGTCCACGTATGAACGGTGTCTGGCCCGTGAGCTTGGGTTGGCCGGACTTCGGCACAAGACCCAGCACCCTCTGCCAGTAGAGTACAAGGGCGTACACCTGGACTGCGGCTACCGGATCGATGTGCTGGTGGAGGACAGCCTGATTGTGGAGTTGAAGGCCGTGGAGGACTTGGAACCGATCCACGAAGCCCAACTTCTCACCTAACTGCGTCTGAGCGGCAAGCACGTCGGCCTGCTCATCAATTTCCACGTGACAATCCTCAAGCAGGGCCTACGACGCATGGTCCTGTAGCTCTTCTTCGAGCGCTTCGCGCCTTCGTGGTGAACCGCCCCTCGGACGACCGGGGGGGCCGTTTTGCGTCGGCGAATGGCTTCGAGAATCGCCGCGAGAAACGGCGAGAACCGGTGGAGAAGCGGTTTTCGACCGGCGTCCAGGGGTAGCCTACTGCTCGCGCCTTCCGACGCGCCTCGCGCCGACCTCGCCGGAATCTGTCGCCCGACCCCGGTTAGTCCCTCCTCCTTCCGCCCGTAGACCGCCCCGAGGTCAGCCGTAAACCGACATGAGGCTCCCCTTCGGCATCCGGCAAGGGCGAACGTCCTGCCAGCAGCGTGTTGGCGCCTCGACGCAGGGCGGTTGCGGTTCCGTAGGAACGTACGGGACTACATCGACCAGTTGACGGCGGAGGTCCGGGAGGAACGGGTAGACTCCCGAGGACGAATCAAGGTGCTGTGAATTCAGAAGCGACAGGATGACCACAACCTGGATTGGGAGTTACTGATTGATGCGGGGGCGGTGATTTCGGGATCCCTTGAAGCTACGAGGACAAACGTGACGCAGTAAAAGTGCTGGTTGGGGAAGGATGCATAACCAATGATGTCTGCACAATTCACCTATCTATTCTGCCTTGGCACCGCGCGACTGTGCAGCCGACACTTGCGTGGAGCCATCAGAAGCACCGGTACCCGGCGCTTTCGATGCTGAGTCTTCTTGGTTCTTCCGGGCCTGCTCCTGATTCTTGAGGCGTACATAGTCAAGGTAGTGGAGGTTAGCAAGGATATTGTCGGTATTAGAGTAAACGTAGGCTAAGAAGAACTCAGTGATCGTCGCGTTCCGATCACTCAGCTCACGCGCGAGCCGTAAGATGATCGGCTTGCGGTGTTGATTCTCTGCCTCGAACGCTAGCCACCACTTGCGGGCTGAACCTGTAGTATTGTCCCAGTCCAGGTTCTCTCTTTTGACGGCTTCCAAGTGGGCTTCGATAGACTCATACCTCCCAGAAGGATTGCGCTTCATCCCTATCTCATCGGTGGGTTCCGAGATTTCCGTACGCTCCGACTGCTGCATGCTCTTCAGGTTTAGGAAGTCCCAGGTATCGGCTGCTAGCCAACCTTGGCGATTAGATCCCACTTCTTCCACTAGAAAGCGAGACTTTTCGGTCTTCCGCTGCGATTCAATGATCTTGGCAAGCCTCTCGGCAGATTCGCGCGAGATCAGGTAGAAGCAATTTGGCGTATCGTACCGCCAGTCGAGAACTTCCGGAGCAGTGTCGAGCAATGTCCTCAGTTCATGGCGGACAAATGAGTTATCGTAGAGAAGAATATAAACTCTGGTCATATGTGCACTCCTCCTGACTAGGAACGTTATCAATCAGCTGATCGTCGGCCCCATCATGCGTGAGTAAGGGGAGGTTACAGAGGACGACCGCAGCGAAATACCAGATTCGCGATCCGTGCCTTTGAGGTCCCCAACAACCTGATCAATGACTTCATCTTGTCTGGGCAAACCCCAGGCCTTGATGACCGCATAGATGAACCAGATCGCGTCAACGGTTGTGGCACAGAGAAAAAAACCGAAGTGGGCGTCCTTTCCGGCCCATGTACCCGTCACGAGCGCGGTAGACAGGGAAGCGAGAATCCCTAATGGCGCCACCCAGTCATTGGCAAGTGATCGTGTTCGCATTCGTTTGGTCAAGACCACCCGCAGGGTAGATTCCAGCACTGTAATACTATTCTCTGGCCGGGGGGGTAGAACAGTAATCTCCTGGACACGGTGAGCGACGTAAACTCCTAGTCTCACCGAATCCTCACGCTGGGTCCCATCGGCTTTCGCAGGTTCACTTTGCATACGTGCGCCTTTTTCGCGACCATCCGGCCGCCATTCGTGAATCGCCAAGAGGGTCAATTTGCCGACCCTTGGGCAGATTGAGGGCCGTAATTGCCCCCGGCAGACGAGTCCAGGATGGCCTGGCATCTAGTCCATGTCGAGCACTGATAACCCTGTAGGCGGCATTCTGGCCGCGCAACGCGAGTCTGTCTTGTCACTCTGGGCTCTTCCTGCGTAGAAACAAATCACACTCTGTCGGTTCATGGGATCAGCTTCTCACTGTACGGGCCACGTCGGGGACCTCAGACCCGGATGCTGATGGTGGTTGCCGGTTAACGACGCTCGAAGCCCCCGGACATGTCGGTGAAGCCTGACGTTCCGCCTTGGGCGTGATGGCACGTGTACAACTCGAAGTCCGGATGCTGGTCTGGGCGCTGAGGCTGCAAATGGCTGACGGAGCAACTGACCTGAGCCGGAAACCGCTTCGTGACTCCCGGCCCGACCTCGCAAAGTGTTGTCAGTCAACGGCGTCAGATGCAGATCACGGGCCTGCCTTGATCGACAGCGGCTTGGGCCGCCGCTGAACTCTCCGCAACCGCTCGCGGTCCTGCGGTGGCATCAGGTCCCGCCGCCCCTCCCGCTGTCGCGACATCTTCGCCTTCGCCTCAGGCGAGCGGGCCAATTCGACGTTGCGCCAAAAGGGCCGCGTGCTGCCTGGGTTAGGTCGCTCGACCCCTAACCGCCGGCGGTATTCGGACACGAGTTGCCGCGAGATTCCGAAATGAAAGCTCAACGCGGGCCGCGATTCGATTCTCACCGCCTTGACCAGGTCACCGCAGATGATCAACTGCCTGGCGTGGCCTTCCGCTGTCGGCCAGGGGATTAGGGCGTTGGTGAATCCGCCCACCCTGAGGTTGCCTCGTAGCCTGCACTCTAGCCATCCGCCGATCGGAACAAACGGTGGCTCGTAAGGACCGCCGACAAACCTGACCAGTTCCTCCTGTTCCTTTGACTCATATTGGGAAACCTCGATGCGTCGTTTGGCTTCCTTGTGAGTGAGCAGCTTGGGGCCGCTGTCGGGTTTAAGGACGTGCAGGAGTTTTCTTCTCCGAATGCGAACGGCCATTCTGGTTCGGTTCACCGCCTTCGCCACTTCCGAAACCGGCATCGAGAGAACCACCTCGTCTTCCGCTTTGGTCCACCGGGGGTGCACGGGAGGCGGAGCTTGAATGCCCAACGCTTGCCGCTTCGCCCAGACCGCCTTGCCCGGCCGGCCAAGTTTCCGGCCGACCTCCCAATCGGGTTTGGTGCCCAGCAAGTGAATCTCGGCTTTGGTCCAGGGGCGTCCCATAGCGGCCCGAGACTGCCAACAGCGCGCCGCGAATGCCAGTTGCGTCTTGAAGAGCGGCGTCGCAGGTTACCGCCCGTGGTGAGCAAGATCATCTCCGGCGGACAGACCGGCGCCGACCGAGCCGCTTTGGACTGGGCCATCGCCCCATTCACGCCATCCCTGGACTGATTCCAGGGTCCGCACACAAGCGGTTGACTCCATGATGAGGGCACGCTTTTCGGCTCTCGCCACAAATCGATTGCCTAGTTCGATTCCTCCCGCAGCCGTCCCGATCAATCATCACGCATCCTCGCGCCCTCGGTGACAGGCTTTGCTGAGAAGATGCGAGGCATGGCACCGCCCAAAGTGCCACCCTTGCTGAACTGAAATTCCTGTGGCATGTTAAGAGCCGATTTCAGAAACACATCTCGAGAAAGCGCAGGACTTCATCCGATGAAAGCCAGGCCTTCGGCGCGCACGACGGGCGGTGGGGCGTTTACCTTGATCGAGTTGTTGGTGGTAATCGCCATCATCGCGATTCTGGCTTCGATGCTGCTTCCGGCTCTGGCCAAAGCGAAGGCTCAAGCGCACAAATCCTTGTGCGCCAGCAACGGCAAACAATGGGGATTAGCGGTCAATCTCTATGCCAACGACTTCGACAACGCATTCCCTGACAACCGCGATGGATGGGGCTTTAGTTGGATGACACCGTCGATGAGCAACTTCTGGAATCTCTACCTCATCCGCAACCAGCGCACGACCGCGAAGTCTGAACGCGCGCGAAACGACGTGCTGTTTTGTCCGACCGACGTCTGGCATCGGGTCGCGGAACGTGGCATGATCACGTCGGACAGCGGCCTGCAGTTGATGGGTTACTTCTATTTGCCTGGCCGCCGCACGGGCGATCCCGACGTCACCAGCTACGCCCAGGGCACTGCCGAGTGGTTTTTCCGCAAGAAACTCAACGGGCCTTTCGCGTCGGCCCCGGTCCTGATCGACCGCCTGCAAGCCGTGGGCCCGAAGTGCACCAACATCTATGATGCGCGGCTGCGCTGGACGACGGATTACGAAGGCAGACAGGTGTTGACGGCGGTGCATCGCGGCGCCGGCGGCGCGCCCCAGGGCGGCAACTTCACCTTCGAGGACGGACACGTCGAATGGTACCAGGGCCGCCGCGTGTCGCTCGGCTCGGCCTACGGCGATTGGCAATGTTTCTTCAAGATCCCCGTGGCCGAGCCGTAACCGACTTGGGACTCGGAGTGCGAGTCCACCGGGGCGTGCAGCGTGCCGACGAGGCCCCATCGCAGCCGATGGGCGGGCGGCTTCCATGATGCCAGGCTGATCGTCCAACGAGCCAACGTCGCCCAGGCCCCAGTCACCTGCGCCTCCACGCGAATCTTGAGAGGCAGCGTTGAGGCAGCGCGGTTCCCTCGTCCTGGACAGTTGGTGTGTGCCACGCGCGGTATCGGCCACGAGCAAGACGCCCGACCCGAGCAGCAGTACGTGGACAGGCTTCATGACCGAACTGACGCCGGAGCCTGGCGTGGTCTTCAGAGCTCACCCCCTGGGACCTGGATCCAGATCAGGCTGGCGCCGGTCACGGCGGACCCGTCAGAGCATGCACGATCCCGGTCGGGTACTTGATCGTGAACGCCACCACCGGCCACATCAGGCGCCACGCGAGCGGGTACATGTGGGAGGCGCCGGGGACGCAGGCTTATAACTCCTACACCGCCCGGGTGACCACTCAGGCTGCCGTCACCTGCGCTTGAATGACGAGCATAGACGCCCAGGTGACGGCGGTTTGACTCCTAGCCCGGAAATCTCACCAGTGGGGCGATCGCGGCATTCCGGACGGTGCGCGGGTGAGATTTCCGGGTCTGTGAAACCCGCGCCCAACAAGCAGAATCGGCTCATCGGTTCATCAAAGCCGGGCTAGGCCCCAACCGCTTGGGCGGCCCGGGCACGCCGACACGGTGTGGTCGAGATTGGGTCCAACTGTTTGGGGCACGGGTTTCTGAGAGCCCGCATTTCATGTGAAATGTGACGGTGACCAGTCAGATGACCTCAACAGTTGGTGAGAAATGCGGGCTAGGCGTTTGTCCAGGCAATACGGCCTGCGCAAAGCTCGGCCTGACCTATTGGCCGACCGGTTTGATAAGGATGTGCTCGACAGGGTACGCATCGAAGAACGGCGGTTTCGGGGGCGAGACCGCCAGCAGCCCCACCTGTGTTATCTGCATGCGTCCCGGGCTGCCATCAGCCATGAAGCCATCTGCCTGTCCGATGAAGTGCACGGAGAGCCATTCCTGCCCATCGAGCGGCTCGAGGGCAAGTTGCCAGATATCTGGCAGCGGCGCATTGGGCGCCGTATTGATGAATCTGAGCTGGAGCGTGCAGTCTCCAAGGGCCAGCGGGGCACCGTAGAGCACATCCCACACGTCGTTGCCGAATACATACTCTACCGATGACCAGTCGTCGGCAACATTGGCCGCCCACGCCAGGGCGTTCTTGGTGTGCAGCAGCACCTGCACCTCCGCACGGCCATCCGGCAGGGGCCGTTCGGTCACCTTCCCAGAAAACGTGGTTCCCAAGGAAGGATATCCGTAGTACTCGAGGATCGCACCTTTTAACCCCGCATAGTCGATCTCGGCCCAGATCATTCCATCCGCCGGGGATGGGTCGAGCCAACTCATGACAAGCCACCCGTAGCTGCCTTGGGTGTCGAGAAAGTCCTCGATCGGACGTTGCGCCGCTTGAAGCGGCACAGCGACGGCTGCCACGAACAGGAGCACCGCGACGGGGGCCGAGCAGCCCCACACGAAGGCATGATGAGCCAGGCACTGTTTGTTCTGTTTCCTTTTCACTGCTTTGTCCTTTCGTTTGCCGGCGCTTAGCGCCGGACTTTGGGTTGTGTTTCTACGTTCCATCTCTGTCCGCCGCCCTCCTTCGATGGAGCAGCGGGATGGATGTTCGGCATTCGCCAGCACCCCCATGTATCAGGTATGCCAGCCTTCCGGTGCCGGCTCCGCCTTGGTCCCGGCCGTCCACCGGTTGGGCCTGCGTTTTCGCCCTGCCCCTGACCTGCGGGCTCGCCCCGGCTGTCCACCGGCCCGGCGTGTCTGCTTGTTCAGCATCGTGACCGGTGAAACGGTCCAGTTTCAGGTTTCTTTCAAGAAAGTGCAGAGATCTTTCCAGGCGGTTGACCGGAGCCGGGCCGGTCCCCGCCGCTCACAATGATCCCTGAAGGCGGGTGGCTCAGCGGCGGCGACCACCAGTGCAACGGGCGGGGCTGCGCTTGATCAACTAAACCTGTGATTGGCGACACGCCCAGGCTCCGCGCCGGTCATGAACCTGCGCTCCCCAGGCCCGGACCTTCTTAAAGCCCCAACCGGCGGACACGGTCTGTCCGGCCGCGAACGGCTGGCCAAAGCCTCGCAGACCGGTCCTCCTTGGCGAATGCAGCTCTCTGACAGGCCGTTTCCCGAAATCTGATCGGCCGGGAGGGGGACGACACCGGGGCTCGGATCGGACGGTCCAGAAGGCTTCGCCACGAGCGTTTCCACACGCAAAAGGTCGGTCAGTCTGACAGCGGAAGGAGCCGTAGGCCGCCCTGCGCCTGGCCGCGTACCAGAACGGAAGCCAGACAACGATCACAGGCCCGCCGACTTTCGGCATGAGTTCTGGCGCGATGCCCAAGCCCGGACATGTCACCACGCTTCGCGGCGTCTGGTGTCCGGGCTGTGGCAAAACCGCGCCCATAGAAGGCCGCACGAAGATCTTGTCGGCAAGAATAGCGGTTTGGGGCACGGAGACGTTGTGTCCCTGTTCCCTCGTTTTGGTGAGGCGCGGTTTTGCTTTTCTAGCGCGCATGGCTGCCTCCGGTCGATAACAACGACTCCGCGGTGTTCGAAAGTCGGTGAGAAATGCGGGCTAGGCGGGGAGTTCCCGTGCACGGCGGCGGGCACGCCCGGGACGTGAATCCAGATCAGGCCGGCGGCGGTCACGGCGGACCCGGCATCGGGCACGATCCCGGTCGGGTACCTGATCTGGAATGTGACCACCGGCCACATCAAGCGGCACCCCGGCGGGTACGTGTGGGAGGTGCCGGAGGCGCAGGCTTATAACTCCTCCGCCGCCCTGGTAGCCGCTCAGGCAGCCGTCACCTGCGCTTCAATGGCGGGCTCCACACTTGCAGGTGACGGCGGTTTGGATCCTGGGCGTTGGTCCAGGCGATACGCTGCACGCAAGCTAGGCCTGGCCTATTGCCCGACGCGTTTCAGCAGGATATCCCCGGCGGGATACGAGTCGAACAGCGGCGGTTTCGGGGGGGCGACTGAAATCAGCCCTACTTGCGTGATCTTCATATGCCCGGGGCTGCCGTCAGCCAAGAGACCTTTCGCCTGCCCGATGAAGTACACCGAGAGCAGTTCCTGCCCCTCCTGCGGACCGAAAACAAGCTGCCAGAAATCTGGCAGCGGCGCATTGGGCGCCGTATTGATGAACTTGAGCTGGAGCGTGCAGTCCCCAAGGGCCGGCGCGGCTCCCAAGAACACCACCTCCCACCAGTCGCAGCCGAATAGAAAGTTGTTGTCGTCCGCCGCATCGTCCGCCCATGACAGGGCGTTGCGGGTATGCAAAAGGACCTGCACCTCCGCGCGCCCATCCCGCAAGGGTCGTTCCGTCACCTTCCCGGAGACCGTGGTTCCCAGCGAATAGCCGTAGGGCTCCATCATCGCACCTCTGAGACCTGCATAGTCGATCTCGGCCAAATCAACGCCGTCCTTGGGCAGCGGGTCCGTCCACATCATGCTATAGGGAACATACCACGTGCCCTGTGTGACCAGAAAGTCCTCAATGGGACGCTGCGCTGCCTGAAGCGGTGGAGCGACGGATGCCGCGAACAGCAGCACCGCGACGCAGATCGAGCCATCCCACACGCGGGCATGATAACGCAGCCCTCTTTTGTCTGCTCTTCTTTTCACTGCTTTGTCCTTTCGTTTGCCGGCGCTTGACGCCAGGCCTTGGTTCTTGTTTCTGCGTCACATCTCCATCCGCCGCCGTCTCGAGACGCGCCGGCCGGGAGGATGCTTCGCATTCGCTAGCGCCCAACGCATGGGGCGTGCCAGTTTCGACTTCCTGAGCTTCTTGCGAGTGTTCAGAGAGCGGCCCGGTGAGCAGCAGAAGACTCCGGGAGGATGCGAGAGGAAGGGCGCATTCTGACACTAACCGTCTGCGGCACAATGGCGTGTGGAGCTGGCCGGCAGTTGTCAGTCACCGAGTGTCGGAGGGGTTCTCCGATCAATTGGCATCGAAAGATCTCACAGTAAACGGGCCGGGCCAGGCATCTCTATACTGACTCTATACTGAATCTATACTGAATCTATGCTGAATCTATGCGGACTATGCGGACTATGCGGACTTGTGTGCTGAATCTATGCGGGCCCGCGTCAAGCCGCAGCGCTGCCAAACGACCCGATGCCTGTGCAACATCATCGGTCCGCCGAAGGCACGGGCGGGGGACAGTGCCTTGAGAATCCGGGGCGGCCTCATGAATGACGGGGGGGGGACTCTGTGCGCGCTTTGCGTCTTGGCGCCTTGGCGTCTTTGCGTTGAACTCGACGGGACGATGACTGTCATCGAATGGGATTCACCACAGAGGCGCAGAGCACACAGAGGGCAGAGTGCCTCATGATTCAGAGCGGATCACGAAGGACGGCTGACTCTTTCCCCTTCCCTTCATGTTCCGTCCTGCTTCATGAGGGCTTCCTGCCAGGAATGTTGGAGCCTGACGGTCTGTGCGCTCGTTTCCGACCTGGCGGGGGAGCAGGCTGACGTGGTCCGGTTGGTGTTGACGGGGGCGCGCAAAGGGGGGTCAGGAGCGTGGGCAACGGGACAGCCCGGGTTCGCGAGCCGCCAGGACACTATGATCCCCGCGCACGCGCACGCCAGTGTCGGTCGTGTTGCTTGGCGTGCAGGACCGCGTAGACGACGATGGAGTCGCCTTCGATGCGATAGACGATGCGATACGGAAACCGCGGCGGATAGAACCAGCGCACGCCCAGGCGCCGGTGGCGGAGTCGGTAGATCAATGGGTTGATTGGCAACTCGCGCAGGGCATCGCGCACGGTACGCGTGAACTGCTTGCCGAGCCCCTCCTGGCGTTCCTCATACCAGGCTTCCGCTTCGGCGATGTCCGCCTCCACCTCTGGGCGGACGAAAAGCTGGCAGCTCATGGATTCAGCCGCTGACTGAGGCGTGCCTCGAATCGGCTCCAGGGAATGGCCGCGCCGGGATTCCGTTCGTGCTCGGCGAGCCGCGCCTCCAACATCGCCTTCTCCTCGGCTGACAACTGGCCCTCGTCGAGCCACTCGTCGCCGTCGAGTTCCTGGACTTTCATGACCAGTTCGCGTCGCTCCTCGCGCGTCAGTTTCGGCAGTTCGGCAAGAATGTCAGCTTTGCTCATGGCGGAACCGTAATCTCGCCCGCCAAGGCTCGCAAGGCTAGGAATGCCGCCCCGATGCCTGCGTACTTGAACTCTGGCCGGAGCCGTCCTCAAGGCAACGCTCACGGTCATCCGGCCCGCCGACCAGCGGGACGCGGGTCCTGAGCGAGTTCTGGCGCGATGCCCAAGCCCGGACATGTCGCCACGCTTCGCGGCGTCTGGTGTCCGGGCTGTGGCAAAACCGCGCCCATAGAAGGCCGCACGAAGATCTTGTCGGCAAGAATAGCGGTTTGGGGCACGGAGACGTTGTGTCCCTGTTCCCTCGTTTTGGTGAGGCGCGGTTTTGCTTTTCTAGCGCGCATGGCTGCCTCCGGTCGATAACAACGACTCCGCGGTGTTCGAAGGTCGGTGAGAAATGCGCGCTAGGCGGGGAGTGGCGGTGCACCGTGGCCAGCACGCCGGGGACGTGGATGCAGATCAGGCCGGCGCCCGTCACGTCAGACCCGACCAGCGGCACGATCCCGACGGGTTACCTCATCCTGAACGTCACCACCGGCCACATCAGGCGCCACGCCGGCGGGCACGTGTGAGAGGCGCCGGGGGCGTAGGGCGCGTCCGCCAAGGTCGGCTTTTATAGCGCGACCCTCACGGCGCAGCAGGCCGGCGCGGCCCAAGTTGCCGTCAGGTACGCTTCGCCGACCATCAGCGACCCGCCAACGCGGGCGCAGGTCCAAACTACCAATGACGGGCTGGTGGCGGCGATCACGCTGCTCGATGAAATCCGGGCTGCCGTGGTCGAGAAGGGCATGATCGAGGGCGGGGTGTAAGGGCCAGCGCAAGAGTCGTTCTGGGTTGGGATTTGCTTCCGGTCTCTTTGTGCCGGGTGCTCTTTCAAGGCTGCCTGTGGTTCAAGCGCTCAATCTCGTAACTGAGGTTGTTTAGAATGTGCCTCCTGGCAGAGGCATCCGGTTGGCCGCGACGTAAGCTGCCTTCCAGGTCGGACACATACCATTCGATTGTCCTGACGTTCCGCCCTTCGCGCTTAAGCCTGCTGACCTCGATCCACAGGTTTCCAACAGACTGACCAACTCCAGAACCATCCTGGCGGTGGCCTGCCTGAAGGTCACTCACTAACGAAGTCAGCTTCCCGGCGCCTCGACGCGAATCTTGAGAAGCAGCGTTGGGGCAGCGTGGTTCCCTCGTCCTGGTCAGTTGGTGTTTGCCACGTGCGGTGTCGGCCACGAGCAAGACGCCCAACCCGAGCAGCAGGACTTGGACAGGCTTCATGACCGAATTGACGCCGGAGCCTGGCGTGGCCTTCAAAGTTCACCCCCTTGGACCTGGAAGCAGATCAGGCCGGCGGCGGTGGCGGCTGATCCGTCGACCGGCACCATCCCGACGCGTTACTTCATACTGAACGTCACCACTGGCCACATCAAGCGCCACGCCGGCGGGCGCGTGTGGGAGGTGACGGGGCGTAAGGTGGCAGCCGGATCCATGGCGCCCAGTCGAGCTTGCGCCAGGGTGCCGCTCGGGGCTATTGTACCGCCATGCAGCCAGAGAAAACGCCTTTGCGCGCGGCTGGCCTATCCGCCTTGCAGCGAGCTGTTTCTGATGCGCTGAGGCTACGCCGAAAGAAGTTCCATATACGGACCGGCGGTTCGGATAATCAACGTAGGTCCAAATGAACGACGATCGACTTTTGAGAAGACCGGATGTTTTCCCGACACCGGAGATCCTGGAGGGAGCGCTCGGCGACATCTACCCAGTCCTGAGTGAATTCCTGAGCACTGTCGAATCAGACCGTTTTTCGTTCGCACCTGAATGGCGGTACTACAAGGACGGTGGCGGATGGCTGTGCAAGGTAACCCTCAAAAAGAAGACCGTGGCATGGTTATCCGTTTGGACCGGGCACATTAAGGTCGCTTTCTATTTCACCGAGAAAAGCGGCGGCGGCATAGGCACACTAAAGATCAGAGCATCTCTGAAGCGGGCATACGCTGATCACGCACCCACTGGACGGCTAAAACCCCTTATCGCTGAGATTCGCCGGATGTCGGAGCTACGCGATGTCTACACGCTTCTTGAGTACAAGGCCGCAAACCTCTGACCTAACAAGTCGTGCCAGCCCACGCCGGGATCACGCCTCGCATCGGTGCGGATGCCGTTGACCCGTCGTGGCTGCACTCTGCGTTGGCCAAAGCAGGAGGGGACATGAGCAGAATTATCGCACCGGTAATGATTTTCTCGAGAGGGCGGTTCCTCTCCGCAGCAGCATTTCTGACGCTGACGTGCCTTGTTGGCGTGGCGCAGGACCATGCCCCGTACATTGTTGAAGAAACAGGAGAGAAGGTCCCCTTCCAGCAGATCGACAAAGAGCATCTCGGACGGTTGTGCTCCGTGTTCCATAATGCCGGGAGACCGACCGCGATTACAGCAGTGGGGCCGGACGACCCGAAGGGCATGGTCACGCAGCGCGGGACTGTTCGGATCGTCACCGGAGAACTTCATGCCATCGGCAAGAAGCACATCCAGATCATTGCCTTCTACGATCAAGACCGGGAACGCGGAGGGACCAGGCTCCACCACATTCAGGAGGACGACATCGACCACGTAGTCTTCAAACAGAACGAATCCGGCCAACAAGTCGCTGAACCGCCGCCCTGCGTCTCCGTTTCGGAGGCGCGGAGATAGTCGGGCGCCGGATTCGCTGTCGGTGCCCCTGGTCGGCGGCGGTGACGGGTGATCGCTCAAACGGCACCATCCCAACAGGTTACATCATCTTCAACACCACCACCGGCCACATCAAGCGCCACACCGGCGCGTGTGGTGGCGGACCGGGGATTTGGCAGCGCGAGCAACAGTCGGACGCGCCAAGAAGGAGGCGCCTTCGACGGACTGTGTCCGCGGAAGCCGGCGGAACTGAGTCGGAGGATATAGAGCGCGAAGTTCGCACGCTTGCAGCGGCTTGAAACGCGTGAGCCGCTCCGTCAGGTTCCGCATTCGGGCTGAGAGCCGCGTTTCGAGAAACAGCGCGGCGACGGCGCAGCAACTTCGCTAATGGATAATTATAATCATCATTATGCTGGCCAATTCGACAGTCCATGCTTAACCAAGTCTACCATTAGGTTGCCACCGGTAAAGACCGTGTCATCGTCGGACCCAAATAGCCAGTAATCGTGGTGCTGGACGCCCCGCATGATACCGACTACGTGTGGATCGCCGTTAACCCAGCCGAAGAGCGGCCCTCCGCTCCATCCTTTCGAGCTGAACGCAGAGGAGAAAGAGATCTCCACCTCCCGGCCGTCAACGGACGCGTCCTCCGGGTTTATGTTCCACTCCGCACAGGGGACATCACCTTCGAAGAGGCACGGGCGAGGTACTGCTGAGGCGCTGCGGTGGCGGCGTTTCGATCTTTTCCGAAGGTCGGCGGGCTTCTCGACCTGTTCTCGCAGCCGACTTGAACTCGCCCTCGTCCGGCCCGGACGTTGTTGACGCCCCAAGCGGCGGACACGGTCAGTCTGGCCGCGAACGGCTGGCCAGAGCCTCGCAGACCGGTCCTCCTTGGCGAATGCAGCCTCTGGCAGACCGTTTCCCGAGTTCTGATCATTTGGGAGGATGAGGACAGCCGGGCTGCCAGCGGACACCTCAAAGCACCTCGCCACGAGTGTTTTCGCAGATGAGAGGTCGGCCAGTATCAGTCCAACGCCCATCCGTGAACCTCGACCGGCGACCGCATCTTCGACGTCATACTGGGCGCAGGCGGTCAAGATCGTACGCCGGATCACCGGCAGGGCGCGGTTCTTCCGCCGGGCCTTCGACCTCATGGCGGCGAAGTAGGCGCCAATTCACCTCGAAGACTCGAAGGGCACGAAGCTCGAAAGGGACGGGGTGAGAGGTGTCCACGCGGTTGCCGACTGAGTTCGTTTGTGCTTAAGGACTCACCAAGGAGGAGCAACGATGAACCTCGACAAACTCTGACAACTGACCATCGGCTGCGCCATCGAGGTGCATCGTGTGCTGGGTCCCGGTTTGCTGGAGTCCACGTATGACCGGTGCCTGGCCCACGAACTCGCGTTGGCCGGACTTCGGCACAAGACCCAGCACCCTCTGCCGGTCGAGTACAAGGGCGTACACCTGGACTGCGGCTACCGGATCGATGTGCTGGTGGAGGACAGCCTGATTGTAGAGTTGAAGGCCGTGGAGGACTTGGAACCGATCCACGAAGCCCAACTTCTCACCTACCTGCGTCTGAGCGGCAAGCACGTCGGCCTGCTCATCAATTTCCACGTGCCAATCCTCAAGCAGGGCCTACGACGCATGGTCCTGTAGCTCTTCTTCGAGCGCTTCGCGCCTTCGTGGTGAACCGGCCCTCGGGCGATCAAGGGGCCGTTTTGTGTCGCCGATTGGCGTCGAGAACCGCCGCGAGATCAGTCGAGAACCGGTGGAGAAGCGGTTCTCAACCGGCTTTCAGGGGTAGACTACGGCCCGTGCCTTGAAACGTAACGTTCCGCCTTCGACGTGCGAGCGTCGCGCCATCCGCTGATCGAAGGCTTCTGCGGGGCCTGCAAACCTGCCGACCGCCGGCCCCCGTGGCAGTGGTGCGAGGAACACTTCCAGGTCGATGAGACCTTGCCCCTGCCGGGCCGGTGGTGGTCGGACGCCTTCACTTGGGTGCGGGTGGTGGCAACGGACTTGACCCCAAGCGAAGCCCAAGGGGCACGGTCCAGCGGGGTGAGCCGTGGTAGTTTGGCGGTGCGGTGGAGCACCAGGAGTTGGTGACGGACGGCCAGGTTTTCCAGCAGCAGATTGCAGCGGGCATTCGAGGCCGCCACGGTGAAGCGAAGAAGCAGAATCAGCCAGTGCACCCTGCGTCGAAAGATGCACAGAAACCCTTCAGAATCCGTGCCTTCTCGTTCTGGACGGGATTATTGCCAGGCACAGCGATACCGGTCTCCTTCCCGAGGGAGGATAGCGCCGTGCCAGTGCGCTCTCGGCGCGCCTTCATTGCACCACCGGCCGCAGCAAGTCCTTCTGCTCGCCCAAGACCGACTTCACGTCCGCCACATCCATCCTTACCTTCTTGCCGCTGCGTTCTTGTTCCTTTCGGGTCAGCGTTCGGGCCTTTCGTTTGCCAGGGTTCATTCTCACCCCCCGGGTCCTCTGCCCTGACCCGTTGCGTTCTTGCAGAACTTGCCGGGCACTATCCGCCACGGGCGTTCCTCGTCACCGGAGGATTCACGCTTGCGGTCACACTGGCTTTTCCCTTACAAGCGTGCCGCAGCCAAGTCCCTGACGGCAGGTGAAAGTGACACTCTATGATTAAGCTCAAGATCCGCTCCTTCACCAACGCCGGCGTCGTCTTGTGGGCCATCGCAACTCATGCGCAACCTGATGATGCCCGCCGGTCAGCCTTCTGCGCGGCGCTCACTAATGAGTTTATCGTCAGCACGAGCGGCAAGATCGAGGCCACCGATCTGATCCAAATGGTGAACGAGAAGTGGATCGACTCGGCGGCGGGCAACCAGGCCACGCAGCCCTATAAACGGTTGGAGGTGCCCATGCATCCCTGGGGGCCGCCTGACAACCCCGTGGACCACGCCCTGGACATGTTCCGGCTGCGACCCGACGAGGCGGTGCTGTACCTCGGTCCGACGCCGCCACCCTGTGACTATTTCAGTTTCACCCTGTTCCTGTTTGTCCGGAACACGAACTCGATCCTGCCAAGAGGCGATTGGTTGTTCGCGTCGATCCGGGACCCGCTGAACAACGCGCGGATCCAGACCGAGGCCGGGCCAAGCCAGCCGTTTGGCGTCAACACCATGGTGATCTTCACCGCCGACGAGACGACCTACGCGGCGGTCACGAATGCCGCGCAACGGGTAGGTTACCCGGCCTCGATGCTCAATCTCTATACCCTCCCGGCGAGCGAGCTCTACCTGGGCGTGGAACCGGGCACACGCCCCGACACGTTCGTCGGGGTTCTGCGCACGGCGAACTTCACTGACGCCGCGGTCGGTCAGGCCTACCTGAGTAATGCAAACTACGCTGCCGTGTACCGGGTGACACCCAAGACAGCTCGGGAACTGAATGCCCTGCCAACGCCCGCTTGGCGGGACTTGGAATCGACCAACGAGTGGGAATTGATCGCGCAGCGCGCCCCCGGATGGGACGTCACGAACACGCTGGACCAGTTGAAGCAGGCGATCGTGAGCCACACACCCCATGTGGCGGTGAAGTCCTTCAACTCGACCCGCTGGTTCGTCGACTCCCGCGACGTGCTGGCGGACATGCCCACGTCGCCGGCCTATCGCC
>JAXGQW010000052.1:0-37569 GCA_040766265.1 Verrucomicrobiota bacterium
ACCCTTCCTACTCCGCACTTGCCTCATCGAGAGGCCGAACCCCTGCATCCGCCTCCGCAATATCCACGCCGCCCCCGTTCCAGCGCCGATCGTTATATGTATGTACGGATCCGACCCCATTGGCCTATTAAGGCGTGCTTTCACATATCGCTGTCACATACGCGTTCAATGCTTGCTCTTCCTGAATTCCGGGACTGACCTCTTCTCGACCCTGGCGGGTGTTCGCCGAGTTGATGGTCCGTGCCTTGCGTCCCCTGGCCCAGTCCGAGCGCCAGCCCGAGGCCTTCTACCGCGGCTGGCAGCTGGTGGCCTTGGATGGCACCCAATTTAGTTTGTGCAACACCCCCGACAACAACCGCGTGCGGCCCAAAGCCAAGAGCCGGCGCGGTCGCGCGGCCTTCGCCAAACTGACCACGGGCGTGTTGATCGAGTTGGGGCTGCACAATCCACTGGCTGCCGCCATCGGTCAGGCCGGGGAGTCGGAGTGGCAACTGGCTTTGGGGTTGCTGGCCCGCCTTCCGCAGCGAGCCCTGTTGTTGGCCGACCGGTTGCATGGCTGTGCCGCGTTCGCCGCCAAAACCTGACAGGCCTGCCAGCGGGTGGGCAGCCACCTTCTGATTCGCGCTCGCAGCCAGATCCAAGTCCAGGTCCTCAAACGATTCCAGGATGGGAGCCGCTTGGTCCAAGTGCCGGTGCGCGTCAAAGGCCGACCGCGGCAGATCAGTCATTACCTGCAGGTGCGTGAGATTCGGCTTCGCGTGGGTCGTCAAAGTCACCGTTCTCAGCTTCTGCGGTTGTGGACGAGCCTGCTGGATCCGAAGCAAGCGCCCGCCGCCGAGTTGGTTCGCCTCTATGCGCAGCGCTGGGAACACGAACTCTACTACCGGCATCTCAAGCACGAGCTGCGCAAGAGCGACTTGCTGCAAAGTCACACGGTGCACACCGCCGCGCAGGAAATCGCCGCCTTCATGCTGGTCAGCGCGCTGTTGGCGCGGGAGCGGGCCCGGACGGCCGATGGTCAACTGCCGACACTGCGCGTGAGCTTCGTCAAGACGCTGGAACTGTTGCGGCCGCTGTGGCTGGTCTTCGAGGTGGGCGCCGACCTGTTGAGTCCCCGAATCCAACGGGAGTTGTCGGAACGATTCGACACCTTCGCGCGCCGCTTCGCCTCGCGTCCGCATCGCTCGCGCAGTTGTCCCCGAGCCCTGCGCCAGCCCGTCAGCAAATGGCCGCGCCTGATGCACAACCACTCCGTCGAAGACCCACTCCAATTCGCTATCGTGTGATATGGAATTCTCGAGAGGCATTAGGATTTGACCCGATTGCCCGACTATTCGCCTTCACAGGTTCATCGTCGAACGCAAGCATTTGGTTCGATACGTCCCTGAATCTGATCCTGCCAGTACCCCGGATATTTGAATGGACAACCCGTATCGAATGTCAGGCTGGGATGAACTGGCGTGTATGGGTCGACGAAAGTGTCAATGAACTCGTAATCGAGCTGGCAACGAAACTCGCATCGCTTGGCCGGCGGACAGATATTAGTACATCGTGCGATAACCTCGCAGGCGTAGCTACGATTAAAGGAGAAGCCTCCGATCCACCACACGCTGGATCTCAATCCTCCGGGAAGAAGCTCCGACTTCGTGCCTCCCATGCTGGTATCACAAGGAACCTTGTTGCACAGATCCTGGGCGACTTGTTCAGCGTGCCTACGCCACGCGTCACGCGCACTTCGCGTATCGCTTTCGATCTCAGGCTTGCACCCCGTGGCATCGAGTGTTGTGTCCCCACCGCAAAGTTGATAGTGCGAAAAGGCGCGAGCCGAGCTCCAGCACTGAAGACCATATGGATCAGCGTGGTTGTACGGGTCATTCACTACGTAAGCGTACGTATTAAGACCACCACGCTCTTCGATAGGGTCTCGCGTTAGCCATCTCCCCAACTGCGGTCTGTAGTGCCTTTGCCCAAAGAGCACGAGATCTGGTTCCATGTCGTACTCTTTACTGGAAAATCCGAAGACGAGGCGTGCATTACCCTGGCTGACGCAAGCGCCGAAAGGAGCATAGTCCAGATGTCGCAAACCGAAAGAGCCTTGCTCGTCCCTGATATCGCCCCTTGCATCGGCCAAAAGTGTGGAGATTCCTCCCGTGTTCCGAGTTGTGAGCAGTCCCCCAATTCCGCCGAGCCGGCCGAGCCTCAGGCTGATGTCCAAACCTCGTCCCACACGATATGAATGAGACGGGCCAGCCGAGTGCTTAGCGACGACCAGCGCCCCATCATAAATGAGCTGGCCCGGATCGACGGCCGCACGCCGTCCGAGGCCGTCGTAGCCGAAGGAGGCACGTTCGACAGCATTTGAAGCGGCGATCAGACGATCATCATCGCCAAACGCGAATGTCGCCGTGCCATCAGCCAATAGGTTTCCGTTAGCGTCGTAAGCAAGCGTTCGTCGCGATGCGTTCGCCACGACGGTGTATTGGTTCAGCGCGTTGGCGGTGTAGCGATGCACGCCATCGGGGTCTGTCACGGTCGTCCAGTTGCCGATGGGATCGTAGGCGTAGCGGTAGCTCCAGGTTGGATCGGCATTGCCGCCCAAGTCGTACCGCTGGGCGGAAACCAACTGGCGCTTGGGGTCGTATTCGAATCGGTCGGTATGGGTGAGCGTGGCTTCGTTGGTTCGTTGGCCGGCCTTGTCGTGGCCGTAGGCGAAGAGCGCGATCTGCACATTCGCGCTGTCGCGTGTCGAGAGCACGGTCTTCCGGCCCAGCACGTCGTAATCGTGCGTGGTCTTCATTCCCGATGGATAGGTGAGCGCGGCAAGGCGGACGGCATTGGTCGTCCAGGTGTAATGGAACGGCGTTTCGGACACGCCGTGATCGGTGATGTTTTCAAGACGCCCCGCGCTTTCGTAAGCGTAGTCAGTACGCCACACGTCGCCACCGGCCAGCGGAGTCACCGTCATGGAGACCCGGTTGCCTTCGGCGTCGTAGGTATAGCTGACGTCGTGTTCGACATTCAGTTGCGCGTTGCTGAGAATTCGGTCGGCGAGATCATAGGTCCAGCGGTTCGTTCCGGTCCCGTCTACCATCCAGATCCGGCGCCCAACTGCGTCGTAACCAAAGGTCACATCGGGATCGCTGGGGTAATCGGTTTTCGTCAGGAGGTTCTGGGCATTGAACTCGTAGCGGGTGGTTCGCTGCATGGCGTCGCGCTTGCGGATCTCATTGCCGTTGGCGTCATAGCCGTATTCGTAGTCGCTGTTGTCGGCGTAAATCTTCCGCACCTTGCGGTTGCGGCCGTCGTATTCCCAGCGGGTGGGGTTGCCGTTGCCGTCCACGAGTTTCGTCCGGTTGCCGGTCAGGTCGTACTCGTACCACACATCGTAGGTGGCCGCGCCCCAGTGATTTGTCATCTTCCCGAACTCGTCGTAGCCCCGATATTCGATTCGGATCTTGTCTGGCGGTTCATGGTCCGCGTAGATCGTGGCGACGAGTTGATCGAACTGGTCGAAGACGCTCTGGGTGACTTCGCTCAGGGCGTTGGTCACCGCCGTTTGGCGGCCGAGTTCGTCGTTGCGGTAGGTTGTCAGGGCGCCCCAGGAGCTGAGTTCGCTGGACCGCTGGAATCGCCTGTTGTAACCGTAGCGGGTGGTGAGGTTGGCGCGGTCGGTTGTGGAGACGAGCATGTGCGCGTTGTATGGGTCGTAGGCGTACCGCATGGACGCGGGTGGGCTGCCGGGCGGGGCCGTCGAAACGACGGGGTGGTTGATGGCTGATAGTTGATCGAGGGCCGTGTACTCGTTGGTCAGCGTCAGGCCGGCGGCATCGGTGTGGGTGAACTGCCGGCCTAAGGCGTCATAGACCGTCACGGTCACGGCGCCCACGATGTTACTGGTGGCCACGGGCTGGCCCCACGGGTTGAACCAGGTGCGGTTCAGTACCACCGAGTTGTCGGTCCACCAGTCGCCGGTGGGCAGGGCGTTGGTGGGCGCCAGCGGGATGGACTGCGCGGACCGGCGGCCCAGCGCGTCGTAGTGGTAGTGGCGGTGGTTCCCGTTGCCGTCGTAGGTGGTCACCACGCGGCCCAGGAGGTCGTACTCGAAGGAGCCGGCATGTTCGCCCGGTTCGCCGTGGCCGATGCCCTCGACCGTATTCGTTCGCTGGTTGTACTGGTCGTAGCTGTATTCGGTGCGGTAGCCGCGTCCGTTGATCTCGGCGACCAGATTGTCGTTGGCGTCGTACTCGAAATCCTTGGGGTATTCGCGTGCGCCGCGAATCTGGGTGCGGCGGTTCAGGAGGTCGTAGGCGTAGACGGTGGTGAACGTGTTCGTGCCGTCGGAGTAGGCGATGCCGGCGAGGTTGCCGGCCAGGTCGTAGGCGCTCTCGCGCGACCGCTGGACGGGCGTGCCGAGGGCCTCGGTGATCCTTCGCTCGCGCCCCATCGTGTCGTACTCGTACTCCGTGATGACGCCCATGGGGTCGGTCTCGCGCACGAGCCGCCCGGCATCATCGTACTCGAAGCGGATGTCCGAAGTCTCGGTGGCAGAGAACGGTCGGGCGATCTTGGTGCGCCGTCCGTTGGCATCGTACTCGTAACGCGTGGTCTGGTCGAG
The DNA here is from genome assembly GCA_040766265.1 of Verrucomicrobiota bacterium. Taxonomy (GTDB): domain Bacteria; phylum Verrucomicrobiota; class Verrucomicrobiia; order Limisphaerales; family J093; genus MWFF01. The sequence goes on from JAXGQW010000052.1 coordinate 4,616, forward strand.
GGCATTGGCCGTGGCGATCACCCGCCCATCGCCATCGTAGCTGACGGTTTCCCAGACGTGCTCCTGACCCTGCACGTCCACGCGAATGGTCTGGGTGCGACGGCCATGATCGTCGTAGCGATAGCGGACGATCCGGCCGCGCTTCGGCCCGTTGCGACCAGTCTCGACTTCGATGAGATTGTCGTCTTCGTAGGTGTACAGCGTCACATGGTCAAGGGCGTTGGTCTCGGCGATCATCCGGTCGCGGAGATCATAGCCGTAGAACGTGGCGTGGCGGAGTGCGTTGGTGACAGCAGTGCGGTTGCCGCGGGCGTCGTACGCGTAAAGAGTCTGGTACGACGGTTGTGACGGGTCGAATTCGCGGATGAGGTTGCCGCGGGTGCCGTACTCGTAGTCGATTGCGTTCCCGCGTGCGTCCACGTGGCGGAGCATTTGATTCAGGGCGTTGTACACCCAGGAGTTGGTCCGAGCGATTGCAGTGCCGGCAGCTTCGATCCTGTTGGTCAGGTTGCCGTTGGCGTCGTAGGCCATCAGCGTGACGGCACCGCGCGGGTCCTCAATCCGCGTAGGCTGGTGGTACTTCGCTTCGTATTCCCACGTGGTCACCCCGCCGTCAGGCGAGACCTCGCGGACAACCTTGCCGTATTCGTCGTAGTCGCGGCGCGTCTCATTACCCGCGGCATCGGTGATGAGGTCGCTGCGTCCGGATCGGAGGGTCTCCCGCTGGACGACACCGTTGACGCGCTCCTCGACCAGGTAACCCTTGCTGTCGAATGTCTTCTCGCGCACCTCGCCGCTGGTGCTGGTGATCTTCAGGTAATAGGTGCGGGAATTGGGCTCGTAGTGCTGTTCGTGGAAATGGCCATTGCCGGCTCCGTCCAGACGACTGTACAGGAATACCGGGCCGTCACAGCCGGCACTGCGGTAGTGGAAGTTCTGTACTGCGCCGTCGGGAAGGGTGACCTTGGTGACCAGCATGCGCTGGCCGCACCCAGAATCAGGCCCATACTCGTACCGGGTCTCGCGCCGAAGCACATCGCGGGCGAGAGTGAGCCGTCCGGCTTCGTATTCGTACTGTGCACTCCGGCCCGAGCGATCGGTAATCGTGGCGACCTTGCCTGCCGCGTTGTAGCTGTACGTGGCGAGCACGGCCCCTGTCGCGTCCCGCACCTCGCTGAGGCGGGCGGACGCATTGTAGAAGCGCCGGGTTTGGAGCAGATTTCGGTAGCCGGTCTTGAGGAGGCGACCGTCGGCGTCGTACACCTCCCATTTGCCATCGAGGTTTTGCCACCGGTAACCTCCCGCGACGGCCAGGATGCGGTTGGCGCGGTAGGCGAACAGGGTGCGCCCGCTGTCAAGATACGTGTAAGGGACTTTTCCGAGCAGAATGGTCGTGATGCCGCGGCCATCGTGCTCGAAGGTGAGCCGGCGACGGTCGGAATCGAGGAACGTGTTGCCCGTCGGCTCGACGCGGAGTTGGTTGGTGAACTTGAAGCGGGCTCCAGGCTGGCCGCCGGCACTGGCCAAGCCGACCCGCTGGTCCGAATCGTCAGGGCCCCCGCTGCCGTCGGACCCCGGCGAACCGGGCGTGCCAGGCGGCGGCGGGTTGCTGTCGCACGTTGCGCCCTCCGCTTCACAGCACTTCGTGTCGCACGGGTCTTGCTCTTCGCACTCCTCGGGCGGGCAGCACTCGGGCAACCCGGGCATCGAGGCTGAGGTGCCAGAGAACGTGGCTCCGCCGCCACCACCGCCACCACCGCCACCACCGCCCACCCAAGAACCACCACCCCCGCCGCCAGGCGCGCCACAAGGCCCGGAGGAATAGTCGTACCAGAACCGACTGCCGATCAGATTCTGGTACCACTCGCCATTGATGCAAATCCACTCGTACATGAGGCTGACGCCGGCCGTGTGCGTGAAGCAGATGCCGGAACCGTCGCTCATCAGGGCGATCTGGCGTACCGCGGGCGGCAAACCATCGAGATTGACGGCAGACGGCCGCTGAGCCGTCGTCCGGGTCCTGGCCAAGGCGGCATTGGCGGTGGGGGGCGGCGTGCGCGGGCCGGGGAAGGACGTGAGACAGGTAATGCGATACGGGATGCGGACCTTCTGTTTGGCTTCGAGCCGGTCGGGCACGGCGGCGAGAATCTCATACTTGAGGTAGGCGTCGGACGCCGGCAGTTGGAACTGGAGATTGTCCGCCCGGATCAGCCCGTGGTTCTCGATGACGTACTCGCCGTAAAAGACGTCGCCGGCGAACAGTTGCGGCAGGTTGACCGCTGCCGGCTCGATGGTGACGACCGGCGCCGGCACATCGGTCTCGAACACGGCGGTGAGCACGATTTCGTAACGGTCTTCGATCATGATGGGCACAACCTCCCACTCGACACTGACCAGACTGTACGCAAGCGCGACGTGCTGGCTCGAAGTGCCGCCGGCGCGGACCCAGGCCCGGCCGTTGCTGCTGTTGTGATTCTCGCCCGTGACGTGGTAGTCGTAGAGGCCGCTGGGAAGCTCCGCGAAGACCGCTTCTCCGTTGACGTCGGTGACCAGGTTCGTCTCGAAGCTGCCGACCCCGTCGTTGCGGAGGCGGATATTGGCGCCAGACACGCCATCGTTGCCAGGCGTGCCGGTGTACATGTCCACCACCTTGAACGCGAGGTTGCCCCGTCCCTCGGCCAGAACGGCGACGTGAACACCGATCTCCACTGTGGGATGGTTGCCTGACCGCGTCTTGAGCTTGAACCAATAATCGGCTTCCGGCAGCGCAGACGGCGGCCGGAACGTCAGCCCGACGATCGCCTTGGCCCCGACTGCCAACTCGGCAAGGTTCGGCGGCGTCGCCAGAGCCGCCCAGGAAGGGGCCGCGGTGCCGTCGGCTTTGTGCAGCGAGAAGAAGACATTCGTGGCGGAGACGAGGCCAACGTTCTCGAACGTGACCTCCTCAACCACGTTCGAGCCGGGCGGCACGCCCGTGTCCACAAGTGAGGGCGACCAACGCAGCGAGGGGTAGGCCTCGGAGAACTCGCAAGCGGCCCGAATCGTGGCCCAGGGATTATCGACGGTGTCGCCGCTGACTAATCGGAGCACCAGGTCGACCTTGCGAGTGGCCTCGGGCGTGCCAGTGACGAGAAAGCTCATCGAGGCAGTCCGATTCGGCCCCAGACTGGCAATGGGCGCGCCCGTGTCCACAGCCACGCCCGGCGGCAGCGCTCCGCCGGGCTGGTCTCGAGGCAAGAAGGCGAGGCGCAGATTCGCGACTTCGGTCCCTGCACCTGTGGTGACCTTGAGCGGCACAGCCTGTCGATAGTAATGCGGCGCGCGCACGACAAAGTCCGTGGGACTGGCCAGGACCCGGTCCACTACAAACTGCTTCTGCACGGTGCGGTCGGTCAGATCAGGATGCACGGCCCAGACGGAGTAGATGCCGCCGCTTTCGCCCGCCAGAGGGGTGAATTGGGTAGTGAACAGACCCTGGTCATCGGTTACCACCGACTCCGTCCGCTCGAAGCCACCGTTGGCGATCTTGACGAGCAAGGGTTGCTGGGGCGCCGACTGGCGATTGGACCGGAACCAGGCGCGTCCCGCGATGTTGATCGGCTCGCCGCCGCGGGAATGCTCGGGCGAAACCGACGTAATCGTCCCGGTGTAACTGGTCGAGGTCACGATGAACAGCGCCGCCGTCGCTACCCCGCGCATCTCGACCCGATCCTCGCGGTCGCTGTGATAAAAGACACGGTCAATCTCGACCTGAATCCACACGTGGTTGGGCACGCTTGACGGGATGGGCAGGTCGAGTTCCTCCGACACGACTTCCTGGCCCGGCTCGAGTCGCAACACAACATTGCCGTCGGGCAACAAGACAAGATTTGTGCCCGTGGCAGCGAGGAAGGGTGTCGAGGAAAGCACTTGGCTTTCGGCGTTGAACAGCGACATCCGGATGTCCGAGGAAGGCGCCTTGCCCTGTTGGGTGGCCGTGATCACTTCGAGAACCTCCGTGCTGGGGTTGAGCAGGGTGAATCGAGCCTTCGTGATCGCCCCGCGAACCAGGTCAGACGCCAACACCCCGATCAGCAACTGGCCATCGCCCACCGCCACCATTCCGCTGCGCGCCCAGCGTACCGTCGCGCCCTCGTCAGGACGGCTCTCGATCGTCGTGAGGAGCGGTGCATTAGCATCTGGCAACTCATTGTATCCGCCCACGATCACGGAGATTTCGGCGACCGACTGCCCAGCCAACCAGAAGGTCTCGGAGCTGTGGACGCGTCCGCCGAGTGTGACGAGCACCCGCGCCTCGTTGAGCGGGTCGGTCGAGTCATTCCGCACGGTGTAGGTCAGGCGGTTCATCAGGCCGCGTTTGACGATGGCGTCCGGATCGAGCGTGGCGCTCAACGCCGGCAACAGGATCGTGCGGCCAGGACTGCGCTGACCGTTGTTGTCCACGGTGAAGATGGTGTAAAGCCGTTCTTCGCCGGTGAAACCGATGTCGATAAAACGGTTGTCGGTGATCAGACCGCGCCGGTTCAGGTGAAGGTTCGAGTTGGCGTCGCCGAGGAAGATGTCGTGTCCGGCCACCCCGCTGCCGACCTGGGTCCAGGTGAGGATGGGCGGATCGTTGTTCGTCTGGCCGACGGTCAAAGACTGGACCGGGTAGAGCTGGATGTTCAGGTAGCCGGGATTCGATGGCGGCGAGACGTTGCCGGCGCGGTCAACGGCGGCCACGGCGTAGAACGGTTGATCGGGGCGCGGCGCGGGGTCCACCACCTGGGCGATCGGAATGCCGGGGATCACCGCTGTCAGCGGCGTCAGGTCAGCCGGCGGGGCCTGGGCCGTGCGATAGAGCGAGTAGGTGATCTGCTCGTTGAGGTTCGCCGGCGGTGTCCATCGCAGGAAGACCCCGTTCTTCGCCAGTTGTAGCGTAAGGCCAGTCGGAGCATCCGGCGGGCGGCGATCCGACTCGGCAGTGGCCACGTTGCTGAGTTCGCTCACGGATTCCTGCTCGTTGATGCGCCGCACGGACGCAACGGCATACTCGTAGATGCCGTCTTCCGGCGGCAAATCAGACCAACGATTGGTGTCGCCGGTGAAGGTCAAGGGTTCGAACTCGGTCGCACTGGGCGTCTTTCGGTACAGGGCGTACTCCGACGCGTCGGTCACCCGCTGCCATTCGAGTACGATCAGCCCAGCCGGCTCGGTTTTGGCGCTCAGAGACACCGGCGCAACCAAAGCGGGCAACTCTCCCTGGTACACTTGAAACTGATGGGGCGGCACGATGCGCGAGCCTCGGTTCCCGAGATCGTCCTCGCCCTGATAATGGACAGTCAGTGTCTCGGCGTTCGCCCCGGCGGCGGCAGGCAGTTTGAACGTCACCGTCCAGTGGACAGGGTCAGCCCCAGGCGTCAGGCTGGCCACGGGCTGCGGCGTCGGCGCTGACTCAGACAGCGAGTAGGTGATTTCGGGAGCGGTGGCTGTCCGCAGGACCTCGCTCAATGTCACGTCGAGGGTGACCAGGACCGGTTCATCAGCCGAGTTGCGGATCGGCTCGGCGGGTTGGACGGTCAGACCGACGATCTCGGGCGCTGCCGTGTCAATCGTCAGTCGTGCCCCCGCCGTGATTTGGGTGCCGCGGTTGCCGGCTTTGTCGCGGGCGGAGAACACGGCGACTGCGCTGCCGGAAGGGGTCTTGTCATCGATCACGAAGTTGCCGCGGTATTGAGTCGGATCGGCACGCGTCAACTCGATGACGATCGGCTGTCCCTGAGGCGGCGTGAGGCTCAGGAAAGGCGCGCTGGCGACCTCTTCACTCAGGTTCACCAGCACTCCAACGATGCCACGGCCCACCCGGCCCGTGGCCGGATCGTAAGCTGCGGGCGGTTGATACTCGATGGCGGCGGTGGGCGGCGTCCGGTCCACCTCGACAGCCACCTCGACCGACAGCAGGCCCTCGACGTTGGCAAGGTTCACCTGCGCAATCCGATAGAACCACTGGCCATCCACCGGGGGGGTGTCCTCGAAGGTGGAGCCTGGCAGAGGTGAACCGGTCAGCCTGACCGCTTCGCTTCGGTCGGTGAATGAGGCATGCGAGCGATAAACGTGGTAACCGCGGTGGGACTCGCTGCTCGGAACCCACTCGAGCAGGACACGCCCGCCGCTGCGCGCCGTGGCGCGGAGTCCAGACGGCGACGCCGGCAGGCTGGTGTCGAGTGTCACCGTCACTTCGGGCGACCGCTGGCTTTCACCGGCGCGATTGAGCGAGGCAGCCTCGAGACGGTTGAGCCCTTCAAGCAGCGGCAGCGACGTCTCGAAGATACCCAGGTGGTTGACCGGCACGGGATTGCCCGCCCGCGCGTCGTTGCGGTACAGAACCACACTCGAGTGCGCGGGAGCATTGCCGCGAATCGTGACGAACAGGTTCGAGGTAATCGTGCCGCTCTGCGGCAGGCCGATGACCGGCGGCGGCAGTGTGGCCAGGAGGAACCGCACCGGCAGCGTGAACTCGGCGGGGTTGCTGCGAAAGTCCAACGCCCGAAACGACAGCGTGTGCGGGCCGTCCGGGCACAACTCGAAATCGAGATACGCCGTGAATCCGTCCGCGCCGTCCAGATCGGCCGATACCTGGAGGTCATCGACATAGAACTCGACCCGGCTGACGCCTGAAGGGTCGGTGGCATCGATCCGCAGGGTGCCGGCACGCGTGAGCAGGGCGTCCGGTGCCAGCGGTTGAGACTCGAAAGTCGGGTTGGCCAGCACCGGGCCGGTCATGTCCGGGATGTTCACAGTCAACAGCGCATTCGAGCTGATGACGGTGCCGGCGATGTTGCCGAGGCGGACGGCGTAATTGCCGGCGTCCACCGGTTGAACGGCGACGATGCTGAACATGCTGTTGGTCGCGTCGGCCAGATCGACACCGTTGTGCAGCCATTGGTAGCTCATTGGCAACGAGCCGCTCGCCACCACGGCGAACACCGCCGATTCGCCCTGTGTCACCTCGCGCGGCACCGGATGCCGGGTGATCTGCGGGGCGACACGGGTGGTGATGATTTCGCCATCCACAAAGTCCGTCGGCACGGGCTGGGCGTCTGCATTGGCCATCTCCCTAAGGATTGGCGCATCCGTGAAGGTCAGCGGGGAATTGCCCGGCAACTGGGTGGCTTGGAAGGTGAGCGTCATCACGGCCTGGGTCCCTGTGGGAAACACACCGCCCGGTGGCTGAGCCAAGGCCACGCCGAGTACGCCAGGAAAGCTCTCGTTGGTGCGCAGATTCAGCGTGACGTTCGTGAACCCGGGATTCAACTTCGCCGATTCAAGGGCGAGCAGCGTCGGATCGTAGCGCAGGCTGAATCCGACGGCGTTCTCGGTGCCGGCGGTCAGGAGTTCGACTGGCATTTCAACTGTGGTGCCGGTGGGGGCATTGGTGCCGGTGAGACGAACCACGCGGCACACTTCGAGCCGCGCCGGATCACTGCTCGCGGTCGCGACGGCGTTACTCACGATCACCTGGTAGTCGCCTGCCTGGTCGGGCATCACGGAGGCGAGCGTCAGCGTGGGGCTTGCGGCGCCGGGGACCGCTTGGCCGTTGTGCCGCCATTCGTAGTAGAGCGGCGCACTGCCGTTCGCCACGACCTCGAGCGTCACGGTCGAGAACAACCGGGCGACGGTATCCACCGGTGCACTGAGGATCGATGGCGGCGTGTCAAGGATGTTCACCCACCCGTCGACGAACTCAGCAGGGCGGCTGCGACCGCCGACATCGGCGATTTCCTGCCGGATGGGGGCATCCGCGGCAAGGATGTCGGACTTAGCCGGCGTTCGACCGACCAGGAATTGTAGATACACGAGCGGGCTGGTGCCGCTGCTGAAGCGTTGGCCGGCAGGTTTGCTGATAGCCAGGCCCAGGCTGCCCTGGGCCAGACCGTTGGTGTTGACGTTGAGCGCCGTGCCCTGGGCGGTCGCGCCACGCCGCCAACCGCGATATTCGAGTTGCGCGGGATCGAACGTCAGGCTGAAGCCGACGGCGTTTTCGTCGCCCAGCGCGTAGAGATCGATCGGCAGTTCGATGAGATTGCCGGCTGGGGAATCGACCCGCCCGATCCGGATCGCGCGGGGTGTAGCCGAGACAGTGAGAGCCACGGCGGTGCTCGTGGCCGAGCCGACCGGACTGCGGACCAGCACGCGGTAGTTGCCAGCTTGGGCGGTCGTGACGGCGTCAATGACGAGTACAGGCTCCGTTGCGCCGGCCAAGTCCACCCCTTGCCGTTGCCATTGATAAGACATCGGTTCGCTCCCGCTCGCTTCGACCGTGAACGTCACGCTTTCACCCGCCGATGCAAATGCCGGTTCAGGATTCCGCACGATGACCGGAGCGGTGAGGGCGGGCAGCACCACCAACCGGGCCACCGCGCTGGTGACCGAACCTGCCGGATTGGACACGCCAACGCGATAGTCGCCCGCTTGACTTTCGCGAATGGAGGGAAGTTCGAGCGTCGCGTTGGTGGCGGATGCCAGGGGTTGGCCGTTCAACTGCCATTGGTAGCGCAGAAGTTCGCTGCCTGCGGCCACGACGCGCAGCGTGAAATTGGTCTCCGCATAAACCGTCGCTCCCTCGGGCTGGGTGGTAATCGAGGGCCCGACCAGCGCGAGAATCTCCGGGCTGAGACCCTCGTATAGTGTCGTGAGTGTCTGGGCCTGAGCGCCCACTGTCTCCCGCACGACCGGTACATCCGAGAATGCCAGCGGCGTCGTTCCAGTCGTTTCGCGGGCACGGAACTGGATATTGACTACGCGCATGGTCCCCGCCGGAAAGACAGCCCCGGCAATGCGCCCGAGCGCGAACCCGAGCTGGCCTTGCGCCGCCCGATTGCTGTTGACCAGCAGGCTGAAACCGCCACCGCCCGCCGTGGCGCGGACGTATTCGAGGCGGGAGGTGTCGAACTGCAGACTGAAGCCAAGGGAATTCTCGTCTCCTTGGGCGATCAAGTCCACGCCGAGGTTGAAGGGTTGCGTGGCGACTGGATTCACAGCGACCAGGCGCACGGTTCGCGGTGGTGCGGCGGTGGCAACCTGCGTGCTACAAAGGAGAGTGCCCAGGATCAGGGCTCCCAGTGGCCGCAGCCTGAATGCATCTGAGTTAGTGATCATGCGCAAAGCTAAAGATGACTCGTACCGAACCCCTCACCCTAACCCTCTCCCGCCTGCCTGCGCCGGCCTGTGAACACCCGGCCAGCCATTGCAGGAGGCTCCGGCAGGCAGGTCCGACGGGAGAGGGAATGCCCACGACGCGCCCCGTAAAATCCGTGTCCGCTCCTCCCAACGGCGCCGTCCTGTCCTCCCTCTCCCATCCGATGGGAGAGGGCCGGGGTGAGGGTGACTGCAACCAGTTGCCAAATCCCGTTTCCGGGCCTATTTGTTCGCACCATGGAGGACATCGACCGAGCGCGGGAGTTGCGTCGCCAATCCACTTGGGCCGAGCGTCGCTTGTGGCGCCTGCTGCGGTCCCGTCGATTGGCCGGCTACAAATTCCGGCGCCAGCATCCCGAAGCTCCGTATTTCCTCGACTTCTACTGCCTCGAAGCTCGGCTGGCGGTTGAGTTGGATGGATTCGGTCATGGGCATCCCGAGAGGTGTCGGTATGATGCCAATCGGGATGCGATCCTCGCTGCGCGCGGCATCCTGGTGAAGCGGGTCTGGAACCATCAACTGGTGAAATCCGAAGACCGACGGAATCTGATCGAGAATTTGTGGCGTGTCCTACAGGAGCGGATGCCGCATCCTGACAACCAAGCCTTGCCGCCGCTGCGGCGCGAGCCCGGCAGATCAACCGACTCGTCTCCCTCACCCTAACCCTCTCCCATCCGATGGGAGAGGGAACGCCCACGACGCGCCCCGAGAAAACCGCACCCCCACCTCCAGACGGCGCCGGCCTATCCTCCCTCTCCCGTCCGACGGGAGAGGGCCGGGGTGAGGGCGCGCGGGCTATCCGCTGTGCGGCTCCTCTTCCACCCTCTGTCGCGGTTCTGCTCACGCGATCAACAATCATGCAGGGTCACTTGCCGGATTCACTCCGCGCGACGCAGTCTGTAGAACCGCCGTCCTTCCTCGGCCGGTGCGTCGTCAGCAAAGCGGAGTGTCCCGCCAATAGCCACGCGCCTGGCCATCTCAGTCCAAGCCTTCAAGTCGGAAGAGACCTCGATGATCCACTCCAAACCCGCTTCGGCCGCGAACTCGAACTCCAACCCGCCATCCTTCACCATCGCCAGGCCCTCGAGCTTTGGCCCGGCCAGTACCTGGATGGTGGTGCCCTGATACCCGGCTTCCAACACCTCCGCTTGGATGTTCACGACCTCGCGTCCAATCGGACGGTCCCCAAAATCGATGGCCGTGTTCTCTTGCGTTCCCAGCGCGACAAACTGCAGGCGGGCCAATTCGATGTCACCAGCAGCGAAGGCCGCACCGGCACTTTGCGCGAGCGCCAGGCCAACGCGCCCTTCCGCCGCCTGCCGTTGGTTGACTTGCAGCACGGCGTCTGCCGCCGCCAAGCCTGGAGCCGCCCCGGCGAAACGCAGTGCCGTTGCATCGAACACTACGCTCAAGCCTGCCGCGTTCTCGTCGCCCTGTGCGGACGCCATCACGCGGACCTCGACGGACAGTCCACCGAGCGACGGGAGCGCTTTGAGCCAGAAGTGGCGAGAGGGTCCGTCTGGCCCCTGTTGCGCCAATCCGACAGACCGGACCAACCCGGAGGGCTCAGTGGGACCGCAGCCAGTCGGAATCGGTTCCACCAAGGCCGCCGCGTACAGGCCTGCCTGCGTCCAGTCCGCCACACTCAATCGGCCATCTCCGCACGTGGCGGGCGCGCAGTCGGCCCGCTGGAACTGAATCGAGTTGACCGGCTCATCCAAAGCTGCAACCAGCCGGCCATTGATTACCCAGTCCTGAATGGTGACGGCGCCGTCCCCCAGCGGCGAAGGAGACACATCCGCTTCGAGCCCACCCCCTGGACCAACACCATTCACGGACAGCGTGGCCACGGGACTGAGGTGCTCACCCCAGGCATTGGTCACGCGTACGCGATAGTCGCCCACGTCGGCGACCTGGACGTTGGAGAGTTCGAGGGTGGGATTGGTTGCTCCATCGATCGGCACGCCGTCATGCAGCCACTGGTAGCTCAAGGGCGCTTCGCCCCGCGCCACCACGCCGAAGAGCGCGGTTGCACCCGAGACCAGGGATTGGTCTTGCGGCGCCGAAAAGAGGCCGGGCGTCAAGTCGCTGAAGTTCCGGTAAACCGCAGTTGTGGCTTGGCCGATGTTGTTGTTGACCGCGGAGGTCGCCAGCCCCACCAGCAGAGTGCCTGGCAGGCTCTGTGTCAGCCGCGCATACTCGATCCAGTCGGTGCCGTTAGTGCCGCGCATGGCGATGAAAACATCCCCTTCGCGTTTGAGCCGCATCCAGGCGTTCGGGACCGGGACCTGGACACTGGTTGGGGTTTCCGGCCAATAGGCGGTATCGCCACCTGTGGTGGCTCGATACCCCGCGGTATAACGATTGTAGCTCGTGCCGTACTGGACATGCACGTACGCGTGACGGCTGTTTGCGTCGGCAGACTCGCGGGCGATCAGGCCCGCCTGGGTCCACGAGCCCGTCTTCTTGAGGCTTTCCAGTTGGACGCAAACATCGAAATCGCCCACACGCCGCTCGAATAGCCACTGACCGGCGTCCTGTTTGTTCCAGATTGCCGAACCGCCCGCGACGTTCTCGAACCGGTTGCCATCGAATGTCACTACTGAGCCTGGTTCGCGCGGGTCAGTGCCTAGCGTCCCCAGATCGCGATGTTCCAGGCCGAGAATGGTTCCAGTGGTGTCGAGTGTTGCGCGGTTTCCGAGCGCATCTCCCAAGTCGGTCACTGTCAGCTCGAACGAATCGCCCAGCAGTGCCGGAACGGTCAACACCACCGAACGTTCGTCATCCTTCAGTTCCGCCTGTTGCGGAGCTGCGCCGTTGACTCTGTAAGTGCCGACGCTCGTCGCCGCGGTGACGTCCACGATCTCGTCGAACTGCACCCCGATCTTCGTGCCATTCTGAACCGAGAATGCACCGACAAGTTGCGGCGGGTCTCCGTCAATCGTGAACGTGCCCACGAAGACGTCCTGCTCGGCCTCGCCGCTCAGCCCGTCCCCGTCCTGATCCATCCCTGTCAGGTTACCAGCCAGTTCATTGACGCCAGGCCCGACACGGACGGTGTACACTCCGCTGGCGGCTTGGGGCGCAAAGGCAAGCCGGTAGGTATTGCCCTCGGTCTTCGTCACCGATGTGATGGGAGCGGCACCGCCGGGTCCGAGCATGGTGACATCGCCCGCCGAGAAGCTGGTCTCGTCGATCGGGATGTCAAAGCTGACCTCAACGGAAGCTACCGGCGGCAACAGGGCGATCGCCGGCACCATATTCGTGATCTTTGGGCCCCCGGTAAGCGCGATGAAACCCTCACCGAACGGCGCCGAGTTCGTCCCCGCCGGGATCAGGCTGGCCAGCGACTGCATCTGGCCGTTCACCAGTGCGTACACCTTCAGTCCATTCAGAATGAGCCGGGAGCCGTTGAGCAGGCGCAGTCCGGCGCCCTCCATGCCGTAGAGGTACAGGCATTCCGGGTCGCCACCCGCGCCGCGATTTCCATTGTCGATGGTGTCCACCAACCGCACCACACTCGCCCGGTTGGTCTCGCCTACAATCAACTGGCTGTAGCCGAAGTTACGTGTCGTCGCCCCAGTCGGCCCCAGGTCTTTCCCGCCCACTTCCAACCGCTGCGGTTGCGTGCCGTCCATCTGCAAGTAGGCGCCCTCGATGACGATGCTGTTGGCGTCGGAGTTTTCAAAGAGAAAGTCGCCTTGCACGGCGCACGCAGCACGGGTGCCGACTGAAAGCTGGACCGGGGCACGGAGGTGAAGCGCAGCGAAGTTCAACCGCGAGCCGCTATCCATGGCGCGCAGGCTTGTGTACTGCCAAACATCGATAGGTCCGAGGAAAAGGGTGCCTTTGGTGCCAACCGTGAGTTCCAGCAGTCGATCGCTGTACTGGGGCCCGGTGAGGCTTTCCAGCCCCGACAGGTCCACCACCCCGTTGTTGTTTGCTATCACCTTGTAGCGGTAGTCGTAGCCGCCCCAAGCGCAGTAGCGGGTGCGCATCGTCCGCAACGAGGAGAGATCCAACAACGACCCGGCCCCGTCGGCCCCAAACAGTGTTCCGTACCACTGCCAACTCGCAGGTGTGTCATATTCGGTCGCGGCCACCTGGAAAACCGCGCCATCTGACACCGAAAGTCTGGACCCGTAGATGTCCGTCAGTATTCCCGCCCGGAAGTCGCGTCCTGGAACAATGGGCAGCTCGCCTTCACGATAAGCCGATAGATTCGGCGCAACAAACGCACCCGTACCTTCGAGGGTCAGCGGAACCCGCTCAAGGGTCTCAAGTTGTGGAGCCTCGAACGATGCACCGTCCGCCACTGTAATTGTTGCATCGTGGACGCCCAGTAACGCGTCAGCGTCGAGCCGGGCGCCTGCGGCCAATGCGACCTGGCCCGACTGGAGTCTCAGCAGTTGTGGAAGGCTCACGACGACGTTGTCACTCAATAGGAATTCGGTCGCCGCGGCCTGCCCGAGGCGGGGCAGTTCGAAGGTTGGAACATGCACGTTGAATCGCACACGACCACTGACCTGCTGCAGGGAGTCCAAGTCAATCCGGCCGCCGGTTGTCAGATTGAATTGCAGCCAGTCGTCTCCCGACGGACCGGTGACTGTGCCCAGCCCGGAAAGGTCTATGACACCGTTTTCTGTCGCCCGGACGGTGTACATGCGGGCATTCGAACCTCCGGCTACACTCAGCGAGCTGACGCCCCGGAGGTCAATGGTCGCATCGGTGTCTGCCAGCAGCAGTTCCTCATCGGCATTGGATCCTGACCATTGAAACACACTGCTTCCAACGGCGATGAGGCTGCCATTCTTCGCCAACAGCCGCGGATGGAACTCCAGCACCACCCCCCCATCCGGAGCCCGGAAGGCGCTCCCGGCGCCATCGGTCTGGACCGTTCCGCGTATGACGCCCACGCCCGCGACCTCCAACTGACTGTCCTCGGCGATATCAAGCACGCTGTTGTCGCCAAAACTCAAGGCATCGATCGTTCCCGTCAGGTCGGGGAGGAAGCTCATGCTCGAATTGGCGGGCACAATGACGGTGTAATTGGCGCCGCCACCATTGAGCGGCACGACCTGCGGACTCCAGTTGAGCGGATCGCTCCAGAGTTTGTAGAGATTGCCCCCAACCCAGTTCACTGTTTGGGCCTGCAGCGCAAAGGCGGCTGCCGTGAGCGCCAGGATCGCGCAGATTCGCCACAGTGCACACACGCATCGTCTTGACATACTCGGTTTCATGGATTCCTCTCTAATTGGTTCTTCCGCAGCACCCTCGCGCACGCCCGACGCCGCCGACCCGGACCGTGTCGGTCTGACGGCCACTGACCATCTGGACCGTTTGCCGCTGGGCGAGCCGAGCCTCCATCGTGATCGCCTCTGCCAGCGCAGCTTCCCCCCCCTGAACAAAGAAAACGGGCGTGTCGACGTAGGCGCCGATCAGCGCTCCAACCTCGTTGTCGTTGGCCGCGTTGTCGCTGCTAACGACAATGCACTCGGGGTGCGCTGCTCTGGCTTGAAGCTCGCCGAGCAACTCGGGCAGGCCCGAGATTGTCGACTGGTGGACCGATGGCAACTGGATGGGCGAGGAGCGCTCGATGTAATTACCAGAGACGCTGTACAGACCCCTCACCCCGGCCCTCTCCCATCCGATGGGAGAGGGTGTCCGCAGGGCGGGTGAGGGTGACGGGGCTGTCAATTCCGGCGGCCCCCTCACCCCATCCCTCTCCCGTCCGACGGGAGAGGGTGCCCGCAGGGCGGGTGAGGGTGACATGGGCGGGAATCCAAGCCGTTCGTCTACGCCCAGCCTGTCCGGCTGCACTACGCTGACCCACAAGACATTCGTCCGACCCAAAAGCGGCAGCACCTCGGTCGAAGCCAGTGCGAACAGCCGTGTGGATTGCGGCGCCATGCCAGCCAACTCGCGTCCGGACCGTTGCCAAGCCCAAAGTCCACCGTCGAGCACCCGCAACCGCGTGAAACCTGCTACCGCGAGCAGCGCGCATTCATCAAGAACACGCCCCGTGTCGTGCCCGTCAGCCACGATCAGCAGCGCCCTGGATCGCAGGAAGGTTCGCAGCCGCAGTTCGCGAAGCGACAGATTCAACGCGCCGGGGATGTGACCCAGGAGAAACCGTTCGCGAGGACGGACATCCACGATCACCCAGCCTTCGGATGAACCCGGCAGTCCCCTCACCCCATCGCTCTCACGTCCGACGGGAAAGGGTGCCACTGCCTGCGCCGATGCTTCGGCAGGCAGGCGAAGTGCGGGTAGGCATGAGGTGTTCGTGGTGGCACCTGTGAAAGGCGTGACCAACGGCACTTCGCCGGTTGGGGCCGCTTTAGTCACCTCGTCAGGTCGGATCACCAATGCCTGACGATCCAGCACGGAAGTCGCCTGCTCCTTGGTCACTTCCGCGACAGTCACCTCGAAACGGGCCAGCAGCGTTGCCTGGTTCTCTTCTCCTTCAATTACCACCGAGTACAGGAAATCGCCTGGGACATCCGGCGCGATCCGCAGGCGGAGGTCGAGCGTCGATCCAGGCGGGGTGTGTGCCGGGTAAGCGAGTACCTGCACGCAATCGCAAGAGGTCGTAATGCGCCGAACTTCGAAAGTGTTCGGGCCGTGATTGTTCCAGACGACCGAATGGACGGACTCTTGGCTCGGTGAGCGCCGGCCAAGAGACTCGTGGTGGATCATTATAGCCGGACGCGGCTCTGTAGTCGGATGACCGCCCAAGACTAAGCCCAGTCCCGAGTATGCTGCCAAAAACACCCCGAGCAACCGGGCACCCGCCCCGGCCAGCGACGCGCTCGTCCGGACATCCTGACTCATAGACCAATGGAGACTCTGGGCCATCCTCGGAGAAGCCGGGGTTGAAGGAAAAAGCTGCGGAACTCGTTGCACTCGATATCGAGCACCGCGCTGCGGTGAATCGCTGCGCCTTCCGTGATGATCGGAACGCCGTCTAAACTCTCGGGCGCGATGTTGGTGCCCCACCAGGGCAGTCTGAGGGCGCAGAGTGGCTGCAGCGTCGCCAGATCGAAACCGTGTGGTTCCCATACCGAGTACAACGAAACGAAATGAGAAACGTCCCGCAGATACAGTCGATATTCTGCATGTAGTAACGTACGAGATGAACTACATTATATGATCTGCTATAACAGAACGTCGGGTCATCGTATTCAGGGGGCACGCGGGTGGTTTCCAGAAGTACTTTTTCCTTTCATTGCGGCCCCGCTCTGGTACGCCTCGTCCAATCATGCAGGCCACCGCACGGACACCGGCGCCGAAATTGCGGGCGTCTGCCCGTTTCCCACCCACGGGGTGGACCAGGGTGCGGGATGCGCGCGGGGGCGATTTGGTTGCGCTGAGCGACCTCTGCAAGTCCTACAGTGAGCCCCTGCGAGCGTTCATCCTCTCCTGCGGCTACTCGGAGGCCGACGCGGACGATTTGGTCCAGGACTTCCTGTTGCGGGTCACGGACCCGTGCTTTCTTGATCGAGTTTCCCCGCTGAAGGGCCGGTTCCGTTCATGGCTGCTCAAATGCCTCAGGAATCACTTGGCCACGGAACGGGCCCGGAACCACGCGCTGAAGCGCGGGGGCGGGATTTCGCAATTGTGACTGGACGCCACCGACGTGGAATGCCCGCCAGTCCGGGCCTTGGAGGACCGCGGGCGCACACCGGAACAGGAATGCAAATACCGCTGGGCATGCACGGTCATGGCGCGTGCCTGGGGCAAGCTGGAGGCGGAAGTGGCCAAGACTGGAAGAAGACCGCAGTGGGCTCTGGTCGAATCGATGCTCTACCGGGACCAAGGACGGCCTTCGTACCTGGAGCTTGCGCGCGACTTGGGCCTGAGCGAATCGGGGGCGCGTTCGGCGGTCATGCGGGGGCGAGAGCGACTGCGGCGCCTGATTCTCGAAGAACTGGCCATGACTATCCCCGACCCGCAGGTCCACCCCGAGGAGGTGGAGGCGGAACTCCGGGACCTGATTGCCGCACTGAGCGGACGATAAGACGAACGAGGGGAGTTGGCGAAAGCGAAGCGGACAGTTGATCTGTCCGCCTCCGATCAGGTCAGCGGCCGGTCCGTGCCATGGGCTATCCCCGCACAAGAGGCTGGTCAGGAAGTTGCGCGCGGGGGGGACGAATTCGCGTGAAAGCCGTTGTTTAGGTTGTGGCCAACGCATCGAACAAAGCCGGGAGCCACGGCAGGCGACCGGCCGGAGCAGACCATTGCTCGTTGTGCGGCATGCCGCTCGATGAGCCTCTGCCAGGGATGGTCTGCGTCCGGTGCGCCCTCCAGACTGCCCTGGTTCCTCCTTCGATACACGCCGCCCAAACAACTGTCGCCGGCTCACGGCGAGGTTGGCCCAGCCTGCGATGTGTATGCCCTGGGCGCGACCCTCTACTGCCTGCTCACGGGACGCCCGCCGTTCCTCGGCAGCTCGATCTTCCAGACCTTCTCCCAGACGCTCGAACAGGATGTGGTGTCGCCTCGGGCGCTGAACACAGGCGTGCCACCCGACCTCGAAGCCATCTGCCTGCGCGGTCTTGAAAAGCGCCCCGAGCGCCGCTATCCCTCAGCGGATGCGTTGGCGGACGAACTTGATCGGTTTCTCCAAGAGAAACCCATCCAGACACCGAGGCTCGGCGTTGGCAGGAAGCTACGGCGTTGGTGTTGCCGCCAACCCGTCCTCGCCGGCACGGCGGGCATTCTCCTGCTCGCCCTGCTTGGAGCCTTGGCCATCGCGGTGGTCCGCAACCACGAGATGCGTCAGCAGCTCGCCTGACTCACCCAGGCCGTGGCAAAGGATGCGCCGGGGCGCGAGGCGGAGCGCCAACAGGCGCTGCAGGCGGAATGGCGGCTCTACGCCGAGCAGTTAACGGCGGCCCCTGTTCGCGCTCTCGCTTCTCATTCCCGAAAGAGCCTCCTCGCCAGTGGCGGTGAGGACGGCATAGTCCACCTGTGGAATACGGAGACCGGCGAACTGCAGGCGGCCTGGACCGGACACGCGGCAAATGTCACGGATGTGGCGTTCATCTCCGAAGGAAGCTTCCTCGCCAGCGCGAGCGGCGACAGCACGTGCCGAGTCCGGGAGATCGACAGCGGTCGCTGTTCGAGGGTCTTTCACGGGGGACAGTCTCTTTCTTGTGTTGCCTGGCATCCGGGCAGTCACCAGCTAGCCACTGGGAGCTTGGGCCGAAGCGTGCGGACGTGGGATCTGGCGTCGGGCTTGCCCCAGTCCTCGATGAGCTCTGGAAAGACGCCCGTCATCGACCTTGCCTGCAGCCCGGACGGACGGCGGTTGGCCGGCACCAGCCGCGGCGGAGCTGTTCAGATTTGGAACGGTGAAATCGGCTGCCGCGTCCTGAGCCTGCCACCCCCTCCCCGTGGCCTGCATGCCGTCGCCTTTGCGACCGACGGACGACGCCTCCTGACCAGCGGCTTTGAGCAGGGGATGGCCGTGTGGGATGCGGGACAGCCGCAGTCTCCCAAGGTTCTTCCCGTGGGACCGGACGCGATCTGGCAGGTCGCCTTTGGAGGAAACGGCGCCTGGCTGGCGGCCGGAGGCGGGGACGGCGCAGTGCGAGCCTGGGATGCGATTACTGGCCAACGATTGCTCGAAGTCCGCGGACACGCTCAGGTTGTGCATTGCCTGGCCGTCAGCCCGGATAGCCGGAAGCTCATCAGCGGCAGCGCAGACCATTCAGTCCGGCTGTGGGACGTCCAAAGTGGCCAGGAACTGCATTGTTTCAAAGGACACCGGGGCGAGGTGTTCGGTGTTGACTTCAGCCCGGATGGGCAGTTGGCAGCCAGCGCCGGGCTCGATGCCCAGGTCCTTCTCTGGGACCTCGACGAACGGGTTCAGCGCCGAGCGTACACCGGACACGACGCAGGTGTGTACTGCGCTGCTGTTAGCCCGGACGGCGTGCTGGTCGCCAGCGGCGATGCCGATGGCGCGATCCACCTGTGGACGCCCTCGACAGGCAATCGCATCCGGGCGCTGGAGGGGAAACGGGGTCATGCCTATTGCCTGGCCTTTTCCACCGACGGGCGCTGGTTGGCAACCGGGGGATCGGATGGCTCCGTCCGGGTGATCAATGTCGAGTCCGGCCAGGTGACGCATAAACTCGAGGCCGACGAAGGAGCGGTGTGGGCCGTTGCATTTCGACCCGACGGTCGACGCATTGCAGCATCCGGAGAAGGCCAAGTCTTGTACAAGTGGGAAACCGGCACAGGCCGGTTGGTCCGCGCGCGGCACGAGCATGCCGCGTGCGTGCGCGGGCTCGCGTACAGTCCTGATGGGCAGTCTTTGCTCACCGGCAGCGACGACGGCACCGTGCGCCTTTGGGAAGCGCCATGAGGCGATAATCAACCGCCTGGTCAAAGGTTGAGCGTTGGTCCGAGCACGGGCACGGGGTCACATTTTCATGAGCCAGACCGGGCAGTGGCTCAACGTGTCCTATAGCGTGTGGTTCAATCGCCGGCATCAGCGGAGCGGGCACCTGTTTCAGGGGCGCTTTGGCGCGGTGCTGGTGGGAGGCGACGGCGAGTGGTTGGAAGTGGCTCGCTATGTCCATTTGAATCCCGTGCGGGTGGCCCGGTTGGGGCTTTCGAAACAAGACCAGCAACCGCAGAAAACGGCGGGGGCACGGGACCCCGGCGCCCGGCGGGTGGGCGAGCGCCTTCGGGTCCTGCGAGATTACCGCTGGAGTTCGTATGGGGCCTATGTCGGATTGAGGGCCTGTCCGGCCCAGCTGACGCGCCAGCCGCTGTTGGGCGCCTGTGGAGGGCGAACGGCGGTGGCGCAGGCGATCCGGCGGGTGCGGCAACAGATTCATGGAGGCAAAACATGGCGGCAGCGGATCGACGCGGTCAGCGAGCAATTGTCAAAAATGAAGATGTGACCCCATTGCGCTCTTATGGCAAGGGCACGTGCCGCTCGATCTGCACCCGCACTGGCCCCAGCAGCCCGGACGGCTCGAGTTCTTCACGTGGCCCCCATGCCTTGTGCGTCGTAAAGGTCTTTGGGGCGTCCCCCGTGAAGCCGCCTTGGCCATCGGGAAATCCATCCGGATATTTCGCATCACCCACAAGGCGGTTCCACCAGAGGTTGGTCACTTCGATCTCGATGTCATTCGCGCCGGCATGCGCCGCGCCGGTGATGTCCACCGCGTACGGGGAGCACCACAGCACCCCCAGCGCCTGCCCATTGACCTTGACCGCGGCGATCGTTGCCACCGCGCCCAAGTCCAGCCACAAGCGGTCGCCCTCAACCAGGTAGTCCTCCGGAATGTCCAGCACCGTCCGGTACCGGGCCGTCCCGGAGAAATGACGCACCCCCTCGACCGGGGATTCCCGCCAATCCATCAGCTTATCGAGCGCGATGCGGTCCGGACAGTCCCAGCCCGGCGGAAAGCAGAGGGTCCAACTGCCCGCCACATCGAGCGGCGCGGGCACCGGCCCGGAATCGAGCGCTGCGCTGCGCCCGTTTGCCCTCCGAACCTGGCAGGCGATTCGGACGCGGGTGGCAACAAACTCGCGGTTGTCCCTCGCGTAGCACACGGCGGCCTGGGCCGCCGCTTCACCGACATCGGACAGAGCTGGCGGCGTCGGAGACAGATCGACGACCTGGTCGCCACGGCTGCGTTCGCGAAACACCACAAAAAGGGAGCCATGACCGCCCAGTGGCACCGTGACGTGGGTGTAATCGCCCGCGGTTCTAAACCGGACGATCCGCCGGATATCGCCGCTCACCGGACACCAGAACTCCGGAATCCTGGCGCCGACCCGGAAGGCAATTTCCGGTTCTCGCGCCTCGTCGGACTGGTTGGAAAGGAAATACACGTCGAAGCCCTTCCCCCGCCGGTGTGTCCAGAGAACGGAGGGGTCGCCGCACACCACGTCGGGGACGGCGCCCAGCCGCGACAACACATCTGGCAGTGGGACGCCATAATAGACCCTGCCCTTGCCGTGGCGATGTTCGATCGCCTGCGCGCCGTCGCAGGGACCCCAAGTCTCGTCCGCCCTGCGCTGGACCTCGGCGTCAGCGCCCGGATACCCCGAGAGGCTGGGCGAGCGTCGTGGCGGCGGCCCCACGACCACGGCGCCGGCGCGCACCAATTGGCCGATCTTCGCAAGCAGTTCCGGGCGCATCGTGTCCAGAGGCGGCAACACCAGCAGGCGGTACTGCACGCCTTCCGGGAGAGTGAGCAGGCCACCCCTGACCGAGAGCCGCTTCTGGATGACCTCGGCGTTCACGAAGTCGAAGTCGTACCCCCGCGGCAGCGGGGGATCGAGGATGCCGGTCATCTTGGGCGTGTCCTCGCCGATGAAATACAGCAGGTCAGCCGTCGGGCTGCCCTGTTGCAGCAGGGAGTGGCAGCGGCGCAGGTAATCGATCCAGGAGCCGCTCTGCTCGAACCAGGTGTTGTGCCGCTGAAAGCTCATGCCGAACCAGGCGGTCACTCCCGGTTTCCGGTCTTCCCAGGGCTGATGGATATAGAGGTGCAGCACGAAATGGTTGATGCCCTGAGTGAAGGCCCAGTCGCCCCGGCTCTTCATCGCGGCCGGCGACTGCCGGAAGTTGAAGCCCGCCGTGAACGCCTCGGCGGAGGTGATCGGCTTGCCGTAGGTGTGCGACGCCGAGGATGCCCCGCGCAATTCGATGCTGCCCAGGTCCCAGAGATGATTGCGGTACCAGAATTCGCCCGAGACGATGTCGGCCTGGCCGCCGTACTGCAGAAACTCCGCCGGAAAACCCCAGTGGCCGTAATTCTCTATCCAGAGCTTCAGCCCCCGGGCATTGACCGCCTCCCGAAACGCCGCCAGGTAGTTCTCAGCGATCAGGTCGGCCACCAGGCGCCGCAGGTCCCAGAGAAACCGGTTCGAGAGGTCGGCACCGCCCACGACCCGGCCGCTGAGCACCGGCAGCCATGGAACAGGATCGTAGCCCAAGCGCTCGATGAACACCCGTTCGAGCCCGGGCGTCCAGTTCTGCGATCCCACTTCGTAGCTGTCGATCACCACGTGCTCGAGAGCGCGCCGACGCTCCGGTGGCACGCGGTCGAGAAAGGCGCCGATGTAGGCGGCGAAATGATGGCGACTGCCCTCCCGGCTCATCTTGTCGACCTCATACCCTTTGGCTTCCGGGGGCACAGGCTCGTTGACCGCGCCCGTGGGCAAGGTGCCGCACCGCAGGATGACCCACTCGCCCTCCGGCACATCCCAGCGCAATCGCCCCCCAGCCTGCATCAGGCCGGTGATGTTCCTGACGTCTCCCGGGGCCAGAGTCGGAGTCGGTTCCGCCTGCGGCGGCCAAAGGTACGCATCCCAGCCGGGCAGCGGCTCGGGGTACATCTTCCCCAACTGTTTCTCGACGAGGTAATCGAGGGTCGGGCTGCCGGTGAAAACGATCTCCCGGAAGCCCGCGTCGCCCGGCGCATCGAGTTCACTGAATACCAGGCGGAAATGCCTGGCCGCCACGGCGGGACAGGCCAACGTCAGGGGCGCCCAGGTCATGGGGCCGAGGTTCCACATGGTGCGGCGTCGGTCGAAGTGGATGCGCCGCAGCGGTTCATACTGCCGGCCGTCTGCGGACACCTGGAGTTCCAACTGCACCTGGAACGGATGTTCGACGGGGTGCAGTGAAACGCCCTGCACCGGACGATCTCCATCGAGAACGAGATCCATCTGGCAACGCCTGGCAGTGCCCGTTCCCCGCGGAAAAACGAACGCGGTATCTGTGTCGCCGTCGAACATGCGCTCGACATCAGGGAGACTGGCTGATGTCTCGGGCAGCGGTTGCCTGACCTGGATTGGGGCCTCCTGCTCCGCCGGCATCGGAAAGGCCAGCACCGCCACGTCCCGGTATTCGCCCTCCGGCGCGGGCAGGACCCCTTCGAACTGCGCCGGGCCACGCACGCGCGTCTCGGTCTGCACCACGTAACGCATGGCCTGGTCGGCCGTGATCCACGGCCCTCCGGATTGACTCCACCCGGGGCTGTTGAAGAACCCGATGTCCACCCCCAGGCGCTGCCCCTCGATCACCGCGTGCTCGACCATCTCCCACCAGCGATCGCTCAGCATGTGCACCGGCCCGCGCTCCCGGCCCGGCGAGACGTGCCCGATCAGGGCCTCGCCGATGCCCACCCGGGCCATGGCCTCCAGGTCCCGGGTGATGCCTTCTCGCGAGATGTGCTCATCGATCCAGTACCAGTACACCCACGGACGCGTGCCCGCGTCCGGCCGGATGAAGCCCTTCGCCAGGCGATCCCCCGCCAGGGCTCCAAAGCCGGAGAGCCCGGGCGCCAGAGTCACGACGGCCAGGGCCGCGATCAGACATCTCAAGCGACTTGGGGTCACATCTTCATTTTTGACAATTGTGCGTTGACCGCGTCGATCCGCTGCCGCCATGCCTTGTCTCTGTGAATCTGGCGTCGAACCCGCCGGATCGCCTGCGCCACCGCCGTGTACCCCACCCCGCCCGACAACTCCGCCAATTCCTCGAGCTTGAGCCGGCCCCGCTGCCGGCCCAGGTACAGCGCCACGTCTCGACCCCAGTCGCCATACCGGTCCCGGAACTCCTCCCACCGCTCCCCATGAACCGCTTCGACCGCGCGCACCACGCTCTCCCAGGGAACCCCACCGGACAAATCCCGGCTGTGAACCTCCTCGGCGGATCGACACTTCCAGGCGGCTCGCACCTCGACCACGAACCGCTCGCTTCCAAGCACGGCCCCCGCAACCACTCGATCCCAGACCCGTTCCAGCCTTCCCTCCCGCAGCGGCGCCTCGTGATACGCCTCGAACGCCTTTCGCTGCTCTCCCGCCGTTCGCCCTCCAGAGGCGCCCAACAGCGGCTGGCGCGTCAGCCAGGCCGGACAGGCCCTCAATCCGACATAGGCCCCATAGGAACTCCAGCGGTAATCCCGCAGGACCCGAAGGCGCTCGCCCACCCGCCGGGCGCCGGGGTCGCGCGCCCCGGCCGTTTTCTGCAGTTGCTGGTCTTGTTTCGAAAGCCCCAGGCGGGCCACACGCACGGGATTCAAATGGACATAGCGAGCCACTTCCAACCACTCGCCGTCGCCTCCCACCAGCACCGCGCCAAAGCGCCCCTGAAACAGGTGCCCGCTCCGCTGATGCCGGCGATTGAACCACACGCTATAGGACACGTTGAGCCACTGCCCGGTCTGGCTCAGGTTGGCCTCGGGCGTTTCCAGCAGCAGATGGAAATGATTGTCCATCAGAACCCACCCGTGCAGCCGGGTCCCAAACCGCTCGGGCAGTTCCCCCAAAAGCTCGAGGAAATGCAGACGGTCCCGGTCGTCGCGGAAAATGGCCCGGCGCTCGTTGCCGCGCGCCGTCACATGATACCGTCCTCCGGCACGTTGAATCCGCAATGGACGAGCCATGAGGGAAGGGTGGGCAGTCCGCCGCAAATGTCAATTATGAAGATGTGACCCCATGCCCCGGCTGGTGCGGCTGGTTCAATACGGATTGGCCGCCATGATCTCCCAGGTTTGGACGCTCCTGAACTGCGCCGCGCCGCCGTGGGTGAAAAGGGACACGCCCAGGCTGTCGGGGCGCGCGGGATAGACGCGGCGGGCGATGGCCTGGCGGTCGTTGGCGTAGATTTCGACCACCGACTTGTCCACGAACACGCGCAGCTTGAGCGGTTCGCCCGGCTTCAGCGCGAAAGGAGCGCGCTCGACGACCTTGCGACCCTCGCGTCCGCTGCGAGTGGAGTCGAAGACGAGTTCCTTTGCGGCTGCATCGTAGTAGAGGAGCGTCTGTTCCTCGCCGCCGCCAGACGAACGGACCTTCAGGCCGCAGTGGCGGGCGGCGCCCGGTTCGATCTCGAGTGCCAGTTCGCAGGAATCGCCAACCACGCCCTCGATCGGTTTTGTCTCGCCGTCGGCGAGCGCGAGGTTGCGCGCCGACGTCCCGTGGCGGCGGAGCATCTGGAGTTCCCTCACCGGAGCCATCCGCAAGGTGCCGTCGTCGCCGATCCAGAGTGAGCGGGGCAGGCCGTAGACGCCAGACCATCCTTTCTCCTTTTCGCCGGAGGGATTGTCGGTGAGCCAGGCCCACATGATCTGGCGGCCCTGCGCGTCCATCAGGGCCTCGGGGGCGAAGTAGGTGTTGTCCACCCAGGTCATGCGCCCGTGGTTGTCGGGGAAGAAGCGATCTTCGCGATAGTCGCCGACGTAGTACTGGCAGCCTCTGTTGTGGCTGATGAAGAGGAGCAGGTGCCTGCCGCTGGGCGGGCCGCCGTCGGGACCCGATGGCAGCGGGAGAAAGCTCGGGCACATGTTGTCCTCACTGCGGTCGGTCCACTCCGGCCTGCGCTCGTAGAACACGTGGAGGTAGTTCCAGGTCTTCAAGTCGTCCGAGACAAACAAATAGAGGCGGTCGCCTTGCTCGGAGAGGGGGGCGGCGGCGGCGCGGCCCACCTTGTCCAACACCAGCAAATTGCCGGTGAGCATGAAGTAGCGGCCATCCTTCTTCCAGATGTTCGATGGGTCGGCGGAACCGATGTAGGACGATCTGCCGGCGGCGTCTTTGAACTCCGTGACACCCCACTCGGTGGATTGGATGACCGGGTTGGCCTCGCGCTTGGTCCAGGTGTCGAAGCCGGGACCGGCGCTCTTCGCCAGGCCGATGCCCTTGGCGCCCCACAACATCCAGTAGGAGAGATACGCGGCGCCGTCCTCATCCACGAACGCGCCGCCGCTGAAACACCCTTCGTCGCCATGGCCCGGCCCGATGGCGTCGGGATGATGCCGCCAGTGGACCAGGTCGGCGCTCGAGACGTGGCCCCAGCAGAAACCCGATCCGGTGCGGTTGTAGAGATACATGAGGTGGTAGCGTCCGTTGTGATAAAACGCGCCGTTGGGATCGCCGGGCATCCCCATGTCCTCCGGCACGCAGAAATGCCACGCGGGACGATACGGGTCGTCGAGGAAACGCTCGCGCAGGAGGCGCGTCGAGCGCACCACTTCATCCGGCACCGGCCCGGTCGTGGACCACACCTTCGGCACCGGCAGGAGCCGGCCATCGGCGCCGCCGTGCGCGGTCGAGATGACGCCCGCGCCTTTCCCGCCGAGGACAAGGCAGCCGTCTTGGATGCGCACGTCGCCGTGCAATCGGATGTCGGTGAACCGTCCGGTCTTTTCACGCAAGCCCTCGTCGGCGAACGACCACCAGGCCCAGGGCTCGAGGCCGGGGGCAGGCTTGCCGGGTTCGAGTGCGGCGATGGCTTCGCGAGTGAGCGGCTGGCCATAGATGCGCGCGTCCCTGATCCGGCCTGTGAAGGAGTTCTCCTTGTCACCCGCATCGAGATGCCGCGGCCCGAAGACCACGACCGCGGCCGGCCCGAACGACTGCGGCGGATGCGGCATGGTGTGGCGGGCATACGGCGCGCCGTTGCGATAGATCGTCACCGCGCCTTCCTGATAGACGATGGCGATCTGGACGAAGGACTGCCCGTCGCAGGTTTCCTCCGGCCAGCCCGCCTGCTCCCGGTCCGTGCGGCGGAAACCGTCGCTGCCGGCCATCCATTTCTTCGGAGCGATCTCGCCGAAAACAATTGCGTCGAAGTGCGTCTGACCGTCTTCGATCGTCAGCGCGCTGCCCGCCCGCTGCGTCAGATTGGACGGCGCGGCCCAGACGACGAGGGTCTTGTCCTGAAGCGGTTCGAGTTGGGCAACCCCGGCCAGCGGCGCGAGCAGGAGGATGGCGAGGATGACGGTGTGCGCGCTCATTGTGTTTACGCTCTGTTTCATCGGTTGGTCAGCAGGGTATACCCTCGAGTTGCTGCGGAGTCATCTCCCAACCGACGGCCCACGTGTTTCACGGAGCTGTCACCCGAACGCAGGCAGTGGCGGGGGGACGGGTGTTTGTCCGCCCACTGCGTTGCACACAGGGCGGTTCTGAGCTGGGAGGGGGTGATTGGAGAATAGGGACTTAACGAATTTGCGGGACATTCCTCGGCCCATCTGTTTTGCTGGGCCGGATGACGAAGACACGCTTGGTACTGACGGACCCCGTGGAGGCGGCGGTGGTCAATGAAATCGTGGTGCGCCTGGTTCGGCCCGAGGAGGTCGGGGAGTGGGACCGACTGATGATCCAACACCATTATCTGAAGAGCGCGACGATGGTGGGCGAGCAATTACGGTACGTGGCCGAGTACCGGGGGCAATGGATGGCGCTGATCGGGTGGGCGGCGGGGGCGTATCATTTGAAGGGGCGGGATGGGTGGATTGGGTGGGACGCGAACCAACGGCGGGCGCGACTGCATCTGGTGGCCAATAACGCGCGGTTCTGCCGGTTGGGACCCAAGGGGCAGTATCCGAACCTGGCCAGCCGGGCGCTGGCACTGAACCTGGAGCGGTTGTCGGCCGACTGGCAGGCGCAGTACGGGCATCCGATTATGGCGGTGGAGAGTTTCGTGGATGAGCAATTGTTTCGGGGGACGGCGTACAAGGCGACAGGGTGGCGGGCGGTGGGAACGACGGCCAAGTACCGGCGGGTGCGGGAGGATTTCTATGAGGCGCATGATCGGCCCAAGCAGTTGTACGTGCGGGAACTGGTGAAGGGAGCGGCGCGGGGTTTGCGAAGGCGGCGGATGCCCGCAGGCTGGGGTGCGCAGGAGCGGGAGATCGCGCGGCAGTGTTTGTTGGCGGGGGAGGAGTTGACCAGTTTATGGATGGTGCTGCACCGGGAGGTGCCCGAGAGCCGGGACGTGCACGGGTTGCGGCACCGGCAGGCGACGGTGTTGGCGATCACCTTTGCGTATTTGTTGAGCGGGGGTCAGGGAGGTCACCGTGGGGTGGCGCTCTTCGCGCAGGACTTGAGTGCCCGGCAGCGGGCGGACTTGCGGTGTTGGTTCAATCGGCGCACGCGCCAGTACGACGTGCCGACGGAGAACTGTGTGTACCGGGTGCTCAAGGCCGTGCCGGTGCAGGCGTTTCAAGCGGCGCTCTGGGCGTGGCAGAAGGCGCGGCATGGGGCGGCCGACGGGGGCGTGGTGGTGCTGGACGGGAAGGCGTTGCGGGGCAGCGGCAAGACGCAGTTGGTTGGGGCGATCAACGCGCAGAGTGGCCGGACGCTGGGGGTGGAAGCGGTGGCGGACAAGAGCAACGAGATTCCGGCGGGGCAAACGCTCCTGGAGCGGTTGGACCTGGACGGGACCATCGCGCTGATGGACGCGATGCACACCCAGGTGGAAACGGCTCGATCGGTGGTGCAAGAGGGTGGGGGTGATTACGTGCTCTTCGTCAAGGGCAACCAAGACGGCCTCCTGAAGCAAGCGCGCCACTTCCTCCCGGAAGATTTTTCCCCCTCAACTGCTCACGGTGGAACGGGGTCACGGGCGGATCGAGTGGCGGGGGATTGCGGTCAAGGAGGTGACCCCCGCCCAGATGGGTTTTCCGCACGTGGCGCAGGTGGCGCGCCTTGACCGGATTCGGGAACTCAAGGGTGGTCGGCAGGAAGTGGAGACCGTGTGGATCGTCACGAGTTTGACGGCGGAGCAGGCCGGTCTGGAGCGTCTGCTGGAGTTGGCGCGCCAGTACTGGAGCATCGAGAATGGCACGCACTATCCGTTGGATGTGAGCGCGGGTGAAGATCGGTGCCGGGTGAGTCATCCAGTGGCCGCGACGACGCTGGGCATCCTCCGTCGCGCGGTGCAGGGTGAAGCGCGGGCCTGGGCGCGTCGTCAACCCCGCAAGCGAGATCGAACCTGTCCGACCTTCCTGGCGAAGATGAGTCGCCGCCCGGGACAGGTCATTCGCCTACTCACCCGCCCGGTTCGACTTTAGAGCAGCCCTGGCGTTGCACAGAAGAACCCAAAAAAACCATTGGCCGGACATCCACTTCAAGTTAAACTTCACGATTATGAAGATCGTGACCATGCTGGAGTTCCGACAGAATGCCGCGGGTGTGCTGCGCCGGGTCGCGCGGGGAGAGCGGCTCGTGCTCTCGCATCGCGGCAAGCCGACCGCCCGCCTGGAACCGCTGGATCGAACCGCTCGCGACGATTGGGAGAACGATCCGTTCTTGACCGTCGGCCGCCGTGCCACGGCGAGCCCGAAGGGCAGAACCCGCCACGCGGACATCGACCGTATTGTCTATGGCCGCCCGTGACGTGTTCATGGACAGTGCCGGGTTTCTGGCGTTGTGGGATGCGAGCGACGAGCATCACCGGGCTGCCCGCCGCCTCCAGGAACAGTTGGCCGGCCAGCGGCGTCGCTTCGTCACCTCGGACTATGTCGTGGACGAGACCATCACGCTGCTGCTGATGCGTCACACTCACGCCGCGGCCTCGGATTTCCTGGACACCATCGAGCGCAGCGAAGCCTTGCGGCTGGAATGGACCGGAACGGAGCGATTCTCCGCCGGCGCCGCGTTGTTTCGCCGCTGTGCGGACAAAGAGTGGTCGTTCACCGACTGCGTGAGTTTCGCCCTGATGCGCGAACTGCGCATTCGGGATGCTTTCACGACCGATCACCACTTTCAGCAGGCGGGATTCGTGCCGCTCTTGAAACCCTGATCCGTGTCCCGGCACAACCGCCGCCCTGGAAATCGCTCCGCCTGTCTGGCCACACCTCTGCTCGTTTCGCATTGAATGGCCCCACTTGGCACGCCACACTTCAGCCACGCCGAAATAGAAGACGCCTCTGAGCAAAATGAAAACGCTCGTCGCGACCGGCACGCTGGCCGGCCTCCTGGCACTGGGTTCGCTCCGCGCGGTCGCGGACGAGGGCACCCCGACCGATGCCATCGCCGACGCCGCGGCATTGCGCGCCGCCGTGCTGGCCGATTGGGATTTGCAGGAACAGCGGCTGGGTCGTCCCCCGCAGTCACCCGAAGCGATTCGCGCTGCCGTGCGTCGGGCCGCTCTGCTGCTGCACGACCTGCGCGGTCTGCCGGCGATCGGGGACCTGGCGTCCGAGCGGACCGAACTCGAGCGCCTGAGTGCCCAGGCGGAAAACAGCGGCCGCCTTGATGAACCGGGCCGGCTCGATCTCTACCGGCGAATCCGGAGCCTTGCGCGGGAGGCCGCGCTGAGGAACCCGCTGGTGACTTCGCAACCGCTGCTCTTCATGGAACGTCGCAGGGCCGTGGGATACATGTTGTACGAGTACCTCGGCTGGTACTACGCCCACGGCAACAACCCGGACAACGGCGCCCGCAACCCCCAGGTGCCCACGCCGGTTCCCGGCGGTGGCATTCACGTGCTCGAACAACCCGGCCAGACGTTGAGAACCCGACCAGTCATTCCCGGGCCCGAGTGGCGGGGTCACTTCGTTACGCTGGCGCTTTCCTTCGACGCCCGGACGATCTATTTCGCGTTCGCCGATCCCGCAGGCAAGGATCCTTACGCGGGACCGGGCTATGCCCGGGCACCCGGCCAGGCCGGAGTGCAGTACAATACGTTTCACTTGTGGGCCATGAACGCCGATGGCTCGCGCCTGCGGCAGATCACCGACGGTCCGTACGACGACTTCGACCCGTGTCCGCTCCCGGACGGCGGTTTGGCGTTTCAGTCGACGCG
This sequence comes from Verrucomicrobiota bacterium, assembly GCA_040766265.1. Lineage (GTDB taxonomy): Bacteria > Verrucomicrobiota > Verrucomicrobiia > Limisphaerales > J093 > MWFF01. The sequence continues at coordinate 35,361 of JAXGQW010000052.1, forward strand.
ACGCGGGTGCAAGTTGCGCTGCGGCGGGGGCAGCCCGGAGCACGCGTACACGCTGCATCGCATGGACGCGGACGGCGGCAATCTCCGGACGCTCTCGTTTCACGAAACGCACGAGTGGCATCCGTCGGTGCTCAACGACGGCCGCCTGGTGTACACGCGGTGGGATTACGTGGACCGCAACGCGGCCAAGTTTCACGGTCTGTGGACCTGCAACCCGGACGGCACCAGCCCGGCGAACTTCTTCGGCAACTACACCACGCGTCCGTGGGCCTGCTATCAGGCGAAGGCGATCCCAGGGTCGGACCGCGTGCTGTTCGTGGCGGGCGGGCACCACGCCAATGTCGGCGGCACGCTGGTCCTGTTTGAACCCTCGACCGCTAGCCTGGACCCGAAGACTGGCGAGGACCGGTTCGAGGCGTTGGAATGGCTGACACCGGAGGTCTGCTTCCCGGAGGCCCAGGGCTGGCCGAAGAGCTACTTCTACAGCCCCTGGCCGCTGGCGGAGAACTACTACCTGGTGGCGTTCAGTCACGAGCCGCTGTCGGGCGGCTACACCGGCCGCCCCCGGGAAAGCGAGACGGGCCTCTACTATTTTGATCGGTTTGGCAACCTGGAACTCCTCTACCGTCGCCCGGGCATCTCGGCGGTCTATCCGATGCCCCTCGCCCCCCGCCCTACCCCGCCGGTCGCGAGCAGCCACATTCCACCCAACCCGGGTGCGGAAGGTGAGTTCCTTCTCTCGGACGTGTACCGCAGTCTGCTGCCTTTGCCGGACGGGCGACGGATCGATCATTTGCGCGTCTTCCAGCTTCTCCCCAAGTCCCGGACCGACAGCGCCAATGATCCCCGCATCGGGCACCCCCCGGAGTCCAATGCCCGCATGCTGCTCGGCACGGTCCCTGTGGAGCAGGACGGCTCGGCCTACTTCCGCGCGCCCGCGCAGAAGCCTCTCTACATTCAGGCCGTGGACGAATCCGGGCGCGCCGTTCAGGGCATGCGGACCATCGTGTATCTGCAGCCGGGAGAACGCCGGAGTTGCACCGGATGCCATGAGCCGCCCGGCGCCGCACCCGCATCCCGACCTGTGATCGCGTTCCGCCGGCCCGCTTCCTCCCTGCGGCCAGGACCTGACGGATCGCATCCGTTCGGCTATCCGCGGCTCGTTCAGCCGCTGCTCGACCGCCATTGCGTGCGCTGCCACGACGGTTCCACCGGACCCGACAAGAGCGCGCTCGCGCTGACGGGCGGACCGGCGCCGGACAGCCCCTTCAGTGTTTCCTACGAGAACCTGAAGTCTTTCCTGCGCTGGCCGTCCTACGATGCGCCTGCTTCGCGGCCCGGGCAAGCGGGTGCCGATGTCAGCCCCCTCTCCGCACTGCTGGTGGGCGAGAAACACGGCCGGCACGTGAGCGTGCCGGACGAGGATCTGCGAGTCTTCTACTTGTGGTTGGACGCCCAGGTGCCGTTCTTTGGGACCTACGAGGAAGAGGACCTCGCCGCACAGAGACTCGCCCGGTCCATTCCGCCGCCACCGCTGCAATAGCTCCCCTCCTGAGGGGTCACGGCTTCAGCTAATTCGCCTCCAGCTTCGCGAACTCCAGCAGCGCGTTCTCGTCGCCGTATTGCACGATGCTGACATTCACGAATTCGGCGGTCTCCCGGTAAGGCAGGAACCGCACGACCGCGTAATTGCAGGTCAGCATGGTTTTCATGGTCGCATTTCCCAGAACGCTTTCGGGTCCTGCCTGAACCGGTTCAGTGTGCGCTCGATGCACTCCCGCTGCAACGCGGGCGGCAGCGAAGTGTCGGCATCGGCGTGGAGCCAGTCGGCAGGCAAGTTCTCCCAGATGCGGGGCAATTCTGCAACCCTCTGTCAGCCCTTCTGTCACGGGATTATTGCCTGATTGTGGTTATAAGTGATTATTGTTGTAAAACCGAAGGACACCAAGGAGCGGCGATGAGCGGACTCAATGCTGTTCTACGGAGAATAGCCGAAACACTTCTCCTGATTTCGGTGCTGCCCTTCGTGCTCTCATGTTCTTGGTGGTGAGCTTGGGCGAGGCTTTGGGCCGGACCGCCTGCCCTGATTTGCAGGCTGCCGGTTCACCGTCGAGCGGGCGGATGGGGGAAAGCGAATGCGCCATAGCCCGGTTATTTCACACGCTTCGCGGCTGTCGTTCAACCGGGCTAGTTGGCAAAACCGCGCCCG
>JAXGQW010000053.1:0-36555 GCA_040766265.1 Verrucomicrobiota bacterium
TGTGAAATAACCGGGCTAATCACACCTCACATTGTTCGCTCTGGCATTCTCGTAATCGTAATCACAATCGTAATCGTAATCTCTATTCCAAGCTGCATTCATGAACCCGGTCATCCGAGTTTCTCGTGATCGAATATGGGACGCACGTCGATTACGATTACGGTTACGACAGGCCAGGACCCCTCCGGGCTTGAACATGAAGAAAACTCGATTGAAGCTTTGTCCAAGTCACGATCCAAACCCTTGACCATATGAACAGCCCCGGCCTTCCCCGCCCTCCACACAACCGCCTTCCGGCAGCCTGCCTCGCAGCCGCCATCGCTGCCGCCATCGTCGTTGTGGCGCACCCGACCGGGTCGCGCGCCGGTGATTCGGGCGGCCAAGCCGACACCTTCGACGCACCCGGCAACTGCAATCCGATCGTCCCCGGCTACTTTGCCGATCCGACCATCAAACAGTTCGGCGACGCCTTCTACCTCTACGCCACAACCGACGGCAACGGCGGCGGACGCGGCCCCGCCACGGTTTGGGTGTCCCGGGACTTCGTGCATTGGGTCCTGGTGCCGATGAACTGGCCCACCACGCCCCATTACTGGGCGCCTGATGTCGTCCGCCGCCCCGATGGCCGCTACTACCTCTTTTACAACCAGCCCTGCAACACCTTCGCCGGCGTCTCCGACTCGCCCACCGGCCCCTGGACGCCGCTCACACCCGGGGATGGACTGGTGATCCCCGACCGCCTGGTCAAAGACGTCATCACCCTCGATACCCAGTTCTTCGAGGACAAGGACGGCACGCTCTACGGGCACTGGGGCACCTGGGGCATCTTCGCCAACAGCGGCTGCGGCTACGGCGTGTTCAACCCGGACATGAAATCGTTCGCCCGCCTCGGCATGATCCCCAATACCCAGGCCAAGGACTTCTTCGAAGCCCCCTTCATGCTCGAACGCAACGGCGTCTACTACTTCACCTATTCCTCCGGCTCCTGCCACAACGCCAGCTACCGCGTCCAATACGCCGTCAGCGACAAACCCGACGGCGAATTCACAATGGGCCCGAACAACCCCATCCTCGCCACCACGCCCGACGGCAAGGTCCACGGCCCCGGGCATCATTCGATCCTCAAACGCGGCAACGATGACTTCATCGTGTACCACCGACACGACATCCCGGTGACGCCCAACGGCATGCACCGCCAGACCTGCGCAGACCGGCTGGTGTTCGCCTCGGACGGCGTCATTGAGAAAGTCGTGCCAACCCATCGCGGCATCGGCTTTCTGGGACCGCAGGCCCGGGGACCCAACCTCGCCCTTGCGAAAACCGTCGTCGCTTCCTCGCATTACCGCGACACGCTCCGCAACCACACGTACAAACCCGAGTACGCCGTCGATGACAACAACGCCACCCTCTGGCGCCCCGCCGACAACCGGATGGGCCACTGGCTCACCGTCGACCTGGGCAGCCCCCAACACGTCCGCCGCACCGAGACGCAATTCGAGTACGCCACCTGGTTCTACCAATACCTCATCGAGACTTCGCTCGATGGCCAGACCTGGACCACCTTCGCCGACCGCCGCCAAAACACCCGTTGGGGCAGCCCCATGACCGACGATGGCGATGTCGAAACCCGTTACCTGCGCCTCACGGTCACCGGCACCGAGTTCCCCGGCCTCTTCGGCGCCATCTGGAATTTCAAAGCCTATGCCGACGCCCCCGCCGATCCCCTCCTGACCCTCGCCCACCAGGCGTTCGAGAACCTGCCATCTTCGAGCGGTCAGGAACGCGCCGGGGAGACAGTGCACAGTGCAGAGTCCAGAGCGCAGAGTGAGGGCAGCAGCGGCCGCGATTCCCATTCCACATCCACTCCTCCCATCATCCACCTCGATGTCGCCGACCTTCAACTCGGCGCCGCCATCGCCGCTTGGACCAACCACGGCACCCTCGGCGGCACGTTCACCAGCCGCGACGCCCATCCCGCCGTCGGTTTGGCGTCCGGACGCAAAGCCGTGCGCTTCGCCGGCAAGGAACTCCTCACCGCGTCGTTCCCATCCCCGCGCGCCCTCTCCGGAAATAGCAGCTTCACCGTCGCCGCCTGGGTCAACAACCCCGAGATCGCCGAAAGCGAGTGCTTCCTCAATTGGGCCGGACGCGGCGGGCCGGACGCCGCCACCGCCCAATTCGGCTACGGCACCCAGCCCGAGTTCGGCGCCGTGGGCCATTGGGGGTTCGCCGACCTCGGCTTTCGGGGCGGTCCACCTGAGGCCGGTCAATGGCACCATCTCGCCGTGGTTTTCGACGGCGTAATCGAGCGCCTTTACGTCAACGGCCAACTCAACAATGCCGAAGCCAAAATGCTCCTCATGCACCAAGGCCGCCCGGTTTATGTCGGCGCCTCCGAACCGGGCACTGAGCACTTCGACGGTTACCTCGCCTCGCTCAGCGTCTACACCTGCGCGCTCAGCGAGACCGAGGTCAACGAGCTCGCTGCGAACGAACCGTCCGCCGATGTCCTGGTGCACCTCGACGCCGCGAAACTCGATTATGGCCCGCTCAAGTCCTGGCCCAACCATGGCGCGCTCGGCGGCACTTTCACGGCGGACGGTCCAACCCCGGTCGTCGATGATTTCCAGGACCGCATCGCTGTCCGCCTGGCGCCATCCCAATCGCTCAGCCTCACTCTGGACGGCGAGCCGCGCTTGGGCGATTTCACCCTGTTGGCCAGCCTCGCCAACCCGGGCGCTGCCTCGGGCCCTTGCGCAACCGTCGAGTTCGAGGGCGCCGACGCCACACGCAACCTGCTGTCGCTCGAAGCCTCCCCTGGCGCCTGGCGTTTCCTCGCCGTCGTCTTCCAGCGCGCCCAAGACACCCGGTTCGTCGAGGATCTGATCGCCCCGAATGTGGCCAACCACCCCGAGGAAACTCGAGACGGCTCCGGCACCCTTTACGTGGACGCCGAACCCGTGCTTGGCTCGATCTCCCTCCCGCCCGAACGCGTAAAGTCCATTCGCCTGACCGCCCAATCGCCTCTCGACGCCGCGATCTCAGATCTGCAAATCATCCGCCGGGCGCTCCCCGCCGCCGAGATCCGCACCCTCACGACCCTCACCCGGCAGGAGCGCCAGACGCCCTCGCCGAATCCCGCCGCTTTCGCACAGCCGCCCACCGCACTCGACCCGACGCTCATTGCCATGACAGCCCAGCCCGGCCAATCCAGGGCGGGTCGGATCGAATACTGCTTCACCGAAACCACCGGGCGGCCGGGGGGGACCAGCAGCGGTTGGACACCGCACCCGTTCTTCCTCGACGACGCCCTCGAACCCGGCACCCGCTACGCCTATACGGTCAAGGTGCGCGATGCCTCGGGCAAAGTCACCGCCGCCTCGATCCCCCTCGAAGCCGCCACCGACACCACGCGCTTCCAGCGCCTCTCGGACCGGTTTGATGCGGCTCGCGATTTTCTCGCCCAGGGCGTCGCTGGCACTGTCTGGGACGGGTTCCTTGGCCCCGATGACAGCAGCGCGCCCGAGGCGATCCGCGCCCAGGACGGCGTCCTCCGGCTCCAATCCAAAGGCACCGTCTGGGATGGCGGCAAACCGCTCGGCGCTTTCCTCTATAAACTCGTGCCGGGCGACTTCGTGGCCCAGGTCCGCGTCGCGGATTACGCCGGACTCGACACCAGGCGCGTGCCGGGCAACAACGACGGCGGCCTGATGGTGCGCCTGCCCGAGGTTGCCGAAGCCGGTCCCGGCGAAGACCTGCTCCAACTCAACTTCTTCCCCATCTGGAACCAGGGCAACATGGTCACCATCCTCGACGGCGGACGCCGTCAGAAGGGCAACGGCCTGGCGTGGAATGCCCACCGGCACCTGCAGATCATCCGATGCGGCTCGCTCTTTTGGTTCCGCACCAGCGCCGACGGCGCGCGGTGGCAAGATATGCCCGGCTCGCCCGTCGAACGTCCGGACATGGCCGGTCAACCGCTCCAGGTCGGCCTTTACCACGCCAGCTACGGCAACGACAGCAGCCACATCGCCTTCAGCGACTTCAAGCTCAGCGTGCAGTGAGTTGAGCGTTGAACGTTGAGCGTTGAGCGTTCACTCCTCAGCCAAGGATGCACGCTCGCGAAGACAACAGCCGCAGATTCAGTCCCCCCTCTTGCTCTTGATCATGCTCTTGCTCTTGCTCTGCCGCCGCGATCAAGAGCCGGAATGAGGACTGCGTTTCTCTTTGGCGACAACACGGCAATCCCGTCAGGTCAGCAGCCGAGCCGGGCGCACGCACGTTCAACTCCCCAACAACCATCAACCCGATCCAATGGACTCCGCACCCCCAACCCCGGCTTGCGCATCACGTGCGTGTAGATTTGCGTCGTCTCGACGCTCTTGTGGCCGAGCAGTTCCTGGACGGTCCGGATGTCGTAGCCGCCCTCGAGCAGCGCGGTCGCGAACGAGTGACGAAGCGAGTGACACGACGCCGGCTTCGTGATGCCCGCCGCGCGCACGGCTTCCTTGACCGCCCGTTGCAGACCGAGTTCGTGAACGTGATGGCGGCGAACCTGTCCGCTGCGAGGATCCCGCGAACGGTATGCTGACGGGAATAGGTATTACCAACCCCACTGCACCGCGGCATTGGGGTACTTACGTTCCAGCGCCAGCGGCAGCCAGACCCGTCCGTAACCCTCCGCCACATCTTGCTCGTGCAGGGCTCGGACACGCGTCAGGTGCTCCAGCAGCAAGGGCTTCACCCGTTCCGGCAAACAACGTGACCCGGTCCTTGAAACCCTTCCCGTCACGCACCACGATGTGGTTAAGTTCAAAGTCCACGTCCTTCACCCGCAGCCGAACGCACTCCATCAACCGCATCCCCGTCCCGTAGAGCAGCCGCGCCATCAAACCGTAGGTCCCTTCCAGATGCGCCAGCACCCGGCTGACCTCCTCGCCGCTCAGCACCACGGGCAGCTTGCGGCTCGGCTTGGCTCGGACGGTCCCGCTCAGGTCCCCAAGTTCCAGGTGCAACACCTCTCGGTAGACGAACAGAAGTGCGTTGAACGCCTGGTTCTGAGTCGAAGCGCTCACGTGCAACCGCATCGCCAAGTCGCTCAGAAAAGCCACGATCTCCGCTTCGCCCATCTCGCGCGGATGCCGCTTCTGGTGAAAGAAGATGAAGCGTTTGATCCACCCGACGTATGTCTCCTCTGTGCGCAATGAGTAGTGCTTGAGCCGAAGTACCTCGCGGACCTGATCGAACAGTCTGGCCTTTGGATTGGGGACAATATGCTCACCGCGGAATATTGAAACATCTGCTGGTTCCATCGTTTCCTCCCTGTGGCTGCAAATTACTCTTGCCAAGCCGTTTGGCAAGCGTAACCTCACACCGTGACGCAAAAGATTGCGTCACTTCGGATGTCCATTACTTGTTCGCCACACACATGCGCATCCTGATCATCAGCACGCTCGTTGTTGTCGCCGCCTTGGTGCTGCTCTTCATCTGGTGGCGGTTCTTCTACGTGGCTCGCCCCGAAGTGCCACCTTGGTGATTGAGCCGAATGACCCGCTCATGCAAGAGGCTGTCCGAAAGGCCAAAAGACTCGATTCCCAACTTTCGAGAGTTGGCCAGCCACCCCAATCGCGGGATCCGCGTCAAGGTGCCATTCGTCTCTAGCACGGGCACCACGGAGCATCTTTGGGCGGAGGTGCTGTCGTTTCGTGACAAGCAGATGGAGGTTCGTTACCTGACCCCGCCCGTCACACACAACGGGCGACTGGAGCGCCTCCATACTCACGCCGTGGCGGACCTGACCGATTGGCAGATCGAGTTGCCTTCAGGTCGTTACGCAGGGGCTTCACGATGCGCGTCATGTTTGTCCGAGGGCGTGAGCAGTGGGGCAGCTTGCCGCCTGAGTTGGAGGCTGAAGAAGAAGTATGACTGAGGAATGGCGAACAAGACGGTCGAGCGAATGGCTGGCCCGCCACGCTGTTTGCAAGTTCGAGCGTTGCTGGAGGGCCAGCCATCGCTCACCTCACCGTTCGGCGTAGGAGCGTCACCATGCAAAAGAACCTCCATATCGATGGTAGCAAGATCACCGACTGGGATACGTTCCACGATCAGTTCTCCGAGGTTCTTGGCTTTCCAGGGTTTTACGGGCGGAACATGAATGCGTGGAATGATTGCATGACCTACGTGGACGCACCGGACGAAGCATTGAGTTCTGTCCACGTCGCACCGGGGGACGTGATGGTCTTGTGCATTTCCGATGTCGAGGGTCTCAGGTCACGATGCCGCGAAATCTATGATGCATTGGTCGAATGCTCCGCTTTTGTGAATTGGCGCAGGATCGAAAAGGGAGAGCCAGCAGTGCTTGCGCTCTCGTTTTACTCATGACGGCAACGCCGAACCAGATCACTGGACCGAACGCGGGCGGGCCGCGTCAGTTTCCAATTCGGACACCACTGGCCGCCCGCGTCGGTCAGTTCTGTCGTTATGCCTAAGCCGGCCAAGGTCCCATCCGCGAACCGGAACCACACCGGGTGGTGGATCTTCTGTGAAGTCGAGCAATGGGTGTCAAAACGACAGAAGAAGCTCTCCCCCCCCACGAGCAGATGCCTTGTTTGGGAAAACACCCGACTGATTCGCGCCAAGGACCGAGAAGCAGCGTATCGAAAGGGCATGAAGCTGGGTAGTGCCGGACACCCGTCCGAGACGAAGGGCGGTGAGTGGCGATTTGCCGGCATCTCAATGCTGCTACCAGTTTACGAGACGATTGAGGACGGAGCAGAGGTTCTGTGGACAGTCCGTGGACGAATGTCGGTGAGGCACATTCGGAGGCTGGTCAAGAGGAAGCGACAGCTTCCCGTGTTCGACGACGATGACCCGAAACTGGCATAACCAGACGCGCCAGCCAACGCCGGGAGAGCGCCTCGGTTCCAATCGGACGGCAGAGGCCCGGCGTGGCTGCGCTCTGCGTTCGCTCTGAATGAATATGAAACCGCCGACCAATCCAAAGGCTCGCCAAACGCCAGTTACAAGGACCTAAACGAGGAGCGCGTATTCATCGAGGGGTTGCTCCAGCAGCGGTTCAATTTCTTCATAGTCGCTTTCTCGCTCGTGATGGCTGCCGGCACAGCGGCCGGCTCCAAGAGCGAGTTGTTCTTTGTGTTGATCGTTGGGTTTCTGTTTTGCCTGTTACTCGGACTTTGCGTGTACCGAGTTTTTGTCAAGGTTGACACAGTTCTCTGGAAGCTTCATCGAATCGAGGATGGCGTCATGCACCAAGTAGCCGAGGAGGCGATCAAACGGTGGCCACTTTCTTTTCGTGTGAACGACATCATGGGTTACGTGGTTCCCATATTCTCGGTTGTTGTGATTATTGCATGGGCCATTTTGACAATTTGTGGTGCTATTGACGTAAGATGAGCGAACAAGTCGCTGCACCCAACAGCCGCCGCGCTGGGCAGTTGCCAGCGTCGCTGGAAGTTCAAACGTCCGATTCGCAGCGGACGTCTTCCTCCGGCGGCTGTGGGTGAGCTGATCGTTAGCCCAAATCGCACGCCGTCGAAATGTCGAAGCCCATTTCTGGTTGATCAGCGGTTGCTCGGCATGTGGAAGTCCGATCGGCAGCGGACACTGAATGAGTATGCTTTTCCAAAAGAGACTACGGAAGCAGATCGCCGCCGAATTCGCGGATATTTTGGAGACTTGGTCCTACGCTACACTGCTCGCCGCATCTATTCGCGACTCGGCAACCGGACGGGCATCACACCTTACGAAGTCATCGCGATGGATTCGGACACCGTGGCGATTCGGTACTGGGATTCGAGCTTGGAGGAGAAACGGATTCAGCATATTCACTTCGAGGATGACTGCTTTTGGATATCGCTTGGTGACCGAAACCGGGAGTTCTTCAAGCGGGCTCACAAGGGCTAACTGACCAAAGGAATGTAGAGAACGGAGGAGGCGGGGCAAGGGCGTGATTTGGTCTGAGGGTCAAAGCGCCTCCTCCGTTCTTTACATTCCCCGGTTGAACGAAGCCGCGGCCAACCTGGAACCGGAGTCGGCGAGGATCTGTTTGAGAAAGTGTCTGCGCCCAGTGCAGCCGGTGCGCGGATCAGCCGTGGCGTGGGGGCGTGGCCCGCGTTGCTGTCCTTGGAAGTCCCCATCAAGGGTCTCTGGTTTGGTCTGGTCGCTTGCCCGCGCGCTGGGCGGAAGGTGAGGTAGAGGTTTTGGGCGGGGACTGCCGACACGCCACCGGTGGAGGGTGAGCCTCGAAGCCGCTGCCAGGAACGTTGGCGGGAGGGGCGCGCTCATGGTGGGCCGCGGACTGGGGGACGTAACTGGGGTTGCCCCGCTCGCCAGGAGCCGCAGTGGGTCATGGGTTGGCGGCACTGCGGGCAAAGCGGCTTGGATTGGGAGGTCGGGAGCGGTTCGGACGGTTCGAAGTCGGGCTGGGGTGGCTGCCAGGCGGCACGCTCGGCGTGGGTGAGCGCCGGGGCCTGGCGGAGCAAGGCGCGCACCCGATTGAGCTTGGCGCGGGCGGCGGGGGTGAAGCCAGCCGAAGCGACGGACGCGGTGGAAGCCGGAAGGCAAGACGTGCTGGAGAAACGGCGGATCAACTCGAGGGTTCCAGGTCCAGGTGCTCTTCACGCCCCGAGGTGCTGTCGCGATAGCGCCAGCGCACCCGGCCATCGGGGAGCAGGGGCAAGTCGCGGTCGCCCGTGGCGGTCTTGAAGACGTAGCGGCTGAGATAACGCAAGGCGGCCTCACCGGAACCGGCGGGCTGGCAATGGACCACCCAACGCTGCTTCCAGACGCGAGCGGGCAAGGTCTTGAGCAGGTCGGGCGCATCGCGTTGGAGGGCCTGACGAAAGAGGGTGCGGTAGTGATCGGCCAGCGGATGGACATGGACGAGGAACTTGGGACGACTGGGAACCCACTGGCGTTGATCGAGGCTCAAGCCACCGGCGGGAACCAGGTAGTGAACGTGAGGGTGGTAGATGAGGGTGCGGCTCCAGGTGTAGGAGGCCGAGCATGCCCAGGGAAGCCCCGAGCCGCTGGGGGTTGCGGACCAGATCCTGGAGCGCTTGAGCCGAGGTGGCGAAGAGCAGATCCAAACTCTGGCGTGGATGCGAGCGCATCCAGAGGCGCAGTGGCTGCGGGACGGTGAAAGTGACCAGGAAGTAAGGGACCGGGAGCAGCAAGCTGGTGTGGTTGGCCAGCCACTGGTCGGCGTCGGTCTGGCCGCACTGAGGGCAGTGCCGATCGTTGCAGGAGTGATAGGCGTAATGGAACGTGCCGCACGCTGGGCAGGCGAAGAGTTCGCCGCCCAGTGCGGGGGTGCGGCAGGCCAGGAGCTTTTGGAGCACCTGGCGGTGCCGCCAGGGCACGGCGGTGCCGAACCGTTTCAGATAAGCCGGCCCCCAGCGTTGGAGCAGCTGGTGGAAACGGATCGAGTCACCGCCGGCCCCAGCGGGGTGATCCCGGACATGAGCCGGGCTCAGAGATCGGCCATGAGGGCGTCGAGGCGTTTCTGATGCTGGGTGCGACAGAGGGTGGTCAGATGGGTGTAGATGACGGTGGCGGTGGGACTCTTGTGACCGAGGTTGACTTGGAGTTGGCGGAGGTTCTCGCCTTGCTCAAGCAGGTGAGTTGCGTAGCTGTGACGCAACGAATGGATATGAGCGGCTTTCTTGACGCCGCTGGCCTTGAGCGCGAGACGGAAGGCGCGCTGCAGGGTGGTGCGACACATGGGTTCGGCGGCGGTGGCAGCGCCTTGGCCGTTGTGGCCCTTGGCAGGGAAGAGGAGGCGCGGATGGCGATGAGCCTTCCAGCCCTCACGGAGCAGGAGCAAGGTGCGTTGGGGCAAGGGGACGTAGCGGTCGCGGTTGCCCTTGCCGGCGCGGATGTGGAGGAACATGCGCCCGGCATCGATGTCGCCGACTTCCAGGTTGAGCGCTTCGCCCAGGCGCAGGCCGCAGGAGTAGATGGTGGTGAGGGCGACGCGGTGATCGAGGGCGGGGATGGAAGCGAGGATCTGGCGCACCTCGGTGGTGGAGAGGATGACAGGGAGCTTGAACTCAGGGGTGGCGCGGACCAGTTCGACCTCGACGGGCCAGGCTCGGCGGAGGGATTTCTCCCAGAACATCTTGATGGCGCAGATGGCCTGGGTGGAGGTGGAACGAGTGTAGCGACGCTCGGTTTTGAGGTAGAGGAAGTACTGGCGGAGTTCCTCTGGGGTCCCCTCTTCGGGGGCCTTGTGGAAGTGCTCGGCCAGGTGGCGAACACAGGCCAGGTAGCTGACCTGGGTGCGAGGCTGCAGGGGCAGCAGGCGCAGGTCGTCGGTGAAGCGGATTAGGCTGGCGTGAACGGTCGAGTTTTTTTATGCATACAAACGTGAGTTGAGTTTTTGGTTTGGCGCCCGGTTCGCCTTGAGGCGGCCGGGCGTCCGAACCATGCCGCGGGAAGGGTGGCGGACACAATGCCGAACGATGATCAGAGGGTCGCGCGCCAGATGAACATGCCGCTCCGAGGCGGCGTTCCTCGCCGCCGCGGAGCGGCTTCGTTCAACCAGCCGGATGCAGAGAACCCGGCGATGACGCCGCAGTTGACAATCGAAACCCCTTGCCGCCGGGTCTCTGATCCGTGTCGTTAGCCGGATTCGACATGCGTCGCTGCCTTCTCACTGCGGTCGTCCTGACATGCCTGTTCACAGGATGTCGCACGGTCGATTATCCCGGTGGGGTGCTGATCGTCTGGATTCCAGATAGCTGCGCTGGCCGAGGGTACCCTGCCCAGGTGGTGCTGCCGCCGTCAATTCACGCAACCAACGCGATGGACATCCTTGTTGACGGAATGATTGAGGACGGTGGTATTCACCGTATGCGTGTCGGAAGCACCGTGCTTCAAGCCGTCCAGAAGTCGGGCGGATTCATTCAGGGGGCGGCAACAACCAAGCTGTACATCGGACGGAGCTCTGGGCAGACGGTGAGGCTCTATCTGCAGTCACGCCGGCCTTTCCTGTCACGCTTTCCACAGGTTTGGTACGACACAAATCCGGACGGGCACTTGGGGTTCGATTACGTCCTTTCACCCGGCGATCAGATTCGTGTCATGAGATGTTTGCAGTAGGATCAGACTCGGCTAACCAGTCGCCCCAGGCAAGGCCGGTTGAGCACGCAGACCGAGCCGGACGCCCTTGCTCCGGCCTGCCTGGGCTCTGACGTTCGGCATGAGCCAGAATACGCACATGCGTCAGTCGCAGCGGATGAGAGGCCTTGCGCTATTTGTAGCCTTGATCGTCTGCAGTGTGCTTGCTGGTTTGGCCCAGAGGTCCTGCTGGATTGCTTACCTCGGGCGATCAGGTTACGGCATGCGCGACGTGGTTGTTCCCATGTCCGCGTGGATTGGTTACCATACCAGCGCAGTTGGTCTTGCCCTGGATGTTCTGATTTTCGGACCTTGGCTCATCTTGGCTGCCTGGTTGTGGCTTGGACGAGCGAGAGGGAAGCGTATGCCGAACAAGCCGGCTGCACCGAATGCCGGGATCGCGCCTCGATTGACAGTCGAACACCATCGGCCCGGCATCGGTGAGCCGGAGCGTTCGGTGCGATACACCATGCAGCGGAACTTCCATTAAGATCTGAGGTCGAAATCGTCACTTGGGCCTTATTTTACGCGGGTCTTACGCACGTGGTTGATTTTCTTGCGCGTGCCTACGGTGACTTGTGCTTCGGGCACCGTCGCGGGGAGAACCAACTTCAGTGCCTGGAGCAGTTGCTGCTGGCGGGCACTGGGTTCGGGCACCTGGCGCGCCACGACCTTGCCGCTGCCCGAGTGAACCAGTTCCATGACGCAGAGCTGTTCGAGTTGGCGCAAGCCTTCTTCCACCGTGACTTCCAACGACCACCAGGCTTGCTCCAAATGACGGCGCACTTTTAAGGCCAGCATCGCTGTCAAGGCGTGGGCTTGGGTGTTGTCTTCAGTGCAGACAAACCACGGTCGCATTTCCAGGTGCCCGGTCTTGAGGGTGCGGAAATCCCGCTCCACCAGGGCCAGGTCTTTGTACCGGTCATGGATCGTTTGCGCGTCGGCCGCCGCCGTTTTGAGATCCGTCTCGACCACATAGCAACCATCCAACTGCGCGGCGGCTTGCAGCGCCGCAGCGTCGAGGGTCAAGACCAACCGTTGTTGGCTGACGCTCAGTTTGAGCCAGTCCTGCACCTTGAAACTCGCCAGCCGGGCGGCCAAGTGTCGGTGCTGGGTGGCGACCTTGGCGCGCGGGTGCTCATCCAGATAGGTGTTGGCTTTCTTTGAGGGCGGCTTCCAGCGCCTGTTGTTTTCTCTTCGCGAGCCCGTTGGACTTCGGCTTGCCGGACAGGTTGCGACGCAACACAAAACGCCGCCCGTCTTCGCCGAGCACCTCGTGGACTTTCTCCTCGAACAACTCCAGTTGGAGCACCTTCTCCGCCAGAAGCTTCTGGATCTGCGGCTTGGTCAGGGCGGTGAGGAAATGAAACTGCGCCTTCTGCGCGGCCGCTTTCTGGTCGGTGCGAATCATGCCCCGGTCGCCCACCAGGGTGACGCCCGTGCAGCCCAGCTCCTTGATCTTATGGACTTGTTGGCCGAAGGTTTTGAGATCGCTGGTGTTGCCGCGATAAACCTGGATCGAGACGGGCTCCCCTTGGCTGTCGGTCAAGAGGCCGACGACGACCTGTTTCTTGCCCTCCTTGTGGTCCCGATTATAGCCCCAAGCCGCCAGGCGTTGGAGTCGCCCTCCAAATAGCTGCTGGTCACATCGTAGAGAAAGAGTTGGTCCTTGGGAGGCGCGGGCCGAGCGTGCCACAGGCGCCGTTCGATCACGGCGTGACGGCCTTCGAGCCAGGCGCCGTTGGCATAGAGATCGTCTTCGGTGAAAGCGCGCTTCCAGCCCAAGAGCGCGGCGGCCGCGCAGTGGGTGGCCAAACGGACCATGGCCAGCAAGGAGGGCCGGGCGCAGCACGCGGGCCACAACCTGCCAATAGCTCAACTGGGCCTGGCGCGTGACCCCGAGGGCTTTCTTAATCCCCAGGCGCTGGGCCACTTGGTCGATGGTCCAGAGCGCACCCATGCTGGGGCCTTGACGCAGTCGCAACGAGCCCTCGGAGGTGTCGGCCAGTTTGGCCAGTGAGTCAGCGGGTTGGGCGAGGGCGCGGCGGACGGCGTCCAGGACATGGGCTGGCAGGTGGGTCAAGACGGCGAGGGTCTTGGACTTGACGGAGGAGCCGACGCGAAAAGACTCGCGCAAGAGGATCGATGTGTAGGCCTTGCCCTGCTTGCCTTTGGAGACGACTTCGGCAATGAACATGCCTACACCATATACCTCTATTGATCATTGTCAATATAATTATTCTAGAAGTATGTGAATAATAACATGCCTACATTTGGCACAAAGTTGAAGGTGCATGAAACCCGCGTCAGATCGAGGCCCAATGATGGTTTAGGGCCAAAAACTCACTGGAAGCTCCGATGCAGCACGCACCGCGACGGACATCGGGGTGGCCTGAAGGGCCACGACACGCCAGCCCAGGGCAAGCGAGCCCCCAGGCGAGCGTCGCCCTGGGTCAGCCACCCCAAGAGTCCCCGGAGCCCTGTCGGGGCGAGACAAGCTTTCGGGGACGCACAGCGCACCGACGCTCCTCCGGCTTGTTCCGCCCCGTTGGGGCTTTGGCTGATGTCAACGGGCGTCCTACCCAGGGCGGCGCCCCTCGGCGACTCGGGGCTTGCCCTGGGCTATCGTCTTGCGCCCCGTTGGGGCTGAGGGCACCGAACCAGTCGGTCGAGGCAACGGCGACCCGAGCACTCGCTTGGAGAACCGGGCCTGGTGACTGCCGTGGTGTCTGCGGTCGCCGTGCCTCACCTGTTCGCCCGAAGATGGTGGCTCCACCGCACGGAGAGGGGCATGAAGCACAAAGAGCACAGAGAACACAGGGCGGCGTGGATGCGGCCAGAAGGATCACCGTCTCGGTGCCAATCTGTGTTCCGCCCTGAATCGGTGTGGGGACTGTCTGAGCACTCAATCGGTGAGGGTCTCCACACAGATTCGGGGCGGAACACAGATGGAGAGGGAGAGAGGCGGTGTGTGGGCCCCCGGGGGTGGTGTGTCCTGGGGATTGATTCCTTTGCGTTCTTTATGGTTGGTTCCGCCTCGGTCAGGGGCGAACAAGCCGGCTGCACCGAATGCCGGGATCGCGTCTCGGTTCGCAATCGGACACCATTGGCCCGGCGTGGCTGCGTTCCTCGTTCGCCGGCAGGCGGTCGCGCACCGATGATCAGGATGCCCTCGCACCAGATCGCCGCGCCGACGGCCATAGCCCGGTTAGTTCACACGCTTCGCGAGGACTCCTAACCGGGCGAGTTGGCAAAACCGCGCCCGGAAAGGGACCCAAGAGGATCCCCTCGGTCCTGAAGGTGTTCTTCCATATGAACAGTGTGTTGCATCTCGCTGACTCTGGGACCGGGCGCGGTTTTGCTTTTCTAACCCGCAGAGCGGTCCTCTTGCGAAGTCTGACTGCCATGTGCACCGACGGGGTGTGAAATATGCGGGATAGACCGCATGCGCGTTGCCTTGGATTCGTGTCATTCGTGTCATTCGTGGTCCAGCCCCTCGGGGAAAGCAGAACCACCAATCACACGAATCACACGAATGGCAGAGACCGACTCTGGCGGCTCCGTGGCGGGGATTCGGCGCACCAGGCGGTCGAGGCCACGGCGACCCGATCACTCGCTTGGAGAACCGGGCCTGGTGACTGCCGTGGTGCCTGGGGTCGCCGCGCCTCACCTGAGCGTTCGCCTGAAAATGGTGCCCCACCCCACGGAGAGAGGCATGAAGCACAAAGAGCACAGAGAACACAAGGCGGCGTGGATTCGGCCAGCAGGATCACCGTCTCGGTGCCAATCTGTGTTCCGTCCTGAATCCGCGTGGGGACTGTCTGCGCACTCAATCGGTGAGGGTCTCCACACAGATTCAGGGCGGAACACAGATGGAGAGGGAGAGAAGCGGTGTGTCGACCCGCGGGGGGTGGTGTGTCCTGGGGATTGAGTCCTTTGCGTTCTTGATGGTTGGTTCCGCCTCGGTCAGGGGCGAACAAGCCGGCTGCACCTGAATGCCGTGATTGCGTGTCGGTTCGCAATCGGACATCATTGGCCCGGCGTCGGTGATCTCTATCGTTCGACCTCAGGATTTCGAAACAATACATCGCAGAAGCTGAGTTGAGACGAGAGGCGGTGGGGTCATTCGAAAGGTACCCGTTTTCCCTTTCAGCCGTGCGACCCCTTGAAAGGTTGGAACTTCATCCAGCGGTTACTTTCTTTGTCGGCGAGAATGGCTCCGGCAAATCCACACTACTCGAAGCCATCGCAGTGGCGTGCGGGTTCAACGCCGAACGCGGGTCCAAGAACTTCAGATTTGACACCCGCACCTCGCACTCCGAGTTGCATCGCTACCTGCGCGTCGCGCGGGGCGTCCCGCGTCCCCGGGATGGTTTTTTCCTTCGAGCCGAAAGCTTCTTCAATGTGGCCACTGAAATCGAGAAGCTGGATGCAGAGCCCGGAGCCGGACCGCCCATCGGCCCGTCGTACGGGGAGCGACCCCTGCACGAGCAGCCGCACGGAGAGTCCTTCCTCGCCTTGCTGGTCAACCGCTTTCGCGGAGAGGGGCTCTACCTGCTGGATGAACCAGAGGCCGCGCTCTCCCCCAGCCGGCAACTCTCGGTCATCACGCGCATACACGACCTTGTGCAGGAGAAGTCCCAGTTCATCATCGCCACCCATTCCCCTATTCTGATGGCTTACCCCCATGCGTACATCTACGCCTTCTCACCCAAAGGCATTGAGCGCGTCGCTTACGAGGAGACGGAGCACTATCGTGTCACGCGCGACTTTCTCTCCAATCCACAACGAATGCTACAGGTGCTGCTTGCACCATGATTTCCAATTGCCGAACAACTGCATTCGGGCGACGCGACAATGAGGCAACGTCACCCCTTGTCCGCGGGAAGCGGGGGCGGGCTCTTCGGCTTTCTCGCGGGGGCTTTCCAGCAGCCGTCCGTGCTGAATTGAATCCAGGTCCATCGCAGCCACCGGATGAGCGCCGCGGCGAGCCAGAGGGCCCAGGCCAGCATGAGCAAGCGGTAGAACCAGACGGACACCGACACCACGACCGGCAGGGGCAGTTCGGTCCCGCTGCGCGGCTGGAACCAGCGCAACTCGAACCGCGACGAACCGTTCCCGCGAATGAACATCTCGGGGTTGCCGAGAAGCCCCTCGCTCACCACGGCCACAAGGATGCCCAACGCCGCCAGTGTGAGACCCACCAGCAACACTTGCAGCAGGTTGAACCTCAACGCTGCGACCCCACTCCCCCTTTTGCCACGCCACGCAACAAGGAAGAACCAGCCTACGACGGTCAGCGCGGCAGCCAGGTGAATCTGCGTCAGCCCCAGTGCGAGAAGCATCCACTGCAGGCGCGTCACCGGCGAGAGCTTCAGTCCGCCCAAAACCCAAGCCGCGAGAAGAGAGACGGCCAGCACGGTCCAGAACCGCACCGCCGGGCCGCGCAACGGCCCGGACACCCAGAGCACCCAGCGGCTCTCGGGCACACGGATCGCGGTGGTGATGTTGGCCGCCTCGACGGGCAACTTCACGCTCCCGGCCACCGCCCTGGTCTCGAGCGGCCTGTTCGAGCGCCACTCGAGGTTCAACGTCTGGCTGCCCGGATGCACCGGCACCATCAGCTTCGCACCCTCGCGCCGGACCGGAATCGAGCGGTCGTCCTGCTTGAGCGACGACACCTCGGCTTCCGGGTCGAGTTCGAGGATGAAATCGTCGCCCAGGCTGGCCTCGACATCGAGGGTGAGCTGCGCGGTGCGCTGCCGGCTGCCGAGCGAGATGTCGTGATTCACGCGCCGCACGGTGATGGTGTCGCCGCTCATCGCCTCGGGTTTGCTGAATGAAAGCGCGACGCTTTCGCCCGGCCACGGACGCCAGACGGGGACCAGGTTCCGCTCGCTGGTTTCGAACACCGGAGCCAGTCCCGAGAGCGATACGTTCCACACCGGCGAGGTCACCAGATGCCAGCGTTCGATCCAGCGGTCGGTCTTGGCCGCGGTCAGCTCGATGCCTTTGCCGATCGGCAGTTCGCTTTCCCAGGCAAACTCGCCTTCGCCCGCACCCAGCCGCACCTCCACGAACCCGTCCTGCACGATGACTCCCGGCGAGAGCACTTTCTCGCCCTCGATCACCGGGACGCGCAGGGAGACCGCCTTGCCTGTCTGGGCCAAACGGGTGATTGCGGTGCGCGCCTGCCAGATCAACCCGACCTCCAGGTGACGTTCCACGGCCACGATCGCATTGAAATCCTTGCGGTCATACTCGGCTTCGCCGGCGGCGGTCTCGCGCTGGCGGGCGAAGAAGACTTGGTTTTCCGGGATGCCATTCGGGCGCACGCCCGTGACCGTCCAGCCAGGGGCGTCAATGGCGACGCGGCGCGGCTTCAACAGGAACGTCCATTCCCATTCCGTGGCGCTGGGGAGAAACCCTTCCACCACGACGCGATGGACGCCCGCGGGCGCGACGACCCACAAGTAGCCGTCATCCCGGCGCAAGACGGCTTCCGGCTTGTCATCCAATTTCACAGACACAGGGGACCAGGAGGGCAGTTTCCCGGGCAGCGGCACGGCCACCTGCGCTGCCGCATGGACTTCAACCGTCATGCTGATCCTGCCGTCGGTGACGTTCAAATCCACAGTCGGGATTTCCGCGGCGCGCGGATAGGCGTCTGATGTCTCAAGCAGGCGCTCGCGCAGCGTGTTGAGCGTCTCCTTGTCCGGCACCTGAGCCAGGGACGACGTCGGCACGCAGAGCGCCAACAGGAGAGCCGCCGCCGCCCCCACACCGGTGGCTTTTCCCGGGCCGACGGCAACCGGCTTCCAACCGCCTTGCCGCAGCAGGAGGCCGCCCAGAGCCAACAGCAGCGCCACGCGCAACACCGTCAGCACGCGATGCACGCTGGTCGAGATGAGAACGGGGCGGATGGTCTCATCGGCCGATACCGGCCCGTTCCAACCGCAGCGGACCAGGTTCCAATTCCATTCCGGCTCGGCGGGGCCGGTCTGGATCTTGGCCTTGGATTCATAGGCCAGGTTGGATTCGAGTCCATAGCGAGCGGCCCGCTTTCCAAGCGACGGCACTTCCGCTTGCTGCGCCTGCGCGGCCTGGGGCACCTGGGCGGCCTGGCGTGGCGCGGCCCACTGAGGCGGCGGACGATACGCGCGCCAGCCGAAGAGGGGGTACGACCCGTAGCTGAATCCCTGCCGTTCGAGCTGCGGATAGATGACGCTTTGAAGCTGACTGGCGACGAATGGCACGAGACCGAACAGCAACAGCGCAACGGCAAGCCACTGCCACCCGATGATTGCCTTGCGCACGCCGCCTTGAGGCACCACGCGCAGGAGCGCCAAAGGCAACAACATGAAGAGCCACGTCAGCCGGGGTGCGCCCGGCTCGTGATACCCAAGACCGAAGGCCAGGAAAGCGACAACCCCCGCTTTCCAGCCCCACAACTTGAACACGGCCAGCGAGAAGATCAGCAGAAGGAACAGGTCGAGCAGTGTCCACGCGGTCAGCCAATCGCCCTCGACCCAGTCCGCGCCAAACAACGCCAACAGGCGCCAGCCCGGCGGCAGGTTCATCGAGACATCAAGCCCGTCCGCGGGCGCCTGCCAGCCCGTGGCCGGTATCGCTTTCATCCGATCCGAACGCCCGATGGCCTGGAGGTCCAGGTTCCGAGTGCGAATCTCGACGCCTGCGGTGCCGTTGACCGGGTCGACGGTGATCAACTGGGGCTGTCCCCCCATCTTCGCGGCGCCGAGTTTCTGGCCCACCGCGACATCGAGCCGCCAGATCTGCTGCATCGTGCCGTGGATCTGATCGCGGAACGTCAGCCCATTGCCATCCTCATCGAGCCAGAACACCCGGCTGATCTTCAACCCCTCCGGCCGTTGCAGTCCCATCCCGCGCATCTTCTCCACCAGCCGGAACGCCCGGTCCGTCGGCCATTGATATACCGGCAGGTTCCGCCACTTCTGCGGAAAGGCTGTCTGCGAAACGTCCACCACCTGGATGCCATCGAGTTCCGCCATCCGAAACTCCGGTGCAGCCCGAAAGCCCACCAACTCCGTCGCCACAATCGGTCGGGCGCTTTGCGCGAACCTAATCTCACCTGCGTCGGTTGTGCGAAACGCGTCCACGCGAATGGTCCATTTGCCCGCCCGCACCTGCGCCTTCATGCGGCCCTGATCGTCCACGGCCACCGGCACCGGCGCGTCCACCGACCCGATGCTCCAACCCTCGGGCACGATATGGCCCAGGTCCTCCTCGCGGCTCTTCCCGGACACGCTCAACTCGAGTTCCGTGCGCAGCCAGAGCGGAATGCCATCCTCGATGACGCGCCAGATCTGGGCGGCAACCGTGTCCTTGTCCGTGGCCTCGAGACGGACGCGTTTGAGCCAGAGATCCCCGGCCTCGTCCCAGTTGGGCAGCTCGACTTTCTTGCCTTCGAGGACGAGTGAAAGCAGGCCCACCTCACGCGGCACGCGGATCAGTTGGGGCATTTCAGTTTCCCAGCGGAACGATCCCGCAATCTGATGACGCCCTGGCTCGAGCTCGAGGCAGGGCCGGTTCTCGTGCTCCACAACGGCGATCGGCGCGCCGTCCGCGCGCACCTCGAGCGGCCAGGTCTCCCCGCCCCCCGGCAGCGGCACCCAGGTCCGGCTGAATACCGCCACGCTCAATTCCCACGTTGCGGATTTCTGATCCGCCGCCAACGACAGCGCGCCGGGCCAGAAACAGACGCGCCGGGCGGCGTCATTGAACGGCGTCGGACAATCGCGCTGTTTGACGTCCCAGGTCGCCCAGTCCTGCCACTCCTTGAGCGGCGCGGGGATTTGGCGCCCGGTGAGTTCCTGGGCGTTGCACGGACAGATTGCGCCGCAGGCGGCGCACCAGACGGCCAGCAAGGAGAGTGTTTTCACTGTGCAGGGCTTCAGTTCCTCGAGTGGGTCAGGCAGGGTCATGGCGGAAGAACCCGCGGTGCGAATCTGCGGCTGTTGGCTGCGCATTCTCCGCCAGGCATGAGCACCGCAAAACGGCCCGCGCCACAGCGGTTGGGCTGGTCATCGATGAATTGCTCTTTGCTCGTCGAATCCGCGACCGGTCAAGCCCGTGCTCGTATTGAGCAAGCTCAGTGTGTGTGTGCTGCGTCGAAGGGGTCAAGCATTCTTTGAATCGGCCCAAGCCTCCGGCACCTTGGGTGGCGCAGGACGAGGTCTTGGCACGCAAGTCGTTGGGATTGTCCTTGCCGCAAAGGCTCTCCGCGGCCCATTCTATGCTCGAATGGCGAGCCGGGATCGGCAAGGTCACCTGTCTTTTGGGATACGGCTTTGCTCTTGGCAGGGGTTGCCTGCCTTGGATTGAGTGCGCTTTGGTTTTGGTGCTGGTCTCGCCGGGAGAGTACGCCAGAGTGGCGAGCGTACTGGGCCAGCGGAGAGGGAGAGGCCTGGCCTTTTTTTCGCCGCGCGGCTCACGAGCATGCCCTTAGCCCGCATATTTCACACCCCTATGGTGCACAGGGCACTCAGACTTCGCAAGAGGACTGCTATGCGGGCTAGAGAAGCAAAACCGCGTCAGGTTCGAGAGATAGAGAACTGCATCACACTGTTCCCATGAGAGACCATTCTCAGGACCGACAGAATGCTCCCGGTTCCCTTTCTGGGCGCGGTTTTGCCAGAGCCCGGATGTCAGACTCCGCGAAGCTTTGTGAAACACCCGGGTTAGGAGTGTCGTCCAGCCAGGCCGTGCAGCGAACGGGCGCTAGTCGATCCGCGCAGAGACCACTCAGACTCGGAATCGTCTCGGCTGAGGGCGCCGCCGTGCCGTCTACGGCCCTCCCCGACGCAGAACGGCACCAGGTCGTGTAGGCGTTTGTCCGCCGCCTGGATTTGATCGACGCATTCATCGCGGCCAACCCCGCGAACTTGCCCCCGGGGAGTTGGGGATCGTGTCGACCGCCATCGGTGTCTGGGCGCTTCATTGCGGTGCGACAACTCAAGGAGCACATGCTCATGCTCCCGGACCGCAGGCGGCGTTCGCCGTCAAGGCCATCGCGGATCCAGCGCACGACACAGCGAGTTGCTAGATTGGCGTGGCCCTTTCGAAATCCCTCGTTACAAGTTCAACGCCCGTCTGACCACCCACGTCGCGCCCAAGACTGACCAGGCATCCCTCCGGGCAATGCCGTGTCGGTCGTCGCAGTTCCGCCACTCATCCGCGTCGTAGGCGCAGACACGGGTTCATTCGGGGGCGGAAATCTGGCCGTCCTTCTCCCGTGAGAGGTCGGTCCCCCGCGGCTTTGGGGCAGCGCCACATCGACACTCATGTCGCGCTGGCTGAAGCTTGCTCCAGCGGACCTTGTCTTTTTCGATCTGAGTCGGGCAGCACGGTCGAGTTGGTTTTGCCGTGCCCAGCATGGGCACCGCGACCTGCCACCGACTGCATGAAGCCCCGACACCGTAATGAGCCGACGTACCTCTTCTCCGACCTTCTGCGGCTGGCCGCTGGCCGTCCAGGCTGCCGCAGGCGAGCATTTCATTCCCAGCGCCCACCGGATCGACGCCGCGGTCCTCGAACCGATGCCGTCCACCTTCTGCAGAGACTCGACACTGGCGCTCATCACGGCTTCGACCCGCTCGAACTGCTCGAGCAAAGCCGCGGCGCGCGATGGCCCGATCCCGGGCAGGCCCTGGAGCAGCCGCAACTGGACTCGCCGTCTCGTTTTGGGTCTGTGTCCGTGCCGGGGCACGGCGCCGTCCATGCCGGCACCAGTGCGCCATAGACCAACTCTCCTCCGGGTCGTGCGATCGCAGGACTGGCAGTTCGTAGATCAAAGTGAGTGTGATGACGGCCCCCTGCAAGGCTTCCCGCCGCATCGAAGTGCGACTCAAATCCTGGACTGTCCCCTCGATGATGAAGGCCGCCCGGTCCAGCCCGGAAGCGAGCCGGCGGGCCTGGGTGAACAATCGTCCGTCCTTAATCGACTCGGCGAAGTCCAGCAGAGTCTTCCGCTCGAACAAACAGGAAGTGTTGACCAGATAATCTCCCAACTTGAGCCGCTCGACCCGCACCGCGATGCCCGGCATTGTCTGCAAAGCCGCGAGCACTCCGCTGCGCGCCTCCCGATGGTCCACAAGGACGGCGTTCGCCACGGGCCTGGGCGTGCCCTCGATACCATTGCTCTCTCTAGCCTCTCCGCGATCGTCCGCAACTCCTCTTCCTCCATTCATGCATCCTCCTTTCCAGTCGCGGCCAATGTCCACCGAGTCTGGCTGGACGTCAACGGTCCCAGTCCCGATCCAAATCCTCGCCTGAGCTCACCACGAAGAGCAGTAGAGTGCGAAGGGGAAGCCCGAGGTCCGAAGGGGGGCCGGCTCGTTTCGCGACGCAGGAGCGAAACGATTTGGAGCCAGTTGTCGGATTTGAACCGACGACCGACGGTTTACAAAACCGTTGCTCTACCACTGAGCTAAACTGGCCCGAGTCGACGCGCGGATTTATCGTCCATTCTCCGCGGCTTGGCAAGCCTGGTCCGAGGCCTGGTTGTGAAGACCTGATTCACAACAACTCTGGTTAGCTTTTGATTTGAGGCAACGCGGAGGCGCGCGTCCGACGCGTCCGATTCGCATTGAATGCGGCCACGGAATGGGGCACACTGAACTCGCCTTAAAAGGCGCGAGTAGCGCCGAATCAAAAAACTGAACAAGGTCGACGGTCTGTCGCCGCGGGCGCGGCGCCGGCGCCGGGAGGATTTGATGCGACTCGTGCGATCGATGTCGTCGGTGCGAGCGGGCCGGTGATCCCGAAAGGCGGGGCGCCCAGAGCGGCAAAGGACCGTTTGACCACGAAAGGAACGAATGATGCGAACTACAACGTGGTTCTTCCTGGGCGGCGCCCTGTGCGCCGGCCTGATGTGCGGCGCGGTCCATGCGCAGACCGTGGTCGACGCTTTCGAATACGCCACCGAAGACGACCTGTTGGCTGCATGGACACCGAGTCCGAACACGGTGCTATCGCTCTCGGAGGAGGTCTCTTCGGAGGCGACGGGTCTGAAGGCGATGCGGATGCAGTTCAACTTCCCGTCCATGGCGTGGGTCACCGAGACGATCAACGGACAGCCATTGAGCGAACCCATTGCGATCGGCGACGCACAGTACGTCACGCTGCGGGTCAAAGGCGACCCGGCGTTTGCGGCAGCCGATTTCCGGTACTTTTATGTTTACGCCTGGGACACGTACGGGAACTTCGGGCGTTGGGGCGCGCCGATTCCGATGACCTCCGACTGGGGAGTGTTCAACTTCACCGCCGGGGGCATCGAGAAACCCTGGGATTCGCCCGCCCTGCCCGATCTGAGCCAGATCGTCCGGTTCGCCTTCTACCAGTACGGCAGTCAGGCGGCCATCGACCCCTACACGGCGACTGTCGAGGTGGACGAACTGGCGATCCGGGACGAACCGTTGACCGAGCCGGTCGTGCCCAAGGAGTTTGTGGTCGAGGCCTTCGAGTACGCGGACGATGCGGCGCTGGGGGCGGCCTGGGTGCCAAGCGCGAACACGCTCGTCAGTCTGTCGACCGCTGTGGCCGATCTGTCGCCGGGCCAGAAAGCGATGCGCGCCCGGTTGACGTTCCCCTCGGGCGAATGGGCGGCGCAATCGATGCAGGGCCCCGAACTGGCCGCGCCGGTCGCGATCGCGTCCACGCAGTATGTCACGCTGAGGATCAAGGGCGATCCTGCGTTTGCGGCGGCGGATTTTCGGGACTTCTATCTGTACGCGTACGACGGAAGCGGCAACTTCGGACGCTGGGGCGTGCAGGCTCCCACGACCGCCGACTGGCAGGTGGTCAACTTCGCCGCAAGCAGCATCGCCAAGCCGTGGGATTCCCCTGCCCTGCCCGACCTCGGGAACATTGTCCGGTTCGCGATCTTCCAGTACGGCAGCGAGGCGGCGATCGCCGAGTACACGGCGACTATCGAAGTCGATGACATCATGGTCCGGCACACCCCGCTGATCGAGGTCGTGACCACCGAATACATGATCGACGATTTCGAGTACGCGACGGAGGAGGATCTGCTCGCCGCATGGACTGCGTCGCCGAATGCTTTCGTGGCCACATCCGAAACGGTCGCGCCGGAGTCCTCGGGCCAGAAGAGCATGAGCGCGACGTTCAACTTCCCGTCGAGTGCCTGGGTGGTTGAGAACATCCGAGGCGACCTGTTCGACAAGCCGATTGTGATCGGGCCCAAGCAGTACGTCACGCTGCGGATCAAAGGCGATCCGGCCTTCGCGACGACTGATTTTCAGAGCTTCTTTGTCTATGCATTCGACGCGAGCGGCAACTTTGGTCGCTGGGGCGCGCCGGCGCCCACGACCGACGACTGGCAAATCCTGAACTTCCTGGCCGGCGGCATTGCGCAGCCGTGGGATTCGCCGGGTCTGCCTGACCTGGGCCGGATTGTGCGGATGTCGTTCTTCCAGTACGGCAGCGAGGCGGCCATCGATCCTTACACGGCGACCATCCTGGTCGACGATCTGATGGTTCGCGACACCCCGCTGTTCCCCGCTCCGGCGCCTTTCCGGTCGTTGCTCGACGACTTCGAAGGGTACGCCGACACCATCGCGCTCGAGGGATTCTACAGCTATCAAAACAGCCCCGCCGAACTCACGTCCACGGCGGCCTCGCTCCTCACACCAGCGCCGCAGGGGACCAAGGGGCTCGAATTGGGCATCTACTTTGCCGCAGGCCAATACCCGTGGGGCAGCGTCCGCTCAGCCATCGTCGAGCCATTCTCGTTCCCTGCCGACGGCGTGGTGACGCTGCGGTTCAAGGGCGACCCGGCGCTGGCCGGGGCGGCTGATGCCGGGACATCGTTCTGGCTGACGTTCTACGACCAGGCAGGCAGCGCCACGAGCTTTGTCACCGACAGCGCACCCGTTGTCTCCGGCGAATGGACCACGCTCGAAGCGCGCCGGAGCGATTTCAGCAACACATCCGCCGTGGATCTCGGCAACCTGGTCCAGTGGCGCCTGCTCGTCCAGGCGCGCGAGGGCACGGCCGAATCCGAACCGGTCTACGCCGTGTTTGCGCTGGATGATCTGCGAATGAGCATCCAGCCCGCCGCGCCGCCGACACTGTCCGTCACTCGCGATGGCAGTTCGATCGTGTTGACCGCGTCGGGCTTGACCGCGGGCAAAGTCTATCAACTCTGGACCTCGCCAAACCTGAGCCAATGGACAGCGGGCGCCGAGGTCACGGCCACGTCAACCACAGCGACCTGGACGGTCCAACCAAGCCAGAACGTCGAGTTCTTCCGCGTTGCGGAAAAAGCACCGTAGAATCCTTGACCGGTGTAACATGTTGCAGACAAGTCAAGTTTCTGTGCTGCGTTAAAGGAGTCAAGGATTCTAATGAGCGAGGCGCGGCGGAGAGGGTGAAAGATCTGAGATTTCAGATTTGAGATTTCAGATTTCAGATGGTCTTAGCCCGGATGTTTCACGAAGCTTCGCGGAGTCTGACATCCGGGCTGTGGCAAAACCGCGCCCAGAAAGGGAACCGGGAGCATTGCATGCGCTTCGAATTTGCCACGGCGGGTCGGATTCTGTTTGGCGGCGGAACTCTGCGTGAGGCTGGCGCCATCGCGAAGTCGCTCGGCGCGCGCGCCTTGGTCGTTACCGGCGGCCAAACGGGGCGAGCCGCGCCGCTCCTGGAAGCCCTCCATGCGGGCGGGGTTGCCATGTGCACCTTCCCCGTTTCCGGCGAGCCCACCTTGGACGCGGTCATGGAAGGGCGGGCCATCGCCCGCACCGAGGCGTGCGACCTGGTCATCGGCATGGGCGGCGGCAGCGCGCTCGACGCGGCCAAGGCCATCGCAGCGATGTGCACCAACCAGGGCGATCTGCTCGATTACCTCGAAGTCATCGGACGCGGTCTGCCGCTGCAACGCCCGTCGGCGCCCTGTCTCGCAATCCCCACCACGGCCGGCACGGGCGCGGAGGTGACGCGCAACAGCGTGATCGCGTCGACCGCCCACCGCGTCAAGGCCAGCCTCCGCAGTCCCTGGATCCTGCCGCGTGTCGCGCTGATCGATCCCGAGTTGACACGCAGCCTTCCGCCCGGGATCACCGCTGCGACCGGTTTGGACGCCCTCACACAACTCATCGAGCCCTACGTGTCGATTCGCGCCACGCCTTTGTCCGACGGTTTCTGCGTCGAGGGGATCCGCCGGGCTGTTCGTTCCTTGCGCCGGGCTTGGGAGAACGGGGCCGACGCCGCGGCGCGCGAGGACATGGCCTTGGCAAGCCTCCTGGGCGGACTGGCCCTGGCGAACGCAGGCCTCGGGGCCGTGCACGGCTTCGCCGCCCCGCTCGGCGGACGCTATGCCGCCCCGCATGGGGCGGTCTGCGCGGCGCTCCTGCCTCACGTCATGGCCGCCAACCTGCGCGCCCTGCGCCAACGCCAGCCGGACGGCGAGGCCCTGCGGCGCTACGACGAAATCGGGCGTCTGCTGACCGGGCGTCCTCAAGCTGTCGCCGATGACGGCGTCGCGTGGGTCCGGGAGTTGTGCCGCGACCTGAGAATCCGGCCGCTGGCGCGGCACGGGCTTGCGTCGGCCGAGATTCCGACCGTGGCGGCTCAAGCCGCCCAGTCAAGCAGCATGAAGGCCAATCCGATCCCCCTGACGGCGACCGAACTCGAGCAGACGCTCCTGGCCGCCCTCTAGCCCGCATAGCAGTCCTCTTGCGAAGTCTGAGTGCCCTGCGCACCATAGGGGTGTGAAATATGCGGGCTAACGGGTTCGGCGCGTTGTCTGCCAGGTCCAAAGCGTCCTGTGCGCTGACGGGGTGCGGAATATGGGGGTTGGCGCGGCCCGGACTTTCCACATTGAACTTCGGCGGGCGTTTCTTAGAGTGGACGCATGGCGCGTAGAGAACCCGGCGCGATCGAGGCCAGGCGCGGTCGGGGCGATTTGGTGGGCATCATTCTGTTTTGCGTGGCGTTGCTTTTGTTCGCCGCGTTGTTCTCGTTTGACCGATTCGATCTGGCCGCCAACCGCGTGCCGCCCAACGATCCGGCTCACAACCTGATCGGGCGCTTCGGCGCGTCGATGGCGTACTGGCTGTTTCTCTACTTCGGGGCGGGCGCCTATTTGCTGCCCGTGCTGGTGCTGGGCTTTGCCTTGGCCCATTTTCTGAGCGAGGCCGATTACCTCAAGCGCAAGTGGCCTTGGGCCATCCTGCTGGTGCTCGTCTGCGCCGCCGCCCTGGACCTTGGAACCGATCAGGCGGCCTTGAAGCGGCTCGCCCGCAATCCGGCGGATACCGCGGGGTTCCTCGATCGCCTCTCGTTGAACCTGAGCGCGCCGAGCGCGGGCGGGGTGATCGGGATGAACCTCAATCGCTACTGCTTCCGCTATTTCGGCACGGTCGGCTCCTCGATTCTGCTGGCGACGCTCTACCTTGTCGCGCTGTACGGCCTCACGAACTTCCACCTGGGCGACTGGATCCGCGAGTACCTCGAGAGGCGCCGCGCCGCCAGGGCCGCTGCGCCCCAGAACGAGAAGATGCTCGAACGGCGCAAACGGGAGTTGGAGAGAGAGGCGCGCCGCCTCGAAGAGAAGCTTGCCAACGCCGAGCCGGCTGAACCGGCGGCTGCGTCTCCGCCGGCCCCTCTGCCGGCCCGAATCGGATTGGGGCCCGATATGCGCCCGGTGCCGGAACCCACGGTGCGCGATCTGAGCGTGCCGCAGGTGGGCGCCAAGCCGCCTTCACGCCTCCTGCCGCCCGTCAAGCCCGAGAGCCCGGCGATCGAGGCGCCCGCCGACGATGCGGTCGAGATCATCCCGGCCAGGGAGGTGGCGGCATCCGCGGCGGGGCCCGGTGCGCCTGCGCCGGCACAGGCCGGGGAGGGCGGGAATTCGAGTCCGAATGCAGCGGCATCGGACACGCCGGGCAAGGACGGCAACGGCGGTCCTATCGCGTCGGAGTCGGGCGTGGCGAAGGCGGGGGGAGGGGCAGGCGAGGCTGCGGCGGTGACGGCGCGTCCGAGGCCGGCCATGCGCAAGCCCAAGCCGCTGTCGGTGGCGACGCCGCCGCTGATCGGCAACTACAAGCTGCCGTCCATCGATCTGCTGAATCTGCCCGATTTGGCGGTGAAACCGACCGAGTCGAAAGAGGAGTTGATGGCCAACGCGCGTCTGATGCAGCAGACCCTGGCCCAATTCGGCATCGAGGTGGCTCTGGGCGACATCACCAAGGGGCCGACCATCACGCGCTACGAGCTGCATCCGGCGCCCGGAGTCAAGCTCGAGAAGATCACCGCTCTGACCAACAACATCGCCGCGGCGCTCAAGGCCGAACGCATTCACATCCTCGCCCCGGTGCCGGGCAAGAGTTCCGTCGGCGTCGAGGTGCCCAACGCGATCAAGTCCAAGGTGATCATGCGCGAGTTGCTCGAGTCGGATGAGTGGCGCAACGCGAAGGCGCGCATCCCGCTGGCGATCGGCAAGGACGTCTACGGACATCCCATCGTGGCGGATTTGGCGGAGATGCCCCATCTCCTGATTGCGGGCAGCACCGGCTCGGGCAAGTCCGTTTGCATCAACGCCATCGTGGCCTCGCTGCTCTACAAGTTCCCCCCCGACCAGCTCCGTTTCGTGATGATCGATCCGAAAGTGGTCGAGCTGCAGCAGTACAACACGCTCCCGCACCTGGTGGTGCCGGTGGTGACCGATCCCAAGAAGGTCATCCTGGCCCTGCGCTGGGTGGTCAGCGAGATGGAGAAACGCTACCAGATCTTCGCCCGGGTCGGCGTGCGCAACATCCGGTCCTTCAACGAGCGTCCCAAGAACAAACCTCTTCCCGTCCGCCAGCCGGAGCTTCCCTTGAGCGGCCGCCGCGAGAAAGTCGAGGCCGGCGCGGATGGATTCGCCGTCGAGGTCGACGAGGAGATCGTTGTCCCGCGCGACGATGACATCGTGATTCCGGACAAGCTGAGTTACATCGTGGTGATCATCGACGAGTTGGCGGATCTGATGCTGGTGGCCCCCGCCGACGTCGAGATGGCCATCGCGCGCATCACGCAAATGGCCCGTGCGGCCGGAATCCATTGCATCGTGGCCACGCAGCGGCCGAGCGTGGACGTGATCACCGGCGTGATCAAGGCGAACATCCCCTGCCGCATCGCCTTCCAGGTCGCGGCCAAGGTGGATTCGAGGACGATTCTCGATGCGATGGGCGCCGACAAGCTGCTGGGAAAGGGCGACATGCTCTATCTGCCGCCCGGCTCGGCCAAGCTGATTCGCGCGCAAGGGGCGCTGGTGACCGATCAGGAAATCCAAAGCGTGGTCGACTTCATCGCCCGCCAGGGCAAGCCGCTCTACGACGTCGAGATCCACCAGCAGCTTTCGAAACCGAGCAGTTCCTTCGACGATGGCGAAGGCATCGATGAGGACGAAAGCCTGATCGAGCAGTGCATCGAGGTTATCCGCAGCGAGCAGAAGGCCAGTGTGTCGCTCCTGCAAAGGCGCTTGCGTCTCGGTTACACGCGCGCCGCCCGCATCATGGATGAACTCGAAAACCGCGGCATCGTCGGCCCCAGCAAGGGCGCCGAGCCCCGCGACATCCTCATCGACCTCGATGTCGGCGAGGAGGCGGACGACGACGCCGCGGGCCCGCGGTCGATGGCGTGAGGCCCGCCTCTGGCGGCTGGCCAAGCGCTTGATCCCGTGACCTTCTCGCAGGGGGGTGGAGCCAACTGGAGACCGAGGCCGCAAAGCGGAGTGCGCCCGTCTCGAGACAATCACCGTGACCGACCAGGGCCTCTCCCGCAGGCGCGGGATCGGTCCTCCGAGATTCGTCGCCGGCTGCGCAGACTTGGGCGATTGCGCCACCGAGAGGCCAAGTCGCAACCAAATTGGGCCAGAACTGACGGCCTTTGCGGGATGATACTTCTCTTCTTTTGGAAAGACGCAGAGTGCACAGAGAGGACCGGGTTGAAACTGAACCCGTTCTGAATAGCCTGGTTGACGCCCCCCCTCGCCCGTCGATCGGGCGCTGCCACTTGGCATTGCAGAGCTCTTCTCTGCGTGCTCTGTGTCTCTGTGGCTCTTTGGATGCGGTGTCCTCTGTGCTGCTATGCCCCAGAATCTGCTCAGCCCTCCGACCTTTGGTTGCGGCTTGGCCGCGCTGCGAAATGACCGGGTCAAGATCTTCCAGGGCTGCGAACCGTGCGGGCTAGACAAGCAAAACCGCGCCAGGTTCGAGAGATCGAGAACTGCAACACACTGTTCCCATGACAGACCACTCTCGGGACCGACAGAATGCTCCCGGTTCCCTTTCTGGGCGCGGTTTTGCCAGAGCCCGGATGTCGGACTCCGCGGAGCTTTGTGAAACATCCCGGCTAGGCGAACTGCAGCCGGGTGGTGGGAGCCTCTGCATCCCATCCGCGCGTGGGTGCGCTGGTGATTGAGGCGACGTCTTTGATCGAGATCTGGCGTCCGCGCGCCTTGGCGCCCTTGACCTCGATTTGCGACGGGTCGCACGTCTGTTGGTTGATCTTCTGATAGGGAGCCGGCTTATAGCGGATGTAGAGTTCGCGGGGCGTGTCGGGCTCGAAGAAGAGGACCTTGGATTTCTCGGGCGCGAGCCAGTAGTCCTTGTCGAGAATGGCCCCGCCGAAGGTGAATCGCTTCAGGTAATTCGAGTCGCGCGTGGCGTAGGCGAGGGTAAAGACGCGGTCGCGCTCGGGCAGTCCGGCGTGGATCACGTCCGGCCCGACGAACAGCTTCTCTGGCAGCTCGATCACCCGGTAGCGTCCATCCTTGAACACCATCAGGATCTTATCGTATTTGGTGCAATCGACCTTGAACTCGTCTCCGTTGACCTTGTAGCCGAGGTAGCCG
Source organism: Verrucomicrobiota bacterium (assembly GCA_040766265.1). Taxonomy (GTDB): domain Bacteria; phylum Verrucomicrobiota; class Verrucomicrobiia; order Limisphaerales; family J093; genus MWFF01. The sequence goes on from JAXGQW010000053.1 coordinate 31,037, forward strand.
GTCTCGCGGTCATAGGCGACCTTGAACGCCCTGAACGCCACCTCCCGCGCGTCGATCTCGTCGTGCCGGCTGGATTTGGTCAGGCGCGGGTAGAGCGGTTCGTGGCGTTCGAGCAGGGCCTCGAGGTGAGCGATGGCGTAGGGGGTGAGGTGTTTGAGGTGCTTGCGGGTCTGGGCGAGATCGGCCTTCAAAGCCTCCATCTCCTGGCGGTGCCGGTTGATGTCGAAGAGCGAAATGCGCCGGATGCGCACGGCCAGCAGACGTTCGACGTCGGGGTCGGCGAGGGCGCGCAGGCATTCCTTGCGGAACGGTTTGAAACCGTCGTAGACGGCGCCCACGACCGCCTCGTTGGTCTTGCACTGCTCGATCTTCTTGTAGATGCGCTCCTCGATGAAGATCCGTTCGAGGGTGCGGAAGTGAAGTTCGTCTTCAAGCCGGGCCTGCTTCCCTTCCAGTTCGAGCCGGAGCAGGCGACAGAGCTGGTCCGTAGCCTCGCGCAGCATGGCGGAGACCGTCATCTCGACCGGGCGATGGTCTTTGATGACGACGATCCGGCTTGCGATCGTGACCTCGCAGTCGGTGAACGCGTAGAGCGCGTCGGCCAGCTTGTCCGGATCCACTCCCGCGGGGGCCTTGATTTCGATCTCGACCGCCTCGGAGGTGTAGTCGTGGACCGATTTGACCTTGAGTTTGCCTTTGCGAACGGCGTTCTCGATCGAGGCGATGAGCGATTCGGTCGTGGTTCCGGGCGGGATCTCCTTGATGACGATGGTGGATTCGTCCCTGACCCGGAGCCTGGCGCGGACCTTGACGCCGCCCTTGCCGTCCGCGTAATCGCGCGCGTCCATCAGACCGCCGGTCGGGAAGTCGGGCAGGCATTTGAAGGGCTGCTCCTTGAGGATGGCGATCTGGGCCCGGAGCAGCTCGGGGAAGTTGTGCGGGAGAATGCGCGCCGAAAGGCCGACGGCAATGCCCTCGGCGCCAAGCATCAGGGAAAGCGGCAGTTTCGATGGCAGCGCGACCGGCTCCTGCTTGCGTCCGTCGTAGCTGGGCACAAACGCCGTCAACGCGTCGTTGAAAAGCTCCGTCCGCGCCAGCTCGGTCAGGCGGCACTCGATGTAGCGCGGCGCCGCGGCCGGGTCGCCGGTGTACAGGTTGCCGTAGTTGCCTTGGCGCTCGATCAGATACCGTTTGTTCGCCAGCACCACCAGCGCGTCTCCAATCGATGCGTCTCCGTGCGGATGGTACTTGGTGGTGTCGCCAATGACGTTCGCGACCTTGGTGAATCGTCCGTCGTCGGTCTGGTGCATCGCCCAGAGAATGCGGCGTTGCACCGGCTTCAACCCGTCCGCCAGCGCCGGAATTGCCCGGTCGCGAATCACGTACGACGCGTACTCGAGAAAGCTCGTGTCGACGCGACGGTGGAACGGGAGATCGATCCGCTTTGGATCGAACGGGCCGTGGGTCGGGTTCGCCGAAACGGCCTCGGCGATGATCTCGTGGGGGCTGTCGGCTGGACTCGGCAAGGCCTTCGAACCTGCTTTGTCCTCGGCGTCCCGATCCTGGCGCGTGGCGTCGTCAGCCGCCGCGGGCGCCGGGGCGGGGCCGCCCGGCCGCGGCGCGGCATCGGACGCCCGAGCGCCTTGAATGCTCAAGTCCAGTTGGTGCGGATCGGTTCTCTTCTTCTTCCCCATGCGCGAGTGTGTCGTTCAAAGGCCTGACATTGCCGGGCCGTAAGCGGGTCGCTGCTGGACCCAAAAGCCGGAAAGACGCTCCCGCGGCTGCGCTTGCGCGTCAACCCAAGGGCCGGTCGGTATGCGGACATCCCGCAAAGCTGCTTGGGCGCGATCATTCCCGAGAACGCGAAGCGTCTGAGAGCGGTGCTCAGCATCGCGTTCGCTTTGCGCGGGACGTGGCCAACCATCGTCGTCGAAAAGCGACGGGCAACCGGTGCACCACGGCCTGCGCCAACCTCCGCGCCGGAGCGGCGACGCCTGCCTGCCGGAAGCCAGGTCCAGGTCGCCCGCGAACAGATTCTGCGATTCTGTTCGCCGGGGACGAGGACGTCCCCACTCCAGCCGACTTGACGAAGGTTGCTCCTCCCGTAAGCTCGGGAGCGGCTTTGCCGCAGCCCGGACATCCGAAGATCGCGCGCAGCGCTGTGAAATGTCCGGGCTCAGGCGGCTTGGCGGCGGACGAAATCGGGCAGGCGAGCCCGCGGTGAATGTTACTTCTTGTCCGTCTGGCTCTTGGCCTTTTCGGCTTCGGCCTTGGCACGTTCGGCGGCCTGGAGTTTCTCGAGATCAGCGGCCTTGATCACTTCGATCTTGGCGCCCTTTTCGAGTTCTTCCTTGGACGGCACCTTGATGATGTCGCTGGTGACGGGCTGCTGGGCCGCGGGGGCCGCCTGGGGCGTCTGGCGCGGCTGGGCGGAAATCAGTTCGACCTCGAAGATGAGGGTCGAGTTGGGCTCGATGCTGGCTGTGCCGCGCTCGCCATAGGCCAGCTCGGACGGCAGGTACAACTCCCATTTGGCGCCCGGCTTCATCAACCGCAGCGCCTCGGTCCAGCCGCGAATGACGCCGGTGACGGGGAAGGTGGCAGGTTGCCCGCGTTTGTACGAACTGTCGAACTCGGTGCCGTCGATGAGCGTGCCGCGGTAATTGACCGTGACCATGTCGTTGGTGCTGGGCGATTGCCCGCTGCCCTCGGCCAGGACCTTGTATTGCAGTTCGTAGGTGTTGGTGGCCACGGTGACACTGTGCGTCTTGATCCCTTCCTTGATCCGATTGTCAGCCAGGTATTTCGCGCCGGCCTCCTTGTTCTTGGCGCCCAGTTGGCTGCGCATCTCCTGCTGGTAATCCATGATGGCCTGGCGCATCTGCGCTTCATCCAGAAGCGTGGGCGAACCGCCGACCACGTCCTTCAGGCCGCGGTAGATCAGTTCGATGTCGAACTGGTCGTTGCTGAGTTTGTTGCGCTTGAGGTTGGTCCCCAGGCTCATGCCCAGGCCGTAGGAGAACTTCTCCTTCGAGTTCTTGAGTTGGGATGCGTCGTCGGCCGCGGAAGCCGCCACGCCGATGCCGCAGAGGGCCACGATCGCAATGAAGCTAAGTCTCATGTTTGTCTCTCTTTCTTTCCGTTGACTTTCGAGATTCCACCGCCGGTTTTCAATTCAATTCAAATCAAATCAAATCACGCCGGTTACTCTTTCTCGACGCCGCTGGTCCAGTACTTCTGGAGCTGGGCGGCGGAGGGCACTTCGAGGGGGCGAACGATGCGGAAACCGACGAACTGGGCGTCGGTGAGCCACCAGATGCTCTTGGGCAACTGCGGGTCGCGCATCTTCCAGTTTCTATCCGACCCGCGGCGGGCGGCGCTGCGCAGCTTGCTGGCCGAGTCGTCGAACGACCCGCCGCGCACGACGTGCGGGTACGGTTTGGCTGCCTTGTTCCAGGGGTTGATGAGGGTGTCCTTGAGGCTCTCGTAACTGTCCTCGTATTGGTCCAGGCACCATTCGGCCACGTTGCCGTGCATGTCATGCAGGCCCCACGGATTGGGCTTTTTCCTGCCGATCTTGCCATACTTGAAATCGCTGTTGTCCTCGAACACCCCATACTCGCCCAGCTTGCCCTCGTCGTCTCCGAACGAGTAGGCCGTGCTGGTGCCGGCCCGGCAGGCGTATTCCCATTCGGCTTCGGTGGGCAGGCGGTAGAAGTGGCCGGTCTTGGCGCTGAGCCAGTGGCAATACTTGTTGGCGGCGTGTTGGCTCATCGAAATGGCCGGATAGCCTTCCTTGCCCATGCCGAAGCTCATTTCCATGTAGGGCTTTGAAGGGCGGGTGACGGCATCCGAGACCGCGTTCACCGATTCCTCGGTGGGATGATCGCCGCGAAGCTTCTTCTCGTCGTCGGGGAACATGAACAGCTCGTACTCGTTCCAGCTCACCTCGAGCCGCCCCATCCAGAAAGGCGCGATCTTCACCCGGCGCGCGGGGCCTTCGTCCGGATTGCGGCCTGCCTCCGAGTCGGGGCTCCCCATCGTGAACTCCCCGCCCGGAATCGGCACCATCACATAGTTGACCTGTGTGCCCGGGATGGCGTTGGTGTACAACTTCATGTCGTCCGCGCTCCGGATGGCCTCCTTCTCGAGGATCGTGACGATCCGCTCGTGGATGTCCGGCACGGTCGCGTCGTCGTTGTCCTGCATCGACGCCAGTTTCACCAACTCGCCCGCGGCGTAGGCGGCCCCCTCGGGCTTGAAAACGCGCGCGTCGGTGGCGAACTTCATGTAGTCGGCGCCCGTAAACACCAGGAAACTCTCATCGAGACCGACCGCCCCGAAGATCAGGTCGCCGGATGTCGTCGGGATCGACTGCACAGCGCCGGGGGCGCCCGCGGCATCGAGGGCAAGCACCTCCGCCGATTCGCCCTTGCCGTAGACAGCCAGCAAGCCCGCGCCCTGGGCCTTGGGAACGGCCACAAGGAGGTTGATCGGATTGGCCAGTTCGAAAGTCTTGGCTTCGCCGACGCCGAGCTTGCCGCCCGCCTCGGTCAGAGGATGGAACTGGATCGTTTTCTCGCCCTTCTTGTAGGTGACCACGTCCGCCAAGGGCGCGCCGCGAAAGAACCCGACGACATAGTCGGAGCCCTTGGGCAGTCCGCCCGCCTCCGCCACGATCACCTCGCGCCCGCTGGCAAAGTCCGAAACGCGGAACGCATCGCTGTCATCGCCGCTCCAAAGCCCGGTGACATGGAGCGGTCCGCCGCGTTTGAGCGCCAATCGGTTCGGGCGCACCCACGTCGCCTTAATCTCGGGTTGCGCATTCACGGCGAAGCTGCCGGCGTCATTCCGGAACAGGACAATCTTGTTGGGATCGTCGTAGACCGAACTGATCGCGAGATCGTCCAGGGGCGTGTTGCCCGGACCGCCGATGTCCACGGCCACCAGCGCGCCGGGGCCGAGAGTCTCGAACTCGATCGCCACCGGCTTGCCTGGGGAACCGGGGTTGGCTGCCTCGACCACGTGGACCAGGTTGGCGTCGGCTGCCGTGAACGCGAGCGCGTCCTTGTCGTCCGCCATGAGCCTGCCCAGAGTCAGCCAGGTCGGATCCTTGAGGCCGCTGACCCGGTAGTTGACCCAGTTGAAGAGGCCGTCCGCCGACTGGTACCCGACCCGGTACTTGCCGGTGGCGCGGTCGAAAATCACCACGTCCTGCCGCCGGTTGCCGTCCAGATCGCCTGTCCCAATCAACTCGTGGTCCGTCTCGTACACGAAGGCCCAGGCCGCTCCGGCGCCCGCCACGCTCAAGGCCACCACCCGCGCCGCCGATCGTATTGTGTTCCTGATTCGTTTCATCGCGTTCGAAAAAATGTCGCGTACTCTTTCCGCACGGACCGGTTTTGTCAATTAGGCGGACGAGCCCGGATTTCTCACTGCCGCGAAGATGACAACGAAATCCGGGCTGTGCCTACCGCAGTTTCACCGCCGTTCCGCTGGCCGTCACCATCAGCATGCCG
>JAXGQW010000054.1:0-36071 GCA_040766265.1 Verrucomicrobiota bacterium
TCTTGCAGCAGGGGCGTCCCCTCAAGATTTGGGGCTGGGCCGATCCGCGGGAGGCGGTGAGCGTTCAGTTCCGCAAACAGACGGTCAAGGCGACGGCCGACGCAGACGGGCGATGGGCTGTCACGCTGCGCCCGGAGCGGGCCGGGGGGCCCGACGCGATGGTTGTGACCGGCAAGCAGCGGGTCGAGATTGGCAATGTGTTGGTGGGCGAAGTCTGGATTTGCAGCGGCCAATCGAACATGGAGTGGCCACTGCACCGCTCGTTCGAGCCGCAAGCGGACATCGCCTCGGCTGAAAACCCCCGGATCCGGCTGTTCACTGTGCCGAAGAAGAAGGCGGTCGAGCCGGTCGACGACGTGCCTGCCAAGTGGGCGCTCTGCTCGCCCGCCACCGTGCCCAACTTCTCGGCTGTCGGCTACTATTTCGGACGCGCGCTCGAACGGTCCCGCCAGGTGCCGGTGGGACTGATCAACACCTCGTGGGGCGGATCGCCGGCGGAGGTCTGGATGAGCCAGGCTGCGCTCGAAGCCGACGCGGGCTACCAACGAGACATTCTGGATGCCTACTCCGCGCAGAAGAAGAACTACGACCAGGCCCTGGCGCGATGGGAACAGGAAAAGGCCGAGGCGGATAAGGCGGGCCAGAAGTTCGAAAAGGGCCGTCCCTGGGAGCCGTGGCGCCCCGCCGAGCTGTACAACGGCATGATCGCCCCGCTCGTCCCCTACGGCATCCGCGGAGCCATCTGGTACCAGGGCGAGTCCAATGCGGGCCGCGCCTGGCAGTATCGGACCTTGTTCGCCGACATGATCCGCAATTGGCGCCGCGACTGGGGTCAGGGCGATTTCACCTTCCTCGCCGTCCAACTGGCGCCATGGGACCGCAACAAGAAGCGCACGCTCGAGGCGATTGCCGCCGAACCGGTCGAGAGCGATTGGGCGGAGCTGCGCGAGGCCCAAATGCACGTCGCCAAGACGCTGCGCAAGGTCGGCGTCGCCGTCATCACCGATGTGGGTGACAAGGACGACATCCATCCGACCAAGAAAGTGCCCGTCGGCGAACGGCTGGCTTTGGCCGCCCGGGCGATCGCCTATCGCGAGAAGATCGACGGCCTGAGCCCCGTCTACAAGAGCGCGCGCTTCTCGGGCGGACGCGCCGTCGTCAAGTTTAACTCGGTCGGCGGCGGGCTCGAAGCCCGGGGCGGCGAGCTGACGGGGTTCGCGATTGCGGGACCGGACCGCCGGTTCGTGTGGGCCAAGGCGGAGATCCAAGGACGCAACAAGGTCGTCGTGAGCAGTCCGTCCGTGCCCCAGCCGAGTGCCGTGCGCTATGGCTGGGCGGATTATCCGGTTGTGAACCTGTTCAGCCAATGCGGTCTGCCGGCATCGCCGTTCCGCACCGACGACTTCCCGATGCTCACAGCCCCCAAGACCCCGTGACAAAGAAAGACCTCCCGGACACACGGCTGCCCGCCTCCCGGCGGGCGGCCTGCCCCGAGACACACCGCCCCATCACAGACCCGAGGACTCGCATGATCACACGTCGTTGTTTCTTTGGACGGGCGGCCGCCGCCGCCGTGACGACCGCCGGCGCCGCGGTCTGCCTGCCGCGCTCGAGCGCCGGCCCGCCGCTCGAACGGAAGGGCAAATCCCAGTTGCGCCTGAGCCTGGCGGCCTACTCGTTCCGCGACTTCTTCAATGCCAGGGAGGCGGCCCGCCGGATCACCCTGAACGACTTCATCGATTTCTGCTCGGATCACGGCTGTGTGGGCACGGAGTTGACGAGCTATTATTTCCCCAAGGAATTCGGAAACGATTACCTGGTGGGGCTCAAGCGCCACGCGTTCCTCCGCGGCCTGGCGATCAGCGGCACGGCCGTGGGCAACAACTTCGCGCAGCCGGACGGCCCCGACCTCGACCGCGAAATCGCCGCCGTGAAGCGGTGGATCGATCACGCCGCCGTGATGGGCGCGCCGCACATCCGCGTGTTTGCCGGCGCCCCGAAGGGCATCGACCTTCCGACGGCGAAAAAGCAGTGCGTGCGCGCGCTCGAAGAGTGTGGCGCGTACGCGGCCGACAAAGGCATCTGGCTCGGCCTCGAAAACCACGGGGGGATTGTGTCAGACGTCGCCGTGCTGCTCGAGATCGTCCAGGCCGTCCAGTCCCCCTGGGTGGGTGTGAATCTCGACTCGGGCAACTTCTACGGACCGGGCGATCCGTACGACGACATGGCGCGGCTGGCGCCCTACGCGGTGAACGTCCAGGTCAAGGTCGAGATCAACCGCGCCGGGAAGGGCAAGGAACCGACCGACCTGGCCCGTGTGATGGCCATCCTGCGGCAGGCGAATTACCAGGGCTTCGTCGCGCTCGAATACGAGTCGGCCGCCGATCCCTGGAAGGCTGTGCCCGAGTGGCTCGAGCGGATGCGCGCCGCAATGGATTAGCCCGCATTTCAGGTGAAATGTGACGGTGACCGGTCACATGACATCAAAAGTTGGTGAGGAATGCGGGCTAAACGAATCGCGGCTCGAAGACCGGCGCCTGGCCGTGGGCGCGCAGGCCGTCCATGAACCGGCACAGACCGCGCTTTTCGTCGGGCCCAAGCTCGAAGTAGACGTGCCGGCGAAAATACTGGCGCCGGAACTCGAGGTCGAAGTCGGTGCGTTGCGCGACGATGCGCGGCAAGGCAGCCACGCCCCGCGCGCCCATGTCGCGAAGGGCATCGCGCAAAGCGGGGGTGTGCGCGCCGCGTCGCAACGCCCAGCCGGCAAACACAAAAGGGAGGCCCGTCCGCTCGAACCACGCCGCGCCGAGATCCCAGATGCGGTGCGGATGGGGGCGTCGGGAGAACTCGATTGCCTGATCGCCGATCAGGAGCACGGCATCCAGATCCGCAACCATGCGGTAGTCGGGCAGCGGACGGAACGGGGGACGCAACCCCTGCTCCGCGAGCAGGACGCGGAGCAGGTTCACGCTCGTCAACGATGCCGTGTCGCAAAACACCTCGCGCACGGCCTCGAGAGGCGAACGATGGGCGAGGAACACGCTCTTGACCTCGCCGCGCGCGGCGATGGCCAGCCCGTCCAGAAGGTCATACCGGTCGGTGAGCAGCACCTCGGTAATGCTGACCACGGCGGCGTCGAGTTCGTCGCGGCGCAGGAGGGCCGCCAGACCGGACGGTGTTGCGAAACGCACCCGCGTTTCGAAACCCCAGGTCAACGGGACGGCATTCAGAAAAGAGACATTCCCCACCCGCCGCAGATCCACCTGCAAGGGTGGTTCCGCGGCAGCTCGATCCGGATCAGGCGCAACAGACACGGCGACATCCTACTCGATCCGTCAACGTCAGATCCAGGTCGAGATTTCAAGGCGCCGGCTTCGATGCGCCTTCGAGGGTCAGCCCGCCAAACGGGCGCAGATCGAAGCAGGCCATGGCAGCCCCGTTGCGCACGAGCAGCCGGCCATGAGCGAGCGCCGGAACATTCCATGTCTTGCCGCTCAGGGCGTGAACCCGAGCCAGCTCGACCAGGCCCAGCGGATCCGCTCGCACCAGGATGAGCTGGCCCTCGCCGCTCAGGATGATCAAATGGCCCGACGCCAACAGCAACTGACCGTAGCCATAGCGCCCGTCGCGCCACCGCCGCTGGCCCGTGTCGAGATCGACGCAGCACAGGACACCTTCATCGAGCCCGTAGGCGTGGTTCTGCCATACGACAGAGGGATTGAACTTGTTCTTCAGATTGCGATTCCGCCAGATCTCGGTCGCACTCAGGCCATTGGCGCCTCGAGCGATCTCGACCAGCGCGCAGCCCGCGCCGTATCCGGCTGAGATCAGGAACCGGTTCGTCCCGATAATGAGCGGGGAACAGATGCTGTTGTCGTTCGGCACCCGCCACCGGTAATCCCAGAGCAGGGCGCCATCCTCGGGATTCAGGCCTGCCACCCGTGTCGCGGACGCGATCACGATCTGTTGCCTGCCCGCCAAATCGGTCAGGAGCGGAGACGCATACGCCTGCTTGTCGTCGAGGACGGACCAGATCCGCGCGCCGGTCAGCCGGTGGTAGGCGACCACCGATTTGCCCGGAGCCGAGTCTCCAGCCAGAACAATCACGCGATCGTCCACAATCAGCGGAGACGCCGCCATCCCGTGCAGCAGGTTGGCCGCGCCGTTGTCGGCCAGGACATCCTTGCGCCACAGCAACCGTCCGTTCGCCGCGCCCAGACAGCACAACTCCCCGGCCGCGCCCAGGCTGTAGATCAACCCCTGATGATAGGTCGGCGTGGCGCGGGGTCCCTCGCCCCCCATCCAGTGGTTGAATCGGGCCGGATACCGATGGGCCCAGAGCTCGATCCCCGTGTCGAGGTCGTAGGCAACGACCGCCTCCTCATCGCGCCGTTGTTCGATGGTGAACGCATGGCCCTGGCCGACAACAAACGACGCGTAGCCCCCGCCGCAAGGCTGGCGCCACAGCAGAGGCGGCCCCTGCGCAGGCCACTCGGTCAGGATCGGTTGCTCGGTGTAGTGCCCGTCCCGCCGCGGTCCGCGAAAATCCGTCCAATACGCGTCCGGAGCCGGCGCGGTCGGAGCGGCTTGGGCCAGCCTGGCCTCCTGGGCGGCGCGGTCCGTTTCGAGTTCCAGGTAATTCGGCGCGGTCTTTCGCCGGACAAGACTCGGGCCCAGACCGCCTCGCCACTCGACTTGCAGGCCGCCCAGGGCGACCAGCAGCCAGAGTATGGCCACGGTGTATGGAACCAGGTAAAGAATGAGCACCCCGGCAGCGAGCATTCGATGACGGCGTGTCAGGTTGCGATTGGCGCGAAGCAGGACGAGGCCCAAGGGCGGGAACGCCAGGGCAATCACACGCCCGAAAAAGGGGGTCTGATACCACGGCGTATCCGGGTCGATGACTGCCCGTTCGGACCGGGCGCTGCGATCTGGTGTGTCCACGGTGATTTGTGGCGCCGCTTATTCCAGGGCCAGCGCCAGCTTGAGCAGGTAATACAGGTCAGCCCGGCAACACGGCAAGTCAACTCGGCACGCCAATTCCTCGCCCCTGGCCTCCCGCAGCCAAGCCAACGCCCGGAAACCGTCCATCGCCAGGTCGGGCGGATCGCTGAAATTCTCGCCGAAATGCACCTGACGCTCCTCGCCCACCAACGGCCAAGTCGCGTGGAGCATCGTAAACACGCCCCAGACCGAGTCAGCCGCCGCGGGTGCCCCCCGCCTGATCCACTGAGCAACGGGTGGCGTCAGGTCGTGGAACAACCCCAGCTTGTGCCGATGCGGCGCCAGCCGCAACGAGAGGGCGTCGCCCTTGCCAATGAAGGGATCGAGTTCGGCCGGGCCCTTGAACTGCGTGAGGGTCCCTGTCGCACCCGCCCGCTCCCACCAGGCGATCAGGGCTTCGCCGATCGCCCGTGCCTGAGCCTGGGCCGCCGCGGCGGCCTCCGGATCGCCGCACTCGACCGCCAGTTTCGCCAGCGCCAAGCACGATGCGAGGTAGCGGTTGGCGAACAGATCGCCTTGATTCGGATCGAGCCGCCAGCCGGAGTTCCGGAAGTCGTCGAAACTCGCCCGGATCCGCGGCCAGAGCTCGCGCAGTGTCCCGGCCAGCCCCAGACGTTCCACACACAGCGCGACCGCTGCCACGTTCCCAAAGGGGTGAAAGCGGCGGTCGTGACCCAGCCGAGTCCTTTCTTGCGGCGCAACCGCATGCCACTCCCGAGGCTCGCCCGAGCCCAACGCATACCATGCCGACTGCTCGAATGGCGGATGGGTTTCGAGCTCTTTCGCCACCCAGGCCCGCGTCCGCTCCTGCAACGCGTTCGGCAAATGCGGATAGGCCCAAGCCAGCGACTCGAACGCCACACCCGAGTGGTCGAACAGGAATTCGCGCCCCGCCAGACCGGGCTCGACACAGAGCGGCGCCCACCTGCGTTCGAGAAAAACCTCCACACCCTCCGCCAGCCTTTGGCGCAACTGCTCCCGCGACGGCGCCGCCGGCGGTGGCCCCGGACTGGTCACCGGCACCTCCGCCGCCCGCGTCGCGGCCACCTCGCTGGCCGGCCCCGCTTCGCCGGCCGCCAGACAGAAGAGCCGGCTCCCCGTCCGCCCATAGACCCGATTGCCCTCGCTGGCCACGCCGCCGCGAGCCGGTCCGTGCCATTCGTTTCGCGCCCAAGGCGGGCTGCGCAGACCGCCGAAGGTGTCCCGTTCGCCGTGGATCGCGAACAGGTTCGCCGTCCGCAGGTCGAAACCGCTCAACGTTCCCTGGTGCACAATGAAGACCGTCGAGCCCGCAACCGTAAGATGCTGGCTTTCGTCCGCCGTCCCCCAAAACGTGTTCCACGGCGGACGGGCCCCGCGGTCGTGAAAGAGCGGCTCGATGGTGTTCTGATCGATGTCCAGCAACCCCAGTGCAACCAGCGGCGCCACCCCCAGATTCCAATTCCCGTAGGCGCTGCGGTATAGGACCGCCAGCCGACCGTCCCCCGTCAGCGCCGCCGGCGCACCCACGCCCTGACAACCGCCGATCCACAGCACAGGCGGCGGCGGCCCCTCCTCCCCAGTCTCCCCATCCAGCACGAACAGCGTCTGCGCCGCGCGGTCGCGCTCGAGATAGTCGGCGACCGCCTTCCGCTCGAGCGCCCATAATTCAGGCGTCCCTCGGGACCGATCGCTCCTGACCCATTCCTCGATCCTGCGCCAGTCGCTGTCGTCAATGCCCGCCTCCCGACACAGCATGGATCGGTCGCGCGCAATCTGCTGCGCCATGTTCCGCGCGGGATTGGTGCGGATGAGGACCCGGGATCGCCCGCCCGCCGAGACCGCCACGGGGTAGTAGTCACGCGCCGATTGGCCCGACAGGGCCGCCGACTCCCACATCAACCGCCCGTCGGTCGCGAGGAAACAGCGCACCCGCAAGTCCTCGGCAGTCACGTAAACCCGGTCCGCCCCCAGGGCCGCGGTCTGCCGGATCGGAGCCGGCAGCATCTGTCGCCACCGCACCGCGCCCGTCGCCGCCTCGACCGCGAGGAAGCGCCCGGCACGAGAGCCAATGAAGACCGCGCCCTGCCCAACCACCGGAGCCGCGGCGAACCCGCCGTCCTCTGCCTCGATGGACCACCGCAGCCGGCCCGTGTCCGCTTCGAGCGCATGAAGGCGCCCATCCGCGCTGCCGACGAAGACCATCGAGTTCTCCGCGGCCGGGGAATGCAGCAGGGGCCCATGGCAGGCGAATCGCCACTGGGGTTCGCCCGAGATCGCTCTCAGCGCGTAGAGGTTCCCGTGATGCGTCGCCACGAAGACCCGTCCCCCACAAACGATCGGTTCCATCGCCGTGCCGAGCCGTTCGCCCGCGAACTCGCGAACCCAGGTGAGGCGAAAAGGCGGGCCCAGGCCGGCTTCGGACCTGCCGTCGTGCGCTGCATTCCCATGCAACTGCGGCCAATCGGCCAGGCCTGTCGCCAAAGGCCAGAGCACGCCAAACAGGCATCCCAATTCGCCGTTGTATCGCCATTGCATGCCTGATCGGACGTTGCGGACTCTCCGAGGCTTCGAATCCCAGGGGAAGAGGGGGTTGCCGTGCCCGAAAACGCACACTTGCATTCTTCGGCGCATTCAGTTAACTGAAGTCAGAACAGCACAAAAGCGCATGTAACCTTGTCATGAAAAACAATCTTGATTTTGCGGCTCACCGCGGCCGATACGGCGCGCTGGCCTTCACGCTCATCGAGTTGCTGGTCGTCATCGCCATCATCGCGATCCTGGCCGGCATGCTGCTCCCGGCCCTCTCGAGGGCCAAAGACCGTGCCCAGGCGACGGCGGACATCAACAACGTCAGACAAATCCTGCTGGCGAATCAGATGTACGCCACGGATAACCGGGATCACATGGCCCACTGCACTTGGGGAGGTGTCGACGGGACCGCCAATAACGGTCCGGACGGCTGGGCGTATGCCGGTCCCAACAACGGGCGCATTGCCGGTGGACCGACCTACATGCCAAGTGCCGCGGGGAGGGATGTGAACTCGATCCAGTTCAGCAACCAGGTTGCCTTCTTCAAGGTCGGACATCTGGGGCCGTTCCTGTCCGATCATCACGTCCTGTGGTGCCCGAAGGATGTTGCCCAGCGCGGCAGCGGCCAGTTCAAGACGTGGTGGATGGCCCGGTGGGTCAAGCTCAGTTCGTATTGCTTCAACGGAACCATCGGCGGCTACGTCGGCCCAAAGGCGGGCGCAATCTCGGGTGGCCAGACCTACAAGACCACCGATTTCAGACCCACGGACATCATGCTCTGGGAACAGAACGAGACCGATGGTTTCTACTTCAACGACCTGGGCAACGCCCCCGAGACGGCAGGCGAAGTCGTCTCCCAGCGGCACGCGGGCGTCGGCAAATACACCGGCAATGTCTCAAGGGGTGGCGGCGCCATGGTGGGCCGGGTCGGCGGCACGGCCGAGTTCATTAAGATGCAGAAATTCCTCGATTTTCTCGATGCCCGCAAATGGCCCCGACCCAACGACGTCCTCAACGGTCCGGGTTATGGCGGACCTTAGGGTCTCGATCTGAGCCAGCGGACGTAGTCCAGATAAAGGCGTGTCGAGTCGGGGTGCCCCGCAAAGGCCAGGCTCCGCGGCTGGTTCATGAGCCCCTGGTACTGGTAGATCAGGATCGTGTCGACGTGCGGCGACACGGCTTCGAGTTGCGCCCGCACCCGTTCCCACTGGGCTGGGATGAGCGGACTGGTCTGCTTGTTCGGCGGCCCTTCCCAGGCAAACGTCTCGACATCGGCCCACAGTGCCCGTTGCGGAACGCGATCGTGCGCCTGACGCAGCGCCGCGAATGCGCGCGCGCTCTCGTCCGGGGTCATCCGCAAGCACCCGACTTCGTCCTGGTACGCAATGATGTCGACGTCCAACCCCTCCAAGTGGCGCACAAACGTGTCGTCGCAAACCGCGCGGTGGGTGCCATACGGAGCCGTGAGCGTCTTCGCCTTCGGCGTCAATCGCCGGGCCTCGCGACTGCTCGCGTTCACGTAGGCAACGAAGGCGTCGGCAAAGTAGGGTGCGAGGCAGGCCTCGTTGGGCCAATACCAGCCGTGGAAGCTCGGGTGATGGCTGTACAGCCCCGCAATCTCCTCCATCATCTGGAAACGCTTCCGAGCACGATCCGGATCGCTGAGCGCCGCGGCGTCCCACTCGCCGTACCAGTCGCTGCTTATGAAGAACTTCACCCGATACCGGTCGGCGGCGGCAAGCATGGCCTCGATGGGATCTGGACACGCCATGTCGAGCTTCGGCAGCAGCGGCGTGTCGTAAAACGCCTTGCCGCCCTTGGCGACGGCCAGCAGGATGATGTACTCCATGCCAATGTCCGCCACGTCCTTGATCGCCGCCTGCCATTGCTCGGCGCTGAACTGGAGACAGGCATCGTTCCAGTAGAAATGCCGGCGATCGTCCCACCAGACGCTGATCCAACTGCCTCGAATCGGCTTGATCGGATCAGGAGGCAACGGGCGCGAGACGCATGACGTGGCGAACGGCGCGGCCACAAGGCCGGCTCCAACGGTTTTCAGGAATGCGCGGCGAGGAGTCATTATGGGAAGTCCTGACATTCAACGCTTGAATGCGCACGGGGACCATGAACCGAAGTTTCCCGCTCGTAATCGTAATCGTAATCGTAATCCTCTGTCGCCGATTAGGAGCACCTCCCGGTTCATGGGTAACTCTGACATTGAACGGGCAACCTTTGGATGCAGTCATTCTCGGCCGCTTTCGAGGCGGACCAGGGCCCAGAGACCGAGCCGGGGAATCGTCACCTGGCCATCCCGACACTCGACGCGTGTTTCAGAGCCGTCCAGGGTGAGCAGCGTGGCCCGATCCACCTTCGTCAAACCCAATGCGGATGCATCGATCATGAGCCGAACGTCCTCGACCGGAGTTACATCATCGAGGCTCGGATCGTAGTCGTAGTTCAACACGTGGATCACCGCCGACCCGGCGCGCGTTCGGCACAGCACACGCACCGGGCGGGCCGCGTCCACTTTCGCCGCGGGTGCCACAGCCCCGAGCGCCGCGTCCGCTGACTCGAATCGACGCTGGCCGGGCACAGGTCGCGCCAGCCGTTGGCGATCCTCCGGCAGCAGTTCGCCGGTATCGACTGTGATCAGGGCGCGGCAGGCCTCGATCTCAGCCTCTTTCAGCGGATGATCCACGGTCTCGTCGCCGGCAACGAGCAGTCGATAGCCGAGGTTGGCCGCCGCCAGGGAATTGCAAAGGTCGAACCACCGGTGCGGGTTCTTGACGAAACTTCCGTAGGGAAACACGACACCGACGTCGGCGTGCGTCGCATGGCCGTCCAACCACCCCGCGTGGTCCCGAACAAAGCGGTAAAGCGGGGCGAATTTCTCGGATGGGCCGTCGTACCAATGGGTCCCTTTCTCGGATGTATGGCACCACTGGCGGTGCGGCGCCATCAACCGCTGGCCGGCCGCATAGGAGAACACGATCCAGCATCGGACAAGGCCGGGTAGGTTGTGCTCCTTGATGAATGCCCAGTCCTCGCCGCTCGCGGTCGCGGCGTACGGCCGGCCCATCGACTCCGCCAGGCGATAGGCCACCAGCGGCAGATCGCTCGGCTTCCGGGTTTCGGCGCGATGATTGGTCTCGGCGGTGAACAGATCGAGCGCCCGGTAATCAACCAGGTGGCCCGGCCAGAGCAGACCCGCATTCGCCCCAACCGGAACGGGGCGACCCGCCGTCCGGGCGGCAAGCTCCCGCAGTTCGAGCATGAAGGCCGCCGCACCGCGTCCCTGGTAGATCGACCAATGACGCCAGAGCGGATGCCCGGTCGCCTTGCGCTTCGACTCAGCACCCCCGGCGGCAATCCACCTCCGGACCTCGTCACGAAAGTTGAACGAAGCAGGTTCCCGGATGCCCAGGCGATCGAGGTCCGCCACCGGTAATCCCGCGAGATAGGCGCGAAATTCGTCAACACACCGGTCACAGAAACAAATCCCGAGCCATAGACCCCCCGCCGTGCCGAGGTGATCGTCGATATGCAGCCCCTGCGCTCCCGCCCGAATGGTCTCGACAACGCGGTCGCGAAGGAACTGGCGGAACGGCGGCTGCCGCGTGCAACACCACCAGTAAGGCACCCCCTTCGACTGGTGATCGGTAAGCCACGGAACCTTCACCGGATGTCCATCCGCGTCGCGGCACAGCCCCTCTTCGAAGCGCTCGGGAAAACGGTTATGATACGCGCTGAACTCGGTCACCATGCCCACGCTGCCAAACCACGTCACACCCTCAGCCTCGGCCAGCGACTTCGGAGTCGGCTTGCCGCCCCACGCCAGGACCGTGGCGCCGTACTCGCGGTATGTCTGGGCTGAACCGCTGTACATGAACACGACGTCCGAGGAGCGAAGCACCTCGCCTCCGGTGTGGATCATCCCTCCAAGAACCAACGCAATTGCAGAAAGCCAGGATCTCATAAGCCCGGGCGACATACATCGAAGCGCGGCCGGGCCGCAACCAAAAAGGCAGCGAAGGCCGAAATACCATGGTCTTGGAGGTAAACTGGGAAACGAATGAATGGGGTTGACGCTGGAGATGGCGGGGCGTACCAGAGAGGCATGATTCACTTGGGTTTGCATACCGACAATTGGAGGCCCCTGAGCGTCGGCTTCGAGGGCGCCTGTCAGAAGATCGCCGTCACTGGTCTCAAACACCTCGAATTCGCAACCATTCACGGCCAGAACTTCATCGCCGCCCTCGGGTACGATCCCGGCGTCTCGCTTCAATCCAATCCGCGCGCCATCCGTCGCTTTCTCGACGGCCTGGGTCTGAAGGTCTCGCAGATCGACGGCTCCTACCCGATGATGGGGCCGAATGGATCGGCGTTCGGGGTTCAATACGTCACCCAGAGCATCCGGTTCGCCGCCGAATTGGGATGCCCGATGGTTGACACCGTCGACGGCGCGTTCGAGACGCCCGGCCTGAACCGGAAGGAGGTCTTCCGAATCACGTGCGACAACTATCGCCAGTGCTTGTCCTGGGCCGAGGACTACAAGGTCGTCATCAACGTCGAACCGCATGGGCCGTACACAAACGACCTCGATTTCATGGAGCGCCTGTTTAAACACTTCGACTCCGAGTGGCTCCGTTGCAACTTCGACACCGGCAATACGTTCATCGCCGGGCACGACCCGCTCGATTACTGCAAAGCCCTCCGCCCTTACATCGTCCATTGCCATATCAAGGACGTCAGCGCCGACCTGGCCGCGGCGGCGCGCGGCGAGGAAACCGGCATCGGCAGCTCGATCGTGCCGGTGGGCGGCGGCGTCAACGCGGACAACATCAGGCGCTGCATGGATTACCTCCGTGAAACAGGCTGGGATGGGGTCGTTTCGATCGAATGTCACGGATCGGACGAGAACACCGCCGCCAGCGTCAAGTTCATGCGCGAGATCACCCGGACCCGGAGCGCCCGACGGAAGTGAAAAAGGAAAAAGCCCCTCGCGAGGCTCTCGCTCGGGAGAGCCTCCGGGGGGCTTGCTGCAAAGGGTAAAGGCGCTACCCCGAGATCGGGTCCGCCTGTGTCCCTCGACCCAACGGTTCCCGGAGGAACCTATGGCGTCGGAAACTTAGTCTTAGTACCGACCCCGACCGCCACCGCCGCCACCGCCGAAATCACGGCGCGGGCGTCCGCCGCCGCCGGGAGGCCGCTCTTCCTTGGGGCGGGCGATGTTGACGGTCAAGGCGCGACCATCCAAGGAGGCGCCATTCATGGCGGTGATGGCCTTCTGCGCCTCTTCGGGGGTGCTCATGGTGACAAACCCAAATCCGCGCGGGCGCCCGCTCATGCGATCGACCATCAAATTCGCTTCGACCACGGTGCCGTGCGCGGCGAAGGCGTCGTGCAGGTCGTTTTCGGTCGTGTTGAAGGAAAGGTTCCCAACAAACAACTTGGTGTTCATGTGATGTTCCGCTATTCCTGACTTGTCTGTGCTCTCTCCAGACTGTTCCCGATTATCGGGGTTCAAATCATCACTGAACCGAGTTCACCTGACTGATTTTCCATGCCGTGGAGGCTGCTTATTTGACAGACCGCGGGAAAATGCCGATTCCGGAGCAAATAGCAAGCTTTAATTTTTGGTTTTTGCGCGCCAGCAGGGCTGCTCTAAAGTCGAACCGGGCGGGTGAGTAGGCGAATGACCTGTCCCGGGCGGCGACTCATCTTCGCCAGGAAGGTCGGACAGGTTCGATCTCGCTTGCGGGGTTGACGACGCGCCCAGGCCCGCGCTTCACCCTGCACCGCGCGACGGAGGATGCCCAGCGTCGTCGCGGCCACTGGATGACTCACCCGGCACCGATCTTCACCCGCGCTCACATCCAACGGATAGTGCGTGCCATTCTCGATGCTCCAGTACTGGCGCGCCAACTCCAGCAGACGCTCCAGACCGGCCTGCTCCGCCGTCAAACTCGTGACGATCCACACGGTCTCCACTTCCTGCCGACCACCCTTGAGTTCCCGAATCCGGTCAAGGCGCGCCACCTGCGCCACGTGCGGAAAACCCATCTGGGCGGGGGTCACCTCCTTGACCGCAATCCCCCGCCACTCGATCCGCCCGTGACCCCGTTCCACCGTGAGCAGTTGAGGGGGAAAAATCTTCCGGGAGGAAGTGGCGCGCTTGCTTCAGGAGGCCGTCTTGGTTGCCCTTGACGAAGAGCACGTAATCACCCCCACCCTCTTGCACCACCGATCGAGCCGTTTCCACCTGGGTGTGCATCGCGTCCATCAGCGCGATGGTCCCGTCCAGGTCCAACCGCTCCAGGAGCGTTTGCCCCGCCGGAATCTCGTTGCTCTTGTCCGCCACCGCTTCCACCCCCAGCGTCCGGCCACTCTGCGCGTTGATCGCCCCAACCAACTGCGTCTTGCCGCTGCCCCGCAACGCCTTCCCGTCCAGCACCACCACGCCCCCGTCGGCCGCCCCATGCCGCGCCTTCTGCCACGCCCAGAGCGCCGCTTGAAACGCCTGCACCGGCACGGCCTTGAGCACCCGGTACACACAGTTCTCCGTCGGCACGTCGTACTGGCGCGTGCGCCGATTGAACCAACACCGCAAGTCCGCCCGCTGCCGGGCACTCAAGTCCTGCGCGAAGAGCGCCACCCCACGGTGACCTCCCTGACCCCCGCTCAACAAATACGCAAAGGTGATCGCCAACACCGTCGCCTGCCGGTGCCGCAACCCGTGCACGTCCCGGCTCTCGGGCACCTCCCGGTGCAGCACCATCCATAAACTGGTCAACTCCTCCCCCGCCAACAAACACTGCCGCGCGATCTCCCGCTCCTGCGCACCCCAGCCTGCGGGCATCCGCCGCCTTCGCAAACCCCGCGCCGCTCCCTTCACCAGTTCCCGCACGTACAACTGCTTGGGCCGATCATGCGCCTCATAGAAATCCTCCCGCACCCGCCGGTACTTGGCCGTCGTTCCCACCGCCCGCCACCCTGTCGCCTTGTACGCCGTCCCCCGAAACAATTGCTCATCCACGAAACTCTCCACCGCCATAATCGGATGCCCGTACTGCGCCTGCCAGTCGGCCGACAACCGCTCCAGGTTCAGTGCCAGCGCCCGGCTGGCCAGGTTCGGATACTGCCCCTTGGGTCCCAACCGGCAGAACCGCGCGTTATTGGCCACCAGATGCAGTCGCGCCCGCCGTTGGTTCGCGTCCCACCCAATCCACCCATCCCGCCCCTTCAAATGATACGCCCCCGCCGCCCACCCGATCAGCGCCATCCATTGCCCCCGGTACTCGGCCACGTACCGTAATTGCTCGCCCACCATCGTCGCGCTCTTCAGATAATGGTGTTGGATCATCAGTCGGTCCCACTCCCCGACCTCCTCGGGCCGAACCAGGCGCACCACGATTTCATTGACCACCGCCGCCTCCACGGGGTCCGTCAGTACCAAGCGTGTCTTCGTCATCCGGCCCAGCAAAACAGATGGGCCGAGGAATGTCCCGCAAATTCGTTAAGTCCCTATTCTCCAATCACCCCCTCCCAGCTCAGAACCGCCCTGGCGCGCCAGCAGGTCGCAACCCCGCGGCGGGATGCCTTTTTCGACCATGCCGACCGGTCGCACTGCCCGAAGTGCGCATGCCCGTGCCGGCCACGTTGACACCCTCAGGGACGACCGCTAGTTTGAGCCGGTCGTGAGAGTGTTGCAGGAGTCCCTCATCGAACTGCTTCGCCGCACCTCGGCCGAAATGCCCGAGGACGTTCAACAGGCCATCGTCCGGGCCCTCCAAACCGAGCGCCAGGGCACAATCGCGGAGTCGGCTCTCAAGATCATCGAACGGAACATCGAACTGGCCCGCCGCAAGTCGCAGCCGATCTGCCAGGATACAGGCAGCATTCTCTTTTACGTCGACGTCCCGGTGAGTTTCGACGAGATCGCCTTCGCCGCCGCGGCTCGCGACGCGGTGCGGCAGGCCACAGCCAACGGCTGGCTGCGACAGAACTCGGTCGACACGCTCACCGGCAGAAATGACGGCACCAATGTCGGGCCCGGATCGCCCACGTTCCATTTCCACCAGCGCGCCTCGCCCGGGATCGATGTTCGCCTCATCCTCAAGGGCGGCGGATGCGAGAACGTGGGCTCGCAGTACTCCCTCCCCTGCGAGCGGCTCGAAGCGGACCGCGACCTCGATGGGTGTCGCAAGGTCATCCTCGATGCCGTGGTCCAGGCCCAGGGGCGAGGGTGCGGACCGGGGGTTCTGGGGGTTTGCCTGGGCGGGGACCGGGCCACGAGCTACGCGTTCTCGAAGACACAGTTCCTGCGTCTCCTGGACGACCGCAATCCGGTCCCGGAATTGCATCGGCTGGAAAAGGACATCCTGCGCACGGCGAACGAGCTGGGGATCGGGCCGATGGGATTCGGCGGCCGGACCACCCTGCTGGGCGTCAAGATCGGCGCCATCAACCGCCTGCCAGCCTCGTTCTTCGTCAGCGTCAGCTACATGTGTTGGGCCTACCGCCGACAGGGCGTGAGGCTGAGTCCGGACGGTGGAATTGAACGATGGCTCTATTGACCCGCCCATGATCCCCCTCTCCTTTCCCCTGACCGAGGAGCGCATCCGCGCGCTCCGCGTGGGCGACGAGGTCGAATGCACCGGCCTCCTCTTCACCGGACGCGATGCCGTGCACAAGTACCTGGCCCGGGGCGGCGCCTTGCCGCCGGGCGTCGATCTGCGCGGCGGCATCCTCTACCATTGCGGCCCGGTCGTGTTGAAGGACTCCGACGGCGCCTGGCGCGTCGTTGCCGCCGGCCCGACCACATCGGCCCGGGAGGAACCGTACCAGGCCGATCTCATCGCGAAGTTCGGCCTGCGCGGGGTCATTGGGAAAGGCGGGATGGGAGAACGCACGCTGGCAGCCTGCGCGGCCCACGGGTGCGTCTACCTCCATGCCGTCGGCGGCGCCGCCCAGGTGCTGGCCGAGTGCGTCAAACGCGTACGCGCAGTCCACTTCCTCGAACAATTCGGCGCGCCCGAAGCCGTCTGGGAGTTCGAGGTCGACCGCTTTCCCGCGGTCGTCACCATGGACGCCCACGGGCATTCGCTGCATCGCGACATCGAGGCCGCCAGCCGCGCCGAGTTGATCAAACGCCTCCAGAATCCTTGACCGGTGAAACATGTTGCAGACAAGTCAAGTTTCTGTGCCGCGTTAAACGGGTCAAGGATTCTGCTGAGCGAGGCGCGAGAGAGAAGGGCGCGGAAACACGGGGACTCTTCATGGGAAGGGGAGGACTGGATTGGGTCTGAGGCGCGCCTCGCTAGAGTGACTTCCTTTTCGAAATCTGTACTGAATGAGTCGAGTTTTTGCGCCGCGCAGCGGCGCCCCTTAGCGAGGCGTCGCCTGCCAGTGACGAACGCGAACGCCCAGTCCAAACGATCTGGCCATGTGCCTCGCCGGTCTGAGACGGAGCCTCGCTAACCATGCACGAAGTCAGCCTCATGGAAAACGCCGTCCGCATGGCGGTCGAAACCGCCCGCGCCTCGGGCGGCGCGCGCGTGCATCGCATCCGTTTGCGGGTTGGCGCCATGAGCGGCGTTGTTCCCGATGCGCTGCGGTTCGCCAGCGACATGGTGTGCCAGGGGACTCCCGCCGAGGGGGCCCAACTCGAGATCGAGGAGGTGCCGGCCACCTGCTGGTGCGCGCATTGCGCGGTTGAGTTTGCCACACCCGACTTTTTGGGCGAATGTCCCCACTGCCACGCCGTCAGCGGAGAGCTGCGCCGTGGCACGGAAATGGAATTGGCATCGGTCGAGTTTTCCTAATGAGGCGCGCCTCAGACCCAATCCAGTGCTCCTTTCCGTGAGCAGTCCCCGTGTTCCCCAGCGCCTCTCTCCCGCGCCTCATTCCTTAGAATCCTTGCGAAAAGGAAAGGGGGCAGAGCAGAACTTGACTTGATTGGACTCAGTTCTGGGATACAAGGATTCTAGCATGTGTCAAGAATGCGGATGCGGAATCGGGGGTGAGGTGAGGATCGGAGGCCGTCCGGCCTCCGCGGCGCACAGCCATTCGACTCACCACGGGGACGAGCACAGCCACCCGCACGAAGGCGGCGGCGGTGCGCCACACACCCATGCGCATGACGATGCGACCGCACTCCAGCCCGGGCGCCAGACAGTCGCCGTTCAGCGCGGCCTGCTCGAGAAGAACCAGCGCCTGGCCGAACGCAATCGCGGCTTCTTTCGCGCCAAAAAACTGCTGGTCCTCAACGTCCTCTCTTCACCGGGCTCGGGCAAGACCACGCTGATCCAAAAAACCGCAACCCTCCTGGCATCGCGCCTGCGCGTGGGCGTCATCGTCGGCGATCTCGCGACGGACAATGACGCCGCGCGCCTGCGCGAGGCCGGGATTCCCGTGGTGCAGGTGACCACCGGCACGGTGTGTCACCTCGAGGCGGAGATGATCGCCAAGGCCGCCGAGCGACTCGATCTCGACGCGCTCGATGTCCTCATCATCGAAAACGTGGGCAACCTCGTCTGCCCCGCCGCCTACGACCTCGGCGAAGATCTGCGCATCGTCCTCCTCTCCACAACCGAGGGGGAAGACAAGCCCCTCAAGTACCCGCCCATGTTCCACTCCGCGAATGTCGCGGTCGTCACCAAGTCTGATCTCGCCGCAGCCGCCGGATTCGACCGCGCCCAGGCGCTCGCGGCCCTCCATCGAATCGCCCACCATGCCCGGATCTTCGAGCTGTCCGCGCGCACCGGCGATGGCATGCCCGCCTGGATCGATTACCTCGAACAGCAGCGCGCATCCGCGAAATGTTGACTGCCCCGCCCGCTCCTGAATCGCGGTCGCGTCCTCACTCCGCGGGCCGGACCGTCAGCCAAGGCTGATTGCAGTCCCGCACCGCAAGCGCGCTTCCATCCGTGTGCCGCGGCTCGAGGGGGAACCGGGCGAACTCGACCCGAGGCGGCGTCTCGCCAGTCGTCATTACCATGATCCGGAACGGCCTGTTGGACGGCTTGGCCGCGGCGGCGGCGGACAGGACCAGACGAACCCGATCGAGCCCCGCGGCGGCGTGCACGGAGCCCGCCGTAACGCCGTCCGGCAGATCGATCGCGGAAACGCGCACGACAATGTCTGAAGACACGGGGCGCAGAACCCGCACGTCGCAAACGCATGACCCGCCCGGCCTGAGCTGGAAGGCGTGATCCTCGAGAACCGCGCTGAAGTGGGCTCGAGGCTCCTCGACTTCGAGCTGGAAGGCGTAAGTCGTCCCGCCGCGTCCGTCCGCGTCCGTCACGGCCAGGAGATGTTCACCGTCGCTGGGCGCAATCCACACCAGCTCCGCATCGGCTCCGGGAAGCGACTCGGCCAGCACGGTGCGATCCGGGTCCAGGACCCGCACAACGGGCGCCAGCGGGGATCCGATGCTGCCGGCTTTCGCCACAAAACGGAATTGTTCGTTCTGATGGGCCATGAAACTGTAGTGAATCACCCGGCCTTCAGGCGAAATCACCCCGCGGGTCTGCCCCGCAATCGCAAGCGTCCGCGCACTTGTCATCGGACGAAACGCCGTGACACCCTCCGATCTCGCGCTCGTGGCATGCGACGGGGGAATCGGCACCAGCGGATCGTCCGTCACCTCGACGCGAAAGACCGCGGCATCGCCCAGGTAACTCCCGGCCAGTGCGGTGACTTCGAGCGAAAGAGGGCCGCCGACCACGATCGGGCAACGAAGCTCGAAGTCGCGTCCCGCCGGGTCGAGCGTGGCCACAAGCGGCGTGCCGTCCTTCAAAAGAGCGAGACTGGCCTGCGCCGGCGAATCGAGCGGGCTGGCCATGAATCGCGCCCGCACGACCCGATCCGCCCCGGCCTCGATCGGAAAGAGCAGCCGCGCATCCGCCGATCTAAGCTGGCCGTTCAGTGTGACCGGGATCGGCGCCGGCGGCGCCGCGGCATGCACCTGGTTGGCGGGCGACTGCGGGAAGCGGGTGACCTCCGGATCGGCGCCGACCACAAACAGCGCCGGCTTCGATGCCCCGTCAGGCGTGTAAACGCGCACCAAATGCCCTCCCGGGGCGACACCCGGATCGATCGCAACCTCGAACACGCCGTTGGTCAGACCGGGAGCGAACTGGATGCCCGCATCATCAGTCCACACCCCAACCGGCCACGGATCGAGTTTGCCCCCGCCAATCACCTCGAATCGCGCCCCATGCTGTCCGCCGGCGGGAAACAGATACTCGAGTTCAGGCGCTCCCGCGGCGGCGCGGGCCAGCGCCGCCAGCGTGAGCCACACGCCGACAGCCACTCTCCCGCGCCGTCCGATCGAGGGCGCAGCGGGGCAGGGCGGCTTGGAAGACGTCACGCCGCGACTCTAGTCCTGGCGTTGCCGCCTGACAATGGGGTCACATCTTCATTTTTGACATTTGTGTGCTGACTGCGCCGCCGCGGCGGACCCCAGCCGGCCTGATCAGCCCGCCGGTTCACAAATGTCCAAAATGAAGATGTGACCCCAAAGAGAGGTGAACAAACCGCCGGCTCGATCCGTCTGTGTATCGAGTCCTTATGCCCAACAACCAATGTTCGTTTTGGCGTCGAGCCGTCGGGCTTGCGATCGTTTCGACCCTTGCCGTCTGCGCCATCGAGGCCGCAACGCCTCCCCCAACCCCCAACATTGTCATCATCTTCTGCGACGACATGGGGTACGGCGACGTGGGGGTCTTCGGCGCCCGGGGTTATGCCACGCCGCACATTGACCGTCTGGCATCCGAGGGCATTCGGTTCTCGCGCTTTTATGTCGCGCAGGCGGTCTGCTCCGCTTCGAGGGCGGGCTTGTTGACCGGGTGCTACCCGAATCGGATCGGCATTGCCGGCGCGCTCGGGCCCGGTTCGCCGATCGGCATTCATCCGCGGGAGGTCACGCTGGGCGAGCTGGTCAAGCCGCGCGGGTACGCGACCGCCATCTTCGGCAAGTGGCACCTGGGTGATCAGCGCCAGTTCCTCCCGATCCACCACGGCTTCGATGAGTACATGGGCCTGCCCTATTCGAACGACATGTGGCCCAACCACCCGGAGGCCAAGCCGGGCACATACCCGCCGCTGCCGCTGATCGAGGGCGATCAGATCAAGGAAATCATGCCCGACCAGACGCAGCTCACCACGCGGTACACGGAACGCGCCGTGCGGTTCATCGAACGGAGCAAGGACCGCCCCTTTCTGCTCTACCTGGCGCACAGCATGCCGCATGTCCCGTTGTTCGTCAGCGAGAAGCGCGAAGGCAACACGACCGCGGGCCTCTACGGAGACGTGATTGCCGAGATCGACTGGTCTGTGGGGCGGATTCTTGGGGCTTTGAAACGCCACGGGCTGGACCAGCGCACGCTGGTCATCTTCACGTCCGACAACGGGCCCTGGCTCTCGTACGGCAACCACGCCGGATCCGCCGGGCCGCTCCGCGAAGGCAAGGGAACCTGCTGGGAAGGCGGAGTCCGCGTGCCCTTCATCGCCCGCTGGCCCGGTCACGTCCCGGCGGGCGCGCTCTGCGGCGAAGCGGCCATGACAATCGATCTTTTCCCCACAATCGCGCGGTTGACCGGCGCCGATTTGCCTGCGCACCGGATTGACGGCCTCGACATCTGGCCGCTGTTGTCCAGCCAACCCAACGCGCAAAGTCCGCACGAGGCCTTCTTCTTCTACTTCGCGGGCGGCCAGCTTCAAGCGGTCACGAGCGGTCCCTGGAAACTGCTCCTGCCGCACACGTATCGCACCCTGGCTGGGCAGCCGCCCGGACGGGACGGTCAGCCCGCAAAGTACGTGCAGCGCAAGATCGAGCGCCCCGAACTCTACGACCTCGACACAGACATCGGCGAGACGCGTGACGTCGCTTCGGAACATCCGGAGGTGGTCCGGCGCCTCGAAGCGCTGGCTGAACGGGCGCGCGCAGATTTGGGCGACGCGCTCGTCCAACGCGTCGGAGCCGGCGTGCGCGAACCCGGGCGCAGAGGGCCGGCATCCGGACGGTGACCCGGCCTGCGGCGCATCCGTCACGGAAGGCAGGCCGCACGCAGCGCAAGGCATGGTGCAGGCCGCGTGCCTCCACGCGGCGCAAAAATGGAGCCTGAATGTGAGACTCCGCCCAGCCTCATGAAACAGCCTGGCTGAGGATTTGCGGAGCCGGCGGATCCTTCTGGGCGCCCCCCTCTTTCCGCCCCCCCCTCTTTCCGTGATTGTCAACGCCGTGCGGATGTCCTTAAGTGGCGGGCGATATGGCCACCGTCGCCGAGCAGTTGCGCACCGCCCGTGAGGCCCGCCGCCTCTCGGTGCAGCAGGTTGCCGATACCACCAAGATGCGGGCCGATCATGTCGAGGCCCTCGAGGAGGGGAACTACGACGTGTTCACCGCCCCCGTCTACATCCGGGGATTCGTGCGCACCTGCGCGAGGCTCTTGAAGATCGACGAGGCGTCGATCCTCGAGACCCTCGATGCCGAGCTGGCGCAGACGGAGAAGTTCCGCGAACACCCGAGCCTGATCGGTCAGCAGAAAGGCCCGCTCGATGCCCTCATGCTGATCCTCTCCCGCATCCGGTGGCGCATCGTGCTGCCCGCGCTGGGCGTCCTGGTGATCCTCGGGATCGTGCTGACGATCGTGCGCAGCATCGAGGAGCAACAGGCTCGAGACCCGCTGGCGGGCATCCAGCCCGGACAGTACCAGCCCGCGCGATCCAATCTGGCCGAAATCCTCGCGCTCCCCAACCCGGGCGCCGCGCGGGCCCCGTCCGGCGCGCGATGAGCGGGCATGAAAACCAGGCCCGCCCGCTCAGGGTTGGACTGATCTCGCTCGGCTGCGCCAAGAACCTGGTGGACGCCGAGATCATGCTCGGGGCGCTCCTGCGGGACGGATGCGAGATCACGAACGATCCCGCTGCCTCCGACGCCGTCATCGTCAATACCTGCTCGTTCATCGCCGATGCCCAGGAGGAGAGCGTCGATGCCATCCTCGAATCCGCCCGGATCCGCGACGCTCTGCGGCCAAACCAGGCGCTCATCGTGTCCGGCTGCCTGCCGCAACGGTTCCGGGACGATCTGCCCAAGGCGCTTCCAGAGGTGGATGCCTTCATGGGGATCGATCAGGTCACGGCGGTGGCCCGGATCGTGCGAACAGCCGTGGCCCGTCGGAAGGCGTGGCTGCAGAAGGTCAAGGACGCCCGGCCCGTTCTGACCGTCAGCCGCCGTCCGGTCTTCATCCCCGATTGCGGCACGCCGCGATTCAGGCTGACCCCGCGCCATCTGGCCTACGTGAAGATCGCGGAGGGGTGCAATCACGCCTGCAGTTTCTGCATCATCCCGCGGATGCGCGGCAGCCACCGGAGCCGCCCGCAACACGACATCGTCGCGGAAGCCCGGCGTCTGTTGGCCGAGGGCGCAAAGGAACTGAACCTCATTTCCCAGGACTCGACCTATTACGGCCTCGATCTGCAGCCCAGGCCGGACGGACGGACCATGGCCGACCCCAGGCGGTTCGGCGAGGCAACCCGGGCGTTGCCGGCCCACGCCGAAACGATCTGTTCCCTGGTGCGCGCCCTGAACGATCTGCCGGGAGATTTCTGGATTCGGCTCCTCTACACCCATCCCGCGCACTGGACCGACGCGCTCATCGAGACGATCGCCCAGTGCCGCAAGGTCGCCCGCTACGTCGACATCCCCATCCAGCACATCCACCCGGTCATCCTCGAACAGATGCGGCGCAGGACACCGCCGCGGCACATCACCGACCTGCTGCGCCGCATACGCGCCCGCATCCCGGGGATCGTCCTGCGAACGACGTTCATCGTCGGATTCCCGGGCGAGACGGACGCCCATTTCAAGACCCTCCTCGAATTCATCCGCGCAACGCGGTTCGAACGCATGGGGGTGTTCGCGTACTCGCAGGAGAAGGGCACGGTCGCGGGCCGGATGCGGAAGCAGGTGCCCGAGCCAACCCGGCAGCGGCGCCGCGATCGGGCGATGGCCGTCCAGAAAGAGATCGCGCGCGAACACGGAGCCGCCCAGGTCGGCCGCCATGTGCGCGTCCTCATCGAGGGGACGTTGGACGAGGCCCGCCTCGACGCGGTCAAGGATCTGCCTTGGAACAACAGCCTCGCCCGTGTTCGCGGACGCGCCAAGGCGTCGTGGATGCGGGGCGTATGCGCGGTGGGGCGCACCGAGGCGGACGCTCCCGAAATCGACGGTCGCGTGTACGTCCCGGGGCGTTTGCCGCCCGGCGCATTCGTGTCGGTGCGGATCCTGGATCACGCGGACTACGACCTTTTCGGGGAACGTGTTTATGAGTGAGATGCAAACGGAATCGCAGTCCGGCGGGACGCCCGCGTCGGCGCAGAGCGCCGGCGGCGCCTCGACGCTCGCGGATCTGCGCGGGGAGATCGACGCGATCGACGAGCGGATCGTCGATCTGCTCGGTCGCCGGCAAGCCCTGACCCAAAGCGCCGTCGCCATCAAGCGGGCCGCGGGCCTGCCGGTCTATCACCCGGCGCGCGAGGAGAACCTGATCTCCGAGCGGCGCGACCAGGCGAAGGAGGCCGGTCTGGACCCCAACCACGTCGAGGAGCTCTATCGGTGCATCCTGCGGCAATCGCGCATGCGCCAGACGGTGCGCGCCGCCGCCACCGGCGTGCGGCCCGGCGCCCGCGTCCTGCTCGTCGGCGGGCGGGGCCAGATGGGACATTACTTCGCGCGCTGGTTTGGCGAGGCGGGCTACGAAACCCGGCTGCTGGACGTGGATGACTGGCCGCGCGCTCGAGATCTGTGCGCGGAGATCGATCTGGCCCTGGTGAGCGTGCCGATCTCTCTCACAACGGACGTCATCAAACAACTCGGTCCGCACCTGCCGCCCCGCTGCATTCTGGCGGACATCACAAGCATCAAGTGCGCCCCTGTCGACGCCATGAAAACGGCGCATCCCGGACCGGTCATCGGCCTGCACCCGTTGTTCGGGCCATCGACATCGAGCATGGACCAGCAGATTGTTGTGGCGACTCCCGGACGCGACGCGGACGGGTGCCAATGGCTGCTCGATCAACTGGCTGCCTGGGGCAACATCATCATGACCATCGCGGCCGAGGAGCACGACGCCGTGATGGACCTGGTCCAGGGGCTCCGGCATTTCGCCACGTTCGCCTTCGGACGGTTCCTGGCGGCGCGCCAGGTCAACCTCGCCCGAACGCTCGAGTTCTCCAGCCCGATCTACCGCCTGGAAATGGGAATGGTCGGGCGGCTCTTCGCCCAGGACCCCGGCTTGTACGCCGACATCATCCTGGCGTCGCCTCAACGGCGCGCCTTGCTCAAGGAGTTCATCGAGTCGGTCGGGGCGGCCCGGGACCTCATCGACAACGCCGATGCCGACCGCTTTTGCCGGGAGTTCCGGCAGATCAGCGAGTGGTTCGGCCCCTTCTGCGGTCAGGCCCTGCGCGAGAGCACGTTTCTGATCGATAAACTGGTCGAACGTTTCTGAACCAGTGCATCTGTAGGCTGTCGGTGGGAATGGAATCGCGCCGCGTGGGGGCACGCGGCCTACAGCGGGAGTCTCCATCCGTTGTAGGCCCGGTGCCCTCACCGGGCGACAGAATACCGACAACTGTCAGATGCACCGTTTCTGAACCTGTTGGCCGACGAAATCCTCAATAGACCGACCCCTTCACGGCCTTCGACGGCGGTCCACCCTATACTGCCGAGCAACCTCCTCGATCAAACCGCGCAGAAAGCTGACGTCATCCGCTTCGGAGCCAGGAGTTACAGCACGCGTCCGTCGCGTCCCCGAATGCGGCGCCCGCGACAGACTGTCCGTCGGCGTAACAGAGCAGAACACCGTGCTCCTCAGCCAGCGGCTCGAACCTAACCCGCATATTTCACACCCCTATGGTGCACAGGGCACTGAGACTTCGCAAGAGGACTGCTATGCGGGCTAGAGAAGCAAAACCGCGCCAGGTTCGAGAGATAGAGAACTGCATCACACTGTTCCCATGAGAGACCATTCTCAGGACCGACAGAATGCTCCCGGTTCCCTTTCTGGGCGCGGTTTTGCCACAGCCCGGATGTCAGACTCCGCGAAGCTTTGTGAAACATCCGGGCTAAAGAAGGCGCTCATGCCAGCCACCCATGTATCGTCATCGACGAGGTCAGGGCTGTGTTTCAAGTGACTGGGGCTGGTCTGGCGGGGCTGGACCAAGGAACCATTTTGCGTCAGGCTCTGAGGCATGAAGGTCCTGCCAATTCTGGTGCCTTTGCTGATTGTCGTGAATGGGATTGTGGTGTTCTACCTGGTCCGCCTGGAGCTTCCGATTCGGATTCTTATCCTGATGTCGGACTTCGTGGCGGCGGGGATTGTCGGTTGGCTGCTCTGGCGCCGCGCCTATGGGCGTTAGGCGCAGGATGGAGGGCCGACATCGTCGGTGAATCACGGTCAGGTGCCAAGGCGTTTGAGCCAAGTCGTTTGTCAGATTGGAGTCGTGGGCCGCCGGCGGCACGGGGAGACAAACGACCGGGTTGAACGACGCGCCCACAACCATCATCGGCGCGCCGACCTCGGGGACTCGTGATGTGACCGCCGGCCACATCAAGCGGCGCGTGGGCGGGCATCGCCGAAGACCCCGGCCCGGCGATGTGGGTGACCGCGACCAGGATGAACTGCGCGACTGCCCTTGCGACCGGCGGAGTCGGGGTCGAGGCCGAGGTCTCAGCCGAGCGGTCAGACGGCTGAGAGGCCGCCGTCCATGCGAATGACTTGCCCGCAAATGAAGTCCGACGCGGGCGATGCCAGGAAAAGCACCAAGTCCGCGACCTCCGCTGGTTCGCCAAACCGACGCAGAGGGATGCGAGCCTTCATGGGGTCGCCTTTGTTCGGATCACCCCAAACCTGCCGGCCCATCGCGGTGAGGATGACCGTCGGTGCCACGGCGTTCGCCTGGATGTTGAACCGCCCCCACTCCGCCGCCATCGCCTGCGTGAGCAGGTTCAGCCCCGCTTTGGACGCCGAGTAGGCGCCATGTCCCTCCGGTGCCAGCACTCCCGCCAGCGAGGAGAGGTTGATCACCTTGCCCCGACGCTGTTCGATCATCTTCGGAACCACCGTCTGCGCGAGCAGCAGGGGCGCCCGCAGATTCACATTCTGCGTTTCCTCCCAGTGGTCCAGGGAGGTCTCGAGCAGGCTATCGACGAACACCACTCCCGCGTTGTTGACCAGGATGTCGACCGCGCCCAGAAACTGGAGGGCTTTCTGTCCGACGATGCGAGGCCCCTCCACCGTCCGCAGGTCCGCCTCGACGCTCAGGCAGCGGCGTCCTTTGCTTTCGACCACCTGCCGGGTGGCTTCCAGGCCAGCGGGATCGCGTCCGGTGATGACCAGGTCGGCACCGGCGTCCGCGAAGACCGCGGCGATTTCGGCGCCCAGACCGCGAGAGGCGCCGGTGATGAGAGCACGTTGGTTGGCGAGCGTGATGCGGGTAGTGAAGTCTGCCATAGTGATGCCTTCTTTGGTTGGCCGTCGGTGTTGCTCGGTCATTATCCCCTTATCCCCTCCGCCAGACTCCAATCAGACCGACCGGGCAGCTCGAGTGTGAGGCGGAGTCCGTCGAGTTCGGTCTTCGATGCGAGCGTCGGTGCTGTGGGAGGGTAACTGGGCCCCAGCGCTGGGGCAACCACTACCTCGATTGCAGACTCATGATCGACGCGGCGGCGTAGGACGGTTGGCTCAATTCACTGCGGTTCGGCGCTCTTCATGGTGATCTCGTCGTCCCTTCCACAGCCCGTATTTCGACTTGGCATATAAGTCACGCCCCGTGAGGAATGGCCAGAGGAACAAACATGTGAAAAGGAAATCACAGGCCGCGTTGTCCGGCGGAACAAGCCGGCTGGACGGATGGCTGCGATAAAACCGAGTCCGAAACAGACAGTTCATCGAGCCTACCAGCAGACCCAACGTCATGTACCCCAAAATGATGTACCCGATGACATTCATGCTGCAACCGTACGCGCCGAACAGATGGAATCGGCGGTCTGTTTGACGCACTTTTCTGCGTCGACTGAGAACATCCTCAATCGAGCCTGGTTCGAGACTACGCATCAGTGTGCGACGGCCGCACACCATCTGTCACGGGAATAGTGCCTGATTGTGATGATCAGTGATTGTTGTCGTGATGGGGTGCGCGGTTCATGGGGGGAGACGGACGTGGTGATTCGCGGAAACCGTCCTGCCAGGTTTCCGTGAGGGGTAAGGTGTGCGGAGTGAGTGTGCGGCGGGTGTGTGATTCATGAATTGCGGTCTGCCGATTTCGGGATCGCTCGGCATTGAACGGGCCGGGCGCGACCTGGATCCAGGTCGGGCCGGCGGCGGTCACGGCAGACCCTTCAACCTGGAAGATTCCGACCGGCTACCCGGTTTGGAACGTCACCGATGGCGCGGTGAAACGCCACGCGGGGGCGTACTCGTGGGAGGTCACCGTCGGGGCAAACGCCTCCGCCAAGGTCGGCTTCCACGGCCCGACGCCCACTGTCCAGCGGGCGAATGCCGGCCAAGCGGCTGCGGCCGACCGTGCCACCGTGATCACGCTGGCGAATGAACTCCCCGCTGCTGTGGTCGAGAAGGGCGTCATCAAAGGGTCAGCGCAGGGCATCGCAACGCGGCTTCGATGAATGCCGGCACCAGGGTTTGACCCGTGGTTCGGGTTTTGCAAGTCTCTCCAATCACGCAATCATGAGATCGCGAATGTCATTCAAGCCTCTTAGGGGATTTACCCTGATCGAGTTGCTGGTGGTTATCGCCATTATCACGATCCTTGCGTCCATGCTTTTGCCCGCGCTTTCCCGGGCCAAGCAGAAAGCCCATGACGCTCGCTGCCGCAGCAATCTCCGCCAACTGGGCATCGGCCTGTTCCTCTACACAGACGACTACGACGGCTATCTTCCTCCGCACCAGCTCAAGTTCTCGGATAACACTCGTCTCCGCTGGTTCAACCTCTTTGCCCGCGAGGTCACAGCAGGCTATGAAGTCATCCGCGACCCGGCTGTCCCCCACTGGCTCCCCGGTCGCAACGCCCCTTACGGCTACAACTACAAGTTCCTCGGCAGCGCTCGCATAATGAACTCCGGCAGTTACGAGAGTTTCCCCGTCCGCCTCACCAGTTTGCAGGCTCCGGCCTCCACGATCGCTTTCGGCTGCTCCGACGGAACCGGCAGCCAGCAACCGCACGAGGTCCTCGCCCCCGAGGCCATCGGCAGTGCCTTGCCCGCGTCCGAAAGCGTCCTTCGCATCGGCAATCACGGTTACGTCATCGATCCCCCTTTCCTCCCCGTCGGCAGCCGCGACCAGGAGGAACCTTGGGCCTTTTACGAATACGCCTCCTTCCTCTCGTCACGCCACCTTGGGCGCGCCAATATCGGGTTGTGTGACGGCCATGTCCAATCCATGAAGGCCGCTGACGCCAGCTTCAATAACCGCCTCTGGGACGGCTGCAACGACCCACGCGCAAAGCCCGTGCTGCCGG
This sequence comes from Verrucomicrobiota bacterium, assembly GCA_040766265.1. GTDB lineage: Bacteria > Verrucomicrobiota > Verrucomicrobiia > Limisphaerales > J093 > MWFF01. Next base: position 29,059 of record JAXGQW010000054.1, read on the forward strand.
AACCCCCGGCCAACTGGCCCTCCGGGTGGAAGCGAGACACGATGTAGAATGCCCGCCGATGGGCCGTCCTCGATGCGCCTTTCTCGCATCGAGGCACCGGCAAGGATCTGCCGAAACGCCCCGGTGGCGGCGTTCTATCCTTGCTGATGGGAGGCGGGCTTCTCGACCTGTTCTCGCGGGCGACTTGAACCTGGACTCGTCGGGCCCTCTCGGGCGCCGAGATGTTTATGAGACACCAGGCCTGACCGGCTGTCGGAGCGCCTTGCGGGCAGCGAACTGCCAGTTGGTCGCGCAGTTTGTGCGGTTCAAGGCGCGGTGCGGCGCGCAGGGTGGAGCATCCTCCGAGCGTTATCAGCGTAGACCTTCTTCAGCACAGCATCCGACAGCCCGAACCCGTGCAATGGCCAGTGGTAGTCGAACAGGTCCATCGCGTAAAAGTGCTCATCCTCCGTCTCCAGAATGCGAAAAGTGGTTCGATACATCCCGGCATCCGAGCCCATATCCGTCCCGTAGAGCAGGCGGTCCTGGTATGCGGAGTAGAACCTCGCCATCGCGCGGGGGATGGGAGCCGTTTCCCCAAATCGCGCTCCGATGTCCGCATAGAGGTTGGCATGCGCGTCGAGCATGCGGCCCAGTCGCACGAGATCGAAACAACAGTTCGCAAAGTGGCACGCGATAAAGGTCGTTCGCGGGTGCCTGGCGACGGCCCGGTCCAGCGTGGCGACCACCTCGTCGTGTGACAGGATTCCCGGGCCCTGGCGAATCCGCCACTTGTATGCGTTCATGAGGCCGTCGTTGGTCGCGTCCATCGGTTCGTACATCCAGCGGTCCTCGCCTACATGAATGTTCACGGCCAGGCCCAGGCCGGCGCACTTTTCGAGCAGGAGGTCCATCCGGGCGTCGTCCAGGTGCATCCCCCCGGCGTTGCCGCACAGCCCGCCGCCCTTGTCGCTGAGTTCGCCGACGCCCACCGCCCCCGCTTTGGCGCAACGCTCCAATTCGGTGATCGCCGCGGGTCCGAAACCTGGCTGGTCGAAACCCGCGCAGTCGATGCCGCACCAGACCTCGAACCGGTCCGGGTGCCGACGGTACAGACGCAGCAGGTCGTCGAACTTCTTTCCGGTGGCACCGGTCATGATCACGGACTTGGCGATCCCGACCGCATCCATGGTCGCGACCCAGCGGTCGACCTCGGCCTCAGTCCTGGCGTACGCGTGCGAGTGAACGTCGATCACGGGAAACCGCGCCTTCTCAATCCGGGTCTCGGGCACCTTGTAGATGGACTGGGGGCGGTAATCCCGCAGCAGCAACCGGTCGGGGGCGATCGCCTGGGCGGACTTCTCACCGGCCTTGAGCGCAGCGCTGGAGAGGATCGAAATGGCGGCCAATCCCGCCAAGAGAATCAGACGCCCGAGAGTGGAAGCGTCTGCCGGTGCGCCTCCTGACTCGCTCGTCAGTTGGGCTTCCGCACAACGCGGAGCCAGCGACTCAGCTCCAGGCGGGGTCCGTTGTGCTCCGAAAGCCGGAGTTGCAAGTGCATGGTGTTTCATCACGTCGTCTCGGGTTTGGCGATTTTTGTGGGGACGCATCAAAACTGCCCAGGCAGATCCAGCATCTCAAGCGCGCAGGAAGCCGACCCGGTATCGCCCGCGCTCACCTTCTGCGGAGAGAACTTCTCCCGGTCGCGATACCGTTCCAGGGACTCGATGGCCGTTCAGCATGCCGGAGTCAGCGCGGTTTCGGGCCGAGCTTGTCGAAGGCGGCCGCGAACAAACCCGAGTTGAAACCGCTCCCGCTGTTCGTTTTTGCGCCCGCCGGCGGACGGGGCGCCGTCCGGCCGCCGGCATGCCCCGGCTTCGCGGTCAGGTCCGGGCGGGCCTTGAGCGAGAGGGCGATGCGTTTGCGTTCGAGATCGACTTCGAGCACGGTGACCTGCACGCGCTGGCCGGCCTTGACGACGGAGCCCGGCTCCTTCACGAACGTGTCCGCCAACTGGCTGATGTGGACCAGGCCGTCCTGGTGCACCCCCACATCCACAAACGCGCCAAAGGCAGTCACGTTGGTCACGATCCCCGGCAGCCTCATGCCGGGCTTGAGGTCCTCGGGCTTCGCGACGCCCTCGGCGAACCGGACGGTCTCGAACTGCTGGCGCGGGTCGCGGCCAGGCTTGGCCAGTTCCGCCATGATGTCGTGCAAGGTGGGCAGACCGATGGTGTCGGTGACGTAGCGTTCCGGCTCGATACGCGTCCGCCGGGTGGCGTCCTTCACCAGGTCGCCCACCTCGCAGCCGGCGTCGCGGGCCATCCGTTCAACCACCGGGTAGCTTTCCGGGTGCACCGCGCTGGCATCGAGCGGGTTGGCAGCGCCCCGGATGCGCAGGAACCCCGCCGCCTGTTCGAAGGTCTTGTCCCCGAGCCGGGGCACTTTTTTCAGCGCCCCGCGCGAGGCGAACGGGCCGTGCTCGTTGCGGAACTTGACGATATTCTCGGCCACGGTGGCGTTCAGGCCCGAGACGTAGCTGAGCAGTTGCTTGCTCGCGGTGTTGACCTCGACTCCGACGCGGTTGACGCAGGACATCACCGTGTCGTCCAGCGCCCGCTTGAGCGCACCCTGGTCGACATCGTGCTGGTACTGCCCGACGCCGATGCTCTTGGGGTCGATCTTCACCAGTTCGGCCAGGGGATCCATCAGCCGCCGGCCGATCGAGACCGCGCCCCGCACGGTGATGTCCTTGTCCGGGAATTCCTCGCGCGCCACATCGCTCGCGGAGTAGACCGATGCGCCGCTCTCGTTGACCATCACCACCAGCACCGACTTGGGCAGGCCGCACGCGGCAATGAACGCCTCGGTCTCGCGGCTGGCCGTGCCGTTGCCGATCGCCACCGCCTCGATGCCGAAATGGGCGACGATCTTGTGCACCCGTTCGCGGGCTTGGCGGAGCTGCAAGTCCGAGCCCCCGGCCAGGTGCGCCACGTCGTCGAAGAGCAGCTTGCCCTGCGCATCGAGCACGGCCAGCTTGCAGCCCGTGCGGAAGCCGGGATCGATCGCAAGCACCGTGCGCTGGCCCAAAGGGGGCGCCATGAGCAGTTCGCGGATGTTCTCCGCAAAGACGCGGATGGCCTCGGTGTCGGCGAGCTTCTTCGAGGCGATCCTGGCCTCCGTCTCCATCTGGGACGCGAGCAGGCGCTGGTAGCCGTCGGCGCAGGCACGCCGCACGTGCTCGGCCGGACCGCCATCGCCCTTGACGAAACGCTGTTCGAGCAGCCCGATCGCCGGCCCTTCGTCCACCGTCACGCGCAGGAGCAGATACCCCTCGGCCTCGCCCCGGCGCATCGCCAGCAGGCGGTGCGAGGGAACGCGGGCGAGCGGTTCGGACCATGCGAAGTAGTCGCGGAACTTCTGCGCCTCCGGCTTCGCATCGGCGCCGGTGATCAGCTTGGATGTCAAGAACGCGTCGCGCTCGAACAGCGTCCGGACCGACCGCCGCGCCTCGGCATCCTCGCTGAATCGCTCGGCCAGAATGTCACGCGCCCCGGCCAAGGCGTCTTCGACCGTTGGAACCGCCTTGTCCTTGTCGGCGCTGGCCACGACAAACCTGGCCGCCTCGGTCTGGGGATCGGCGGGGGCGGACTGGTTGGCGAGCAGCCAGTCTGCAAGCGGTTCCAGGCCCTTTTCCTTGGCGATCATGGCCCGTGTCCGGCGCTTGGGCCGAAATGGCGCGAACGCGTCCTCGAGGGCGCTCATCGTGTCGGCAGCGCCGATCTGCCGGGCCAGTTCGGGCGTGAGCAGCTTGCGTTCCTCGAGCGATTTCAGAATGCTGCCGCGCCGCGCCTCGAGTTCGACCCGTTGGGCGAGCCGGTCGCGGATCGAGGTGATCGCGACTTCGTCCAACGACCCAGTGGCCTCCTTCCGGTAACGGGCGATGAACGGCACGGTCGCCCCCTCGGCGAGCAGGCGCGCGGTGGCGGCAACGCCTGCGGGCGGGAGTTTCAGTTCGGCGGCGACAGTCGATACCAGCCGCGCCGCGCTCTCAGCCGCGGGCATCTCGAGAGCGGCGCTCATGGCAGTTCCTTGCGCGACGATTCGTTCATGCGCCCGCGGTTTACGGCGGTTCCGGGAATCTGCCAATCCAGAAAAGCGCGGGCGGTCCAAGTTAATCGCTTGACAGGCGGGCCCGAAAGGCGCGTTGGGCCGCGTCAAGAGCCCGGGGGCCGCCAGTGGTTCGGCGGGGCGTCGTCAGCTTTGGGTCGGTCGGCCGCCCGCTTCTTCGCTCTGCGTCGGGGCGGCCTTCGATCGGCTCCGGGTGGTTTGGCGGGCACCGGTTCAGGGTAATCCAGCATCCTCTCGCCGTTGACGAATCGCGCCTCGTTTGCCCGCTCCTGCAAATGGCGAATGATCACCTCAACCGTTTTCGGAGGAAGTTCCAATTCCATGCTCGGCGTGACCGAGCCGGCTGGGGTGTAGCTCAAGTAAACAGCCTGATGAATCTGGTCATCGCAGGAGACTGTGCCGACGCAGAGGATGCTCCCATCCGGGAACTGAAATTGCGTCCGCGGCATGAACTCATCAAGATTTGTTGGCATGGTGTGGCTATGAATCGTCCCGTCATTGCATTGATTGGTCCCGTTGTACCCACCCGTAGGCGGCCTTGGCAACAAGTGAGAACACTTGTTCTTCCGCACGGCGGTTTTGTGAGACCGTCTCGACCGGCGAAAGCCATGTCCCTGGAACAGCCCCAGGTTGATGTCGACCGATCTTCTTGCTCGACGGGGTATGAACGAAGAACTGTATTCTCGGTTCCCGATGAATCGAATCGTCGCACCGGCGGCAGCGGGCACGGTGATCGTGTTGCCACGGGACCCGGTTGCCGGGGAATGGACTTGGACCACCGCTTCGCAGGATCCCGGCCTCGATGCGGCCGAGGGCAAGTTCCAGGTTGTGGAGTGGACGGACGCCGAGAAACAGGCCAACCCGGCGCGCCGGGGCTTCATCCGCGTCAGCCACGAGGGTCCGCGGGCCGGGCGTTACTTCGAATACACAGACGGCACACCGTTCCTCTGGGTTGGAGACACGTGGTGGAACTGGACCAAGCGGGGCATTCAGTTCAGCAGCTTCCAGAAGCTGGCCGATGACCGCTCGGCGAAGGGTTTTACCGTCGGCCAGGTGTTCTTTGCGGGGAACAGCGGGCTGCTGAACCGGACCTGCGACTCACCGAACCTGGAGCAAATCCGGAAGGTGGAAGAGATGATCGCCTACGCCAACGGCAAAGGGATCACGGTGTGGATCCATCCCCTGGTGGAGACTGGAACCGCACGCGGAGTTGGTGTCCGAGTATGCGGCCCCCTTCTGCGGTGCAGTTCCCTGGCAGTCTGTACGTGCTCTATCTGCGATACGGAGGCAGGCTGAAGGTGGATCTGCGGCCCAGCGCGGCTTCGTCGCTGTTTGACTACACCTGGATCGACTTGGAACAGGGCAGAGAGAGAACACGTGGCCAAGTGAACGGCGGCGCGGCACGCGAGTTTCACGCCCCTGAGGACTATCCCGGCAATCTGCAGTTCAAGGACTGGCTCCTGCACATCCGGCGCACAGACCCTTAGGTTGACGCGGATGCGCAGTCGCGGGATCGGCCCTCCGAGATTCGTCGCCGGCTGCGCAGACTTCGGGCGATTGCACCACCGCGAGGCCAAGTTGCAGCCAGATTGGGCCACACCTGACGGCCTTTGCGGGATGATGCTTCTTTTCTTTGGGAAAGGCGCAGAATGCACAGCGCGGCAGAGCCGCAACCGAAGGTCCGGGGAAAGAGCTTGGCGCGCGGGTTCGGGGTTCAGGGTTCAGGGTTCAGGGTTCGGGGGTCGGGGTTGGGGAATCGTGTTGGAAATGCGCGATGTGGCGCGATTGCACTCCAGAGAAGACCGGGTTGAAACTGAACCGGCCCATCCGTGTTTGATCAGCGCCGTCTTACGACGGCGGCTACGGGAGGCGCGCCCGAACATCACGCTCGAACGCAGCGCCCGCGATCCGAGTTCGCACTCGACAGCCATCCTTCATCTGGGGAGCATTCACCGTGACATGAACAGCAAACCGAATGTGATCGTTCAGCGAGCGGATGATGTGGTGCGCCAGGCTGTGTCGACCGGGGTTGGCATCTCGATGCAGATGTTAATCGGACCCGACGTCGCACCGAACTTTCTCCTCCGACGATTCGTCATCGAACCGGGTGGCAGTATGCCCAACCACACGAACCAAGTCGAGCACGGCCAATATGTCTTGCGCGGCCGTGCGAAGGTGGGCATTGGCGACAGGGTCTATGAAGTCCAGAGCGGCGATGTGGTCTTCATCCCACAGGGTTGGCCGCATTGGTACAAAACCGAGGGAAACGAGGCCTTCGAGTTCCTCTGTGCAGTGCCCAACGTGCCGGACAAGACGACCTTGCCGGACCGGGATTGACTGAATCCATCGCCTTGCCAACTCTCGATCACCCGCCCATCCACTCCGTTGAAAGGAGTTCTGTCACCACGTTTCGACCGGGCCTCGGGGGGTCGGGATGGCGGACAGCGTCGCAGGTTCACCGGTCATGAACGAGGGGTTCGAGGGCGTCGGGGCAAAGCGGGGCAGGAGTTCACCGCGGTCGTCGAGGAACTGCGCGCGCCAGGCCCGATACTCGGCAAGGACCTCGTCGAACTGAGCGCGGCTCGACAGGGATGCCACGCGTCTCTTGAACTCGACGGCTGGTCCAAGCCGTTTCGCGTACCACGGCGCGACCTTGCGAAACATCCTGCACCCGTGCGTTTCGCCGAAGACCTCGATCATCAGGTCGAGGTGTCGGCATATGACGCGGACACGCTCCTCGAACGGCGGTTCGGGCGGCAGCACGCCTGACGCGAGGAAGGCCTCAGTCTGGCGGAAGATCCAGGGATTGTAGAATGCGCCCCGTCCGATGCTGACGCCGGCACAGCCGGTTTCCTCGAGCATGCGTTTGGCGGCTTGCGGCGTGGTCACGTCGCCATTCCCGA
>JAXGQW010000055.1:0-35897 GCA_040766265.1 Verrucomicrobiota bacterium
CCTGAGCCGCCCTCACTCTCCCTGGCATCATGGGCCTGTTTCAAAAGATCAAGGCGGGACTGCAGAAAACGCACGCCCAACTGGCGCACCAGATCAAGCGGATTGTGACGGGATCCCCCCGCCTCACCGGGTCGAACCTCGAAGAACTGGAATCTGCACTGCTCGGCGCCGATTTAGGCTGTGCGACGACCACCCGGATCGTCGCAGCCGTCAAGAAGGCCTACGAGACCCAGGGCAACAGCGGCGTCGATGTCTTCGCCATCGCTCAAGACGAGGTGGCGACAAGCCTTGCCTCGAACGACGCTGCCCTGCGCCGCGCGCCCGGCGGCCCAACCGTCGTGTCGATCATTGGCGTGAACGGCACGGGCAAGACCACGACGTGCGCCAAGCTCGCTCACCTCGTCCAATCGCAGGGAGACCGCGCCGTCCTGGCCGCCTGCGACACGTTCCGCGCGGCCGCCATCGAGCAATTGAAGGTGTGGGGACAGCGACTCGGGGTCGAGGTGGTCGCCGGCGCCTATTCCGCCGACCCGGCCGCGGTGGCCCATGACGCGATCTCGGCCGCCCAGGCGCGGGGCGCGCACTACCTGTTCGTGGACACCGCCGGGCGTCTGCACACCAAGAACAACCTCATGAAGGAACTCCAGAAAGTGCACCGGGTCATGGACAAGAAACTGCCCGGGGCGCCTCACGAGGTCCTGTTGGTGCTCGATGCCACCACCGGGATGAACGCCCTCAACCAGGCGCGCGAGTTTCACAAGGCCGTCTCGTTGACCGGATTGATCGTGACCAAACTCGACGGAACCAGCAAGGGAGGCATGGTCGTCGCCATTCAGAAGGAACTCGAACTCCCCATCAAGTTCATCGGCGTCGGCGAACAACCCGACGACCTTCAACCCTTCGACGCCCGCCAGTTCGCTGAAGCCCTCTTCCGCCAAGCGTAGGACGCGAGACTCGCCATTTGCCCGCTGGATTCCGACATCCGCACTGTCCTCGTCCTAAACTCCCTCACCCTCACCCCTACATCCGCTCTGTCATGTGCCCATCAAGCCCCCAGTTCCACATGATCGCGTTTGCGGCGGCCCTGGTCCTCCTGCCCTGCCACGCGAACACCCTCCTGGCCGGCGCGGATCAAAGCGCGCATTCATCGCGCGCGGCGAAGGCACACGAGCGCCCCGCGGAAACCCGTGTTGATGCGCAGAACGCGGACTGCGTGGTCCGGCTCTTCTACCAGGATCGGGATCGGTTGGGACACCTCGTCAGCCGGTATGACGTGTTCGGACCGGCCAACCACGACGCAGGATATGTCATGGCCCGCCTGCGGCTTGCGGAGCGCCAGGAACTCGAAGAGGCCGGGTACAGACTCGAGATCGACTCGGGGCTCACGGCGCAGGCCAACGCACGCCTGCAACGCGCGCCTGCACAATCCGCCGGGATTCCAGGTCTTCCCTGCTACCGGACCGTCGAGGAGACCCTCGATGCCCTGGCCCGGATCGCGGCGCAGCATCCGGATCTGGCCTCGCTGATCGACGTTGGGGACAGTTGGGAGAAGGCCCATTCGGGCGGACAGCGGGGCTACGACCTGCTCGTGCTGATGCTCTCGAACAAGGCGCGCCCGGGGCCGAAGCCGCAGTTCTTTCTGATGGCCGAACACCACGCCCGCGAACTGGCGACGGCGGAGACGGCGACGCGTTTTGCGGAAGAACTGGTCGCTCTGTATGGGACCGATCCCGAAGTGACCTGGCTTCTGGATTATGTCGAGGTCCACATCCTGCCCATGGCGAATCCGGACGGGCGCAAGTGGGCCGAACGCGGATACTGGTGGCGCAAGAACACCAGCGACACAAACGGATGCAGCGTCTTCCCCAGTTACGGCACCGACCTGAACCGCAATTGCGATTTCGCATGGGGCGGCATCGGGAGCAGCGACGGCCCATGCAACGAGGTGTACCGCGGACCGAGCCCGTTCTCCGAGCCCGAAAACCAGGCCATCCGCGACTATCTGCGCTCCCTCTTCCCCGACCAGCGGGGGCCGCTGGACGACGATCCGGCCCCGGCCACCGCCACCGGGCTCGTCGTCAGTTTGCACAGTTACGGACAACTCGTCCTCTTCCCGTGGGGCTGGACCCAGGACGCCGCCCCGAATCACGATGCGCTCCGGACGTTGGGCGGCAAGTTCGCATTCTTCAACGGCTACACGGTCCAATCGAGCAACCAGTTGTATCCCACCGCCGGCACGGCGGATGACTGGGTCTATGGCGAACTGGGTGTGGCGGCTTTCACGTTCGAGTTGGGCAACTTCTTCTTCGAATCCTGCTCCAGCTTTGAGACCCAAATCGACGCCGCCAATCGTTTGGCGCTTCTTTACGCCGTCAAGGCTTGCCGCCAGCCTTACCTCACGCCCGCCGGACCCGACGTTGTCCAGCCGTCCGTCTGGCCGGCCCAGGCCCAGGCCGGGACGTTGATCGATCTGACCGCGCTGGCCGACACCACCCGTTCAAGAGGATCCACCCCTCCGCCGCCAGCACAAACGATCGCCGCGGCGCGCTACAGCCTCGATGCGCCCTCCTGGATCGCTGGGGTGCAGACCCGCGGACTCGACGCGGACGACAGCCGGTTCGACTCGGCGGCGGAACGCGTCCGAACACTCATCGACACCACGGGGTGGGCGCCCGGCCGCCATACGCTGTTCATCGAGGCGCAAGACACCGCCGGCAATTGGGGTGCCCCAACCGCTCTGTTCCTCTGGATCGAGCCGTTGACCCTGACGAGCATGGTGGGGTCCAACGCCTTCGTCATCCAGTGGCCGAGTGTCAGCAACGCATTCTATACCGTCCTGCGTTGGGACGCCATCGGGGCAAACCCCTTTGTCGTCGAGCGGAATCTCCCCGCCACCCCTCCCACCAACAGCCTGACTGATCCCATTGTCACCGGCGCCCGACTCTACCGCGTGTTGATCGAGCCTTGAGTGCGGAGCTCGGCGATCGATTGGACCAGATCGCAGAAGCAGCGCCTCCTCGGGTTAGCCCGGATACTTCATAAAGCTTCGCGGAGTCTGATATCCGGGCTCTGGCAAAACCGCGCCCAGTAAGGGAACCGGACGCGTTTTGTCGGTCCTGAGGGCGTTCTGTCATGGGACCAGTGTGTTACGTTCCTCCATGTCTCAGACATGGCGCGGTTTTGCTTTTCTAACCCGCATGGCAGAAATCATGCGAGATTTGACCGCCCTGGGCACCGACGGGGTGTGAAATATGCGGGTTAGACCCAGTCTGGCTGCGCGCCCCGGCCAGCCCGGCACGGCGCAGTGCAGTCGAGCGCCTCCGGATACTCGAAGATCTTGCCTTCATAGTTCCGAATCACCACCCGCTCCGCGTTGCGACTGAGCACGTAGTCCGGAGAAACCGGCACTTTGCCACCGCCGCCGGGCGCATCGATCGCAAACGTGGGCACCGCATACCCCGTTGTGTAACCGCGCAGACCCTCGATGATCTCGAGCCCCTTCTGGACGCTGGTCCGGAAGTGAGCGGATCCGGCAATCAAATCGCATTGGTAAAGATAATACGGGCGGACCCGGCAGAGCAGGAGCTTCTGGACATGGGCGCGCATGACCTCGACGCTGTCGTTGATGCCCCTGAGCAAGACGGATTGGTTGCCGAGGGGAATCCCCGCGTCCGCAAGACGCCCCAACGCCTCGCGCGCCTCGATGGTCAACTCACGCGGATGATTCGAGTGAATGCTGACGAACAAGGGATGAAACCGGCGGAGCATGCCGCACAAATCCGGCGTGATGCGCTGCGGCAGGAAAATCGGAATGCGCGTCCCGATCCGCAGGAACTCGACATGCGGAATGGCCCGCAAGCGACTCAGCAGGTGCTCGAGTTTGTCGTCGCTGAACACCAGCGGATCGCCCCCGCTCAGCAGCACGTCGCGCACCTGCGGCGTGCGTGCGACGTAGTCGAGCTGGCGCTCGAAGTCAGGATGAAAATCATAGCCGGACGCGTTGCTGACCAGCCGGGAGCGCGTGCAATACCGGCAATACGAAGCGCAACGATCCGTGACCAGGAACAGCACGCGATCGGGGTACCGATGCACCAGGCCAGGCACGGGCGAATGCCGGTCCTCCCCGCATGGATCCGTCAGTTCCCAGGGCGCTCTGTCCGTCTCTTCGAGCCGCGGCACCACCTGTCGCCGAACGGGGCAAAGCGGATCGGACGAATCGATCAGATTGAAGAAATAGGGCGTAATCCCCATCGACAGCTTGGCGTCGACAAGGATCGGCCCCCGCCCGCTCTTCCGGGGCGAGCGCCGGCAACAAACTTTCGAGCTGTTCGAGCGTCGTGATCCGATGCCGGATTTGCCAGCGCCAGTCGTTCCAGTCACTGTCGGCAACCTGCGCCCACGGCCCCCGTCCAGCCGACCGAAACTCCTTCAGCGATTCGAAGGACGGGTGCGATGGCGGCTCCCCGCCGCCGGACGAAACATCGTCATTCAACATTGACACGAACTATAGGAGGGAGGTCGGACCTGTCAAGCGACCCGCCGGCGGCGCAAGCGGTTCTCATTGAAGCATTCGCCCAAATCGGCATCCTCTCGATTTCATGGACTGGCTGACGCAACCCGAAACCTACATCAGCTTGCTGACACTGACGGTGCTCGAGATCGTGCTGGGCATCGACAACATCGTGTTCATCTCAATCCTCGCGGGAAAGCTGCCGCACCACCAGCAGGCCAAAGCCCGCCAGGTCGGCCTGAGCCTCGCCTTGATCTCGCGCATCCTGCTCCTGTGCGGACTGACCTGGGTGATGGGGCTCAAGACAGTCCTGTTCACGGTGCTCGGCCATGGCGTCACCGGGCGCGATCTGATCCTGATCGTCGGCGGCCTGTTCCTGCTCGCCAAGGCAACCCGTGAAATCCACGAGAAACTCGAAGGCGAAGAGGGGCGGGTGACCAAACGGCTGCCCCCGACGTTCGCCGGCGTGATCGTCCAGATCCTCCTGCTCGACATCGTCTTCTCACTCGATTCGGTGATCACAGCCATCGGCCTCGCCCGGCGGCTCGGCGTCATGATCGCAGCGGTCGTCATCGCCGTCGGTTTCATGCTGCTGTTCGCCGGCTACATCAGCCACTTTATCGAGCGCCATCCGACTCTCAAGATGCTTGCCTTGAGTTTCCTGCTCCTGATCGGCGCCGTCCTGGTGGCTGACGGCTTGGGACACCACATCAACAAGGGCTACGTCTACTTCGCCATGGCCTTCTCGGTCATGGTCGAGGCCTTGAACCTGAAGGCCCACTCGAAACAGTCAAGCCGATGAAGAGCAACTGGCTGGCGACGAAGACCATCAGCCAGACGAACGCCTGGTCCATGAAACCGTACGAATGCAGGCCCACGCCGAGCATGTTGACGCCGAACCAGGAGAAGCTCGTCACCACGTTCCCGAAGATCGCCAGGTTGATCAGCCCGCGCTCCCTGACCAGACCGCCCCCGCGGGCATGCAGGATAATGGCACTCCAGAGCACCACAAGCAGCGCGCCATTCTCCTTGGGATCCCACCCCCAGAACCGGCCCCAGGATTGATCCGCCCAAATGCCGCCCACCACCGTCCCGACGAAGCTGAAGAGCGTGGCGAAGCAGATCACGCCATAGACCATTCGGGCCAACCGCCTGCCGATCGCCTCGGTGAACGTGCCGGTGAACGCCCGCCGAACCGCGTAGACAATGCCGAGAAACCCCGCCACGAACATCGCCGAGTACCCGAGGGTGATGGTGATGACATGCGTCGTCAGCCAGAAATTGCTGTCGAGGACCGCGCGGAGCATTTCCATCGTGTCGCCGCCCAGCGACAGATTGTGCGCCACAATTTGGGTCAGGAGACCCAGCGCGGCCGCCATGACCACGCCGATGCTGTCGCGGTTGAGCCGCTCGATGATCAACCCGAGAAGCACTGCGCCCCACCCGACAAAGACGGCGGACGAGTACAGATTCGTGACCGGCGGGCGCCCTTCGAGCACCATGCGAAATGCGATCCCCGCGGTGTGCACGAGGAATCCGACCGCCAACAGCTTGATGGCCGTGCGGTTGAACACCTGGAACCATCCAAACCAGGACGCGCACCCGGCGAGAAACGCCAGGAGATAGAGCGCCAGACTGACCACAAACGGACGCCACGCGTTGTAGACGAACTCTCGGGACGCCTTACGCACTTCTGACGCGAAGGGCGCCGCGAGCCAGCCTTGATAGTCGACCAGAGCCCGATTGAACTCATCCGGTTTGCCAAGTCGATAGGCCGAGGCCATGGCCGCGTAGTGGCGAACCGCGGGGTGGACTTCACCCGCATGGATCGCTTCGAGCAGGCTGGTTCCCAGGTTCGACCACGGCTCGCGTCCGGTCTCGAGGTCGCGCGGCGGGATCAGCAAGGGGTAAGCCAGGCTCCCCAGAGCGTCGAAGCCCTGCAGCGCCTTGGCGAGCCGGTCAAGATCCTCCTGGCTGAATGGCTTGTTCTCCTGGCGGAGCCGCCACGCCGCCAGGCCCGGACCCAGAGATTTCTCGAAGGCGGCGACGGCGGCGGCGAAGTCCTCTGTGTCTTCGGGCCGGAAGCTGTTCTTGAGCCGGTGATAGAGCGAGACCCCGCTGGAGAGCCTCACGACCGCCTTCTCGAAACTGCTGCGGTTTTCAACCGGCACCGCGATCGCGCGACGCGCCTGCGTTTCGATCTCCTCGACCCGGCTCCGAATCTCGTCAAAAGCGACGTAGAGCGAACCGTCCGGGGCCAGACCCAGGAGGCCGCGCAACTCCGGGTGATCGATCTTGAAGACCTTCCGGCCGTCGGCGACCTCGGGTTTCATGGCGACTTCGAGGAGCCAATCGATGGCCGGCATCCGGGCGCCGCGGCCCAATCCCACCGACTGCTTGCCGCAAAGAAGCAGCAGGCTGTTCCGCGCGACGGAATCGAGCGGCTGCAAACGCCCGTTCAGCACAGCCGGCAGACGCCCAAATCCGATGCTGTCGAAATCGGTGGTGGCGCGGGGCGGACGCAGCCCGCTCAGGGCCCAGAGGCCAAAGACACCGGCGACAATCCACGGCAGCCATTTGTTCATGCGTCTTTTCGCTTCACGAAGCTCACGAGGTGACTGAGAAACTGGACAACCAGCCCCGCGCCCACCAGCACGCACGAGAAATAAGGCGTCAGCCAGCCCGGATTTCGGACCACCTGCAGGATCGTCACGCGCGGGTCCTGCGGGTCGTAGCCCGATTGGTAGAACGTCTCGCCTCCGTACCGCAACGGGTTGTTCATGTAGATGCGCACATCGCGGCTTTCGCCCGTACGGGCATGGGTCAGATGCACATCGCTCGAGAAGTTCCTCGGGATGTCCGTGCCCATGTACTTGTCATGGGAAAACTCGAGCAATTCGAGGGTGAAGGGACGGTAGTGACGCGCGGGGCGCAGCGCGATTTCGTAGTTCTTGCCCTCGTGCTGAAAGCCCTGATTTGCGCCGATCCAAAGCGACACGGCCCAGACGCCCAGCGATCCGCCGGGCGCAACCAGTTCGACATAGGCGGCGGGGATGTTGCGACGATCCATCCGCGTCTCGGGAGCGGCGGAGGCGAACTGGACACGCCGGCCTGCGCCCTGGTTGGCCTGGGCCGTCCCCTGCCCCGGCTCGATCGGCCTGTGGGTCGAGTTGGGCCAATAGTCGATCACCCGGACCTCGAACGGGAGGCCGGGATGCCGGATCTGCTTGTTGCGGGCGAGGCGCGTCTCGGGTATGGCGACCACGAGGTCGTGATCGGGAGCGCTGGTTTCGAGGATGGCCAGTTCGCAGAGGCGGGCGTCCTCCGAGTAGCTCCTGGGCTCGCCTTCGCTCAACCGCATCGTGCTCTCGGTCGAGAGCAGGTCCGTTGCAAGCTGGCCGAGCAGAAGCAGGATGAGGCCCGCATGGATCATCAACAGACCCAGCTTGTCCCGGCTCAGCCCGAAGCGCCGCGCGTGAGCGCAGATCAGGTTGATCAAGAGCACGCCGCCGACCAGGTACCCGCCCGGGAGGACCGGCACTCCTAGCGATGTGCCGGGGATGGTCCAGAAGACCAGCATGCTGCGGAAGTATTTGGCCTGGGCCGCGTAGAGGCCCAATTCGACTTGCGCCAGCGTGCCGGCGAACACCAGCGCCATCGCGCAGGCCAAACACACCAGCGTCAGCCGGATCGACGCGAAAAACCTCATCATGGGATTAAGGGGTGTATCGGGCCGTTCGCGCAAACTCGAGGAACGCATCCTTCTCGCCCGCAACAGCGGCGTCATCGCCCACCAGCTTGTAAAACCACGTCTGCCCGTTCCGGGCAACGCCTGCCGCAACCATCCGACGGTGCGTGGTCTCCGCCACAAGCTCAACCGCGTAGGCCTCGGCGCCCGCGACCTCGATCGGGATCCGCAGTTTGGCCAGCTCCGATTCGTCCACGGCGGGCAGGCCCATCTGCCCCCGCCAGCGGTTCACGTTGGCCGCCAGGCCGCCACCGTCGCCCGGAAGCACGGACACCGTGATCTCGGCCCTGCCGGCGTCCGGGGCGGCCAGAAACCGGGCCACCTGCATCACGCCGGGAGCCTGCTCCTGCCAATGGCCAGGCGCTGTCCATGCCGGCGTGGCCGGCGCGGCCGTTTCACGGGCCGCCGCAGGCTCGGCCACGGGGTCTTTGGGCGCCTGATAAACCTTGATGGCGTCCCGGTCGCAGCCTGCCGTGCCAAATGCCAACACCACTGCGAGGACGGCAGCCAGCCGCGCCAACTCTCGCTTCGAAATGCGATGCACGGCGAACTGTTACGTGAAACGCCCCAGTTGCGCAAATGAATGGAGAGGGTTTTGGCGCGACTTTGTTTGCGCATCCTCGCCGCCCCGCTATTGTCGTTGGACCGGACGCTTTCCGGATCGAGACTTATGGACCTTTTCAAAGCCATTCAATCGCGTCGGTCAGTGCGCGCGTACGAGCAGCGTGCCCTTGAGCCGGGCAAACTGCGGATCGTGCTCGAAACGGCCTGCCACGCGCCCTCGGCGGGCAACCTGCAGGCCTACCACATCCATGTGGTCAAAGACGAACTGCTTAAAAGGGCCTTGGCAGTCGCCGCCCTCGGTCAGGAATTCCTGGCGTCGGCGCCGGTCGTCCTCGTCTTCTGCGCGGTCCCGGCGCGGTCGGTGAAGTACGGCGAACGGGGCGCAAGCCTGTATTGCGTCCAGGATGCATCGATCGCCGCATCCTACGCCCAATTGGCCGCAACAGGGCTGGGATTGGCCACCTGCTGGGTTGGGGCTTTCGACGAAAGCGCGGTCTGCCGCGTGTTGCATCTTGTGACCGGCGAGCGCCCGGTGGCCATGCTGCCGGTGGGCTACGCCGCCGAACAGCCGCTTCCCACCACGCGCCGCGACTTGAAGGAAGCCGTGATTGATCGGGAGTGATCGGCCGCGACCCTCTGTGCAATGGGTTCTTGGTAATCCCAGAGACGGGTCAGTTCTTGATATCGACATATCAGCAGGACTGCCGCACCGGGTGACCGTCAGGGCGGAGGAGCCGCGATTCGAGCCTGCCGGGGCGGTCAGGTCTGCGCTGCCCTGCGGGGTATGTCGATCCTCTGCTGTCCTGTCAGCGTCAGGAGGACAGGGAAGCAATATGACAAAACCAAGAACTGACCCGTATTCCTGCTGGCGCTGATTTGCCGCCCACCCGCTTCAATGGAATCCAAACCGTCTTGCGAGCCCTGTTCGACCTCGCCGCCGTGAGGGGGTGGTGCCATCAGAATCCTGCTTCGCCGATCACCCTCGATGGCTCCGTTCCGTCTTGAACGCAGGGCGAGTTGCGGCAGACTGGCGTCATGACCACCAAGCTTGCCAAGAGTGCCCTGTGGGCACTGGCGTTGCCGGCCGCGTTGCAGTTCCTATCCGGTTGTTCGAGTATCGGACCAGGAACGGTCGCGCGCGACCGCGTGGACTACGGCGAGTCGTTGGCCGAGTCGTGGAAACGTCAGGCCCTGCTCAACGTCGTCAAACTCCGGTACCTCGATCCGCCCTTCAATCTGGATGTGGGGCAGATCGTGGCGGGTTATTCACTGGAAACGGATGTCAGCCTGAGCGGCGATCTCGCCAGCGACGGCAACAACAGCTTGGGCCTGGGCCTGGCCGGACGCTTCACCGACCGGCCGACGATCACCTACACGCCGCTGACCGGCGCCCGATTCGTACGGTCGGCGATGGCGCCGCTGCCTCCGGATGCGGTGTTCTACCTCATCCAAGCCGGCTGGCCGGCGGACGGCGTTCTGTTCTCGGCGGCGGCGTCGCTCAACGGATTGAAGAACCAGCAGACGACGCTGGCCGGGGTCAGCCCGCCGGAGCCGGAGTTCTTGCGCGTGCTCGATCTGTTGCGGAGAATCCAGACGTCCGGCGCGGTCGCCCTGCGGATCGAGCAGGACACGCTGAAGCATGAAACGACGCTGCTCACTTTCCAGACCAAGGGGATCAAGCCGGAGACGCTTGAGGAGATTGCGGAGCTGCGGCGGCTGCTGCGGCTGAGTCCGGAAGCCCACGAGTTCCGGTTAGTGTTCGGCGCCACGCCGATCAACGATCGGGAAGTGGCGGTGGTCACCCGTTCGTTCCTCCACATCAACGCCATGCTCGCGGCCTACGTCGAGGTCCCGGCCGAGCACATCGCGCAGGGGCGGGCGACTCCCGGTGTGGGAACGCCCGGGCCCTTGCGCTTCGCTTCCTCGCTCAAGCAGCCGGCGGACGCGTTTGTCGCGGTCGCCTACCGCGGCCGGTGGTTCTGGATCGACGACTGCGATCTGCGGACGAAGAGGGCGTTTTCGCTGTTGATGATGTTCTCGAGCCTGTCCGACAGCGGCCAACGCGAGTCGCTGCCGCTGATCACGATCCCGGCGCAATGAGCGGCCGAAGGCCGGGGTTAGCGAGGCTTCGCCTCAGACGAGGCGGCGCGTGAACGACGCGCCGGCGCTGGGCGGCCATCCCGAATTCCCGCGCGATCGCCCCGTCGAACCGGCCATCCCGTCTTCGTGCCAGGTCCGGAAACGGGTCAGTTCTTGATATCGACATATCAGCAGGACTGCTACACCGGGTGACCGTCAGGGCGGACGAGGCGCGATTCAAGCCTGCCGGGGCGGTCAGGTCTGCGCCGCCCTGCGGGGTATGTCGATCATCTGCTGTCCTGTCAGCGTCAGGAGGACAGGGAAGCAATATGACAGAATCAAGAACTGATAACCCGTATTCGATTCGTATTCGAGCGTGGTTTGGCCCCCCCTGCGCTACAACTCTCGCGCCATCGCGCCAGCCCCCTATTCGGCGGCGCGTTCACGGGCCAGATACTTCGGTGCGGCAGCTTCCAACTCCGCAGTGATTTGATCCAAAGGCGCGGAGAACCGTATCTGTTTGCCGAGGCTGACCGCAATCGAATACGGGTGAGTCTGCAGGCCCGCTGCGTTATTCGCTGAAGAAGTCCTGGTCTTTCGCCTTTTCGCCGGATTCGAGCGTCCGGGCAAGCGGTGTCCGGGATCGCGCACATCGTTCATCATTCCATCATACAAGCCCATGAGGAACGCGCTCCGGTCCGCCGCGCTGACGCCGTCCAGGGCGCAAAACCGCTCCAACAGAACACGAAAACTCCGCGCGATGTGATCCGCGATCTGGCGCAACCGTCGCGCCGTCGCGGGCGTCGCTTCGGCGAGCAGTTCCTCGCCGCGATGCAAACAACGGACTTTGGTGGCGGCTTCAATCGCCCATTTCACCGAACTGGAGAGATCGGCCTCGTTGACGCGAAACGAATAGACGGGCCTCGCCGAGGAGGATCGGGCAAAGCGGCCAGAGAACAAGTCCGGCAGGTCCTCAACGGCGGGAGTGGTGAGATCGTATCGCGCCTTGATCCGGGCGAGTTTGCGCCGGGCGACCTCGCGTTCTCCTTCAACGCCTCGCTCGGCCAGCGCCTGGAGCTTTCGAAACAACGCCCGGATCTTCCCGGTGGCCGGTTTTCCGTTCATGTCGGGCGGAGTTTTTCACTTTCGCCGCCGGGATGCAATTCTGGAACCCTGCGGCTTGGAGAAGGACCCGGAACGAAAACGGGTCAGTTCTTGATATCGACATATCAGCAGGACTGCCACACCGCGTGACCGTCAGGGCGGACGAGGCGCGATTCAAGCCTGCCGGTGTGGTCAGGTCTGCGCCGCCCTGCGGGGTATGTCGCTCATCTGCTGTCCTGTCAGCGTCAGGAGGACAGGGAAGCAATATAACAGAACCAAGAACTGACCTATATACGCGGTTTTTGGATCGAGACTTATGGACCTTTTCAAAGCCATCCAATCGCGTCGGTCAGTGCGCGCGTACGAGCAGCGTGCCCTCGAGCCGGGCAAACTTCAGATCGTGCTCGAAACGGCCTGCCAGGCGCCCTCCGCGGCCATGCATTTCAGGCTCAGATTGCTCCTCGCGCGGCGTTCGCCATGATCTCCAGGATGGCAGGCTTGAGCAGCCTCGGGATTGCAGCCGCTTGTGGAATGAGCAGGTAGCGGAAGGTGTTCAAGTCGAAGGGGACGTCGTCGGTGTTGTCGGCTGGCTCGAACATGAATACCAAGCGGCCGTGCGTGGATTCAACGTGCGCTGGGCGATCCTTTGCCGCCGCTGGTGGACGCGACGCTCACGCGGCACGTCAGGACGCTCGCCATAACCGACATTTCACTCTGGGAGGACTGCACAGCACGCTGACGACGACCGCGACGTCCCGGCGCCCACTTCAAGATCAACCTTGCGAATGGCGAGCAGCGGTCGGGCGACCGGAGAGCCTTGCCCGGCGGTTGAACTTTACGATTGGACACATTTGTATCTTGTGATACCACATCTGTATGTTACTACGTGAAACACTTGTCACCGTCTTGGCCGCACCCGCGGTCTTCGCTCCGCCGCCAGTGGAAGTCCCGCGCCGGCTTGTGGATTCGTTGCCGCGTCCGGTGGGGCATGCGCTTGTGCTCACGGGCGTGCGGCGCTGCGGCAAGAGCACACTGCAGCAGCAGCTTTGCCGGCGGGATCGCCGCCCGGCGGTATTCTGCAACCTGGAGGACACGCGGCTCTACGGGTTGGGGCCGGATGATTTTCCCACGTTGCTCTCCGTGCTCGACGAGCGGCACACCGGAGCGACGGTGTATCTGGACGAGGTGCAGGAGACACCCGACTGGCAGAGGTTGGTGCGCGCGCTCCTCGACGCCGGGCGCCAGGTCTGCGTGACCGGGTCGAACGCCTCATTGCTCGGGCGCGAGCTGGGCGCCAAGCTCACGGGTCGGCACGTGTCGGTTGAGGTGAACCCGTTTTCCTACCACGAATACCTGGTCTTTCGAGGGGGCGAACGCGGCGCGACGACGCTGAAGCAGTATCTCGATGAAGGCGGTTTTCCTGGGGCGTTGCGCGAAGCGGTTGCCGGCCCCGCGTTGCTGCGCGAGTTGCTTCGGGACATTGTGCAACGCGACATCGTTTCGCGCCACAACGTGCGCGAAACGCGGCACTTGATGAACCTGGTCCTGCACCTGCTGGCGCACACCGGCCAACCGCTCTCGCTGCAATCATTGGCCAAGGGGCTGGCGGTTCCGTCGGCGGCGCAGGCGGCGCGCTGCATCGAGCACCTGCAGGACGCCTGGCTGCTTCTCGCCGTGCCCAGGTTCAGTGCCTCCTTCAAGCAACGCGTCGTCAGCCCGCCGAAATACTACGCGATCGACCCCGGCCTGCGCACCGCCAACACACCCAATCCGACACCGGACTGGGGCCGGCGGTTGGAGAATGCCGTCCTGCTCGCCTTACGCCGGCGCGGAATGGCGCCCGCTTACGCGAGCGAAATCCACCAGTGGGAATGTGACTTCGTCACGCCGGATGCGGCCATCCAGGTCTGCGCCGAGCTCACGCCGCAGAACCGCGCCCGCGAATTGCGTGGCTTGCTGTCCGCCGCCGTTCTGCCCGGCGCCAGCGGACGCAAACGCGAGCGGCTGGTGCTCACCCTGAACCAGCGCGACGCCTTTAAGGAAGAAGGACAGAACATCACTGTGCTGCCCGCTTGGGAATGGCTTGATTGAGTTTGAGTGGTGGGGCGGTTTTGGCCTTGCGGCATGGGGTGAATTGCTCTATGGCTTCGACGCTCGTGACGCGCATCACACCGCAAGAGCCACCTCAACAGGTCCGTCGAGAGTCCCGGTCTCGCCGGGGCAGGCGGTTCATGGAAAACCGGGGCAATTTCAGGGTGCCGGGATGGAAGGTTGGGAGCGCGATGGCTGCCGAGCATGGATTCGAACCATGACAAACAGATCCAGAGTCTGCTGTGCTACCGTTACACCACTCGGCAATCAAGCGCGTGGCGAACCCTAGAGATTCCATCCTGAGAGTCAAGCCGCCGGTATGCCGCAGGAACATCGTCTCATCCTCAGACACATCGATCAGCCCGGTTACACACCGGATTTCGACTCCTATGCGCGGCACGGCGGCTACGAGGTTTTGAAGCGGGTTTTAACGCTCGCCGTGCGGAACGGGCCGGACGGCAAGCCGATGAGCCCGCAGGAACAGATCCGGGAAGAGGTGGTCTTGTCCGGGCTGCGCGGGCGGGGCGGGGCGGGTTTTTCATGCGGCACGAAGTGGTCGCTGGTGGATCGCAAGAGCGGGAAGCCGATTTATCTGATCTGCAATGCGGACGAATCGGAGCCGGGCACGTTCAAGGATCGCCAGATCATATACAAAGACCCGCACCAACTGCTCGAAGGGATGGTCATCTCCGGGTACGCCAACGACGTTCACCTGGCGTACATTTACATCCGGGGCGAGTTTGTCGAGGGCGTGCAAATCCTCGAGCGCGCCATTGCGGAGGCGAAGTCGAGCGGGTGCCTGGGAACGAACATCCTCGGCAGCGGTTACGATCTCGAGATCCACGTGCATCGGGGCGCGGGGGCTTACATCTGCGGAGAGGAGACCGGGCTGATCGAGTCGATCGAGGGCAAGCGGGCGTATCCGCGGATCAAGCCGCCCTACTTTCCGGCGGTGTTGGGGTTGTACATGTGTCCGACCATCGTCAACAACGTCGAGACGCTCTGCGCGGTCAAGCATGTGGTCGAGATGGGGGGGACGGCCTATGCGAGCCTGGGCACCCCGAACAACACCGGCACCCGCATCGTGTGCCTGAGCGGACACGTGGTCCGGCCCGGCTACTACGAGATCGAGGTCGGCGAGGCCACGCTCCGCGACCTGATCTACGATCCGGCCTTCGGCGGCGGGCTGCGTCCGGGACGCAGACTCAAGGCGGTGATTCCCGGCGGGGTGTCGTCCAAGGTGTTCAAGGCCGGGGAGAAGGTCAGGATCCGGCACAAGCAGTCCGACGGGCGTGAGGGCGAGCAGGAGATTGACGTGCTGGATCTGCCGTACGATTTCACGACCCTGATTGCCGCAGGCAGCATGTCCGGCTCGGGGGCGATCATCGTGCTGGACGATTCGGCGGACATGGTGGCGGTGCTGGCGAACATCAGCGAGTTCTTCGCGCACGAGAGCTGCGGACAATGCACGCCCTGCCGCGAGGGATCGCTCTGGATGGCGAAGGCGCTGCGGCGGATGACGCGCGGAGAAGGGCGGGCCGAGGATGCCGCGTATCTCATGCATATTGCCGACAACATCCCCGGCGGGCGGACGATTTGCGCGTTTGGGGAGGCCTGCTCGTGGCCGGTCCAGAGCGTGGTTTCGAAGTTCAAGGACGAGTTCGTGGCCAAAGGGAAAGCCGACCAGGCGCGGCAGTCCAAGGAGGCCGCATGACCCCGGCTCATCCCCCATCGGGCATGGCCCGGGAATCCGCGTCCTCGTTCCGGCACGAGGTTTCCGGGTCAAGCTCGACCGCGCCCGGCTCCCAATCGCCGCCGGCGGCGGAAGTGATTGTCGTGACGGTGAACGGCCAGAAGGTTGTCGTGCCGAGACTGATGCCCGATTGGACGGGCAAGTTGGCGCCGACGACCATGCTCCAGGCATGCGCGGCGGCGAAGGTCGATGTGCCGCACTACTGCTATCACCCGAGGCTGCCGGTGGCGGGCAATTGCCGGATGTGCCTGGTCGAGTACGGCACACCGGTGCTCGGGCCGGATCGCCACGCCGTGCGCGGGCCGGACGGCGAACTGGTGATCAACAAATCGCCGCGTCCGGCGATCGCGTGCGCGACGCCGATCACGTCAGGGATGGCGATCTACACCGACACACCCGGGGTGAAGCGGATGCGGGAGGGGGTGCTCGAGTTTCTGCTTGCGAATCACCCGCTCGATTGTCCCAT
This sequence comes from Verrucomicrobiota bacterium, assembly GCA_040766265.1. GTDB lineage: Bacteria > Verrucomicrobiota > Verrucomicrobiia > Limisphaerales > J093 > MWFF01. The sequence goes on from JAXGQW010000055.1 coordinate 16,316, forward strand.
TTGCGACGAGGCCGGGGAGTGCAGGCTCCAGGAGTACGCGGTCGATTACGGCCAGTCGGCCAGCCGGTTCGTCGAGACCAAGGTCCACAAGCCCAAGCAGGTCGATCTCGGGCCGCGGATCGTGCTCGATGACGAGCGCTGCATTCTCTGCACGCGCTGCATTCGGTTCACGCGCGACCTGGTGGGCGACGACGCCCTGGGGATCGTCAACCGGGGCAGTTACAGCACTCTCACCCACTACCCCGGCCGGCCGTTCGACAACGACTACAGCCTCAACACCGTCGATCTCTGCCCCGTCGGCGCCCTCACCTCGAGAGACTTCCGTTTTCAGATGCGGGTCTGGTTCCTGAAGGAAACCAAGGGCCTGTGTACGAGTTGCGGCACCGGCTGCAACATCCTCATCGGCTCCCGCGAGAACAGGGTTCTGCGCTACACGCCGCGCGACAACGGCGCGGTGAACGGGTCGTGGATGTGCGACGCCGGGCGGCTCAATTACAAGTGGATTCACCGGCCCGACCGCATCGTGAAGCTGGGCGGCAGCCGGCTTCCCGCACCCGCCTGGCCCGCTGCGCTGGCTGCGGTCGCATCGGCCCTGCGCAACGCACCGCCCAGTTCAGTGGCCATCGTCGCCTCGGCCCGCCAGACAAACGAAGAACTCTATCTGCTCCGCAAGCTGGCGCAAAGGCTCGGCACGGTCTCGGATTCCGTGCCGCGCCCGGGCGAACCGGATCGCTGGCTCGTCTCTGCCGATCGCAATCCCAACAGCGCCGGGGCGCGCCTGTTCGGTCTGGCCGCCGATCCGATGGGGTCCAATGTGGCCCGGTTCGCCCAGGGAATCCGGACGGGCAGCCTGAAGACCCTGCTGGTGTTCGGCGAGGACGTCACCCGGTGCGGCCTGGGGGCCGACCTGTTGGCCAAGCTCGAGACTTTGATCGTGTCGGATGTCCTGCCGAATCCGACCACCGCCCTGGCTCATTACCTTTTGCCGGGATGCGCCGCGGTCGAGAAGCGGGGGAGCTTCACGAACGTGCACGGGCGCGTGCAGCGCTTCTTCGCGGCGATCGACCCGCCGGGCGACGCGCGACCCGAATGGAAATTCCTGCGCGATCTGGCGATGGCGGTCACGGGCCGCGGCTTTCCGGACACCATCGAAGGGTTGTTCAACCAAATGGCCGGCGATGTGCCGGCGTTGCATGGGCTCGAGTGGGCGGCTTTGGGGGACGCGGGCCTGACGGCGCCAATGCAATCGCGGACTCCGGACAACCAACCCCGCTGACCGATGGACTTCCTCGATCGCCTCACTCCCACCGAACAGTTCCTGACGTTCGGGGCTCTGAAGGTCATCGGCGTCTTCGCGGTTGTGATGTTCCTGGTGGCCTATGTCGTCCTGATCGAACGCAAGGTGTGCGCCGCGATCCAGGACCGCATCGGCCCCAACCGCGCCGGGCCATTCGGCCTGCTGCAGCCGTTGGCCGACGCCGTCAAGGCCTTTCTCAAGGAGGATTTCATGCCGGCGCAGGCGCATCCGGTCTACTTCTGGCTGGCGCCGGCCCTTGTGATGATCCCGAGCCTTCTGGTCGTGGCGGTGATCCCATTCGGGTCGACCCTGGGGAATCCGGACAACCGGATGGTGATTGCCGACCTGAACATCGGCATCCTCTACACGTTCGGGATTGCGTCGCTGGGCGTGTACGGGATCGTGCTGGCCGGCTACGCGGCGCACTCGAAATACCCGTTGGTGGGAGGCATCCGATCAGGCGCCCAGATGATCTCGTACGAGATTGCGATGGGGCTTTCGGTGATCCCGCTGTTCCTGCTTGTGGGCGATTTGAACCTGAGCGCGGTGATCGACTACCAGACGCACGGCCTGTTCGGCTGGCTGATCTTCAAACAGCCCCTCGCGTTCGCAATCTTCCTGGCGGCGGCTTTCGCCGAAACCAACCGGCTGCCGTTCGATATGCCCGAGGCGGAACAGGAATTGGCCGGGGGCTACAACATCGAGTACAGCTCGATCAAGTTCGCCCTCTTCTTCATGGCCGAGTACGCGCACATGATCGCCGCCTCGGCGATGCTGGTGACGCTGTTTTTCGGGGGGTGGACGCTGCCGTTTTTCGGATTGGATCAGCCGGCTTCGACCTTTTGGGGCGGGCTGCTGCACATTGGCATTTTCCTCGCGAAACTTCTGGTGATGATGGTCTTGTTCGTGTGGGTGCGCTGGATGTGGCCGCGGTTTCGCTACGATCAACTGATGGCGCTGGGCTGGACGCGGCTCGTGCCGCTGGCGCTGGCGAACATTGTGGTCACGGCCTTGTGGCTCTGGTTGAAGGCAGGGTAATGATTGTCAAACGGAATCCACTGAGTTGGGCCGAGCGGCTCTATTTGCCCGCGGTCTGGAACGGTTTCAAGGTCACGCTGCGTCATTTCTTTCGACGCAAAGTGACCATGCAGTATCCGGAAGAGCGATGGGTCGTGCCTCAGGCTTACCGCGGCGCGCCTTACCTGGTTCGCGACCAGAACGGCAACACCAAATGCGTCTCGTGCCAGCTCTGCGAATTCGTCTGCCCTCCCAAAGCCATCTCGATCACACCGCCCGGCCCTGATGGCCCCCCCGCCGACCGCCGCAACGCCGAGAAGATGCCCCTCGAGTTCAAGATCAACATGCTCCGCTGCATCTTCTGCGGCCTGTGCGAAGAAGTCTGTCCCGAGGAGGCGATCTTCCTCAAGCGCGACTATGCCCTGGTGGGGACCAATCGGCAGGAGATGGTTTACGCCCGGGACAAGCTGCTCGAATTGGGCGGGACACACCAGGACAACATCCGGAAATGGGAGCGCAAGGAGCTCGAGGCGGCGGCTCAAAAGCCGTAGCGAGGCGCGCCTCAGGCCCGGTATTCCGGCCCCAAATCAAGGCAGACGGCGCGTCGGGCATGCGAGGGAGCGGGCGTGTGCCGGCGGCAGCCGGCCCTGAAGGTTGAACATTATTCGGTTTGGACTTCATCGCACACTTCATCGCACACTTCATCGATCTCTGGCGAGCAGCACGAAGAGGGAAGGATGTTCTCCCTGGACAAATTGAAGGTGTGCGATCAAGCGCTGGCCAGCGCAGCAAGTCTGGCGCAGCACTCCCGGTCGTGGGACAAACGACACGCAGTTACGGATCAGTTGTTGCGCGCTTCCGAGAGTTTTGTGCTCAACCTAGCCGAGGGTGCCCGGTTGCGGAGTGCGGCTAAGAGGCAGCATCTGCTCGATTATGCCATTGGCTGGGCCTTGGAATGCGCGGCGTGTTTGGACATTGCGCAAATCAAGGAGTTCCTCTGCCAGGATGAAGCCCTTGAGGAGAAACGTTCCCTTTGCGAAGTGGTCAGGCACGTCGGCCCGGCTGCCTGCCACCCGCCGGCGTCACCGACGACTTGGGGCTGCACTGTGCCTTGCCAGGGTGGGACATCAGCGGTTGACTTTGGCGGTTGGGTGGGCATTGTTTGTCGCAGCGACGGGCAAAACTCGGCTCCATGCCGTGTGAGTTCTGAACTTGAGTCAGAAATCCTATACCCGCCGTTTTCCATTTCTGCCGCAGTCAGCGGCGCATCTTTCCGGGTGGCCGGTTGGTCAGCCAGTTCAACCATGCCCAGGATGAAATAACGTGGGAACCCTGCCTGCTCGATCAGCACCTTGCCCTTCCGGTCGAAGAGCACGCCATCGCCTGCCTCGTCAACAAAGTAACGGCAGAGCGGGGGCGAGTTGGGAGCGGGGTCGGGCATGGCCTCAGCGGGTGTGGCGGCGGCGAGATTGCGGTGGAGCAACGTCGGGCTGGGCGACGGTGCCGCCGGCTGAGGGCAGCCGGACTACAAAGTCGCGTTGTTCGCTCGCCTCCCTCATGCCCCCGCTCAGATAACATCGACCCCCTTGAGGCCGAACGGGCCGGCGGCGGCCAAGAGGCGCTGGTCGTTGGAGTGAATTTCACGGAAGCGATTCTCGGCGGCGCAGGCCAGATGGAGGGCGTCGGCAGCGCGCAGGAAGCACGACGGAGGCAGGGCCTGGTAAACAGCCCGGACGCGGTCGGTCACGGCGGGCGAGAGCGGCAGCCAGCGGAAAGCGCCCTGGTCGCAGTCCAGGTCGAACTGTTCCAGCACTTGCCGGTATTGGATGGCGGTGAAGACCCTTTCGCGGTGTTTGCGGTGGATGGCGGCGATCACCTCGGCCTGGCCATGCAGGCAGCAGGCCACGGCATCGCGCACGGCCAGTTCGCGCACGGCCGCGAAGCCGGGGTCGTCGAGGTAGAGGCGGGCCACGTAGCTGGCATCGAGGTAGATCACGCGCCGCGCTCCTCCCGCTCCTCGGAGATCGTCTGCGTGCTGTCCGTGCCGCCGCGGAGCTTGCCGCCCGCCATCAGCTTGCGAAACGCGGGGGTGAGCTTGCGGCGGGCGAAGTAGGGCACTTCCGGGGTGTGATGCTCCGGCACGATCCGGGCCACCGTCCGGCCGCGATCGGTGACATAGATTTCGCCCGACCTGGCCACCTGGCGCACATACTCGCCGGTCCGTTCATGCAACTCGCGGATGGAAACGGTCTTCATGTGTCACAGTGTGTCACAACTGAATGCCGGGTCAAGCCGCGAGCTTCTGGTTGAGTTCTGCGAGGAGCGGGGTGAGTTGGTCGGAAAACGGCGCCTGACCTGCGTGCGTTTCCGAGCCCTGGAACGTCGGTGCATCTGAAGGTCGTCGGTGGGCATCGGTATGCGCCGCGTGGGGGCACGCGGCCTCGTGTGCTCTGTTCGTGCACACGAAGGCGTTGGAGTGGGGACGGACTCGTCCCCCGGCGATGAGAGATGCAGACCCGCTTTGGCGGGCGACGAGGAGGTCGCCCCTCCGGCAATCTCCATCCGTTGCAGGCCCGGCGCCCTCACCGGGCGACAGAACACGGACAACAACCAGATGCACCGCCCTCGAGCGGGGACTTGCGCAAACCGGCCAGGTCCGGTTGAATCGCATCCCAACAAACGGCGGCCCTTCAAGGCATGCAGGATATTCTGTTTTACGTTTTTGCGGCGCTGACGCTGGTCTGCGGTTTTCTGGTCGTGGCCAACCCGATCAGCCGCAGCCCGCTGACAAGCGCGCTTTTCCTGGTCCTGACCATCGTCTCGCTGTCCGGCTTGTTCGTCCTGCTGCACGCCTTCTTCCTGGCGGCGGTGCAGATCGTGGTCTATGCCGGGGCGGCGCTGGTGCTGTTTCTTTTTGTCATCATGATGCTCGATCTGAAGGCGGAGGAGCGCCGTCGAATCACGCGCTTGGGCCTGATCGGGGGCGGGCTGGCCGCCGTGGCGGTGGCGTGGCTGTTCCGCGCGGTTCCGCGGGAAGCGGCGCTTGTCGCCTCCGGGCCGGCGCATGTCGAGGGGTCGACATCGGCTTTGGGGGCGCTTTTGTTCACGCAGTACCTGCTCCCCTTCGAGGCGATCTCGCTGGTGCTGGTGGCGGGGATGGTGGGAGCGATTCTGCTGAGCAGGAAGGAGCCATCGTGACCGTCGGACTGGCACACTATCTGACGGTGAGCGTGGTGCTGTTCTGCCTGGGTTTGCTGGGGGTGATCGCGCGCCGCAATGTGGTGATCGTTTACATGGCGCTCGAGTTGATGCTCAACGCGGCGAACCTGGCGCTGGCGGCCTTCTCGCGGTTCAACCACAATCTGGAAGGCCAGGTCATGGTGTTCTTCATCATCACCGTGGCGGCGGCGGAGGTGGCGGTCGGCCTGGCCCTGATCGTCGCGCTGTATCGCAAGCGCCAGACCGCACACGTCGAGGACCTCGCCTCGATGCGACTCTGACGCCCTCCGCATGCACGCCGCATCGACCCATCTCGCCTGGCTGGCGCTGCTCCCGCCACTGGGGGCGGCGGCGGGCATCACGCTCCTGGCCCTTAACCGGCCGACGGTGAGCGCCCGGCTCTCGATCGGGGCGATTCTGGCCGCGTTCGGCGTCAGCCTGGTGCTGTTCACCCAGGGTGTGGAAGGGCGGACGGCGTGGACGTGGCTGTCGATCGACGACGGGCGGGTGTCTTTCGTTGCCGATCTGGGGTTGCGGTTGGACCACTTGAGCCGCCTGATGCTGCTGGTGGTGACGGGCGTCGGCTCGGTGATCCACATCTACTCGTGGGGCTACATGCGCGGGGATCGCAGCGTGGGGCGCTACTTCGCGGGGCTGAGCCTGTTCAGTTTCTCGATGCTCGGGATTGTGCTGGCCGACAATTTCCTGATGCTCTTCATCTGCTGGGAACTGGTCGGCGTCTCGAGCTACCTGTTGATCGGGTTTTGGTTCGAGCGCCCGGCGGCAGCCGATGCGAGCAAGAAGGCGTTCCTGACAAACCGGCTTGGCGACTTCGGGTTCCTGCTCGGCATCATTCTCCTCTGGGCCGCATTCGGAACGCTCGAGTTCGCCGAACTCGAGCAGCGGATCGGCGCCGGCACAACCCCCTGGCTGCCGTCGCTGGTCGGCCTCCTGATCTTCTGCGGCGCCGTCGGCAAATCGGCCCAATTCCCGTTGCACGTCTGGCTGCCCGACGCCATGGAAGGGCCCACGCCCGTCAGCGCGCTCATCCACGCGGCGACGATGGTGGCCGCGGGCGTCTATATGCTGTGCCGGGTGTTTTTCGTGTTCGCGGCGCCGGGATCGGCGGCGCCGGACGTCATCGCGTGGGTAGGCGGAGGCACGGCGCTTCTGGCCGCGCTCATCGCGGTCCAGCAGAACGACATCAAACGCATCCTGGCCTACTCGACCCTTTCGCAGCTCGGTTACATGGTCCTGGCCGTGGGCCTCGCCGGCATGGCCGCCGGCGCGCATCCCGTTCCGGCGATGTACCATCTGACCACGCACGCCTGCTTCAAAGCGCTCCTGTTCCTGGGCGCCGGGTCGGTCATTTGCGCCTTGCACCACGAGCAGGACATCTGGCGCATGGGCGGCCTGGCGCGCCGCATGCCGATCACGTTCTGGACATTCCTGGCGGCGACCCTCGCCCTGTGCGGCATTCCGCCTTTCAGCGGTTTCTTCAGCAAGGACGCGATTCTCGCCCTGGCCTGGGAGCGGCAGCCTGTGCTCTTTGGACTGGCTGTGGCGGTGGCGTTCCTGACGTCGTTCTACATGTTCCGGCTGGTGTGGGTCGCGTTTCTGGGACCGGCCAAGTCCCAGGCGCCCGACCACGCGCGCGAATCGCCCGCGGTGATGACCCTGCCTTTGTTGGTGTTGACCGTGCCGAGCGTCGTGGCCGGTTTTTGGGGAATCGACTCATATCTGATCGAGCACTTCCGTCCTGGCGAAGGCCTGTCCGCACCCAGTTGGCTTGGGCAACTGACCGCTCCGTTTCACCATGCGCCGGTGGCGGCGTTCAGCGGGTTGATCGCGGCGCTGCTGGGGATCGTGTTCGCCTGGAGGCTCTACAGCCATCGGGTTCAGGATCCTTTGCCGGGCCTTCTGGGCGCCGCGGCCCGGCCGCTGCGCGACAAGTTCTATTTCGATGAGTTTTATGGGCGGTTGATCGCCTGGACCCAGGACACCCTCGCCCGGGGGGCGGACGCGGTCGATCGCTGGGTGATCGGCGGCGCGCTGGTGAAGGGCGCATCGGGAAGCGTCGAGTTGTGCGGGCGCCTCTTGCGGCTGGTCCAGACCGGGAGCCTGCAAACTTACGCGTTTCTGTTTGTCCTCGGCGCGGTGGTGGCGATTGTGCTGACGCTGGGATGGTGAACCATGGACTCGCTCACGTTCATCATCTTCTGTCCGTTGATCGGCGCGGTCCTGATTGCCCTGATCCCGCGCAGCTTCGAAGTCCTGTTTCGCGGCATCGCGCTGGGAGCGACCGGCCTCTCGCTGGCGGGGGCGCTGTGGATTTTTTGGGGGTTCGAACTCGGAACGGCGCGCATTCAGTACGAGGAACTCGTGCCATGGGTCTACTCTTTGGGCATCAGCTATCACCTGGGCGTGGATGGCTTGAACGTGGGGCTCCTCCTCATGGGCGCACTGGTGGCGTTCGCGGCCACCTGCGTCTCGTCCGAGATCCGGGAGCGACAGAAGGAGTTCTACCTGCTGCTGCTGCTCATGACAGGAGGGATCCTGGGCGCGTTCGCCTCACTCGACCTGTTCTTCTTCTATTTCTTCCACGAACTGGCGTTGGTCCCGACATTCATCATGATCGGCGTCTGGGGCCGCGGGGCCAACCGCCGCGAGGCGGCTTTCACCATCACCTTGTATCTGAGTCTGGGGGCCCTGATCGCGCTGGTGGGTCTGGTTGCGCTCTATCTCGAGACCGGGGCGCGCACGTTCGACGTCGTCGCCATGACCCGGCATGTGGCCGCGCATCCCGTCTCGGAAAGCGCGCAGGACATCATCTTTCCCCTTTTGATGATCGGATTCGGCATCCTGGTGTCGCTCTGGCCGTTCCACACTTGGGCGCCGCTGGGCTATGGCGCCGCGCCCACAGCCACCGCGATGCTGCATGCGGGCGTCATCAAGAAGTTCGGGCTCTACGGTCTCTTGCGCATCGCCGTGCCGCTGCTGCCCGAGGGGGCCCAACGCTGGGTCGGACTCCTGGCCGTCCTCTGCCTGGGCAATCTGGTTTACTGCGGCCTGGTCGCGATGCGCCAGAAGAACTTCGGCCTGCTGATTGCCAACTCGAGTGTTGCGCACATGGGCTTCGCGTTCCTGGGCATCGCCAGTCTGAGCCTCATCGGGGTGACGGGCGCCGTCGTGGTGATGGTTGCGCATGGCCTGCTGGCCGCCCTGACATTCGGTCTCGGCGGCTGTCTCCACCAGCGCCTGGGCACGCTCGAGATGGCCCAAATGGGCGGCCTGTTGCGGCGCCTGCCCTTCGTTGGCGGGGTCCTGATCATGGCGATGCTGGCCGGATGCGGGCTGCCGGGATTCGCCAACTTCCCCGGCGAGATCCTCGTTCTCTTCGGCGCCTGGATCCGGCACCCGGTCATCGTCAGCCTGGCCGCGTGGGCGGGCTTGATCATCGGCGCGGTCTATGCCTTGCGCGCGGTCCGCGTCATGCTCCACGGAGAACTGCCGCAGCGCTGGCACGACACGCCGGATGCCGCGAACGCCTGGCGCAAACTGCCGTACGCGCTTCTCCTGGCCGCCCTGGTTGTTTTCGGCTGCTTCCCGAGACTCCTGACCGACCGCATCGCCGCCTCCGCACAACAGGCCATCGCGGCTGTTCAAGGCTCTTCCGTGGCGGAGATCCAGCACGCCGACGACCGCCTGTTTGGCGGGTCTGAACCGACAAAGGCTTCGATTGGCCAACGTGGGGCCTCCGATGCCGGCCAAGAGGGGATCGCGGCCGGGCGATCCAGGCGGCAGTCTGGGCGTTCGATCCGGCTGACGGGAAACGCTGCGCATGAGTGACCTGACAGCCATAGGACTCGAACTGGCGGTGATGGTCACCGCTCTGGCGGTGCTTGTTCTGGATCTCTGGACGCCCCCCGAGCAGAAGCGTCAATTGGGTTGCGTGGCGGCAATCGCCGTGGGGGTCATCTTCGTGGCCAGCTTCGCCGTCCTGATTCCGGAACCGCGAATGGCCTTTGGCGGGATGTATCGTCTGGACGAGCTGTCGCTTTACTTCAAGCGCTTTTTCCTGCTGACGGCGTTGGTGGTCCTGCTGATGTCGATCGAGATCGCCGATCGCATCGAAGCGGGCTTCCCCGAGTACTGCGCGCTGCAGTTGTTCGCGCTCACCGGCATGATGCTCGCGGCATCGGCCTATCATTTTGCGATGGTCTTTGTGGCCCTCGAACTGATTGCTGTCACGTTTTACATCCTGACGAGCTACCAGCGCCGCCGCCTGGCCTCGCTCGAAGCCGGGGTCAAGTATTTGGTTCTGGGCGCAGTCGCGTCCGCGTTCCTGGTTTACGGGATTGCCCTGGTCTTTGGATCAAGCGGCACGCTGGATTTTGCCAGGCTGGCCGACAGATCGAACACCGGGAGCCATCGCGTGCTCGAACTGGGCCTGTTGCTGGTCTTCCTCGGGCTCACGTTCAAGCTCGCCTCCGTGCCGTTCCAGTTCTGGGCTCCGGACGTCTACCAGGGCGCCCCCACCCCGACTGTGGCGTTCCTGGCCCTGGGATCGAAGGCAGCGGGAGTGGCGCTGCTGATTCGGGTGTTCCACGAAGCGGCGCCGGCGATCGGACGGGGCTGGCACGGACTGTTCGCGGTCGTGTCGGCCGCAACCATGCTCTACGGCGTCCTCTGCGCGATCCCGCAGCGGAATCTGAAGCGATTGCTCGGGTATTCGAGCATCGCCAACGGCGGGTTTGTCTTCCTGGGCCTCTCGACGTTCAGCGCGCCGGGCCTCAGCGCCGTGCTCTATTTCCTGGCGGCGTACCTGTTCACCCTCGGCGCGGCATTCCTCGTGTTGTGCCTGGTGGCGCCCACCGCGGAAGGCGCGGATATCCCGGCCCTGACCGGGCTGCACCGGCGCTCGCCGCTGCTGGCGGCCGCGCTCGCTCTGTCCATGGTTTCCCTCGCCGGGATTCCCCCTCTGGCCGGTTTCTTCGGAAAGTTCCTGCTCATCAAAGCGGCTCTCGAGAAGGGCCCTTCCTGGCCCGCAATGTATGCCCTGGCGAGTGTTGCCTTGCTGGCGGTTGTGATCTCGATCTACTACTATTTCGGCGTCATCCGGGCGATGTACTGGCCGGGAGAAACGGAACGCGGAGTCGTCCGCGATCCCGAGCCGATTGTCCTCTCAGGGCTCACCCGAGCGGTCCTCTGGTTCTGCATCGTCGGCATGCTCTGGCTGGGGATCGCGCCGGACAAGGTGTTGAACCTCGCCGAACACGCCGTTCGCGCCCTGGCACTGTAAATGGACGGCCCCTAACCCGGATTTCTCACCACTTGAAGGAGGAATCTGAAATCCGGGCTGTGGCAAAACCGCGCCCAGAGCGGAGAAAGCAACGATTCCGTGCGTCGGGATCGTGCTCGCCCAGCAGAACATTCTGTGGCCTTACGTTCTCTCATCGGTCGGGGCGCGGTTTTGCTCTCTTAGCCTGCATTTGTACTTCTCCTGTGTGCTCCGGCTTCGCGTTGTCCAAAAGTGGTGAGAAATGCAGGCTAAGGCAGCGCGCGGCGCAACTGATCGAGAATCGCGGTGACCAGGCCGCCGCGGCTGATCTCGCCCGAATCGTGCGCCGGAACCGCATAGGTCTGGCAGGGACCATCCGCGGACTTCAGAGCCAGCCAGACCGCGCGCCTGCCTGCTGCATTCGTCTCGACCCCGCCAACGGCCAGCGCCCAGGGAGTGCGTCCCCACCGTGCCGCCGCCTCGGCAAGGGCTTGCGCCCGCTCGATCGCAGGACGCGCGGCGGGCGCGGCGGGCAGACTGAGGATGCGCGCCAGCGTCTCTTCGTTCGGGGCGGAGCACGCGCCTGCGAGCAATTGCGGCGCACTCGGCAATGAGCCGAGAGCCGCGGCGAGTTGTCCGCCGCTGCCGACCTCGGCGATTGTGACGGACGCCTTGCGCGCCAGAAACCGCCGGGCGACCACCTCTTCGAGTGCTGTGCCGTCGTCGGAATAGAGGAACTCGGCCAGATGCTCGCGGATGGCCTCTTCGATCCGCTCGAGGCGCGCGCGATCCTCGGGGCGATGGCCCGGGAGGGCGAAGGTGAAATCCACCCGGCTGCCCTCGAACAACGAAGTCACCATCACGTCGGGCGCCATCGCCACGTGATCCTTGATTGACTGGTCGATTTGCGACTGGCCAATCCCGACAAAGCGGAGCGTCAGCGAGTGCCCGAAAGAGCGCGCGCCGCACCGCTCTTTCAGGAAAGGGGCCAGTTCCCGCAGAACCATCGGCTGGAGTTCCCGGGGCGGCCCGGGCAGCGCGATGACCAGCGCGTCCTGGTTCCCTTGGAACGTCTTGCCCAGGTCAAAGACAAGGCCGACGGCTGTTCCGGCGCCGTTCTTGAGGTAACCGCCGCGTTCGGGCACCAGCGTCTGGCGCCGCAGGTTGGGCCGGATCTGGTCGCGTGTCTGGCCGAAGCGCCGTTCGAGGTCGGCCAGCGCATCCGGGTGTTCGCGCAGGGGGATGCCGGTGAATTCGGAGAGCGTCTCGCGCGAGATGTCGTTCGGGGTTGGCCCGAGCCCGCCGGTAACCAGGACCAGCGGCGCCTGGTTCGTCGCAAGACGCAACGCGCGCAGCATGTCCTCGCGACGATCGTCCACAGTGAGCGAGCCGACGCAGCGGCAACCCAGCAGCCGCAACGTGCGAGTCAGAAAATGCGTGTGGCCGTCCGGGTAGACGCCTTCGAGCAGCTCGCCTCCGGTCACGACAATGAAATAGTCGATGGGCCGGGTTTCTTCGAAAGCCGAAGAACTGTCCGCGTCGCCCGCGGCGTCCGCAACCGCCATCCCCGCGGCGAGCCCGAGTGCAAGAAGCAAACACCTGAGATTCATGCCGGGTCGAGACGATGCGCCACTGTGTTGACATGCGTCAACGCTGGGCCGCACGGACGCAGCGGTTCTGCCCATGAAGGTCGTAGCCGTCCCGCAGCGCGGGATGAGTCGGCGCTGTTCCTTGTCTCTGGCGGAGCGAGATGGCGCGGACTGACGTCCGCGGCTACGAGGTTCATGGGCAGAGCTGCTGGCCCGGATGCTGCACACGAACATGTCCGTGACACGTTTCAGCGATCGAGGAATCTGGACGCAGCCGCTTGCAAACGCGCGCGGAGACCACGTACACTCAGGTCATGCAAACCCGCTTTCCTCTGCTGCAACTGACCTCGGACGAGGTCTATCATTTCGGAGCCATTCCCGAAGGCGCACACGGCCCCGGGGAATCCAGCCTGGTCGCAACCGTCGGAAACGCGCCGTTCATGGTTGGGGATTTCACGCACGCGGACGGCAGCCGCTACGCGCTCGTCGTCAACAAGGACTCGCTCCGATCCCACCATGGCGCGGTCACGTTCCGCCAAACGCCGCGCCGCGTCCAGATGGTCTCGCCCTATACCGGACAGTTGACCGGGTTCGCGGGCGAACAGCAGTGGCTGGCCGCCGGACAGGGAGTTCTGTTGAAAGTCGAGTAGCTCGGCCGGCGCAAGGCCCGCGCAGGGCGGCCCTGCCTGGATGTTCGGCAAAGCTTCCGATCCATGCGGGCGCGCGCCGACGGCGCCAGAGATATCGAACGATTTACGCGAATGACCAGAGACGAACATCGAGTGTGCGCGCCCCATCGATCCACGCGCCGCCGCTTTCTGCAAACGCTCGCCACGGCCCCGACCCTTCTTGCGGTCCCCATCGTGGCACCCGCCTCCATCCTGGCCCAGGGCGCGCGTCCTGCCCCAAGCGAGCGCATTGTCCTGGCCGCCATCGGCGTCGGCTCGAGAGGGGTCCGCAATCTCGAGTCGTTTCTCGGGGAGTCGGACTGCCAGGTGGTGGCCGTGTGCGATGTGGACAAGCTGCACGCCGAAGAAGGCAAAGAACTGGTGAACCGGCATTACAAGAACCAGGACTGCCGCGTGTATTACGATTTTCGTCATCTCCTGGCTCGGGCAGATCTGGACGCGGTGGCGCTGGCCTTGCCCAACCACTGGCACGCCGTCCCAGCCGTCCAAGCGGTCAAAGCCGGACTGGACGTCTACAGCGAGGCGCCCCTGGCCCACACTCTTCGAGAAGGCAGGTCGATCTGCGAAGCCGTCCGGAGGTATGGCTGCATCTGGCAGACCGGGAGCTGGCAGCGCTCGGTCGAAACCTTCCGGGCGGCCGCCCAACTCGTGCGCAACGGACGCATCGGAAAAGTGCGCGCGGTCGAGGTTGGTCTGCCATCGGGACACACGGACCTCTGCGGCACCGCCGGCCAGGAGCAGGCGGGACCGCCACCCACCCACCTCGACTACGAATTCTGGCTCGGACCCGCTCCGTGGGCATCCTATTGCCCGGCGCGCGTCCACCAGAACTGGCGCTGGCACCTGGATTACGGCGGAGGCCAGTTGCTCGATTGGGTCGGCCACCACGTCGACATCGCGCACTGGGGCATGGACTGGGACGCAACCGGTCCGGTCGAGGTCGAGGCGGAGGGCGAGTTTCCGTCACGCGGTCTATGGAACACAGCCACGTCGTTTCGCGTCACCTGCAAGTACGCAAACGAGGTCTCGATGCTGATTGCCGCGGGGGCTCCCGAGGTCCGCATTGGCACGCGCTGGATTGGAGAAGACGGGTGGATTCGGTGCGATCGCGAGGCGATCGAAGCCGAACCGAAACGGCTGTTGCTCGAACCCACGGACGCGATGAAGATCAAGCTGCCCCGCTCCCCGGGCCATCATCGCAACTTTCTTGATTGCGTGAAATCGCGTCGCGCCCCGGTCGCGCCCGCGGAGGTCGGGCAGCGCTCGATGACCCCCGGTCACCTGGGACAAATCGCGATGCAACTCCGGCGCAAGCTGTCCTGGAATCCGGAGACAGAGACAATCGCCGACGACCCGACTGCGTCGCGTCTTCTGGGAACGGCCATGCGCGAGCCGTGGCGGCTGGGGTGAGAGAAGCCGGGCACTTCAGAGGATAAGGACCAATGCAATCCCTCAGTCGTTTCTGTCTGTACGCCGCCCTCGCGCTCACGTTGCCGGCTCAGCAGCCCCTCGGTTGGGGCATCGAAGTGGGCAGCGACCTGGCAGTGCTCAAGAAAAACGCCACAACCGGGTTCGCCAACGCCGGCTGGAAGTATGACCGTTACCAGGAGTTGCCGTCGCTCGATGCGGGTCAGCGCATGGTGGTGGCAGACCTGCAAGGCCCGGGAATCATCCGCCACATTCACACCACCCGACACCAGGATCCGGACCTGAACGCCCGAGGGATCGTCCTCGAGATCACGTTCGACGATGCGCCGGAGCCGGCGGTCGTGTGCCCGCTTGCCGACTTCTTCGGCGATGGCTGCAACGGCAAGAGCATGGACTTCAGCACGCCGTTGATCGAATGCGCCCCTTGGAGCTACAATTGCTATTTCCCGATGCCCTTCGCCAGGCGCGCCCGGGTCATCCTCCACAACGACACTCCGCGGGACGCGATGAACTACAGCTACGTCGAATGGGAGCCGCTGCCGCAGTGGAATCCCGAACTGGGTTACTTCCACGCGACGTGGCGCCGCTCGGCATTCCAGCTCACGAAAGACACCAAGGTCACGTTTTTCAGAACCGAAGGGCAAGGCCACCTCGTCGGACGCCAGTTCAGCGTCGTGACCGATGAACCCCTCTTCCGCGATTTCAACTTCGTTATGGAGGGCAACAACGAAGTCGACATCGATGGCCGCGAGCGGGCGTTGGACTATCTCGGGACCGAAGACTCCTTCACGTTCAGTTGGGGTTTCCAGAAGCCGTTTGCGGGGCTGCGCGCCGGTATGCCGTTCATCGGCAAAGGCATACCCTCATTGCTCTCGATCTACCGCTTCCACGATCACCTGCCGATCCGCTTTGCCCGGGAGCTGATGTGGTCCATTAACTGGAGCCAGGAACAGGGCTTCACCTCGCGACCCGAGTGGGCTGAGCGAGTGCAGGCAGGCGGTTGTTGGGTGGACTGCGCGACGGTCTTCTACTGGTACCAGGCGGATCCCGCCGGCTACCGGCACGAACCCCTGCCGCCCCTCGCCTCCCGGAGGGTCGCCATGCTGCATCCGAACCTCGACCCGGCCAACCTCGATCAGGTCTTGCGCTCGACGCCGCTCGACCCTCGGCTCGCGAACCAATTTGACCGGCGTGAGGATTTGGACCGTTGCCGGATCGTCGGATGCTATGCGGGAACCCATCCGTTTTGGATCGACGTGCCGGAAGCGAAAGGCGGCCATCCGGGCAGTCCCAACCCCGGCCGACGCGGCATTCTGGCGGTTCACGCCCAGAGCGAAACGGTCCCGTGCTACATCGTGCGCAAAGTCGCTCTGCCGGCGGAGATCTCCTGCGAACTGCGTTTGACCGTCAGCGGCGATCCCTACGAACATCCCGGCAAGAGCGACTTCCTGTTGGCGGTCGGCATCCACGATGGTGAGACGCTGACGTGGCTTCCCACGGAAACCATCAACCCAGGCTCCCAGCCGGCCGACGAGAACTGGCACACGCGCACCTATGACCTAAGACCCTACGCGGGCAAAACGGTGTGTCTGGTGGTCAAGGTGGCCTATGGTGGTCCGCTCGGGATCTGCAACGAGGAAGCCTTCTTCGACGAGATCAGCGTCATTGCGCGGCCCCCCTAAACCGGACGTGTCACGCCCCGTCGGCGCACATGGCGGTCAGACTTCGCAAGAGAACTGCCATGCGGGTCAGAAACCGCACGCGGTGATAACGAGGAGCCGCTCGTTCGATCCGGAGCAGCCGAGCCGGCATTCGCACATGGCTCAACCGCCTGTCAAATCCAGAACCGAATCCAGGGATCTGACCCCAGGCGGTGGAGACTACTGTCGAAAACGCGCTCCGAAGCTTTTGGCGATGCGCCACCAGGGCCAGATCAAGGGGAGCCAGCGCAGGAGAACACGCCCGCGTCTGGCCAGGGTGTAACCGGCCACCGGAGCGGCGATCCAGAGCAGCGGACGCGCCCCGCGCGCCCAATGCACCGCGCGGTCCGCCCAGCCCAAGGAATCGGCCAGGCGACTCCAGTCGTGGTGGAGTCGGGCGCGGTGATCCGCGGCGGCGATGATGAGCGATTGCCGTCGGGTCTCGAGTTCGCCTAACGTCCGGCTCGAAAACATGCGCGGTCCTTTTCGAACTCCGCCAGGGTGCCTGCGAATGGCTTGAGCCCGTGTTTCAACTCGCGTCGGATGCCGATCAGGAGCCAGGCCGAGCCGCCGCCATAGAGGAGGGTCAAGCCGACGAACGCGGCGATGGGCGACCATGGCCAGAGCAGCCAGATGAGGCCGGCCGTGAGCGTGCCCAGGGCCAGCAGCGCGAGAATCGCGGCCGCGGCCACGCGCAGGAGGAGATCGATCAACCGGACCTTCTCCTGCTGCAACTCGACCGTCAACAGCTCGAAGCGCGTTCGCGCGAGAGCCAGCACGGACTCGAGCGCGCCGAGCAACGAGGCGAAGAAGCCTTGAGGCGACTTCGGTTCGGTTGCCATGAGGCTACCTGCGTCCCAGCAACAGGCCGAACAACAGGCCGACGCCGAAAGACGCGCCGATGGATTCGTACGGGTGGTCGCGGATCAGACGGTCGGCCGCCTTGGCGCTGGCGAGGGCTCTGTCTTCGAGTTGAGTGGCGGTGGCTTTGGCCTTGTCGACCGAGGCCTGGAGGCGGGCTTTGATTTCCGCGGTCTTGCCGCTGGTGTCGCCCACGCCCGCCTTGAGCAACTCCTCGGCGTCGCGGATGAGGACGCGGAGATCCTCGGCGACTTTTTCGCGGCTGATCTTGGCCGGCTCTTCGATGTTATGGAAATAGGTTTCCATGGTCATGTCCGTGTCTTTCACTTGTTGCGGCGGCGGGCTCGCCGGTGGGAGAGCCCCACGTCGTCCAGACTCAACTTGGAGCGCGAAACGGCGCGCGTCGAGCCGAAAGTTGAACGCTATTCGTACGTTTTCGAAAGCTGCTCGAACCGTTTGTAGACCGGGGATGCGGGCGTGATGCGCTGCCGGATTTCCGCCAGCACACGCCGGGCCTCGGCGACATTCGAGCGCCCGACCAACAGCACATAATCCAGCTCGATGTCCGTCAGCCGCGGATCCTGGATTTCGCTTTGGTGCTGGGCCAGCCATCGGCCCACGCCCTGACCCCCCTCGCGTTTGGCCGCCTCATAACTCTCCTCGAGGCTGGCGGCCATGCCCGGCAGTTTGCCCGGGGCGGGCGCTCGCCCGCCGTCTTGCCGCACCGGGGTGGTGCCGATTTCCTTCTTGGCGAAGTGGCTGAACTTCCAGCCCAGCCAGACCAGGGCCACAACCATGACAACGGTCAGGAACTGTCTCATGAGTCGGAGAGTCGTTGGATCCGGGCGCCGAGCCGACGCAATTTGTCGTCGATGTGCTCGTAGCCGCGGTCGAGGTGGTAAATGCGTTTCACGTGCGTCCGGCCCCGGGCGACGAGGCTGGCGATCACCAGCGCGGCCGAGGCGCGCAGGTCGCTCGCCATGACCGGCGCGCCGCTCAAGACCGAGGGGCCCTTGACGACGGCGCTGGGTCCTTCGATCGTGATGTCGGCGCCCAGCCGCGCCAATTCGCTCACGTGCATGAACCGGGTCTCGAAGATGCGCTCGGTGAGGATGCTGATGCCGGACGCCTGGGTCATCAACACCATCATCTGCGCCTGGGCGTCGGTCGGGAACCCGGCGTACGGCTGCGTGGTGACATCCACGGGGCGCAGCCGCCGCCCACCCTTGACCGTCAAGTTCCCGCCGGCGCGATCGAGCCGGACGCCTGCTTCCTCGAGCTTGTCGAGGACCGCGTGGAGATGTTCGGGACGCGCGCCCCGCAGAGTCACTTCGCCGCGCGAACACGCCGCCGCAATGGCAAAGGTCGCCGCCTCGATCCGATCCGGGATAACCTCGTGCTGCGCGCCGTGCAGTTCCTTGACGCCGGTGATCGTGATGGTGGGACTGCCGGCGCCCGTGATTTGCGCCCCCATCCCGTTGAGGAATTCGGCCAGGTCAACAATCTCGGGTTCGCAGGCGGCGCTCTGGATCACCGTCACCCCCTCGGCCAGCGCCGCGGCCATCATGACGTTGGCCGTGCCCAAAACGGTCGGGCCGGCGCGCCCGCCCAGGAACATGGCCGAGCCCTTCAGACGCCGGGTCTGCGCGCAGACGTACCCGCTGTCAACCTGGATCTTCGCCCCCAGGGCGCGAAGTCCTTTGAGATGGAGATCGATCGGGCGGGTGCCGATGACGCATCCGCCAGGCAGTGAGACTTTGGCTTGTCCCAAGCGCCCCAGCAGCGGGCCCAGAAGGCAGACGGAGCCGCGCATCTTGCGCACCAGGTCGTAGTCGCAGAAGCCGCGGATGCGATTGGCCTCGATCGAGACGGTGTCGCCCTGGGACCGGACTTTGGCGCCCACCGCGGTCAGGATGCGGACCATGAACGCCACGTCGCTCAACGCCGGCACGCGCCGAATCACGCACGGCTCGCGGGTCAGCAGCGCCGCCGCCATCAGCGGCAACACGGCATTCTTGGCCCCGCTGACCGTGACCTCGCCTTCCAGCGGTCGCCCGCCCTCGATCAACAGACTGTACATGGCACGCAACTTGTTCCCCGCGCCGCATCGAGACGGCGCGCCCCGTCCGTTGCCCCGACACGCCGGCCGCGGCTGGACAGTGGGCGGCAATGTTTCATCTTCGGGCAGGCCGCGCAATCAAGATTCGTTCCCGCCCGCTCAGGTCGGCCTCGACGGCCTCGACGATCCAGCCGTGTCGAACGAAGAGGTCTGAAACGGCTGTGGCCTGGCCATCGCCGAATTCGACCAGAAGATGGCCGGATGAGTTCAGGTGAGCGGCGGCTCTGGCGGCTAATTGGCGGATCACGTCCAGACCGTCTGGACCTCCGTCGAGCGCCGGGCGCGGATCGTGATCGCGGACCTCCGGGGCGAGACGCTCGATCTCGACGCTCGGGATGTAGGGAGGATTGGCGACAATGACGTCGAAGTGCAGGCCCGGCCG
>JAXGQW010000056.1:0-35864 GCA_040766265.1 Verrucomicrobiota bacterium
CGATGCAGGCCTCGCCGTTGGCCGCCGACTCGACTCTGTACTCACCCTCCGCGCCGGGCATCAGATCCGTCGCAAGGAACAGGTCCGCAGCGGCAATCTCCTCGAGACGATTGGCCCGGACGCCGATGTCACGCTGCGGATCCCAGGTGCACACCCGGGCAAAGGGAGCAGCGTCGAAGAAGCGATCGTCACGCTCGGCCGGCTGAACCGACCGGCTCGCCCCCAACAACAACGCCAACGCCAGAACCATGATGAAAGAACCGCGCCCAAGCCCGCCCCGAACAGAGAGCCGGCAAGGCATTGGGGTTGTCCTTGAGGCTGAGCGTCGGGACTGGTCTGACGCGCGCCTCGCCCGGAAGAACACAGAGATCATGATCGGCCCGGATGTGAGACTCCGCGAAGCTATATGAAACATCTCTCCAGGATATTCGCAGGATCGGTCTGCTGTCCACACAGGTTGCACGGTCCCAGTTTTTCGCTCTCATGTCGCCACGAGAGCGCATCAGAGCATGAAGGCGAGCACCGAGGTCAGGATGGGCGTTTCGGCTGTTCTCGATAGAACAGGATTGGATCCGACTTTTGCTTGCCGCTTCGTGTCCTTCGTGTCCTTCGTGGTGAATCCCTGCCCCGCAACTGACTGAGGTGATGATCATCGCCCAGGCTTAGCAGTCCTAGCGCGAAGTCTGACCGCACTGGGCACGGACGGGGTGTGAAATGTGCGGCTTCGCGCAACAATCCAACTCGATGTGAGTCGTCCGATCAGGCCAGATAGGCGCCGAGCACGCGCCTGAGCTCCTTCATCTCGACCGGCTTGGCCACGAAGGGCAGCCCGCCCACGAAGCCGCCGCAAGCAGACACCTCCGCCTTCTTGATGGCCGCCGTGAGGAAGATGATCGGAACGTGCCGCAGGGCAGGGTCGGCCAGCAGTTGGGCCGCCAGGTCTCCCCCGGGGAGATCGGGCATCATGACATCAAGCAGGATCAACTCCGGCTGAAACCGCCGCGCCTCGGCCAGGGCGTTCAACGGGGCGTTGACCGTCTGGACCTCGTACCCGTCGCTCTGCTCGAGGTTCAGTTTCAGCAACCGCGTGAAGCTGATCTCATCGTCCACGATCAGCACTCGTTTCTTGGCTCCCTTCATCG
This sequence comes from Verrucomicrobiota bacterium, assembly GCA_040766265.1. Lineage (GTDB taxonomy): Bacteria > Verrucomicrobiota > Verrucomicrobiia > Limisphaerales > J093 > MWFF01. The sequence goes on from JAXGQW010000056.1 coordinate 1,143, forward strand.
GACCTCCGGAATCCCTGCCTTCCGAGACGCCGGACGAATGGCAGTGCGTTGACGTTTGCGGGCGTCCGGCACCGGCATGACGGGCGTCGTCGGGGATCGGGCGCGAAACCGCATCGCCACACGGACACCGCCTTCAGCCCCGTTCGCGAGGTCGATCGCGGCCTCATGCAAATCGATGATCTTCCGGACAACCGCCAGCCCCAAGCCCGTCCCGACACCGACCGGTTTGGTCGAGAAGAACGGATCGAAAACCTTCGGGAGCAGTTCTCGGGGAATGCCCGGACCGTTGTCGCGCACCTCGACTGCGACGAACCGGCTTTCGCCGCCCTCGCCGGCTGTCGATGGCCCCAAGCTCGGGACCGGATCGCGCGCCCTTTCGACGCGGGTCGAGACCGTCAGCCGCCCGCCCTGCGACATGGCCTGGAAGGCATTGAGAAAGAGATTGATCAGCACCTGCTCAATCTTGGCCGTGTCAATCAGCACCGGCGGCAAGGACGGCGCCAGGTCTCGCACCACGTGCACCCGAGCCGCCTGGGCCTCGTAGTTCACCAGCGCCAAAGACCGTTCGACCACCGCATTCATGTCCGCCTCCCGTCGATCCAATGGGGCAGCGACGGAAAGTTCGAGGATCTCGCGAATAATCGCGTTGGCGCGCCGCGCGGCCTCACGAATGTCGCCCACAACCGCGGCGAGATCGCCTGACTCGGGCGGGAGATTGGCATCGAGGTAGTCGACGCCCATCAGAATGATCTGAAGCGGATTCTTGACCTCATGCGCCACCCCGGCCGCAAGCGTCGCCACCGATTCGAATCGCGCGGCTTGAATCAATCCAAGCTGGGCCTGTTCGAGTTGGTCACGCGATGCCAGCAGTTGTCTCATTGTCGACTTCAAGGCCTTCTGGCTCCGCGCCAGTTCAGCGCAGGCCCGACGCAAGTCCGCCTCCGCCCGCTTGCGCTCGGTGACGTCCGCAATCACTCCGTCGATATAGAGTTCGCCCCCCTGATCGCGCTTCAGCGTGGCATTCACCTCCGCCAAAAGCCGGCGCCCCTTCAAGGTCTTCAGTTCCAGCTCGTGCTCTCGCACGAATCCGTGCCTGAGTATCTTTTCACAAAACACCTTCCGCTGTTCGGGATCAACATACAGATCGTTCACGCGACACCCCAGCAGTTGCTCCCTCGAGTCGGCTTCGAACATCGCCACAAGTTCAGGGTTGGCCTCAAGAAAACGTCCCTCGTCCCCAGGCGTGTTCCGATACACTCCCACCGGAAGATGGTCGACCAGATCCGCATATCGCTTTTCGACTTCAGTCATTGGCTGTGCCAGAGCGACGGGGGAATCCCGCCGCGTGGAAAACTTCCACGTCGGTCGTCACCCGTCAGAGTTCAACGCAAGCAGTGAGGACGTACGGTTCATGGCAAGCGAAGTTGCCGTTTTAGAACTGATCACTGAACAAGAACCTCAAGAGGCGGTCAACCGCCGCACGCTCCCTCTCTGCGGGACTTCGCAACCTCGCCACTCGCGCGCGAAGAGGCGAAGCGTTTGGAGCGCGTGCGCTTTAGCGCCGCTTTGCGTGTCGGGTTCATCGATTGCGTGTGAGGGACACCATGCCAGCATAGATACATTTTACTACTTATCACCATTGTAATTTCTGAATTCAAGGTGGAGCGGTTGGCGGTCTTTGTCAAGCGGTCGGCGCGTTCCTCGGCAGTTCTGCCCATGAACCTGATAGGGCGGGGCGCGGTTTAGGCGCTGGGCCCAGCTCGTGGGCTGGGGAGGCCCACAAGTTGATTAGGCATGCGATGGGCTTGGGTTTGGGGTAGCGGCTCGGCTGATGGCGGCATGGTGCGCCAGCGTTTGCTCGGAGACAAGCCGGAAACCATGTTTGGCGGCCAGTTTTCCGAGCAGCCGACGCTGACTTTTTCGTACTTCTGTCTGTATTGCCGCAGTCCCTGTTCGGCATACCCACATAACGCAGCACCCGGTAATAGAGTGCTGCCAGCTTGCGCGCCAAGGCCTTGCGGCCACCACTTCTTTGCGACGGCTGAGGCGTCGAACGAAGCCTCCAGGCCTTTATCGACGCTTTGGACCAGACCTCTGGCACCAGCGCAAAAGAGCCGTCCGGCGCGGTTGCGCTGACGCTTGACGGAGCCTTTGCTTTCCGCTCTGCCGTGTGCCCGGGGCCAACCCGCACCAGGCCGTGAAGTGCTTTTCGGTGCTCCAGGCACTCATATCAGTCCCGGTCTCGGCCATCAGTTGGAGCCAGAGATAGTCCGCCACCCCCGGCAAGTCAGTGGCGTCCCGACCGCCGCAGATGCGAACCAGCAGCGCGTGCAAATCTTCGATTTGCGGCGCATTCTTACCAGGTGGCTTGGGCGCTTTGCCTTGGCTCCCGCCCTTCGGAGGAACTGGGCGGTGATGCCGGCGGCGGGCTCCCGCCAAATCCTTCAGCACCGCTCGATTTGCCGATCGCACTCGGCCAGGAGTTTCTGATAAACCCCAAACCGACAGCGCCTGCCCCAGAGCAAACAAATGCTCCGGAGCCCAGACTCGTGCAAGACTCCAGCACTCGCTCCGACTTCTTCTTTTGGATTTGCTTATCACACAGCTCCAGCAACCGTTCGGGCTGACGCTCTCCAGCAAGGATGGCCTTGATGACCTTCATCCCACTGACGCCAGTCAGGTCACTGATCACGTCGTGGAACTTGATGTTCATCCGTTCCAGCGCCTGTTGCATCTTCTGCACCTGGCTGGCGGCCTCACTGAGGTGATCCGCGCGCAAGCGCTGGTAATCCTGCATGCCGGATTTCCGCGGGCGGAACAGTTCCACCTCGCAGCAGTCCATGGGCGTGCAGACAAGCCAGCCACTGGCAATCACTCATGTCGGTCTTGCGCCCCGGTAGATTTCGCACGTACTGGCCGTTGACGACGATCACCGCCAGACCTGCCAAGCCAACACCCCGTAGGCATAGAGCCAATACACACCGGTGGCTTCCATCGCCGCCGTCGTGACCCCGTTTTGCTTCAGGAAGTCGCGCAGACGATACACCCCGGCCGGTAACCGTCCTAAAACCACCGGCTCGTCGCCGGCGATGGAGACAAAGAGCTTTTCACTGCCCACGTCAATTCCGCAGCCTTTGGATTAATTACCGATAGGGTCTTCATAGGCGCTTTGATGGCTCAAGGCGCCCGGTGCCCGACCGTCGTAACAGGGACAAATCTGCCCAGCGGGAACACCCTGCTAGCGGCGTCACCATACAACACGTCTGTCGACGGCCAGAACCAATCTCATTTGCGGGCCACTCTTGCGAGCGCACCATAGAACATCACGGTCACGCTGCGCCGAGCGCTTGAACCGCGCCCAGCCCTATCAGGTTCATGGGCGCAACGCGCGCTTGAAAATCGGGGAAGTCTCATTTTGGCCTGGGCCTCCGGCGAGAACCGGCTGAAGCCGGAACACCCAACCACGTCCGACGCTTCGGCGCGGTGTTCGGTGTGCCGCCTTCAGGCGGCTCGGGGCCAAAATGAGAACCGCTTGGCGTTCCTTGTTTCTGCCCCTGATTTCGGAGGACTCCACAGAGCGAGGCACGGATGAGAAAGAGCGGAGGAGACGGATATTGTTCAGAAGTTGGGATTGCGCGTGGGATAAGGGTCTGTGGGAGAATGAATCGGAAATTAAGTGTCGCACAGACCCTAACCCGGAAATCTCACCAATGGGGCGATCGCGGCATTCCGGACGGTCTGCGGGTGAGATTTCCGGGTCTGATCCTCCGCTCGACAAACCGGGCGGCGGATGCGATGAAGACCGAGCAACCATAAACACCGCAGAGCGCGTCATGAAATCGACAGACATCAGTCGCCGCAGCTTTCTGGTCGCCGTGGGCATGGGCTCAGCCGGTGTGGCCTGCGGACGAGGATCGGCTCGATCCGCGGATGAAGAAGCGCCAGCGCAGGGCATCATGGTGATCGATCCTCGCCCCAAGTTCGAGCTTTCGCCCTACCTTTACATGCAGTTCATGGAGCCGCTGGGCGTCACGGACAGCTCGGTCGACGCCGCCTGGGACTTCGGCAATGATGCCTGGCGGGAGGACGTGATCGAGATCACACAGGAACTGGCGCCGACGCTTCTGCGCTGGGGCGGATGCTTCTGCTCGTACTACCGCTGGCGGGAAGGGGTGGGACCGCGGAACCAACGCAAGCCGATGCTCAACCAACTCTGGGGCGGCATCTACAACAACCAGGTCGGCACACACGAATTCGTGGACTTCTGCCGGCGGGTTGGGGCCGATCCCCTGCTCGTTGTGAACTTCGAGGCGGACGGGCGAAAGTACTGGGCGGTGTCGCCGAGGGGTGATGTGCGCTCGGGCACGGCCCTCGAGGCATCCGAGTGGGTGGGCTACTGCAACGAACCTGCGAACGCCTTGCGCCGCGAGCACGGCGTGGCCGATCCGTACCGGGTCAAGCTTTGGCAGATCGGCAACGAGACCTCTTACGAACCGGACGGTTTCAGCGTCGAGACCGCGGCCTTGAAGACCCTCGAATTCGCCAAAGCCATGCGCAAAGCCGACCCGACCATCTCGCTGATCGGCTGGGGCGACAGCGGCTGGGCGGGGCGGATGGCGGAGATTGCCGGCGAGCAGTTGCAGTATCTCGCTTTCCACAACGGCTTCGGGCCGGGCGGGAAAGACTCTCCTCTCCACGGGATCGAATACCGCAAGGACCCGGCGAAGACCTGGGAATACCTCTTGCGGGCAAGCCAAGCCCAGCAGACCAGGATCGCTGCGATGCGGAAACAGGTGGCCAAATACCGCATCCCGCTGGCCCTGACGGAATGTCATTTTGTTCTGCCGGGTCGATATCGCTGCGAAGTGCTCTCGACCTGGGCTGCCGGGGTCGCCAACGCGTGCGTTCTGAATGTGCACGAGCGAAACGGCGACGTGCTCAAAATCGCCACGCTGGCGGACTTCTGCGGCACCCGCTGGCAGAACAACGCCGTCATGATCCCCGTGCCCGGCGGCAAATCGTTCCTCATGCCTGTCGCCATGGTGATGAGGTTGTACCGGCGGCATACCGGGACCCACGCGTTGGACATCTCGGGCATTCCGGATGGTCTGGATGCAACGGCGAGCCGCACCGGCGACCGCGTCTTCCTGCACGTGGTCAACACCCGCCGCGACCGCTCGATCGAGGCTACGTTCCAGATCCGCGGACGGAACATCGCGTCGGGCCGCGTCTTCTGGTACGCATTCGAACCGGAGTTCGAGATCCTCGAGTACTCGCCCGAACACACCTTCTCGCACGAGCGCGCCCTCGAACCGCGCTCGGCCTGGACATTCCCCGCAGCCTCCGTTTCAGCCGTGGAACTGACCGCAGAACCGGCATGAACAGATGACATGACACCGGCCCCCTCAGCCCTCCCGCAACCGCGCATCTCAGCGCAATCGCACACCGGGGGAAGACGGGCATGCCGTTTCCCCTCACCCCTGCCCTCTCCCCCGGAGCGAGGCGCGGAAGTTAGGGGCGGGGAACCACGGGGACTCTTGATGAAGATGGGCACTGGCTTCGGTCTGAGGCGCGCCTCGCTAGCCGTTACCTTATGCGCTCTGCTCGCGGCGCCTGGCGCGGCGCGCGCTGCGGGTGACACGGCGACGGACGTGTCCATCGACCGGGCGCGGTTGGCTGACCGGCGCTTCCAATTCTCGTGGCAATCGGACGAAGGAGGCGGCGTCAACGGGATCGCGTGCCTCAGACCCGATGGTTCGATCGAAGGAATCGCCAGCCCCAACGAAAGCACGTGGATTCTCGATCCTTCAAACCGACTTCTGTTCAAACATGCCGATGGGCGGGTCAGCACCCGGTTCGATCAAGTCTGGATCGTCGAGGGCCGGCTACGATTCCAGGGGCCTTTCCTGTTCCGCGAGGGCATCCGCCACCATTTGATCGAGATCGAAGGCCCGGATCCGGCCGCTGAACACCAGATCACGCCCGAACAGGCAGCGAGAATCAAATACTCGAAACAACATTTTGCGTATTTGGATCCCAGCGAGACGTTCGCCTTCCGACTTCGGGATGGAACCGAGCGGCAGATCCGCCTGGTGTCCGTTGCCGAGGAGAAAGATCCTGTCATCGGCCTCATTCGCCGGGCCCACATCGAGATCGACATCGATGGAAACCCTGTGCCACTCGTCTGCGCGCCGTATGTGATGCCGACCGAGATCGCGGGTCTGCGGATCCAGGTCGATACGACATCCGGTTGGCTGACGATGCCGAAGCGGGTGCAGTGTTCCGTATGGGACGCGGCGGACCCGATTGTGGACACCGAGTTGTTGAGTTTCCCGCTGCCTGGGTACCGTCTGTTTTCTCATGGCCTGCAGGCCTACAACGAGCCTGTGCACCTGGGCAACCGGGACGGCGATCCCGCCGGCCAGCGCTTCTATCACAATTACGGCGTCGATTTGGCCGGGTACGAAGGACGACAGAAGGTCGTCAGCGCCATCGAAGGCGTCGTCGTCCAGGCCGACCCCCGCGAAGGCAACCTGTGCATCCGGGACGATCGCGGACTGATCCTCCACTACGGTCACCTCGATTCCATTCTGTCTCGAATCCAGCCAGGCACTCGAATCCGGCGGGGCGAATGGGTCGGGATGCTCGGGCGGCGCGGCGCATCGGGCAATTTCTCACATCTGCATGTCGGGGTCTACCTGTCGGAGACCGACCTGGCTGTCGATCGCCCGTGTCGAAACCTGAATCTGTATCCGTGGCTGGTCGCGGCGTACCAGGCTGAGCGCGGCGGGGAGCTGCATGCCGTGGCGGGACCTCATCAGACCGCGTTCGTGGGCGACACGGTGTCCCTAAACGGCCGGAACTCGATTCCCGGCCGGGCCGACATTGCGTCTTCCCGGTGGGACTTCGACGACGGTACGAGCATGACCGGACCGACGGCCAAGAGAGCATTCGACAAGCCCGGATGCTACATGGCTGCTCTGTGGGTCGAAGACAGCCGGGGCGATTTGGACGTCGATTTTTGCAGGATCAAGGTTTTCTCGCGACCCGCGCCGGAAGACGTGATTCCGACGCTCTTCGTGACCCACACACCGGCTGACGGGCTGCGCGTGAACGAGCCTGTCAACTTTCGGATCTGGCCCCAGAGCATGCCCCTCGACTCGATCGCCATCGACTTCGGCGACGGCACCCTTCTCGCGGACTACCGTCCCTACTCCGCCGTCACTCACAAATTCGACACCCCGGGCCTCCACGTGGTGACAGCCACAGGAAAGACGGGCGCCCTGCCCGTGACGCAGAAGATCAGAATCAGGGTGCGGGAGTGAGTGTTTCTAACATCCGCGTCCCGCCACCGATAATCCCTCATGACTCTGGAAGATGGTCTTGCCCGCGTTGAGAAATACGAGCTAATCTGGCGGGACACGAATCTCACATGAGACATCACCCAGTTTGTTTACGACGGACCTCGCGGTTTCTGACGGGCTGCGTGTTGCCGGCATTGCTCAGCCAATGCGCCCTTGCCAGTGACATTGTATTCACAAACGCGCTGGTGATCGGGTCTGTCGGCCGGGCTGGACGCGAGACGACACACACCGACGCCATCGAAGCCCAGGTTGTGTCCGGGACGTGGCATCGGCCGAGCGCGCAGGACACCGTTGCGACGCCAGATGGCCGCGTGCAGGTCTGGGAAGCCGCCACCGCCAATAAGGACGGCTGGTTCGAGCACCGCGCCTTCCGCGGCGGATACGCATTCGCCTGGACCGACGTCGACAGACCGCGCGTGATGATCCTGGACGCTGCGGGCCACAGCGCGGTCTATGTGAACGGCGAGATCCGGACCGGCGATCCGTACGCCCACGGGTATCTCCGGGTGCCGGTCTGGCTCGATTCGGGAACGAATGAGTTCCTGTTCCAAGTCAGCCGGGGGCGGTTTCGCGCGCGGCTCACCGAGCCCAAAGCCGGCGCCCTGTTGAATCCGGGGGACACCACGCTTCCGGATCTGCTGGTGGGTGAACGCGAGCCGGTGTGGGCGAGCATCGTGGTCGTGAACGCGTCGACCAATGCCACATCCGGATTATACCTTCACGTGGCGGGCACCAAGGACAAGCCCGAGAACCGGTTCCCGATCCATCTGCCGCCGCTGGCGATGCGGAAGGTCCCTTTTGCCATCCGCCCGCCGCGGTCGGCCCAACCGGGCGATTTCGGTTTCGAACTGCAACTGAAACAGGTCGCGCGCGGCAAGCCGGTCGTGCTCGATACCGCCACGTTGAAGGTTGGCATCCGGCAACCGACCCAGGTCCATCGGCGCACCTTCATCAGCCGTATGGACGGCAGCGTGCAGTACTATGCTGTCAACCCGCCTCCGAAGGCGACGGCGAACCCGGCGCTGGTCCTGTCGCTCCACGGAGCGAGCGTCGAGGCTGCGGGTCAAGCCGCTGCCTATGCCCCAAAACCGTGGGCCGTCATCGTCAGCCCCACCAACCGCCGCCCCTATGGCTTCGACTGGGAGGAGTGGGGGCGTTGGGACGCTCTCGAGGTTCTTGCTTTGGCGCAGAGCCGTTATCGCACCGATCCGACCAGGACCTATCTGACAGGCCACTCGATGGGAGGCCACGGCACGTGGTCGATGGGTGTCACATTCCCCGACCTCTTCGCCGCGATCGCCCCGAGCGCCGGCTGGATCAGCTTTCGCACCTACGCCCGCGCCGGGCAAACGACCCCGGACGACTCGCCCATGCAGCAACTGCTCCGCCGGGCCGCGGCGTCAAGCGACACGCTCAGTCTTGTCAGCAACACGCTCCACCAGGCCGTCTATATCCTGCACGGCGACGCCGACGACAACGTCCCTGTGAGCGAAGCGCGGACGATGCGGGAACGCCTCGGCCAGTTCCATCGCGACTTCGCCTGGCACGAGCAGGCCGGCGCTGGCCATTGGTGGGATGCCTTGGACGAACCGGGCACGGATTGCGTCGATTGGGCGCCGATGTTCGATCTGTTCGCCCGCCGCCGCATCCCGACCCTCGAGGAGGCGCGCGCCGTCGAGTTCACAACTGTCAATCCCGGCGTCTCGAGCCGTTGCCGTTGGCTGACCATCGAAGCCCAGCAGCGCCATCTCGAGCCGAGCCATGTCGCGGCCCGCTGCGACCCCGGGCGCCGCCGCATCGTGGCCCAAACCGTGAATGTGGCGCGTTTGTCGTTTCAACTCGAACCCCTGATTCCCCCCGGCGCGCCGATCGATCTCGAGTTGGACGGGCAACGACTCGAAGGCGTGGTCTGGTCGCTCTGGACCACGAATCGGGAACCGGCTGTCCAGGAGGCGGATGAGCCAATCGCATTCGAACGCCACAACGACCGCTGGCGGCTTGCCGGGCGCCAGGACCCGGCGCGCAAGAACCCCGCGCGCTATGGTCCGTTCCGCGAAGCCTTCAACAACCGGATGCTCTTCGTCTATGCCACGCGCGGCACGGACTCCGAAAACGCCTGGGCGCTGCGCAAGGCCCGCTACGACGCCGAACAATTCGGCTATCGCGGCAATGGATCGGTTGACGTGGTCGCGGACACAATCTACCTCGAACGCCCCGAAATCCGGGGCACGCCGAGCGAGGCGCGCCTCAGACCAAATCCAGTCCTCGGCTTCATGGGGAGTCCCCGTGTTTCCCGACCCCTCTCTCCCGCGCCTCGCTCATTAGAATCCTTGCCCCCTCCAACGCATCACAGAGACTTGACTTGTTTACAACACGTTTCACGGGTCAAGGATTCTAGCGGTCGACGAATGCGCAACGTGATTCTCTACGGCCATGCGGACTCGAACGCGGCGTGGTCGAGCCTGTTGGGTCAGAGCCCGGTCCAGGTCGGGCGCGGCGTGGTGCGCGTGGGGAGCCGCCAACTGCGAGGCGACGATCTGGGCGTCCTCTTTCTGCGGCCTTATCCGGACGACCCCACGGCCCTGGTCGGGGCGGTCGCAGGATCCGGTCTGCCCGGGCTGCGCCTGACCGAACGGCTGCCGGTCTTCCTCTCGGGCCCCGGTCTGCCGGACTGTCTTGTGGTGGGCACGGACATGTTGGCCCGAGGCGTCGAGGGCGTTCGCGCAGCGGGGTTCTTCGGGCTTGACTGGAGCGTCGATGCGGGCGAATTCGTCTGGTCGCAGAATGCGCAAGAAGAATGATCCTGGCGACTCTCCACACATGAAGTCATACTTGCTCGGATGCTGAGGTTGACACATCATTATGTGTCGCGCTACTCTCCCGTTGTGCCGACGAACCTGAAACTGGACGACAAAATGATCGCCGAAGCCGTGAAGCTCGGTCAATTCCGCACCAAGCAGGAAGCGGTGAACGCCGCGCTGGCCGAGTTTGTGGCGCGTCGGAACCGGTTGCGGATTCTCGAACTGGCTGGCCAGATGCAATTCGACCCTGGGTGGGACTACAAGCAGATGCGCCGCCGGGCATGAATGTCTTGGTTGACACGTGCGTCTGGTCGATGTTCCTGCGGCGAAACCGACCGAGACTGGATCCTTTGGCTGTGGAACTGGAGCACCTGATTCGAGCCGACGTGGTTCGGATGCTGGGCCCAATCCGTCAAGAATTGCTCTCCGGGGCGCAGCCGCAAGACCGATTCACGCAGCTCAAGGAGTATTTGCGCTACTACCCCAACGTCCCGGTGGACGAGGAAGACGATGAGAATGCCGCGCATTACTACAACCTTTGTCGTCGCCGAGGGGTGCAAGGCACGGCGACGGACATGCTCCTCTGCGCTGTGGCTGTGCGCCACGGCTTCCGAATCTTCACCGTTGATAACGACTTCGACGACTACGCCAAGCACCTGCCGATAAGGCGACACCCATTTCCACTCCGTCGCCAATGAGTGGAGTTGACCCGGGCTTGAATCGCAAACCGGAGGAAACCGGCGCCTCACGCTTGCCACGGAGCTTGATGACGATTAGTTTGCGCGCCCGGTTTTCGGTTTTCAGACGGGGGCGGCGGCGCGTCGGCGCGGTTCGCGCAGCAGGATTATGAACGATTCCTATATCCAGAACCTCTTTGCAGAGCGGATTGGCGGGCGTCAGTACGGCAAGTCGACGGCGATCTACAAGTTCGAGAAGATTAAGCGCGCCAGACGCGCCGCCCTCGAAGCCAATCCGGGCTCCGAGATCATCGACATGGGTGTGGGCGAGCCGGACGAGATGGCCTTTCCAGAGGTCGTCGAGGAACTCGCGCGCGAGGCGCGCAAGCCGGAGAACCGCGGGTATGCGGACAACGGCGACGCCGTGCTCAAACGGGCCGCGGCGCGCTATCTCGATCGCGTGTGCGGCGTGCCGGGGATCGATCCGGACACGGAGGTCCTGCACTCGATCGGCAGCAAGGCCGCCTTGTCCATCCTCCCCGCCGCTCTCGTGAATCCCGGCGATTGCGTCCTGATGACCACTCCAGGCTACCCGGTGTTCGGCACCCACGCCGCCTACTACGGCGGACGCGTCCACAACCTGCCATTGACCGAAGCCAACGGGTTCCTGCCCGATCTCGAGTCCGTTCCGGATGCTGTCCTGCGCCGGACCAAGGCCCTGGTCCTGAACTATCCCAACAACCCGACCGGCGCCAGCGCCACGCCCGAGTTCTTCCGCGATGTGGTCGCTTTTGCCCGACGCCGCGGGATCGTGGTAATCCATGACGCCGCCTATGCCGCGCTTGTGTTCGAAGGCCAGCCGCTCAGTTTCCTGGCCACGCCCGGCGCCAAGGAGGTCGGAGTCGAACTCCATTCGTGCAGCAAGAGCTTCAACATGACCGGCTGGCGCTGCGGATTTGTCGCCGGCAATCCCCTGCTCGTAAAGGCCTACGGCGACGTCAAGGACAACACGGATTCGGGCCAGTTCCTCGCCATCCAGCACGCCGCGGCGTACGGACTCGATCATCCGGAGATCACGCGCCAGATTGCGGCGAAGTATTCGCGGCGCATGAGCGCGCTCGTCGAGACGCTGCGGGCAGCGGGTTTTGACGCGCGCATGCCGAAGGGGTCATTCTTCCTCTACGCCAAGGCCCCGCGGGCGGCCACCCCGCATCAAGGCCCGCGCATCGAGTTCGCGTCGGCCGAGGATGTGTCGCAGTGGCTGATCACCGAGCGTCTGATTTCGACGGTGCCGTGGGACGATGCCGGAGCGTATCTGCGCTTCAGCGTCACCTTCGCCGCGCGCGACGCCGCGGAGGAACAACGCGTGCTGGCCGAACTCGGTCGGCGATTGGCAGACGTGCGGTTTGAATTCTGAGGGTGCGGGCCTTCCTGGAGGGCCACCCGCTCCTTGCGGAACTGCTCGGTGAAGATGAACCCAAAGCGGCGGTAAACCGCCGCACTCCAAGGGCTTCGCCACGACGGGCGCCCTCGACGTCGCGCGAGCGCCTGGTGCGCGCGCTTCAGCGCCGCTTTCCATGTCGAGGTTCATGGCCAACACCGTCGGCCTTCTACTGAGTCTCGCCCTTGGTCACGCGGAGGAACACGTCTTCGAGGCCGAGTTCATCCTCGCGCAATTCGAGCAGCCTGGCGCCGCCCTGGACGAGCGCCGTGGCGATGACGCTGTGGTCGGCGTCCTGATCGGCCAGGGTGACCTTGAGCCGGCCATCGGTCAACTCGACCTCGGACACTTCAGGCTGCGCCTTGAGGAGTGCGACCGCCTGATCGGTCTCGCCCGCCACGCGCACCCAGACGACGCGTCCGCTGGCCATCTGGTCTCGCACCCCCTGGACGGGGCCGGTGTAGATGAGCTTGCCTTTCTCGATGATGGCGACCCGATTGCAGAGGGTTTCGAGTTCGCTGAGGATGTGCGACGAGATGATGATTGTCTTGCCCAGACGCTGGAGTTCCTGAAGGATGGCCATCATCTCGATGCGCGCGCGCGGATCGAGGCCGCTGGCCGGTTCATCGAGCAACAACACCCGCGGATCGTGAATCAGGACGCGGGCCAAACCGAGCCGCTGTTGCATGCCGCGGCTCAGTGCCCCGATGATCGCCCCCTTCTTCTCGGTCAACCCCACCAACTCGAGCACGTCATTCACCGTCTTCTCGCGCTGATGAGCGGGTATCTTGTAACAGGCCCCGAAGAAATCGAGGTACTCGGTCACCTCCATGTCCTTGTACACCCCAAAGAAGTCGGGCATGTAGCCAATGATGTGCCGCACCGCATCGGCGTCCTTGACGACATCGTGTCCAAGCACCTCGACCGTGCCGGCCGAAGGCATCAGGAACGTCGCCAGAATCCGGAGGGTCGTGGTCTTGCCCGCCCCGTTCGACCCGATGAAGCCGAACAGATCCGCCTGATTCACCGTCAGGCTGAGGTTGTCGAGCGCCACCATGTCCCCATAGAGACGGGTCAGACTGAGCGTTTGGACGGCGGGCTTCGGGTCGGTGCCGGCCTGGGCTTGCGAGGCGTTGCTTACCGGTGTCGCTTGCATGGGGTCTTTCAAGGGACGGGCGCCGCCGGCGCCCGCCCGCTCACGGGAACGGCCAGGCGATAGAGCGTGCTCTGCGCGCGGCGCGGCGGTTTGTGCTTCAACATGGAACCGGCTGTCGGGCTGCCGCCGGCGTCCCACGCCAGGAGCACGGCGTCGCCGCGCGCGACCAATGAACTCAACTCGAATCCCGGCGGATAAACAAACGCGCGCTGCTGTCCCTGGTACAGACCCAACTGGCCGATGAACGTCGCGGCAATCAGAGTGTTCGGATTCGCTTCGAGCCGCGCCTGCGCCGTGCTCCCAAATGCCTGGCGCCGCGCCGACGCCGCCCCCGTAAACCCCTGTCCGAACCGACGCACAAACAGTTCGAGCGCCTGACCGGTGGAGAGCTGGACTTGCGCCGCCTTGGTCTCTCCGGCATCGAGGCCGCCCAACTCGTAGATCTGCCCCCGCAACACCAGGTGCAGGCTCGAAAACGCATGGGACAGCCCGTTGCGCACCGTCACGCGGATCGAGCCGCCCTCTTCCTGGATGTCCAGAGCCAGCGGCGCCGCAGCCGGCTCGGTCCAGTCGCTGACATACAAGAGCGACGTCCAGACCGGCACCTCGACCTCCGCTCGAAAGCTGTTCGCAACAATCTCGGCCTCGACCCGGCTGCTCTCCTGCCCCCCGCCCGAGGGCCCGAGAAACTCGCCGCGCAACGCCGCGAACGGTTGATCGCCCGCCAGCCTGTAGCGGGCGTTCACCGACGAGTAGAGCGACGCATAGGTGCGGCCCCGCAACTCGACATCGCCGGCGCGCGGCAGGACATCGACCAGATGCAGTTCGTTCCACTCCGTCTCACCGGCGCGCAGCTTGTAGCCGATGAAATAAATCAGCAGCGAAAACGCCACCACGTAGATCGGGAAGGTGATCCAGGTCAGCATCTGGCGATTGATCTTCTTGAGCCACCAGTGATCGATCGGGCCGATCACAAGCAAATACACCACAAGCAGCGCTAGCAGCCACTCGACCGGCAGCTTCCGAACCTGCCGCGAATCAATCATCGCACCCAACACGCTGTCCACACTCCAGCCGCCATAGTAAAACTGCGTCGGCTCGTTCAAGGTGTCGCCGGGCAGCTTGAAGAGCCGCGCCCAAAACCAGGACCGGTTCTTCCACGACTTGAACGGCTCGCGTTCCGGACTGAACGCCAGCACGGTCACCTGGCCGCGCCCGCGGGGAGCGGTCACGATCAGCGGCCCGCCGCCCAGGGACACCACCGCCTCTCCGTCGTTCAAGACGGTCGAGAAGGCTGGGAACTCCGCCAACTCGAATGCCGGGTCCGGCTGCAACGCGGCATACGGGTCGGCTCCGGACGCCGCCGGCGGTGGACGGCCCGGCGTGCGACTCGCACCGGGCGGCGGGTTGAAGAACTTCGAGGACCGCAGGTCGGCGCCGGACCGGAGCCATTCGTGGAGGACGCCCTGGCTGCGGTTGGTGCGGATCTCGCCGAGCGTCACCGGCAGCAACCCGCGCAGCCACTTCAGGCTTTCGATGTCCTGGGCTTGCTCCGGAGCAACGACGAGGTGTCCGCCGCCATGCACCCACGCGAGCAGGGCATTGACCTGGTTCAACTTCAGTTCCAGCGCCTTCTCGGAGTTGAGGTAGAGCGTGCCCAGTCCCTCGAGCGCCAGCGACTGATCGGGAAACTGCTCGGGCGTCATCCGCGCCACCTGCGGCTGGATCTCCGGCCGCCCCCCGCGCACCTCGGGCAGCGTCGGCAGCCCGCCAAACGTGCGGGCCAATCCGCCCACCATGAACGTCTCCCATCCGATATCCTTGGCCCGCAAATCGAGCCGTTCCCCGCGCAGCTTGCGCTTGGCATCGTAGAGGCGCGCATCCCAACTCGCATACCGGCTCGCCCCCGCAAACACCGGCAGGGAAAACCGCTTCCGCGTGTTTGTCGGCAACTCGATCCGCATGCGTCGCGCCTGGCCGGCCCCGACCTGCCGCGACGAAAGCTCGAACACCGCATCGAAAGCCGGACCGTCGTTGTAGATCTCGCACGCAACCGGAAACCACGCCGCCTCCCGGACGATCCCGTCGTTGCCACCGCCACTCCCGTAGCCAACAAACACATCGAACTGCAGTTCCGCGCGCGCAAGCGCTCCGGACAAAACCAACCCCGCGGCCAGTGTCAACCAAGCCAACGCCCGGCGGCGCTGTCCGCTCGGCCGCAAGCTCATCATGACGTTGTCGGTTCGCTTCACGTCGCCCAAATCCAGTCACCAGCGTTATAGTCCACCCCGCCCCGGACGCAACGCCCGAATTCCATCTTTCCGCTCACGCGTCGCGGAAAGATGCGTCCCCGCCGCGCGGGGCTCGATCGGGACCCACAACATGTTGAATCTCTTCCGGCAAGCCCGGATTCCAGATTACTCCTTCAAGTGGTGAGAACTCCGGGCTAGAATTCACGCATGCGCCTGCTCCCGCTGCTCCTGCTGCTCCTGCTGTCGCCGCTGGTGGTTCGAACGGCGATCGGATCGACCGCGGCCTCCGAACTCCCGCTGCCCCCGCGCGCCGCCGTTTGGCAAGACGAAGCGACTTCCGAAAACAGAGGGTTTGCCCGTGAGATCGGGCGCCTGGTCCAAACTGCAGGCTGGGACATCGAATTCTTGGACAGCGCGGCCCTGACCAATGTCACGCAGTTGACGTCGGATCGCTACGGACTCCTGGTTCTGCCCGGCGCCCGCCGCCTGCCAATGGAGAGCATCGCCTCGATTCAATCCTACCTCGGGGCCGGCGGCGACATGATCGCCCTCGGCCTGCCGGCCTGGGACACCCCCGTGTTCAGCCTGGGCAACCGTTGGATGACCCGGGACGAATACGAGGCCACACTCGCCGATCAGAAGCCCCGGCGGTACCTGCTCCGGTTCGCGCTCGAACCCCAGACCCATGCCCAGCAGCCGTCCGACACATCCCGCACCGAGCCGCCACCCGTGCCGGTCGATTCCGCCGCACTGGACCGTTGGAGCCGGCACACAAACCTCCCGGACGCGCGCGCCGTGCGCACGGTGGATCAGGGGGAAAGCGGCGGCGCGCTGCACGTCACCTTGGATCGCCTCGAAGGCTGGGACACTCTCGAGCCGCCGTCCCAGGCCTGGTCCTTTGCGCCCGGTCATACCCTCACCTGTTTCGAGGCCAAAGGCAGCGCCAGCACCCGTCAACTGGCTGTCGAGTGGATCGAGCAGGACGGCTCACGTTGGATTGCCACCATCGACCTCGCCCCCCAATGGCGCCGCTACGCCCTGCCCCCCGAGTCGTTTCGACCTTGGCAGCCTCCAGCAGGCCGAGGAGGCCCGGGCGACCGGGTCAACCTCGGCAGGCTGGCGCGCTTCACGCTGGGCCTGGCGCTCACACACACGAGCGTCGAACCCGGAAAGCAGGAGTACTGGTTCGCCAATCTGGGCACCGCGCCAAATCCCTTCGGCGCCGCATCCGCACCCGCAAGCCTCCCCGTGCCGCGAATCGAATCCTTCGCGCCGGACTATATGGTCTATCCAGTCGGCACCGCGGTGACAATCCACCCGCCACGCTGGCAGACACTGCTCGGCCCAAACAAACCGGATGCCGCTCGAACCGCCGCGGCGGCGGTCGATAGCGTCGTCATCCCTGCCGGCCAATCGCTGGTAGCGCTGCATCCGCGACCCCGCGGTGTCGGCTTTGACCAGGATCGCCCCTATCGCTGGCAGCCCATTCTCGAAGCGCGGGACCTCGAGACCTCGGACTTCCGGGGAACCGTGGCGGCACTGATTGCGCACCTCAAACCGCCGTATCGCGACGGTGTCTGGGCACTGTTCACCCCGGGCGATCCCGCCTTCTATCGCCGACCCGAGGTCGCCGGCTGGATCGAGCAGACGGCGCGCCGGCTGCGCACACCCGTTTACCTGGCCGAGGGCGGCAGTCAGTTCTTCACCCTGTTTCCAGATCAGGCGGCGCCGATCGGCGCGCGCGTGGCGAATGTGGGCGGGCGCGCCGCCACGAACCTGCAAGTCGTCCTGACCGTGAGCGAGAGACGCCGCGGAACGCCGATCCACCGTCATCAGGAGGCGCTCAGCGTCGGGGCTCATGCGATGGCGATCGTGACCAATGCATGGACCCCGGGTCCGTGGCCCGAGCAAGGCTGCGTCGTCGCGGCCCAACTGCTGGCGGACAATCGGGTCATTGACGAGTTGCGCCACGACTTGAACCGCTGGGAACCGAAGGCCGACCCCGAGTTCCTCGAAGCGCGTGACCGCGGCTTCTGGATCGCGGGGCGGCGGTGGAAGGCTCATGGCGTGAATTACATGCCCTCCTCGGGCATCGGCGTCGTCAGCGCGTTTTTCGAGTACTGGCTGGGCCGCGGGGCATACGATCCCGAGGTGATCGGACGCGACCTGGGGCGCATCAAGGCGATGGGCCTCAATTCCATCAGCGCGTTTGTCTATCACCGTGACCTGCACGCCCAGCACCTGCTCGATCTGCTCTTCCAATGCGAAGAACTCGGCCTCAAGGTCAATCTCTCGCTGCGGCCCGGCACGCCCATGGACTTCCGATGGGACGAAATGCGCGCCCTCATCGAGCATTACCGCCTCGCGCGCAACGACACGGTCATCGCCTACGACCTCGCCTGGGAACCGAGCCACTACGATCAGCGCCATCAGCAACGCCTCTACACGCAGGCCTGGGCGCAATGGGTGCGCCGTCGCCACGGCTCGCCCGCTCAGGCCCTCGAAGCCTGGGGTGAACCAAACGCAGACGCCCGTCCCTCGACCCCGAGCGCAGACAACACCCCGGACGCGCCCGTGCCCGCAATGTCCGAACTCACCCAGGACGGCCCGTGGCGCAAACGCGTCGCCGATTACCGCGCCTTCCTCGATGAACTGCTGGCCGACAAGTACGCCGAGGCGCGCCGCCTGGTCCGATCGATCGACCCCAATCACCCCGTCAGTTTGCGAATGCAGCACGCGGGCGACCCCACCTACAATGCCGAGGGAATGCTGCCCTATGATTTCTACGGCCTGCGCGACGCCGTGGACATTTGGGAACCGGAGGCGTACGGACGCATTGGCGACTGGGAGCGCGTCAAGCCCGGCCACTTCACGGCCGCCTACGCCCGCCTGTGCGATCCGGCCAAACCGGTCCTCTGGTCCGAGATGGGTTACAGCGTCTGGGACTCGCAACGGCGCGCGCCCGCTCCTAGCAGACTCGAGTTCGCTGCGCGATATTACAGGGACTTCTACCGCATGCTGCGCGAGTCGGGCGCGGACGGCGTTTTCTTCTGGTGGTACCCCGGAGGCTACCGGGCCAATGAAAACAGCGATTTCGGCATCATCCACCCCGACGGCACCGACCGCCCCGTCACCCGCGTCATCCGCGCCGAGGGCCCCCTCTTCCTCGCCGCTCCACCCGCGCCAGCGGTCACACGCTGGATCGAGGTGGATCGCGATCGCGACGCGCGCGGCCTGCACGGAATCTACGAAGCCGTCAAAGCCGAGTACTGGAGCATCGTCGAGGCAGGCGGCCAAGCCGGCCTTAGATGGAAACGACCACCCGGCGGGCGTTAGCCCGCATATTTCATAAGGCTTCGCGGGGTCTCATATCCGGGCTCTGGCAAAACCGCGCCCGCACATGGAAAAATGAAGTTTGGAGCGTTTCGGAATCTCGCGGGTCCAGCGACACTCTGTTGCCCGGTTCCCTCCCTCCACTCGGGCGCGGTTTTGCTCTTCTAACCCGCATAGCAATCATCCTGCGAAGTCTGACTGCCCTGGGCACCGATGGGGTGTGAAAGATGCGGGTTGGAATCCTTGACCGGTGAAACATGTTGCAGACAAGTCAAGTTTCGCAGTTTAAGGTTAAACGGGCTGGAGATCACCGATGAAAGGGAGAGAAGGGCGGGGAGACACGGCGACTCCTCATGGGAAGGGGAGGACTGGATTGGGTCTGAGGCGCGCCTCGCTCGTCCACATCATGGCCCACTCCGTCATTTCTGTGGCCGACTGCGGCCACCCTCCGGTCACCCCGACGACGCAGTGCGGCGATTCATCGCCGCTTTGCGATGACGGGGTGGCAGCGCAGGACAAAGCGGTGCTCTCCTTCAAGCACCGTGACTGGAGCCGGACATTTTACACTCGAAACGGCCACTGGCAAATCGTGGTCGCAGAACCGATCTGCGTCCAGGGCTGCACGCTCACGGGCGATGATCTGGTGGTTGTGGCGGCTCTGATCAGCAGCATCCGCCTGGCATCGCACGGCCCTCTCCAGCACCTGTGAAGGTGGAACTGGCGCAACGCGGCTGGACGTCTCAAGGACATGGCGGCTCGCACGTTGCTGCTCAAGCTGCAGGCCCGTGGGCTCATCGGCTACCGCCAGCGCAGAAGCGCACCTGCTGACCTGCGCGAAGCCTCCTCCTGCTCTCCAGGAGCCAGGCCCGCCTCCTGGCACCGGATCGGATCCAGGACGGGCCTGGAGTCGTTGCAGCCACTGAGCCTGGACCTGCTCACCGCGCCTTGCCGCCGCGCGGCTGACGGCTGCGGCGTTACCGACTACCGCGGTTTCCCCACGGGACACGGCGAGGAATTGTGCAGTACCTGGCCAGGGATGTTCGCGGGTCGGGATCTGGCCGTGATGGTCTTTGGCGCAGCCGCCTGGAAAGTCGCCGCCTGGGATCGGTTCATCGGTTGGCTTGCACCCAGTGAGCAACGCCTGGGAGCCATCGCCAACCAACAGCGCTTCTTGGTTTTGCCTTGGGTGCGGGTCCCCGACCGGTCTTCGTACTTGGCGCTGGCCACCCACTGCTTGTCGGCCGACTGGGGCGGCCATGGCTATCGGGTGTGGCTGGTCGAGACCTTCGGGAGTCCGACCGGCTTGCCGCCACGGGTCGCCATGGGCGCGCCGGTTGTAGGCCTGGGATTGACGACCGAGTACCCGTCAAGATCGCCACCGCATCCTGCGTTGCCCTCAAATCGCTCTGGATCAAACCGTTGCACCCCGCCTTTCGCACCCATCTCACCACCCCATGAAGCTCTTGACCTACCTGCTCCAACAGACCGCCCGCTGGGCCTCCGTCTTCCCTCAGGACCGTAGCCTGCAACGGGCCATCGCCTTGGCTTTCGGCATCCTCTGCGGCGTGGGCCGACGCACCCTCACCCGCGCCATCGCTCTCCACGGGCAACACCCAGAAGGACTGGTCGGCCGACTACAAGGTCTTTTCCCGTCGTGTCTGGAGCTGCGCGCCCTCTTCCATCCGATTCTGGAGCGGGCCATCCAGGAGCAGCGCCTCCAACGGATCGTTGTCAGCACCGACGACACGCGCGTTTGGCGCACCGGCAAACACGTGCCCCAAACCCAATGGCATCGTGACCCGCTGGGACCCCCCTTCCAAGTCAACCTGCGCTGGGGGCATCGCTTTCTCCAATGCAGCCTGAGCCTCCCACTCTATCTCCAGGATCAAACCAGTTCCTCCCGTTCGGTTCCCATCCGCTTCGAGATGGCCCCGGTGGTCAAGAAACCCGGCGCGCACGCTTCGGACCAACAACTCGAACACTACCGACAGCTCAAGAAGCAGAAGAACCTCCAGTCCAGTTTGTCGCCTTGACCCAAGAGGTGCGCCAACACCTCAACCAGACCGGCCATCAGGCCAAGCGCTTGGTCCAGGTCGCTGACGGCTCCTTCGCCAACCGCACCGTGTTCGCTCAGGATTGGGAAGCGCAGAACGTGACCCTTATCGTCCGTTGCCGCAAGGACCGTCTTGGCGCCGCCGCGCTCCGGGTACGCCATGCTTCTACGGCTCCACCTGTACCACCGAGCAGGTCCGGCGCCGCGATTCGCGCGCACGGTGGCAGAAGGCCTGGATCTTCCACGGCGGCTCTTATCGGGAAGTGCGCTACAAGGACATCACTCGGGTCTATTGGCAAGGAGGAGCCCGCAAACGGGCCGTGCGCCTCTTGGTGGTGGCGCCGGTGGGCTATCGCACCAGCAAGAAGGGGCGCAAGTACTATCGGCAGCCCGCCTACCTGCTCACCACCGACCTGACGACCCCGGCCCCTCGACGTTACTCCAAGCCTACTTCGATCGGTGGGGCATCGAGGTCAATCACCGCGACGAGAAAGACATTCTGGGCGTGGCCAAGCCCAAGTCTGGAATAAGGACTCGGTGAGCAAAGTCCCGGCGCTCTTGGTGGCCATGTATAGTTGGCTTCAGTTGGCCGGCCTCAAGTGCTACGGCCCCACGCGTACGCAGGTCTATGAACCCCCGCCAAATGGCGTCGTGGAGCCAAGCGCCCCTCCTGTTTGGACCTCGTCACACTGCTGCGCAAGCAACTGGCCGACCATCCGGTCACATTCCCGACGGCCAAAGCCCCCGCAACCTACCCCATGATGGTCGGCAGCGCCGCCGCCTGAGGTCTTCTCCCTGCCGCCTCACGCTGCCCCCCGCCAAAACCCGTCTCCAGAATGTCCAAACTCCAGAGCGGTGCTCAAGCACCGCACTCCAAACGCTTCGCGTATTCGAGCGCGACGGGCGTGGCGAAGTCCCGCGTCGGGAGGAGAGTGCTTCGACATCCCTTTGGAATGGGAACGCACTGGAGACCGTCCTCGGAAAGCGGCGGTCAACCGCCGCACTCTCCCGCAATGCGGGACTTCGCGACACCGACGGCCACACAGCAGAGTCGTTCAGTCTTAATTAAACAGTACTTGACAGTGTCGTTATTTGCAGGCAGTGTGCTTTGCGATGGACGCCCCGCGCATTTGACTGGACGTTGTTATGGGATCAGGAACCGAGACGATGACGCTGGTGGACCTGGCCGAACGGTCCGGTGTGCCGGGGCGAACCATTCGGTTCTATGTCAGCCGCGGGCTCCTGCCTGGCCCGGTCAAGGCCGGTCGCGGGGCGACTTACGGAGAGGAGCATCTGCGGCGGTTGCGGGAGATTGCGGGCCTTCAAGCGGCGGGGCTGACGCTGGGGGAGATCGCAGGGCGCCTGGGCGGCGGGCGGAATGGGATCGAGCGTCTGGAGCCGGCGGCCTGGTGGGAATACCGGGTTGCGGCGGACGTCTCGGTGCATGTCCGGGCGGGGATCAGCCCGTGGCGCCTGCGGCAGATCAGGAAGCATGTGGCGGACATGGTCTCGGGCCTCCGGAAACAAGAAAGCGAGGAACGATCATGAATGACGAAGCGAGCGGATTCACGGTGTTGGATGTCGAGACCGGCCAGGCGGCGCCCCTGGACATGCAAGGGCTCTGGTTGGCCGGGCGGGTGCTGCCGGTTGGAGCGCGTCTGCTGGTGGTTCACACCTTTCGTTCAGCGGAGTCGCGACCACTCGAGGCCGTGTACGCGTTTGGTTTGCCTCGGGATGCGGCCTTGAGGCGATTCAGGATTGTGGGCGAGGGTTTCCAGGTGCGATCCGATCTCCGACGACTCGAGGAAGCGCAGGTCGAGTACGAGCGGGGGATCAGCCAAGGCCACCTGGCGGCGCTGATGCGGACTTACCGGGACGGCCGTGTCAACCTGAGCGTGGGGAGTATTCGTCCGGGCGAATTGGTGAAAGTGTATCTCGAACTGGTGGCGGGGGTGGACTTGAGCGATGACGGGCTGCGTTTCCGTTTCCCATTCACCCTGGCGCCCTGCTACCACCGCGGCGCCCGGGCGGTCGAGATCGAGCCGGGGGTGGGCGAATGGGAACTGCCGGAGGCGGAGTTTGGGGACGTGCTCCTGCCGCGATACCTGACCGACAAGGGCGCCTTGCACAGCGTCGGTTTCGATTTATCCGTCAGCGGGGGAGGCGCGATTGACACCGTGGGTTCACCCTCTCACGCCCTGCGCATCGCCAATCGCGGGACGAACGATGTCCGCGTGGGATTGAGCCGGGAGAAGGACGTGCCCGACCGCGATCTGGTGCTGGATATCCGCATGACACGGGCGGCGACGCGGTTGTACGGGGGGAGGTGCCGGGACGGCAAGACCCGGTTCACGGCGGTCGTCCCATCGTCACTCCTGGGCAAGGCCCCGGAAACATCGAAGTCCGTCGTGTTTATCCTCGATCGCTCGGGGTCGATGGGAGGGCCGGCCATCGAGCAGGCGAAGAGGGCGATCGAGGCGTGCCTCGGAGCGCTCGGGGAGGCGGATCGTTTCGGCTTGGTGGCTTTCGACGACCAGGCGGATCTGTTCGCGCCCGGCCTGGCACACGCAAGCCTCGAGAACCGTCAACTCTTGCGCCAATTCCTGCTCGGGATCGACGCCCGCGGCGGGACGGAACTGGGGCGGGGCCTTCAGGAAGCGGTTCGATTGGCCGGTGCGGACCGCGTCGAACTGATTCTCATCACGGACGGACAGGTGGCCGGCACCGAGGATCTGCTGGGACAGGTCCAGACCGCGGGCGCGCGGCTGCATTGCCTGGGCATCGGCGCGGCCAGCCAGGACCGCTTCCTCACGCTGTTGGCGCGCACCTCAGGAGGCGTCAGCCGTTTCCTGACCCCGCGCGAGCGTGTGGACACGGCGGCATTGGATCTGTTTGCCGCGATCGGCGCGCCGGTGGCTTCGGACGTTCAGGTCGATTTCCGGGAGATTGTGGGCGGGCGCAGCATCCTGAAAGCCGCATCGGATGTTTACGCGGGGCATCCTCTCGTGGTGATGGGGGAAGCCTCTGGCGAGACAAAAGGGAGCCTGCGCGTCACCTGGAACAGTGGAGGCAGCGCCGGCGAACTGCGTGTGGATCTGCATCCAGGCGGAGATTGCGAGGCGGAGACTGTGCGATTGCTGCACGGGGCGCGTCTGATCACTGAACTCGAATCCAACATCCGGGGGGAATTGCCGAGCCATAAACCGCGACCGGAGAAGACGGTCGAGGATCGCCGGCTGATGCGCAAGTTGGAGGAGACAAGCCTCGAGTATGGCCTGGCCAGCCGAGCCATGGCGCTGGTGGCGATTGTCGAGCGTCAGGGCGACGACAGTTCCCAGGTGCCGACGACGCGTGTGGTGCCGCTCGGCATGCCGGAGGATGTGGCGTTCAAGAGCTACTTCATGGCGGCCGCCCGCCCTCCGGGCGCGGCAGGGCGGGCGCAGTTGTTCGTGAGGGGTCGCGCAGCTCCACATCCTCTCCGGTTCATGGAGTACATGTTCTCCGCGTCAGACCACGCCTTGTCGGTGGCAGAGAGTCCGGACACCATCGAAGACCGGCTTGTGGACTTTGCTGTGCGTCTGCGGCCCGACGGAGGCATGCCGGGGCAAACCGATGGCGAGCGTGTGGTGCGAACGCTGATCTTGTTGGTGGCGTTTCTGGCCCTCGGGCACACCAATCGGCACGGCCCGTTCCGCTTGCATTTGCTCAAGATGATCTCGTTCCTCAAACAACAACTCGGACTCGCGGTTCCGGCCGAGCGGCGGGAATGCATCGAGCGGATGCTTGCCAACTTCGAAGCGGGCGGGGCCTGCACCCTGCATAAGCCGGAGGCGGCCTTGGTCTTGCTCGGATCGCCCGAGCCGATCGACTGGCCGGCGTGGGAAGCGCTCGAAAAGGAGATTCACGCGCCGACCCCATGAGGTGAAGTTCTCGGACAAATCCCCTCCGTACGACTTGGTGACTGGCAGGAAATTCATGAGGGAATTGCAGTAGGCACCTGGATGCCAACCGAGCGGGGCAAGAAATGCCGCCGAGCGCGCACGCAGGCGTCCGCGGCTGCGAGCCTGCGGTTTATGGAGAGCGTCGACATTCGACTGTTGAATGCGCACGGGGACCATGAACCGATTTGTAGCCGCCGACGTGAGTCGGCGCTGATTTCTGCCTTTGGCGCAGCGAGATGGCGCGGACTCACGTCCGCGGCTACGGAACCACGGTTCATGGAAAGCCGGTTTCGTGCGTGTCACAGATCGAGCTCGAGTTCTTCCCGCACACCACACTACACCCCCCAACCCTCGCGGGCGGGCGGGTTGACCATCTGCTGCGCCTCGGCAGGGCCGGCAAACTTCAGGGCGGCGCTATCCCAGCCCAGAGGCTGGCCGCAGCGGATCGCCATGTTCGCCAGGCAGAGCGCTTCGGTCACCTTCGATGAAAAGACGAAGTTCGCCCCGGTTGACTTGCGGCGGTCGCCGATCGCATCGAGCCACTCGCGCTCGTTCCCCGGCGAGCGCGCCAGTGTCTTCGGCGGCTCCTTGAAGGCCCGCATGGCCGCCGACGGAATCAGACGCGGGCGCCCCCCCACGAAGTCGGCCAGAATGGTCCCCTGATCGCCGACGAACATCAGGCCCTCGGCTTCGAGTTTCTCGGAGGCATCGAGGCTCGAGGGCCGTGCGGGGCGCAGACCGCCGTCGAACCATCGCAACTTCACCGGCGCCTGCCCGCCGCGCGCAGCGAACTCGAGATGCACCATCGAGGCCAGAGGGTAGCTCGCCGCATAACGGTTGGTCGAACTCGCCTCCGCGCTAACCGGCGCATCGAGTCCGAGCACGCGGAAGATCGTGTCGAAACTGTAACAGCCCATGTCGCCAAACGCGCCGCAGCCAAAATCCACCCACCCGCGCCACACAAACGGCAGATACGCGTGGTGGAACGGACGCTCCGAAGCCGGACCGAGCCAGAGGTCCCAATCCATACCCTCGGGCACAGGCTGGCCTTCGGTCGGCGCCGGGATGCCCTGCGGCCAGAATGGACGCGAAGACCAGTTGATCACCTCGCGGACCTTGCCGATCGCCCCCGCCGCGACCCACTCGCACAGGCGGCGGGTGTCTTCGGATGCCTGCGGGCCAACCGCAACTTGCGTGGCCAAACCGCTCTCTTTGGCCAACGCCGCCATCCGCCGCGCCTCGTGTATGGTCCGGGTCATCGGCTTCTGGCAATAGACGTGCTTGCCCGCCTTCAGTGCGGCGATCGATATGGCCGCGTGCAGATGGTCCGGACTGCCCACGACGACGGCGTCGAGGTCGCGCTCCCGGTCGAGCAACTCCCGGAAGTCGGCGTAACTCGAACAGCCGCGCGAACGCGTTGCGCCGATGCGCTTCGCGTTCCACGCGTCCACGATCTTCTGTGCCGGCTCGCGACCGCAGACGCCCGCCGGGACCTTCATAGTCGGCGTCAGTTCGAGCATCGGCTGGTTCGGACTCAGCCATTCCCAGCCCGAGCTCACGCCCAGCAGACGGTGCACGTCGTTGGCGAATTCGCTCTGGCCCCACTGATGATAGTCGGCGGCGCTTTTGACCGGATCGCACACCGCCACAGCCTGCACTTCAGGCTGTTCGAGAAAGCTGACCATCACACGCAACCCCTGCGAACCGACACCGATGAAGGCCACGTTGATGCGGCTGTTCGGCGCTGTTTCCCCCGCCCGGCCCAGCACGGCCGCAGGCAGGATCGTGAAAGCCGTCGCGGCGGCGCCGGTCGAGGCGAGGAAATGCCGGCGATTCATCGAGGGTGCATTCATAGGCGATTTCATTGCGTGTTGCCAAACATGCTAACCACTCGGACACGCCGCGCAAGCCCTGTCGTCCCCCGACAGCACTGGCGCCTCGAAGACCACGCATGAAACCCAGCGGACGCGTCCGTTCATTCAGGTTCCGCCCTGTTTCATGAGGGAAGCCGGGCCGTGACTGTCATCGAACGGGGTTCACCGCAGAGGCGCAGAGGACACAAAGGCCACGGTCCTCATGAATGAGGGCGGATCATGAAGCACGAGGGACTCTTTGCGCCTTGGCGTCTTCGCGTCTTTGCGTTGAATTCGGCTTCGGCCCGGAGGAAACGCAAAGGCGCAATGGGGCAAGCGTCGATCGACCGGCTCAGCCAGACCCGTTCGATTCCCTATCAGTGACGGATAAGTTTACACACGCGATTCGAGTGCATAATATATTGCCAATCAATTACATAAAACTGAGCAGTCTGCCGTAAATGTTTGCAATGTGTCGGAAATACTAACACTTTAAGGTGCCGGTCTAAGAGACACGCACGCGATTGATCAAAGATCTAATGTTTTACATCACCCACAAGGCCTTTATTAGTAATGCATTACAGAATTATAACTCCCACCGCAATTCACTGTTACTGGAATGGCATCTGAATTGCTTACCACTTAGTAAGAGTGCATGCGTACGCAACAATACAGTTTGGACACGCCAAGTCGGATAAGCATTCGTCGACTCGGGCTGATCGCTGCGGCCTCGCTCTTGCTGGGAGGCGCGACGATGGCGGATACGGCCGAGCTGGCGTTCATGGGGGTGGATCACACCTATACCGCAAAGGGGACTTACCCCGGCGGTTCCTACTACGCCTACGTCGGTATATCCAACCTCGACGTCAAAGGCTGGGGCGCCTTCAAGAGTTTCTGTGTCGACCTCTATGATTATTCGGGGGAATTGGGCAAGTACCACACGTACGAGTTGAAGCCGCTCGCCGAAGCCCCGCAGAGCGTTGGGAATTTGAACACTCGGATGGGCGATGCCGGCGTGTTAGCGGTCGCAAAGTTGTGGGATCTCTACTATGAAGCCGCGCTTGCCAATCTGAAGACGGCCGCAGCCCTGCAGGTCGCCATCTGGGAGGTTGTCAGCGAAAAGGGGCTGGTGAACCAAGACGGCAAGTTCTCGCTCACCGCGGGCAGTTTCACCGCGACAGGCGGCAACTTCGACAAAACCCAAGCGCAGAAGATGCTGGACACGATCCTGGACTACAATCCCGCTCATCCACTGCCCAGGCTGTTTGCGTTCGTCAACGCGACCGATTCAACCCACTACCAGGACTTCATCGGCGTTCCCGACGGCGGCGTCACGCTGGCTCTTCTCGGCATGAGCATCGGCGCTCTGGCCTTCTTCGCCCGGCGCAAGAGCTCCACATGAGTCCGGGGGCGACAGTAAGGAAGCCCGAGCCGGCTCACGCCCGCAAGAGAACTTATTCGCCCGGAAGATCCTTGCGGAGCAACGCTTCGAGACTGCGTGCTCAATACAGATCGCAAGCAACGGGACGACAAAGACCGCGCTCGACCTTGACGTGGAAGGAAATGCAGTCGGTGACCCCTTCGCGGAAAGAGAACGGTAGCGATCTGGTCTTTACTGCAGGAAATTGATCAACGATAAGACCAACCGTGAGCACGCCAGAACTGCCGGCAACTGGACCCGCCGGTTTCCTTGGGGCCGGAGCGTAAGGTAATGCGAATGCTTCGCGAATCCCATGCGCGTCTACATCGAAACCACGATGCCGAGCTACGTCTTTCCTTGGTCGGTTGCGGGAATCCCGCTTTCGCTTCGACCCTCGGCTTCTGGCCCTGTTGCACATTCACCGTGAATGGAACCGGACACTGCCACCTATCAGTTTGGCCGCCTCGCTCCCGTCGAGTGTGAGGCTCTGGTAAGACCGGGATGGCCAGCTAGCCAAGGACTCGCTGGGTCAAGATGGCGGTTCCCTTTATGTCAGCGACGATGCCTCGAACCTTTTATGTGGCCGGTATCTCCATGTCCGATTCGACGAGGGAGAGGGCGCCGGGACTGACAACCGCGGTCGGTTCGATTCCTTCCTGCTCTGCTCTCTGGCTTGCCGGTTGATGACCGCACGGAGATCAGGATGTCCACGGTGACGTCAGAAGCCAGGATTCTCAGAAATGAAAAAGCGAGTTCTCTTTCGTATCGTCACGCTGCT
This sequence comes from Verrucomicrobiota bacterium, assembly GCA_040766265.1. Classification (GTDB taxonomy): domain Bacteria; phylum Verrucomicrobiota; class Verrucomicrobiia; order Limisphaerales; family J093; genus MWFF01. The sequence continues at coordinate 30,212 of JAXGQW010000056.1, forward strand.
GTTGGTGGCGAGCTTTGGTCTTGCCGTTGCCGAGTGGCTGGTACGCCGACGACAACACTCTATCCTGAGCAGCGACCAGCTCAACCCCGGCCTGATCAGACCTGATGCGCGGTTGGGATGGTGCCTGACACCGGGTTGGAAGGGCGGGCACCGGCATCACGATTTCAACGTCCGCTACGTCATCAACCAGGCGGGGTTCCGCTTCGATCCGGCTCAAGCCGACGGACGACCGGGGGAACGGATTGCGGTCGTCGGAGACAGCTTCACCTTTGGCTTCGGCGTGAATGACGACCAGACGTTCGTAAGTCTGCTCAACCGCCAGGGTACGAACACCCACCTCAACATGGCGGTCCCGGGCTTCAGCACCGACCAAGAAGCGCTGCTGATCGGTGAGGAGGTGCTCAAGCTCAGGCCGAACCAGGTTTGGCTCGTCGTCTACGTCGGCAACGACCTGTTGGACAACCAGTTCGCCCGCCCCATTCAGATGAAAGCGGCGAAGCCGTACTTCGAGCTGCTCACAAATAGGCTGGTTCTGCGGAACGTGCCGGTGCCTCCTCCAGCGAAAGGAACCGACCGGACAACACCTCCGAATCTGCGGACGTTGATACTCGGCGAGGTTCATGATCGACTTGGTCTGTGGGGGTTCGTTGCGGAACATTCCGCGCTGATTCGCTTGGTTCGAGAGGAGATCCTGCCGGATCCGGATTGCACAGCGGCCTTCGCGGCACGGTTCGAGCCAGCCATTGGTCTCTTCGCCGCGATTCTGGATCGCATCCATCAACAGTGCGTCGAAGCCGGGGCCCGGCTCAGCGTCGCGGTTCTCGCAGGGCGTTCATTCGTCGAGAAACCCAGGTCACTTTCGGCCCAGTACCAAGAGTGTTTCGTCGCGCAGGTGCTGAGCGCGTGCGCAACGCGCGGGATTCCCACCATGGATTTGGCCCATGGGCTGCGGCGATCCTTCCAGGCTTCACGGACACCGTTCTTCCATCAAAACGACGGGCACCTAACACCGCTCGGACATGCGGCTGTCTATGGGCTGATCGCCCGACCGGCCGCCAACGCCCAGCAATAGCGGGCGATCGCATACTCCCCATGCCTGGCTCAATGCCAAGCGCGTTGGGTCGAGCCGAATTCCGGAAGCATTTCGCGCGCGCAACGTTGCGCCCAGGCGTTGTCATAGTCCGCTCGGGACTGTCGGTCTGGATTACAGGGCGACGGACGATAGTAAACGGTTGCATACGAGTGTGTTGTGACTTCGCCCTTTCCGCGGATGGGCTCTGCTTTCCGAAAAACGTCTGGACGAGCTTACAGAAGTTTGCTCACGAGGCGTCGGCCAACAGATCAATCATCGTAATAAATCCCTTATAATAAGTATGTTAGAATTATAGAATCAAGGTTGGCACATCTCTAGCTTCACTCAAACCGCCATGGTGTGCGTTCGGGACGCATGCGAGAGAACGATTAACATTACCGAAGGAAAGAGAATGAAGACATCGACGTTATTGAAGGTTGGGACCTTGGGGCTTGCGATTGCGGCCTGCAACTTGGGCTATGCGGACAACATCACGATCGCAGACCCGCATAAAGACAGTGCCGCCTTCTCCTTCCCGAGTGGGCCACAGCCCGATAGTGGCACAGTCGAATACAACGCCATCGCCAACAACACGTGGGATTTGCGGCAGTTCACCCTGGATGGTTTGAGTCTCGCCATTGGGGGCGGTTTCAACTTCGATACAGGGAAAGCTGGCAGCGCCGTTGGCAGGTCCGATTATACCACTCCGATTGGGGACATTTTCGTATACTTGGGGAAGGCACCTTATACTGTGGGAACAGGGCCTTCTAGCGCGCCAGATCCTATCGCTGTGGCAGCGACACCCGATTACATTATCAGCTTCGGTCGCGATGGTGCCAGTACCGTTGACGTTGCGACGGACGGCAAGTTCAGTACACAATCTATAGTGGGAGGGACGTGGCTTCCGACAAGTGGTACCAGCTCCCTTTACCCCGGCCTGCCGTGGAAGTACGGGAGTGGTGGGAAATTGGAGGCGACCGGGAATGGAATTTACAGCTCCTCGGGGGGATCTCTACTCTGCGGGTTTTGACAACTGGCTCAGCGGGATTGATCTCAGTCCACTTGGTCTCGATGGTGACGTCTGGTTCCATAACACCATGCAGTGCGGCAACGACGTTCTCTGGGGCAAGACCCATGTGGCCGACGGTGGAGTAACTGTCATGATGCTCGGGATGGGACTCATGGGACGAGTTGATGCGGCGACGCCTGAGTTAACACAAGTTTGACGCATCATTTATACCGGCGGGACATCAGAGTCCCGCCGGTGTTTTTTTGCGAGGGCCGGAACACGGAAACGGCAGCCGATATGCTTCGTGTCTTCAACAGGAGACGGCAGCCAGAAAGCGGAAAGGCCCGAACAAGACCAGGCCGTCTTTCTGTCCCTTCGCACTGCAATCGGTGACAGTCCTGCATTTGTAAGTTTTCCGCACTGCTCTTCGCTCCACGAATCGAGTGAACTGATCGGCATCTGCGGCTGGTACGTGCCCAGGAGTACCGCCAGTAGCGCCTTTGCGGTTCCCCCCTGGAGTCTTTCAAGCGCTGCGCAGCAGCGCCGGCGCAGCGCGGCTACCGGCGGATCTGCTGCCACCGGACGTGGGCGAGGTTTCCGGTGCTTGGTTGCGGCTTGCCGCCGGCGATCCTTCGCGGTTCGACCGCACGGAGAGGGGGGCGAGCCATCGGTTGTGCGCAGGTCGGTGTGCTATCTTAGGGCGATTCCGCGGGGGCCCGCCAAGACCAGGCGGGTTCGGCTTTGGCCGCCGACATGACGGCGACCGGGATTCTCGGCACGCCGGGTTCGGTCGAGTCGTGACCTGTCCACGGTCCCCGCACGACATCCGTCGTCGTCTCCAGCAGCAGTTGGCCGTCGGTTCCAGCGTTCGAGGCGTCTGGGGAACGCATGAACGACAGAGACGACCCGTTTCAGAGAAGACGAAGTTCCTCCTATCTCTTTTTGAACGCATTGGGACCGTGAACCCGCCGCGGAGGGACAATCCCGCAGTCGTGGGAGAGTCCCTGGATCGAGGCAATCACCGTCACCGACCAGGGCCTCTTGGAATCTGGCCCCCCGAGAGAGTTGCTACATGGAGTTCCGACGGCTTTCACCTGGGGATTCCGGTGGTTTTGCCTTGCGCTCCGTACGCATTTTCGGAATGGTCCCCTCTTCGCCCCAGGGGGCATCGCGAATAACGTAGCGCAACGCCCAGTTGGCCCTCCGAATCAGCCGGGAATCCGTCGAGTTGATCAACGGCGTCAGCGCCAGTAGCGGCGTGCCTGGTTCAGACCGAGAAGGCTGACGCCGAGGAAAGCCAGAGTGGATCCTGCATCCGGAACGGGAGGGGGGGGGCAATCGGCCGCCCAAACGCTGCCCTCAAACTCGGCGACGGAGAAGAAGCCTTCGTTCGACATCAGAAGAGCCCCGTCCCAACCGATCAGCGCGAGCGCGTATGTCCCTGTGCCGGTGTCGACTCCGAAGTCAAATGCGAGGTTGTAGTCGAAATCGGAGTCGGTGACGACACGTGTCGCCACGCCGAACTTCGTATCTGCGATACTGACTTGATCCGGGTTCTGGACCTTGAAGTAGACGCTCTGGAGAATGGCACTGGTTGTGATCTTGAACGTGAATACGCTCCCCTCCACCTCGAGAGTCATCCAAGGCGGGTCTTCCTGTGGCGGCGGATTCTCCTCGAAGGGTTTGTCGTAAAGGAAAGTTATCGCGGAAGCATCACACAGACCCAGGAGCAGAGCGACCGCAAGAGCCAGCGTCTTGTTCATGCCTAATAGGTGCAGCACCAGTTATGCCAAGGAATAACTGTTGCGGAGCATGCATCCGCACGCAATTGATCATTAACAACATACATTGCGCGCCCGCTCTCTGTTGCCATTCCAGAACCACGCACGTCTGATGGTCGGTTGTAAGCCGAAACGACACTCGATACGCTCGCAACAGGGGCCGCCGCGCGCTACCGAATCCGCACATCTCTACTGGCATTCAATGGCTTACGACTCCCATGCTTGTGGCTTACCGCTGGCTCAAACAACTGTAAGCGGGCGCTACACAATACCAGTCCGGACGCCAGACTGCTTCAGACCTCAGCACAAGGGCCTGAAGAGACCTGAAGGCAACGCAGGTCGAGTCTCCTGCCTCTTCGTTTCCTTCGTTGCCTTCTGTGGGAAGAACAGAAGGAAACGAAGAAAACAAAGAGCGACGTCGAGGGAATTGAGTTGGCGTTTCGAGGCATCTTCCACACCCCGACTGTAATGAGTTCGAAGCCTGATCTCCGCCCTCACCGGACGCGTCCGTGGCGCAGAGGCCGGCCGGGGCGCGCGCCGGTGACCTGGCCGTCTTTGACCACAGGCACGCCATTCACCAGGACAAGCGGGATGCCCTCGGGGTAATGATGCGGGTCGTTGTATGTGGCCGTGTCCCGAATGGTCGTCGGATCGAATGCCACAACATCGGCCCAGGCCATCGGGCGCAACTGGCCGCGATCCTCGAGTCGGAAGGTGGCGGCCGGCAGACTGGTCATCTTGCGGATGGCGTCTTCGAGACGCAGCACTTTCAACTCGCGCACGTACCGCGCAAGCACGCGCGCGTTGTTTCCGTAGCCGCGCGGATGGGGAACGCCCTGGCCAAACCGCCGCACGCTGCTGTCCGAGGCGATCATCGTGTTGGGATGGCGCATGAAGACTTGCAGGTCCTGCTCGTTGATCCCGTGGAACACGCCGTCCGCCCCACCCCGAAGCTCGATGTCGAGAATGAGTTCGATCTGGTCTTCGAGCGTGTCGCTTCCGCGGCGCGCGCGGGCGGCCTCGACGACATTCAGACCGTTGAGGGACTGGTCGTGTTTGCAGAACGCAATCACGGCATAGGCGTAGTTGGTCCGGCCACCGCGATCGAGGATGCGTTTCATGCCGGCAATGACATCGGCTTTCGATGCCGGATCGGCCAGACGCCGGGCAAAGCCCGCCGCACCCCCCTCGAGGGCCTCGTCCGGGATGAGCTGGCTCAGGCCCGTGCTGGCGGCTGTGTAAGAGTACTGGTCCTGGGTGATGTCGAGCCCCTCGGCCCGAGCCCGATCGATGGCATCGAGCACAGCGTCAGCCTGGCCCCACGACGCCGGGCCCGACAGTTTGATGTGCGAGACCTCAGCCGGTAAACCGGCCTCGCGCGCGACGCGGAACACCTCGTCGAGTGCCGGGAAGATTTCGCGTCCTTCGTTGCGCATGTGACTGGCGTACAGTCCGTCATGCGCCGCCACGACTCGCGCCAACTCGACGATCTCGGGCGTCCGCGCAAAGCTTCCAGGCGGATAGATCAGCCCGGTCGACATGCCGATTGCGCCGTCGCGCATGGCTTGGTCGACCTCGGATTTCATGCGCGCCAACTCGTCCGCGGTCGGCTCGCGGTCGAACGAGCCGCCCATGACGCGGCCGCGGACCGTGCCATGCCCGACGAGCGTGGCGGTGTTGATGGTAACACCCGTCCGCTCGATGTCGGCGAAAAACCGGCCCACGTCCGGCGCGGATTCACCGCAATTGCCCGTCACCACAGTCGTGACTCCCATGCGAATGAAGTTCTCG
>JAXGQW010000057.1:0-34951 GCA_040766265.1 Verrucomicrobiota bacterium
CTGGGATGCGGAACGCCTGGCGCGCTGGGAAGCCGCGCATCAAAGACTGAACGATGACGATCGCAAGGCCGAGTTGGGGGAGTGGATCATCCGCTCGATTGACGGCGGCCGGACCTGGTTGCCGCGGCAGGCGAGTCTTGTGAACAGCCCGCACGGCCCAATTCAACTCTTCGATGGCCGGCTGCTCCATGCCGGCAAGGAACTCTGGACGGGCCGCAAACGCGCCGGAGTCTGCGAGTCCGCGGACGACGGGCAATCGTGGCGCTGGCTCGCCGAGATACCCGTGCGCGAAGGCGATCGCGGCGAGGACTACCATGAACTTCATGCCGTCGAGTGCGGAGGCGGACGGCTGGTCGCCCAGATCAGGAACCACAATCAAGCCAATCGCAACGAGACGTTGCAGACGGAATCCTCCGACGGCGGTCGCACCTGGACGGTCCCTCACGCTATCGGTGTGTGGGGTTTGCCATCGCATCTGCTACGGCTTCGCTCCGGGCATCTGGTGATGACGTATGGCTACCGCCGCGCTCCTTATGGCAACCAGGCGCGGCTCAGTACCGATGAGGGACGCACCTGGTCCGAGCCGCTGCCCGTGTCTGCCGACGGGACCTCCGGCGACCTCGGCTACCCGAGCACAGTCGAACTCGAAGACGGATCGCTTCTGACCGCCTGGTATGAGGTGGTCAAGGGGCGCCCGCTGGCTGTCCTGCGCCAGGCGCGGTGGAGATTCGAGATCTGACGGCGTGGATTTCCTCTTTATCCCTGGCCGATTTGTTGTTAGAGGATTCCCCCATGCAATTGCATTCGACTCTGACTCGCCGCGCGTTTCTCGCTCGCGGTTCCCTGGCTGCGGGCGCCACGCTCGCTCTTCCGCGGCTGACGCTTGCCCAAGGTTCCCCCAACGCCAAGGTCAATGTCGGCTTTGTCGGGGTTGCCAATCGCGCCGGCGACAACCTGAACGAAGTTGCCCGGCTGACGGATTCGGTCAATGTGGTTGCGCTGTGCGATGTGGACGCCAACTACCTGGCGGCCGCGAAGGAGAAGCATCCGGGGGCGCAAACCTATGCGGATTTCCGGCGTTTGATTGATCAGAAGGGGATCGATGCCGTGGTGGTTGGCACCCCCGATCACATCCATGCTGTTGCATGCGCGGCCGCGCTGCGCACCGGCCGGCACGTCTATTGCGAGAAGCCGTTGACTCGCACGGTTTCCGAGGCGCGCGTCGTTGCGAATCTTGCGCGGCAGCACCGGCGCGTGACGCAGCTTGGCACTCAAATCCACGCCACGGCGAATTACCGAAGGGTGGTCGAACTGATCCAGTCCAAGGCGATCGGTCTGGTGCGCGAGGTTCATGTCTGGGTGGCCGCCAGCTACGGCGGCATGGAGCGGCCCACCGACACGCCTCCAATCCCGGCGGGCTTCGACTGGGATCTCTGGCTTGGCCCGGTCGAATTCCGTCCGTACCATCCCGACTATGCCCCGTTTAAGTGGCGGAACTGGTGGGCTTTTGGGGGCGGTTCGCTTGCGGATTTTGGCTGTCACTTCATGGATCTGCCCCATTGGGCGCTCGACCTCCGGCATCCACTGTCCGCCGAACCGGTGGATGGGCCGCCTGTGCACGCCGAGTCCACGCCGCCTTGGGCGATCGTTCGCTACCAGCACCCGGCGCGGCAGAGCTCCGCGGGCGAGACTCTGCCTCCGGTCACCCTCACGTGGTATCACGGCAGCAAGCAGCCTTCCTTCCTGACCGCGGAGCAGGCCCAGTACTTCCGCAGCGGCGTTATGTTTATCGGGGAGCGCGGCAACCTGCTGGCGGACTACACGCGGCGCCAGTTGCTGCCCGAGAAGGATTTCGCCGATTTCAAGCCGCCCGCACCGTCGATCCCGGACTCGATCGGCCATCACAAGGAATGGATCGAGGCGATTCGTTCCGGCGGCCCCACAACCTGCAACTTCGATTACTCCGGCGCCTTGACCGAGACTGCTCTCCTGGGAAACGTGGCCTATCGCGTCGGGCGCAAGATCGAGTGGGATGCCCGGAGGTTGGTCGCCATCAACGATCCGGCCGCGGAGGCTCTTGTCCACCACCGCTACCGCGACGGGTGGGCACTCTGACGCCCCGGTTTTCGCGCATCGGGGTTGAGCCGGGTAATGCGGGGGTGATCGCTCCCGCCGACTGCGCAACCGGGCGGAAGAAGGCGCGAGGCCGCAAACCTCTGGCGTGGGTGTAGCGCCGGACGAACTGGCGGCGCAGAGCCGGTGTGAATCCAGGCAAAGCGCGCGCTCCGCTTTCAAGCCGCGCGAGATCGCGAAGGGCGCGCTCGCGGGGAACCACATCGAGGAATTCGAGACCTTCGAGATCGATCAGGTGGAGCTTGCCTGTGACATCGAAGACCAGGTTGGTTTCCTTGAGATCCCGATGGGTGAAACCCTCTTCATGCAGCCTGGCAATGACCTCAGCCACCGCGGTCACCGCCTGCCGCGCGCCGCCCACCCATTGGCCGAGGTGCCGGGCGTCGGCAATTTCCTCCATGAGAAAGTAGCTCCGCCACAAAAAAACCGCCACCCGGCGATCGGCAACGGCAATCGGACGGGCGGTTGGCACCCCGACGATCTCGAGGTGATACGCCTTGAAAAACGCCCGGCGCGCCTTCGACCAGCGAAACAGATCCTTGAGGACATTCAGCGGTTTGCGGAGGTTGAACCGCTTGAGCACTCGTTCGTCGGCGCGGCCCACGGTGCTGCTTCGGCCTGCTTTGAGAATCTCCGCCCGGCTGGCCAGGAAGCCGTCCGGATCGCCGAGGATGGCCTCGGTGGCTGCGTTCATCCAGATCCTTCGAACCTGCCAGCGCAGCGGTCCGATTCGCCGCGGCTCGAAGTCGCGATTGTGCCGCAGGCAACGCCGGGCGCGGCGGACCAGGCATTTCCGGCGCATCCGCCTGCTGAGTTCGAGGATGGCCGGCGCAACCGGGATGGGCAGGGAGATGCGCAGGGTGGCCAGGTTGGCCTCGCGCTCCTCGGGACGCAGGGTCGGTCTGATGGCTGTGCCGTGCAAGTCGACAAGCCGCAGTTCGCCCGTCACGGTGTGGCGCAGAATGTTGCCCGGATGCAAATCCTTTTGGAGCACGCCGCGATCGTGCAGGGTCTGGACAAACGCCATCACGGCCCGCATGTCGACATCCGGCGTCTCGTCCAGAGGTTGTCCGTCGAAGCCCTCGGTCACGAGGATGCTCTCGCGCAATCCGAAGCCCCAGCGCTCGCCTAAGGCGGCGTGGCGGACAATCGGGATGCCGAGGCGTTCGAGTCGCAGGGCCAGCTCCCATTCCTGCCGGGCCTGGGATGGCTTGAAGTAGTACTTGAGCGGTCGCAGCGGCACGCGGCAATGACGATAGCGCTTGATGAACCATGTCCTGCCCGCGGCCTCATGGCGCGTCACCAGCTTCACGGGAGACTCCTTGATGCCGGATCCCTCGGACGCCAGCACCGCCTCGAGATGCGGGGCCAGGTCGGGGCGCACGTCCCAATGGACGCCGTGCAGCGTGACGCGGATCACAACCCGACTTTGGATGGAACATTTCTTTGCTGTCAACTGCGCGGCCATCGGGCACCCTGTTGCGGATGGTGGTCATCGGCAGGCATCGCGCGGTTCTCGAACGCCTTCATCTGGGCACGGTGGCTGAGGTCAAGGCGTTCTCGGGTCCATTGGTGAAGAACCATCGGGGACATCGCGACATCCTCCGCATTGGCACGACCGATGACGATGGAAAGCCACTGACCCTCTTCCTCAAGCGCAACTGGAAACCGTACAAAAAAGACGGTCTGATCTCGCTGCTGCGCCATCGGTCTGTCTGGTCGGTTTCCCGCCAGGAGTGGGCCAACGGCCTTGCGCTCGAGCAGGCAGGCCTCAGAACTGCGCCGCTCGTGGCCTATGGCGAGGAGTGCGGCCCGGTCTGGGAGAACTTCTCGTTCATTCTCACCGAGGCCGCCTATGGCCGGCAGACCGTCCGCGACTTCCTGCGCGACTGTCACGACGCGGCGCGACGCCGCAGGGTCCTGGATGCCTTGGCGCTCGAAATCGGGAAGATGCACGAGGCCGGCCTGGCCTCGCCGGACCTGTTCACGCGCCATCTGTTCGTGGACGACGATGCCATTCCACCGCGGTTCTGTCTGATCGACATGGCGCGTCTCGATGCGCGCCGTTCTCTCTCGCCGCGGCAAAGGGCGCGCGACCTTGCCGCCCTGCACGTCACCGCGCCGCTGCGTTTCGCGACATCGCGGGAGCGGCTCCGCTTCGCGCGCATCTACGCCGGTCGCGACGCGCGGGTCCTGCTCAAGTGGATCGGGCACCGGACACGCCGCCTCCTCAAGCGCCGAAAGTTCCAGGATTTCTTCGCCACAGCCGATCCGGGCGAGACCCCGTCTCGGATGGTCAGCGAACAGGCCAGACCTTGAGCCGCGGAGCGGGGGCGTCGCCCCGTCACTGATTCCCGCGGCGAAGGAGTTGCTCGATGAAACCTGTTGAGTAAACGCCCCTCCGAAAATCCGGGTCGAGCAGGATGTTCTGATCGAGCGGGATGGTCGTCTTGACGCCGGTGATCAGAAACTCATTCAGGGCGCGACTCATCCGGTCAATCGCTTCACGCCGGTCTTTTCCGTACGCGATCAACTTCCCGATCATCGAGTCGTAGGTCGGCGGGATGACGTAGCCGGCGTAAACGTGGCTGTCGACTCGAACGCCATGTCCGCCCGGCGCGTAGTACATCTCGATGCGGCCAGGACTCGGTCGGAAATCGTCGTAGGGATTCTCGGCGTTGATTCGGCACTGGATCGCATGGCCTCGCGGATGGACGTCACTCTGCGACATCTTGAGCGGTTCTCCCATGGCGATCAGGATCTGCATGCGGATCAGGTCCACGCCGGTCACTTCTTCGGTGATCGGATGCTCGACCTGGATGCGCTTGTTGACCTCGAGGAAGTAGAATGCGCCCTGATCGTCGACGATGAACTCGACAGTGCCGGCATTGTTGTACTGCGCCAGTTCGGCGATGCGGTAGGCGGCCTTCCCCATCTTCTTGCGCAAGTCCTTGTGCTTCTGGTCGATGAGAGGCGAAGGCGTCTCCTCGACGAGCTTCTGGTGGCGCCGCTGAATCGAGCAGTCGCGCTCCCCCAAATGGATGATGTTGCCCCGCCCGTCACCCAGGATCTGAAACTCGATGTGATGCGGGTTCTCGAAGTACTTCTCGATGTAGACACCCGAGTTGCCGAATGCCTTCTCAGCTTCACTCCGAGCCGTATGATATCCCTTCATGAGCGAGATATCGTTGTGGGCAATCCTCATGCCCCGCCCGCCTCCGCCAGCAACAGCCTTCAGAAGGACCGGGTACCCGATCTTCTTGGCGGTCGCCAAAGCATCCGCCTCCGTCTCGACCACCCCATCCGAGCCGGGCGGAACCGGAACCCCGGCCTTTTTCGCCAACTCCCGGCTTATGGCCTTGTCCTGCAAGGCATTCATCGCGCGCGAATTGGGGCCGATAAACCGAATGTTGCAGCTTTCGCACACATCCGCGAAATGGGCGTCTTCGGAAAGAAACCCGTAGCCCGGATGAATGGCATCCACATCCGTGACCTCGGCGGCGCTGATCAAGCGATCGATGCGCATGTAGCTCTCGGAGCTGCGTGCCGGGCCGATGCAGATGGCCTCGTCCGCCATCTGGACGTGCATCGAGTTGACATCCGCCTCCGAATAGACCGCCACGGTGCGAATGCCCAACTCCTTGCAGGTTCGGATGATACGAACCGCTATCTCACCGCGGTTTGCGACTAGGATTTTCTCGAACATTCAGAGTTCTCCGGACGCCAGCCTCCCGGGAAGATGCTGGCCATCGAGCCAATTCGCCAGCGCAGTCCGGAGTTCGAAGAGCGCTGCCAGAAGACATGGCTCATTGAGCATTGAACATGCGGGCTAGGACGGTCGCACCTTGAACATGGGTTGACCGTATTCAACCGGCTTGGCGTTCTCGACCAGGACCTTGCTGATCACACCCTTGACCTCGGCCTTGATCTCGTTCATCACCTTCATCGCCTCGATGATGCATACCACCGTATCCGGCCCAACCTCACTCCCCACCTCGACATAAGGCGCTGACTCGGGCGATGGCGCCCGGTAGAATGTCCCGATCATGGGCGACTTGATTTCCGCGTCTGCGTTGAGGACCGAAGCAGCGGCGGGAAGAGCGGTCGGCACAGCACTGGGAATCGCGGCGAACACGGGGGCAGGAGCTGACTCATCGCAGGAGGGCGGAAGGCCGATAACGTTGGCGCCTCGCTTCAACCTGATCTTGAACCCCTGATTCTCCATCTCAAACTCTGAAATGGAGTTCTTCCGCATTATCTCGATGACGGCCTTGATGTCTTTTAGATCCACAGCAGCCTCGCGGTTGGAAAACCTATCAAGTAAAAAAGCAGCAGTCGAAACTCGACTCTGCCTCACCGGTTTCTTATGTGGGCCGCGAGATTAAGTAGCCTCACGCGGGACGTCAAGCAAACTCTCAGTCGAGTTCAGGCGGATCACGGCCTCGACAAACCGCATATTCCACGCGAAAACACGGTCTTACTTGGTTGCGTTAACGATATTGGCAGCCTCCAAACCCAATAAATACGATCCCACACCGAATCCCGAGATCTGACCCCGGCAAACCGGCGCCAGGAGCGAACGCCGACGGAATCCCTCCCTCGCGTGAACGTTAGAAATGTGAATCTCAATGGTCGGCACCCCCGTCGCCGCAATGCAATCCCGCAATGCCACACTTGTGTGAGTGTATCCCGCCGGATTGAATACAATCACATCGGTCCTCCCCTTCGCCGACTGGATGATGTCCACCAACTCACCTTCCGAGTTCGACTGGCGGAACTCGACATCAATCCCCTGGTCGGCCCCTCTGCGCTTCACTATGGATTCAATGTCCGCCAGGGTTGTACTCCCATAGACCTCCGGCTCCCGTTGCCCCAACAGGTTCAAGTTCGGACCGTTCAAGAATAAGACCTTCATCGGAAAGCACGAACCTAGATCGACGAATGCCGGATGTCGATTTGATTTGCTGTGGGCAACCTTTGCTTGCGAGCAGGTCCCGATTCTGTAACCTGCGCTCTGACAACACGCCTATGCCCATCTCCGTCTTCGAGCCCAAGCCCCTTTTAGGAACCGGGAGCAAACTCACACGCCGCCAGTTCTGCCGGCGCGCCACGACAGTGATGGCGGCGCCGCTGATCCTCCCGGCATCCGTGCTCGGTCTGAATGGCGCCGTCGCCCCGAGCAATCGCATCGTCTTTGGCTGCATCGGCGTCGGCTCCCGGGCGCGGCACGTGATGCCGAGTTTCCTGGCGCAAAAGGACATCGTGTTCGCCGCGGTCAGCGATTGCCGCGAAGACCGGCTCGAGTCGGCCAAGGCGATCATGGACGCGCACTACGGGAATCAGGACTGCCGCATGTGCCCGGATTTCATCGAATTGCTGGGGCGGAAGGAGATCGACGCGGTGTTCATTGCGATGGGCGATCGCTGGCACACGGCCGCCTCCGTGTACGCGGCGCGCGCCGGCAAAGACATTTACTGCGAAAAGCCAATCTCGATGACTGTGCGCGAGGGACGCGCACTGGTCGACGCCTGCCGTCGCTACGGCACGATCTATCAGGCCGGCACGCAACGGCGCTCGACCGGTTCGTACCGGTTCGCGGTCGAGATGGTTCGCCAGGGCCGGATCGGGCGGGTCCACACCGTCGAAATGCAGGTTTGGACAGGTCCGACCGTGCCGCACGACAAGCCGGCGCCGGTGCCGCAAGGATGGGATTACGACCGTTGGCTCGGCCCGGTGCAGTGGCGTCCGTACGTGCCGGGACGCGTCGAAGGCGCAAACTGGAACTACTTCTGGGACACGGGTGAGGGCCCGGTGATCGGCATGGGCTGTCATTACACCGACCAGATGCAATGGGCGCTCGAGCGCGATCACACGGGTCCGGTGGAATTCGAGGGGCAATGCACCTGGCCCGACCCGGCGCAGTTCATGAGCGAGACGCCGGTGACGGCCGAGGTCCGCTGCCGCTACGCCGACGGCGTTGTTGGCTCGATGTATTCGCGGGGATCGTTCACTGAGCGTTACATCCGGTACATCGGCGACGAGGGCTGGATCCAGGTGGACGATGAAACCGACGCCGTCACCGCCAAACCCGAGTCCATCCTCAACCTGCGCGCCGCAGGCGGCAGCGACTGGGTCGATGCGGGCGATCACGTCCGCAACCTGCTCGCGTGCATTCGCAGCCGGCGTCCGACGATCTGTCACCCCGAGGCGGCTCATCGCGCCCAGACCATCTGCCAGGCCATCAACATCGGCCTGCGCCTCGGACGGACCCTGCGCTGGGATCCGGTCCGGGAACGATTCGACAACGAGGAAGCCAATCGGATGCTCTGGCGCGAGCCGCGCTCCCCGTGGGGCATTTGATCAGGCACGGTCAATCTCGATTCCAGAGGCACACCATGAACAGAATTCGTATCGCGGTGATCGGATTGGGCTGGTTCGGGGAGAAGCATTGCGAGGCGCTGTCCGGCATTCCGCACGCCGAACTGCATGCGCTCTGCACCCGGACCGAGTCGCGGCTCAAGGCGCTGGCGAGGACGTTCGGCGTGCGCAAGACCTACACCGACTACCGGGCGTTGCTCGCGGATCCCGACGTGGACGCGGTGAGTGTGGTGACGATGTGGGATCAGCACGCGGCGCCGACCCTGGCGGCGCTCAAGGCTGGCAAGCACGTCTTCCTCGAGAAGCCGATGGCCTCGACCAACGCCGATTGCGAGCGGATTGTGAAGGCTGCCAAAGGCGCCTCGACGCATTTCATGGTCGGCCACATCTGCCGGTTTAACCCGCGGTACGCCGCTGCGAAGGAGGCCATCGCCGCGGGCAAGATTGGCAGGATCGTGTCGATGTACGCACGGCGGAACATCCCGGCCTGCGTGGGGCAATCCGTGCTGCCGAAGATCGGCCCGATCATCGGCGACGGCGTTCATGACACCGACCTGATGCTGTGGTACTCGGGGGCGAAAGTGGTGTCGGCGTACGCGCAGACCGTCAATGTCCGCAAGCTCAAGAACCCCGATCTGGGCTGGACGATGTATCGTTTCGACACGGGCGCGATTGGCGTACTCGAAGACACCTGGTTTCTGCCGGACACGACAGCCTTCCAGATCGACGAGCGGATGGAGATCATCGGCACCGAAGGCTCCATCCACATTCACGAGACGCATCCGAACTTGTCAATCTGTGACGCGACAGGGTGGCATTCGCCCGACACAACCTACTGGCCGTCTCTGCACGGGGTGCGCGCCGGCGCGCTGCGCGATGAGTTGAGTTACTTCCTTCAGTGTGTCCTCGAGGATCGCAAGCCGGCTGTGATCACCCCGGAGGAATCGGCGGCCGCGGTGCGCGCCTGTCTGGCGGCGGAGGCCTCCGCGGCCACGGGCAGGATTGTCAGGCTGAAGTGATTGGGAGACGTAAACATGGAGCGCGCGTTGACACTCTCCGAAAGCTCGCCCATTAGGAGCGCCGTTCCTGGTTGGAGGGCCGAGATCCGCAAGGCGCGGGAGAGACCCTCGGACATGGGTTCATCTTCACCGGGCACTTCAAGAGGAAACAGACTGGTCCACACCTTCCACCTGCCGCCTGCCGCTTGCCACTTTCCACTTCTCACTCATCACTCATCACTCATCACGACCATGCGTCAATTCCATCACATCGGACTGCCCACGGACGAACGCCAGGCGGGCGAAACCTACGTCGCGGCAAGCAAGGTCTGGGTCACCGACCCGCTCAAGCACAAGTACAGGGTCGAGTTCTTGCGCTACGAGCCGGACTCGCCTGTCCAGGGGGTTGTGCGCGATCTGCCGCACATCGCCTTTCGCGTCGACAGCCTCGAAGCGGCCATCGCGGGCGAGAAGGTGGCCCTTGGCCCGTTTGAAGCCATGCCCGGATTGAGAGTGGTTTTTGTGGAGAAGGACGGCGCCGTGTTCGAGTTCATGGAATTCGCCGCCGGCCCCGGCGCCGCGGAGTGGGGCAAGTGAAAGAGGCTGCGCCGTGTGACGCCGCGCGGGCGTGAGGCCCCGCGCGGCCCTCCGGGATTCGTCGCTGGCTGGGCTGATTCCGGGCCATTGCATTCCAGGGCTGAGAATCGAGCACATTCATGACTATGAGACTGAAACCACTTGCGTCCGCCGAATACGCCAAACGCGTCGGCAAGCTGCAGATCGAATTGAAACGAGCCGGCCTCGATTGTCTGGTCGGCTACAGCAGCGAGAGCGAGCCCGGGGCCACGCGGTATCTGGCGGGTTTCTGGCCCTTCTTCGATTTCGCGGCAATCGTTGTGCCCGCCGAGGGGCAGGCCCTGCTCGTCACGGGGGGGCCGGAGTCGTTCGAGTTTGCCCGACGATTCTCGAAGTCGGCCCGGATCGGGATCAATCCGCTGCTGGTCGAGACCTCCGCCCCGGAGTGGGTGCCGAAGGTGCACGGCGAGAGCTTCAAGACGCTTCTGCCGGCCGCATGCGGAGGCGTGCCAAAGCGGGTCGGCCTGGCCAACTGGAACATCTTCCCGCGGGTCATTTTCGATGACCTCAAGTCGGCAGCCCCGAAGGCGGAGTTTGTGCCGGCGGACGATCTTCTGCTGCGGGTGCAGATGATCAAGAGCGACGCGGAGATTCCCTACATCCTCGAGGCGTATCGCATCACGGAAGCGGCGATGAAGGCCGCGCTTCGCGCCGCGAAACCGGGCGTGCGCGAGTGGGAACTCGAAGCCATCGCGCGCTCGAAGATGGTGCTGAGCGGCGCCGAGGGGATGTCCTATCCCGCCTGGGTGTGTTCCGGACCAAACACGCCGTTGAGCCTGTGCCGTTCGACCGACCGTGCGATCCGGGCGGGGGAGCTGGTACAATTGACATTTGGAGCGAAATACATGGGCTATTGCGGCAACATGTGCCGCCCGTTTGCCATCGGGACCATGCCCAAGGGGGCGCGACGGCTGGCCGAGGTGGCGCTCGAAGCCATGCACTACGCCCTGGACACCATCCGTCCGGGCGCGCGCGGATGCGACATGTTTGACGGGTACCACAGCATTCTTGCCCGGCACGGCTGTGAGGAGTTCACCTTGTACGGCCCCGCCCACGGGACCGGCAGTTCGGAGGTCGAGGGGCTCTGGCTCTCGAAGAGCGCCGATTTCGTCATCGAGCCGAATATGCTGTTCAACGTGGATATCTGGCTCTCCGACGGCAGATACGGCCTGCGCTACGAAGACGGCGTCCTGGTCACCAGGAGCGGCCTGCGCCAGCTCAACAGCCATCGGCGCGACGTGATTGTCTTGCCGTGAATCCGCATCCGCAATACGCCCCGTCTCTCTCGGCCATCCGTGCCGCTGTCAACCGCCGTGCGGACGAGATCATCGCGTGGACGAAGAGGTTCGTCAGTTTCCCGAGCGAGAACCGGCCGCCGCAGGGCCTCGAGGCCGCGGCGCAGAAATGGATCGCCGCCCAATGTCGCGCGCGGGGATGGGATGTGGATGTGTTCTCGCCCCTGGCGGTGCGCGGGATCCGCAAGCACCCGTCGTGGATCGATGGGCGCCACTACCCACGAGGCCGCGACAACGTCGTCGCCCGCTGGCGCGGGTCAGCCCGGGGCCGATCCATTCTGCTCAGTGGCCACGCCGACGTGGCGCCGTCCGAGCCCGCCCAATGGAGAGCCTGTCGCCCGTACAAGCCCGTGGTGAAGAACGGGCGGCTTTACGGGCGCGGGGCGGCGGACATGAAAGGCGGTCTGGCGGCCATGTTCTGGGCCATGCGCATTCTGCAAGAGCTCGGTTGCCGGCCCCAAGGCGATATCCTGTTCGAGAGCGTGGTCGACGAGGAATTCGCCGGCGGCAACGGGACGCTGGCGGCGCGCTTGCGGGGATACAATGCCGATCTTGCGTTGGTGAGCGAGCCGACGCGGATGGAGATTTGCCCGGCGTGTCTGGGGGCGTTTTTGGGTGACCTGACGCTTGCGGGGCGCGGCGGCATGGCCTACATGGGCAAGCCGATCGCGAATCCGCTCAACGGCGCTGCCCGGGCAATCACGCTGTTTCAGAAGTGGCAGACCCGGTGGCGCGCCAAGAACCGGCATCCGCTCTTCACGGCGCCCGACAAGCAACTCAACGTCCTGCCGTGGCACATCACGACTGAGAAGCCGGGCGAATTCACCCAGATGGGCACGCCGTTGCTCGCCAGGATCGCGTGGATCGTCTGGTGCCACCCCGGCATGACCGAGAGGGAATTCTGGCCGCAGTTCCGCGCGTTCTGGAAAGACGAGTCCGCTCGGGATCCAGCGTTGCATCCGTTCAAGGTGGAACTGGAACGGTCCTACCATTTCGTGGCGCCCTGGGAGACGCCCGTATCGAGTGACGCCGTCCAGGCTGTACTCGAGGCGTTCGAGCGCTACTCGAAGCGCAAGCCAACCATCGGCGGCGCAGCCTTTTCGTGCGATCTCGGGATTTACGGCGCGGTCGGTCGGATGCCGGCAATCCTGCTCGGTCCGCGCGGGGACAATCTTCACGCGCCGGACGAATGGGTCGAGATCGAGGACATTCTGACTCTGACCGGCGTTTTTGCGACACTGGCAGCTGGATGACTTGGCCTGCCAGCCTGCAGGCCGCCTGCCCGCACGCAGCGGGACTTCCAGCGTCGCCTCGCATGCTCGCGCCTCTCGATGGGCGCTGCTACTCGACTTCGATTCGGTAAAACACCTCCGGCCATAGGCCCGGGCTGAGGTCGTAGAAGGTGTTGAGCGGCGGCGTGGCGGGGAGGTTGGCGCCCAAGGCGGTGAAGGCGGTTCGCAGGGAATCGCTGCGAAGGACGCGATACGTGCGGTTGGTTGCGCTGGGCCATTCGAGTTCGAGACTGCGACCCGACGCAGCGCAGCTCACCCGGCTCACGCGAAGAAGGGACTCCGCATTTCCGGGATCCGTGCCGGCGACCGCCTCCGCCCAATTTGGCATGCCGTCGCTGTCGTCATCGATCGACCCGTGCCGGACGTTCCAAATGACAACCTCGGCCCAGGAGTTGGTTTGATAGACGATGCGGACGTTCCAGCCGTAGTGGCCATCGACGCTGCATGGCGTGCCGTCCCCGCCCGCCAGGCTCAGCCCGGATGCAAACAGGTTCGTGCGATAGGCGATCAATTCGTCGGTGCCAACGAACGAGCGCGTCGCGATGACGATTTGGAGGGGTGTGCCCGCGGCGCAGCCCGGCCCGAGCACGCCGTAAGGCTCGGTCGACGGCAGAACCGCGCTCGCATCCCAGTGCCGTGTGCCCCAGAGATTGGCGTCAAGCTGTTCGATGCCCGGAGAGTATCCCCGCCCATCGGAGAACTGCGCCATCGCGGGGCGCCCCGCGAAGACGGCGGGCTCGAAGCAGAACGGCGGTTCGAGTTTGTAGGCTGTCGTCGGCCAGCGGCTGAACGGCGCGTCGCGCATCGCGCCCCTGCTGAAGACAATGCCGCGTTCGGTGGAGACGCCGCGTTCGAGCCAATACGGATCGAAATCCGGCTCCGGATGCGCATCGACAACGAGCAGCTTGCCCTTCGGACCGAAGGAGGGCGGATCGTGGAGGTAATTTGCAATGCTGTTGTCCCAGTACCGGTCGTTTTGGTACCAAACGAGCAGGCCCGTGTTCGCCGGGCCAAAGCGGAACCGCGTGTCGCCAAGCGCCGCATCGTAGCCGCCGGAGGCGCCCGTGTTGCGCCACTGGAGGTAATAGTTGTGCGTGAACCCGTATCGCTGCGGGCCGTGCGGCTGGACCGGTGGCGACAGGGGGATATCCGGCAGTTCGATCTTCACGCCGCGCACGAGGTCGGGCGCGGATGGGAAGCGGCTGGCCTGGCCGATCCTGGCTGTATACACCTGCCGCGGATTGGTCACCAGCAGCGGACGCAGCCAGCCCCATTCATCGAGGTGCATGGGGTCCAGCGCGCCGGGCCTGAAGCCCAGCGGGAAGCCCGCCCAACTGTCGGCCATAAGGGTCCAGAACCCGGCCGAGGTCTGGCCTTCACCATAGGTGTAGAGATCGATCGCGCCCAGGTTGTGGCCGAACTCGTGAGCAAGCACGCCAATGCCCGCATTCTCCGGCATTATGATGTAGGAGAGAGCCGACACGCCCGGCACGACCGGATACGCCCATGCCAGCGTCCAGGAATGCGACCAGATGCCGCCTTCGCCATATCCGGTCCGGTTGAGCGATCGCGGATGATCCTCCTCGCCCATGCCGGCGTGGATGATCCAGAGACGGTCGAGGACGCCGTCGCCGTTTTGGTCGAAGGATGCCCAATCCAAGCCGGGATAGGCGGCTTTGGCGCTTTCGAGTGTGTCCACCACAAGGGAGCGCACATCGCCCGCGCCCGGAATCGCTCCATGGTGCTCCGGGCGCTGGGAGCACGACCTCGCCCCAGGCAGCCCATCGGCTCCGTAATGCCAAATCGAGTGCGGCACTTGCACCCACCCCAGGACCGTGCCGGAGATCGTGTACGCGCCGCCCGAGAGATCTTCGTAGTAGTCGCGAACCGACATCCCGGTGAAATCCTCATGCACGACCGATCCGTCCTGCCGGACGAAATCGAGCACGATGCCGTTGCCGAAAATGACGTTGCTGTAGTAGCTGGTCGAAAAGTCGGGCGCCCAAATCATCGTCGCCGACGGATCGTTCGTGCCTGCCGGCCGGGGAATCTGGTTGTGCAGCGGGCCCTGATAGGTGAAGTCCGTCGGGCCGCCGATGCCATGTTTTTCCGCGAAGAAATGGGACGCCGCGCCGTTGGCCACGTTGACTCCGTCGAACTCGCTGTTGTCGCAAAGGCCCAGCGGATCCCAGGTCGAAACGCCGGGCGTCCACGTGTGGGTGTTGGTGCCCGCAAACTCGACCAAGATCACGAGGACACGGTCGCCGCCACTCTTCCCGAACAACTCAATCCCCTCGCCGAGCGTCGGCTCCGAATCGCTCCTGACGCGGGCGGCGCGCCGGGCCCTCTGCGCTTCGAGCCGCTGCTCGATGCGCGCCCGCTCCAGCGGGTTGGGCATGTCGATCTCAGATCCGAATCTGTGCGCCGCTTCCCGCGAGGCCGGGCCGGAGCCGTCCACGGGCGGACTTGGCCGGCACACCGGGCCCCGATCGAAGCCGAGCGCAAGCAGCAGTGG
Source organism: Verrucomicrobiota bacterium (assembly GCA_040766265.1). Classification (GTDB taxonomy): domain Bacteria; phylum Verrucomicrobiota; class Verrucomicrobiia; order Limisphaerales; family J093; genus MWFF01. The sequence continues at coordinate 15,248 of JAXGQW010000057.1, forward strand.
CAGCAGAACACACCGAAGGGCCGTGCCAATGCCGGCTCCGCTGCGTCGCGCCCCCGCGATCGCGACACCATCCCGGTGACGTGGGTTTGACACGGCGCGACAAGTCTTCATAGGAACCGCCGCCGATTCCGAAGGAGGCCGGCCCTTCCGTCAAGATTGAAGGACGCAGTGAAGCGCGAGAAATCGAGCCACATTGACGCCAGACAATGAAGCCCGGACCAGCCAATTCGAGTGCCCGGCCTCGATGAATGGGCAGAAACCTGCTCGCTGCCTGACCGCGGTGCGTATGCGACTTTGTGAAAAGTGTGAAGGAGGGAGCATGGCGCCTTTCGACTTCGGATGGCGAAGTCCAATGTGAAGGGTTTGAAGGTGTGAAGAGTGTCAAGGTGTGAAGGGTGTGAAGGGTGTGAAGAGTATGAAGGAGGAGAAAGTGAGCGGCGGGCACGTGGCCCGCAGTTCCTGTGAAGAAGACGCTTGTCCACGGCCCTCATGGCTCCGGGGCGTCGCAGACGCCAAATCCGCCTGAAAAGCGCGGCCCTCGAGGGTGACGGCTTCGGGGCAGGATCTGCACCCAGAGGTAACGTCGGAGTCCCGCGTTGTAGGTGACACCCGAGCGATGGCAGCGTCCGGAATGCGTGAAGACGGCACCGCGACGGGCGATGTCCTTCGACCACACAGGCCGGCCCTTCGCATCGGGGCGCACAAAGAACTCGCATGCGGCGCGTTCTCCGCACCATGCCAGTTGTCGCTGCCGCACGCCTGGCGGACGATTGTCTCGCTGGGTGCCAAATCGATGCCGGTGATGACGGGACTCGGGGGGCAGGGAGGGCGGGAGCCGCTGGAATCGCGGTGTGAGGCTGACGATGGGCTGGCAGCGGCCACAATCGGCTCGAAGAACGGCTCCAACACGTCGAAGTGGCCGGCGCCCGCGGCGCGTTTCCACGACTGTCAGTCGATTTCAGATCGTGCCTCTGTTTGGCGTCGCCCCAGGCAAGAACGAGCCTGCCAGCCGGATGTCGAAAGCCAGCCCTCGCCATCGCCAAACAGAGAGGATATACCCGGTCGAAGACTATGAAGACGACCGCTGATCTGACGATCGTTATGGCGCTTCTGACGCTCGGGACCGCCGGTGCGCTGGCCTGGTCGTCCCAAGACGGACACACGCTGCCGACCAGACCCGAACGCACTCGAACCCAGATCGATGGCCGGACGTCCGCGCCGCCCAATATCGTGTTCATACTCGCCGACGATCTCGGCTGGTCGGGTCTGGGCTGTTACGGGAGCGATCTTCACGAAACGCCGCGTCTTGACCGGCTGGCGCAAGAGGGCGTGCGTTTCACGCAGGCCTATGCGATGTCCGTGTGTTCCCCGACGCGCGCCGGCTTGTTGACCGGCAAACACGCGGCGCGGCTCCATTTCACGATATGGCGTGAGGGATCAGTCGAGAGGACAAAGCGGGCAGCGGAGTCGCGGTGGCCGCTGTTGCCTCCGGAGACGATTGCGGATCTGCCCCATGGCGAGATCACGATCGCCGAGCGACTCATTGCGGCCGGGTACCTGACGTTCCATGTCGGCAAGTGGCACCTGGGCGACGCGAGCCATTACCCCGAGACGCACGGCTTCGATGTCAACATTGGCGGCACGCAATGGGGTGCGCCCGAGTCCTTTTTCTGGCCGTTCCGGGGCACGAACCGGTTTCGGGAGTATCGCTATGTGCCCGGCCTCGGGATTGGCAAGCCGGGCGATTACCTGACAGATCGTCTCACGGACGAGGCGCTGCGGCTGATCGATTCGGCTGGCGATCGCCCCTTCTTTCTGAATCTGTGGTTTCACAACCCGCATACGCCCATCGACGCCAAACCGGAGGTCAGCGCTCGGTTTCAGGCGAAGGTCGAGCCCGGGATGCGCCATCAGAACCCCGATTACGCCGCCATGCTCGAAGCACTCGATGAGAATGTCGGGCGCCTGCTGGACCGTCTCGAGGCGCGGGGTTTGACCGGGCGCACGCTGGTTGTGTTCGCCTCGGACAACGGCGGTTTCCTGGGCGAGTACAAAGGCCGGCGTGTGACCGACAATGCCCCGCTTCGCTCCGGCAAAGGCTCGCTCTATGAGGGGGGAATCCGGGTGCCGTTGATCGCGCGGCTGCCGGGCGTGACAGTGCCGGGCGCCGTGTGCGTTGAGCCGGTGACCTGCACGGATCTGCCGCGGACATTCGCCGAGGTTGCGGGTGTGAGTTTCGACACCGCTTTGGACGGTGTCAGTCTGGTGCCGTTGCTGCGCGACCCGCGGGGCACACTCGATCGCGAGGGGGTCTATTTCCATTACCCGCATTATTACGCAACGACGACGCCAGTGAGCGCCATGCGATCGGGCGAATGGAAACTCCTCGAGTTCTTCGAGGATGGCCGACTCGAGCTCTACAATCTCAAAGACGATCCCGGCGAGGCGACGAATCTGGCGGCGCGTTTGCCCGATCGGGCGCGCGCCCTCCATGCCCGCCTCGAGACGTGGCGGCGCGCCGTTGGAGCACAACTCCCCGCGCCCAACACGGTCCGCGGGATGCCCTAGCCCAACTCCTTCGCGCGGCAAACCCGCAGCCAAATCTCTTCTTTCAACGCTCCCAGCAGGGTCAGCCCTTAAGAAACAACTTTCGCCGTGGTTGTTAAAGATGGCGTGGGGAAACTCAATTCTTAAGGGCTGACCCCGCTCGGTCGTTGCTTTCACTCGGCGAAGGCCATGACCTCGACCAGGTGGCGTCCGGTGTTGGCGGAATTGTGCGTTTGGGTGACGCGGAGATAGCGGGCCGGGCGCGGCTCGAACCGGCAGGTGTAGCCGCTTCGGGTCGAGCGGGCGCGGTTTTCCCGGCAGTCGGCGGCCAGGGTCCACTCGGCGCCATCCATCGAGGTCTCGATCTTGAATCCGTAGAATCGGTCGTCGCCATAGTAGCCGACGACGATCACGCGCCCGATCGTGGTCGGCTGCTCGAAGTCCACTTGCCACCACGCATCGCCGGGGTGCCGCCCGACGTCCGTTGCCCAGAACGCCTCCGTCGAGCGGGCGCGTCCGTCGTTGGCCAGGAACGCCGGGTGCGGATCGAGCGCGGACGAGCAGGCGACCGGTTTGCCGGTCGTGAGGCTGGGCGATTCGGGTGTCGAGAGTGCGCCATACTTGGCCCAGAGTCGCCGCGCCAGGCTGATGCTATCGCCGCGGGCATTGGGCGGAGAGCGATCTGGGGCCTCGGCCCACTGCTCTTCGAACGCGAACATTTCTTTGTGAAAGGCGTCGGAATTGAACGGCTGATTCGACGCGAGCGCCTGATCGAGGTGTTTGGCGAACAATTCCCAACGTTCGAGGTAGAAGCCGGTGAGCATGCCGGACCACTGGCGGGATGCGTAATCGCGCAAAGCGGTCGTGTCGCCCCAGAGGGTGATCACGCGGCGCGCATTCCATTCGAGCCGCCGGCGTTCGGGCTCGGTCCGACCCCAGCGCCTGGCGTCCTCGAGCCATCTCCCGAGCAGAAATTCCGGACGGGTCCCGAGCAGTGCGTCCATGCCATGCAGGAACTCGCGAAAGTCGTCCATCTCGGAGCGGAGTTCATCCCGGTCCTTGCGTTCATAGGCGTCGATGATCCGGTGATGGAACTCGGCCGAGTTGTTGCCGAGGACCTGGCGGGTGACGTTCACAAGGTCGAATCGGAACGCATCCGAGCCGCCCAATGCGTCGGCGGCGTTGAGCAGGAGCCGGCCCGCGTTGGCCAGGCGGTCATTGCTGTAGGGCGTGCCTGGCGGGCCGCCCAGGGACGGCACGGCGGTATAGGCCACCGGATTGTCGAAGGCGGCCTGATAGACCGTTTCGTGGAGAATCTCCCAGGCTTTCTCGGCCTCGGCATTCGGGCGCCCGTAGGAGCGCCGCGCGAAGTAGCGCAACCACATGGGGAGATCGACCGGTTGATCGCGCCAGGCGAGTTCGAACAGGAAATCGTAGACGACGGGGTTGAAATCGAGGCCTTCATTGACGAAGCCCAGCCCGCGGAGCCGTCCGGCTTTCGGATCGTTCCGCGCGGCAAAGAGGTCGTGATGAATGCGGTCGAGGGCGCCGCCGAGCCAGACGCGATTGCCGAAGTTCTGGATGTTGCACCAGAGCCACGGCTTGCCGCAGAACGCCTCGGTCAGGCTCCAGACGGGTGTTTTTTCGCAATAGAGATCGAGCAGGAGAATGCGATCGTTGGGCACCGGATCGAGCACGGCTTCGATGCGCGGCTGGGTCCAGAACTGGCGGGCGAAGAAGAAGGGCCATCCTTGCAGGACCCAGACCGCCTGCGGATCGGTGTGGGCGAGTCCCTGGTAGATCGAGTGGCCGATGGCTTTCAGATACTCGACGTCGCCGCTGGGCGGGATCATCTCGATGAACGTGTCGGCGGCATAGTAATGGTCCGTGCCCAAGAGCCGGGTCTGTTCTTCGAGGAATGCGGCGGCGACCTGGGGGAAGAGCGGGTCGGACGGGTCCAGGACCAGCGTTTCCCACTCGCACCACTTGATCTTCTGGAAACGGGCGTCAGGGTGTTTGCGGGCGAGGGCGGGGGGGGCATGTCCCGTGAAGCCTTGCAGCACCGGGCGCATGCCCAGGGCGCGCTGACGTTCGAGCACTCGCCTCGAGAGATCGAGATGGGCATCGATCCACGACTGCGGCAGCGGGCCGCCGTGTCCGTCCAGGCAACCCATCCAACCGAAGGGCAGATAAGGCGGGCCGGCCAGAAACTCGACGAGGTCCTTGGGTTCGAGGCCAAGGCGTCGTCCGACGGCCTGCCAGACTGCTTCCTGGCCGGTGACAGACAAGGGCAGGTTAATGCCATTGAGCGCCATCCAATCGATCAGTCGCTCCCACTGGGCCCAGTCCAGCCACGGCAGGGAATAGCCGAAGCAGCAGTAGTTGAGGAAGTAGCGATGACGCGCTGCGCTCACCTGTCTGTGTTTGGCTTTGACCTCCGGCAACGGTCTGGGCAGTTTCAGTTGGCTTCCGCCGGTGAACGAGTGATGGCACTGGCAATAGTACTTGAGATACCAGTTCAACGCCGAGGCGAGCGACACGCCGTTGTTCCCGCGCAGGATCACGCTGTCGTCCCGCGTCTCGATTTCGAAAACGTCGCGGCCGGCATCGGCTGGAATCCTCTCGAGGGTGAACGAACCCGATTGCGCGGGCAGCAGGCGTTGGATGAGCCCGTGGACGGCCGCGGCGGGATCGGGAACGGCTTCGTCTCCACGCAGACTTGCGAGAGCCGACATGAGGAGACCGAACACAAGCGGGAGGATCCGATACCTCACGGGTTTCAAGGGCAGAGTCATGCGGCATGACTGTGACCGGATTGCGCCGTCTGTCAAACCTGTGACCGCCTGGCCCGCATAGCAATGATCTTGCGAAGTGTCATCGCCACGTGCACAGACGGAGCATGAAATGTGCGGGCTGGAACATATGAACCGACGCGAGTTCTTACAGACGGCCGCGATTGCCGGGATCGTGCTGCCCGCAGCGGGGGAGTCCAGAGCGGGCGACCCGCATGCGGGCCGCCGGTTTGCATTCGATCCAACGCAGAGCCTGATTCCGGCGCCGCGCGATCCGGCGCAGTGGGCGAGGTTTCGCGAGCAGCTCGAGGCCTGGCGCGCGGTCCGGCGTCTCGAGATCGGCTATTCGGACGCATTGTATCGGCGTCTGGACTTCGAGTGGGTGTCCCGTTGCTTTTCGTGTTGTTTCCTGATGCTTTGCGACGAACGGTTCTACGAATCGCGCCGCGGACAGTACCGCGTCGACACCTTTCTCGAGGAATCGGAGCGTGAGTTCGGCGGATTTGACGCTGTGGTGTTGTGGCACGCCTACCCGCGAATCGGCGTGGACGATCGCAACCAGTTCGACTGCTATCGCGATCAGCCCGGCGGGCTGGCGGGATTGCGGGGGGTGAGCCGGCGCTGCCGGCGTCGCGGCGTCGCGGTGTTCGTCGACTACAACCCCTGGGATACGGGCACACGTCGGGAAGGGAAAAGCGATCTCGAGGCGCTTGCGGAGATCGTCGGCGCCATCGAAGCCGACGGCATCTTTCTCGATACCATGAGCCAGGGCGCGGCCGAGTTCCGATCCAGACTCGATTCCGTGCGGCCGGGCGTTGTGCTCGAAGGCGAGTTGACGCTCCCGCTCGAGCACGTCCATGACCATCATCTTTCGTGGGCGCAGTGGTTCAACGACGGCGAAGTGCCAGGTGTGCTGCGGAACAAATGGTTCGAGCGGCGCCACATGCAGCACCAGATCAAACGTTGGGACCGGGATCACACGGGCGAACTCCAGTGTGCGTGGATGAACGGCAGCGGCATGATGGTCTGGGAGAACGTTTTCGGCTCGTGGGTGGGCTGGTGCGAACGGGACAAGGCAATCCTGCGCGCCATGCTGCCCATTCAACGCCGCTACGCCGATCTGTTGCGCGGCGAACAATGGACGCCATTGGTCGCCACCGAACGTCCTGGCGTTTATGCGAGCCTTTGGCAATCGCCCGGGCGGCGTCTGTGGACTCTCGTGAATCGGACGACTCAATCGGTCGAGGGCGCGCTGCTCCGCCTGGCTCTGGACGAGGGCGAGCGCGTGTATGATTTGGTTCGGGGATCTGCGGCGCGTGTGATGACGGAGCAGGGGACCGCACGCAGGACGCGAATAAGCGGCGGGCCAGATCTTCCGACCAGCGCCGCGTCCCTCGCGGTCACAGGCCTCATTCCCGCCCGTGGGATTGGCGCGTTTCTGGCAGCCGACGATCGCCATCTGGGAGCCGACTTCGGGCGTTTTCTGCGCCGCCAAGGCCGAGTCAACACCCGCGCGACTGCCGACACGACGTTTCCGGTGCGATCGACCGTGCCCGCGATGCCAAAGCCGGCCATGCTCCATGCGGCGCTGCCGCCGGAAATGGCGAAGATCTCCGGCGGGCGGTTCATCTTGCGTTCGGTCTTTCGGTTGCGCGAATGCGGATGTTACGAGTCGGTGCACTCGCACTTCTCGGGCGGAGGCGGCCCGAGATTGCACGAGCCAATCGCCTTCGAGCGCGAGGTGAGGTTGGCGCCCTATGGTCTGGACCTGACGCCGGTGACCAACAGACAATTCGCGCAGTTCCTGAGGCAGTCAGGCTATCGCCCGGCGCATCCCGAGCGCTTCCTCGAGCACTGGCGCGGGGACACCCCGCCCGCGGGCCGGGAAGATCATCCCGTCGTTTATGTGGACTTGTCGGATGCGCGGGCTTATGCCCGGTGGGCGCAGAAGCGGCTTCCCACGGAGGCAGAATGGCAGCATGCAGCCCAAGGACCCGACGCCTTGCGCTATCCGTGGGGCAACGAGTTCGATCCGAACCGCTGCAACGCCGGCGCGACCGGGTGCACGACGAGCGTCAGCGCCTACCCCAACGGACGATCGCCATTTGGGTGTTACGATCTTTGCGGCAACGCGTGGGAATTGACTGAGAGCGAACACTCGGACGGGCGCACGCGCTTTTGCATCCTGAAAGGCGGCTCGCACTATCGGGCCGAGGGGTCGGATTGGTACTTCGATGGCGGACCGCAGCCCAATGCCTTTGCCGCCAAGCTTCTCCTCACCTGGCCGGGGCTGGACCGATGCGCGACCGTCGGGTTCCGGTGTGCTGCGGATTTTGCGTGAATCGAAGATCCGGTCATGCTAATCGTCGACGCGAACAACCCGAATCCAAGCGTCGAGTGTGCCTGGAGTCCTTGACCGATGAAACGTGTTGTCGACGAGTCGGGTTTGTGAACTGCGTTGACGGGTTCAAGGACTCTCTGGAGCGAGGGCTCAGGCCCGATCGCGCTGGGCAGATACGCGGAAAGGAACAGGCATGGAGATGATGACCGGACGAGAGCGCGTGTTGCATCATTTGGAGGGCAAGCCGGTGGACCACTTGCCGCTGATGCCGATCACGATGCTTTATGCCGCCACCGAAGCCGGTGTGCGCTACGGCGAGTATGCCAGGGACCATCGTGTGTTGGTCGAGAGCCAATTGCACATCGCCGAGCGTTTCGGCTTCGACTACGTCTCCTGCATTTCGGATCCGGCGCGCGAAGCCGCCGACTGCGGCGCCACGGTCCAGTATTTCGACGATCAGCCGCCGGCACTGGTCGAGACCGAGGCGCTCCTGGCGGACAAATCGGTCTTGAGGCGCCTCAAGCCGCCTGATCCGCTGGGCGGCGGACGCATGACCGACCGCGTGCGGGCGGCGGCTCTGTTCAAAGACAAGGTCGGAACCCAGAAGCTGATCGAAGGCTGGATCGAGGGGCCCTGCGCGGAGGCGGCGGACCTGCGGGGGATCAACACCCTCATGACGGATTTCTTTGACGATCCCCCGTTCGTCCGAGACCTGTTCGATTTCGTGATCGACATGGAACTGCGCTTCGCCCGTGCCCAGATCGACGCGGGCATCGACCTGATGGGTGTGGGTGATGCCGCGGCGTCGCTTGTCGGCCCTCAGATTTACGAGGAATTCGTCTGGCCGAGCGAGAAGCGGCTCGTCGATGGCTTGCACGCCATGGGGACACGCGTCCGCCTGCACATCTGCGGCAACACGCGCCGCATTCTCGACGGCATGGGACGCCTCGGATGCGAGATCGTCGACCTCGACTATCCCGCGCCCATCGACGAAGGCCGCGCGCACATGGGTCCGCATCAGGTGCTCCTGGGCAATCTCAACCCCGTTGCATTGATGCGCGACGGCACGGCGCAGGCCGTCACGACGGCCATTGGCCTCTGTCATCGGCAGGCGGGCCCCCGCTTCATCGTGGGCGCCGGATGCGAGATCCCCCGAGGCACGCCGGAGGCCAACCTGAGGGCACTCAGCGAATACGCGCGGGCACATCGGCCATGAGGGGAAAGGCGCGCGCCAATCCAAGCGCCACGGCAGTCTCCCGGTCTGCCCCAGGGGCCGAAACCGGCCCGTGGTCGCGACTGGCGCCGCTCCTGATGGAATGCGCGCGCACCCTCATCAACGGCCGCGACGAAGCCACGCTGGCTCGTGATGTGTGCCGGCTGCTGGCGCGACGCGGCGGTTATCGCGCCGTCTGGATCTGCCTCAAGCCCGAGGGTTCGCCGGGCGGATTCCGTCTGTCTGCCTCGTGCGGTGCCGGGAGTGCCTTGGCGGCGTCCGCCTGCGGTGTTTGTGGCGCGGAGCCGCGGAAGATCTGTCCGATTCTGTCCGCAGGCCGATCGGGGGCGCGCGGCGCCTCCGGTTTGGTGAGTCTGCATTTGAGGGAAGGGCGTGATCTGTTGGGGATGCTGCACATCAAGTTGCGGAGCAACGTGGCGGCCAGCCCCGAGGAACTGCAGGCGCTCGAAGGCCTGGCGGGGAACGTGGCGCTCCGCATCGCCCGGCTGCGCGCCGGCTGGCAGCATCGCCAGGCCAAGAACGCCATCATCGACACCCTGCGTCGGTTTCATGCCTCGTTGCAGGCGACGCCGCTGGTCGCGATTCAACGTGTGGATCGTGCCGGCCTGGTGCGGTATTGGAATGAGGCCTCGACCGGCCTGTACGGGTTCGCTCCGGAGCGCGCCCTCAACCGCAGGTTGTCCGACCTGCTGCTGGAAGGGGAGGAAGCCGCGGCGTTCGATCGGCTCGTGCAGTCGGCCTGGGACACCGGGCACGGCGCGGCGCCGGCGGATTGGAGAGTGGCCTGTGCGGACGGCGGCCGCCGGTGCATGTGCGCGAGCCTCATCCCGATTCGCGAGGAGGGCCGGGTGGTGGATATGTTCTGCATGGAGGTGGATGTCACCGGGCGCCGCCGGGCCGAGAAGGCCCTGCGCGACAGCGAGGCGCTTTACCGCAATCTGGTGGACGCAGCGCCGCTGGCTGTTTTGGTGCATCAGGATGGCATGGTCCGGTTCGCCAACGCGGCTGCGCTCGAATTGCTCGGGGCAAACCAACCCGACGAACTGTGCTGGCGCCCCCTCGCGAGCCTGGTGCACCCGGACGCCCAGGAGCGGCTCGAGGATCTGTCTCGCGACGGTCCCCGCCGCCCCGTGGAACTCGAACTGGTGCGCCTCGATGGCGGTGTGGTGGACGCCGAGGTCGCCTGCCTCGCGCTTCATTGGGAGAACCAGCCGGCCGAACAGTGGCTCATCCGCGACCGCACACTCACCAACCGGATCCAGTGGGAACTCGAAGCGGCGCGCGAGAAGCTCGCCCGCATCTTCCAGTCCAGTCCAGCCGCAATCCTCATCTGTTCGCTCCCCGATCACCGCCTGATCGAGGCCAACCCCGCCTTCTGGCGGCTCATCGGCTATGAGCGCAAGGAACTGCTCGGCCGGACTCTGGCGGAACTCGAAATCTGGGGCGAAGATCAACCGGCCCTCATGCCCGCCTCGCCTCGCCAGGCACGCAGAATGCCCAGCTTCGAGGTCCCGCTCCGGACGCGCGCCGGCGATCTCCGGCACATGCTCATCTCGGTGGACGATTTCGACTTTGGCGATCAGCGGAGCCGTCTGCTGATCATGATCGACGTCACCGAGCGCAAGCGTCTCGAGTCCGATCTGCGCGAGTCGCAGAAACTCGAAGCGATGGGCCTTCTGGCTCGCGGTGTCGCGCACGACCTCAACAATATCCTCACCGTCATCCAGGGCCACCAGAGCCTCATCCCGCTGGGCAGCCGCCTGTCGCCGCAGGCGCAGACCTCCCTGGCCGGCATCAGCGAGGCCGTGGCTCAGGCCTCGGAACTGACGCGCCAGTTGCTCACCTTCAGTCGCAAGCGCCAGTTCGAAGCCCGGCGCGTGGATCTCAACGAGTTGATCGGGGGCGTCGCCCGGCTTCTGCGCCCCATGCTCGGCAAACAAATCCAGCTCGAACTCGAATGCGCGCCGGGGCTGGGGTTGGTCTGGGCCGACCCGGGCATGATCGAACAGGTGATCCTCAACCTCGGCGCGAACGCGCGCGACGCGATGCCCCAGGGTGGGCGGTTGACGTTCACGACCGAACTGCGCTTCGTGCGCAAGCCGCCAGCAAGCCTGCAGCCCGCAGCCGCGGGCGGCGATTACCTCTGTCTGACCGTCCGCGACACCGGACGGGGGATTGCGCGGGAGAATCTCGGGCGGGTGTTCGAGCCGTTCTTTACAACCAAGGCTGTCGCCAAAGGGACGGGGCTGGGTTTGGCCACCGTGCGTCACATCGTCGAGCAACATCAGGGCTGGATCGAGGTCGATTCCGCCGAGGGGCGTGGAACGACGTTTCGGGTGTTCCTGCCGGCCGTGGTCAAATCAGAGCCCGCGGCGCCCAAACCGAAACATGCCCCGGCACCCGAGGGCGCCCGCCAGACGATCCTGCTTGTCGAGGACGAACCTGCCGTTCGCGATCTGGCTCGGCAGGTCCTGGAACGAGCCGGTTACCGGGTGCTGGCGGCCGAGAACGGAACGTCAGCCACCCGGCTTTGGCGCAGACACGGGGCCGCCGTTCGCTTGCTGATTGCCGACCTGGTTCTGCCAGGCGGTTTGGACGGCGGCGAGCTGGCGCAGCGTCTCCAGGCGGAGCGCCCCGACCTGCGGGTGATCCTGAGCACCGGGTACGGGATGGATTTCGACGATGGGAGATGGCAGGCGCTTGCGGCGGCGCGTCTGTTGCCCAAACCTTTCTCTCCCGACGCCCTGGCCCGCTACGTGCGCGAGTGCCTCGAGGAATCTTGAGGCCACCATGCTCCGCTTTCAACCCATTGAATCGTTCGATCTGCCGGAGTTGGCGGCCTATCACACCATGCGCCTGCCGCACGAGCATTTCGTCGAGCGCATCTTTGTCGCCGAAGGCGAGAAGGTGGTGCGGCGGCTTCTCGAGAGCGATCTCGATGTGCTTTCGGCCCTGATGCCCGAGCATCACGCGGAGGCGATGCGGCCTCTGCTCGAAGCGCGCGCGCCCTCCATTCGCGTCTACACCGCCGAGCGCCCTCTGCTCGAGCGCCTGGCCGGATACTCGATGTATCAGGGCGTGCTGGCGGTCGGGCGGATGCCCGAACCGCTGGCGGTCGAGACTGCCTGGCAACGCAGCGGGCGCCCGAGACTCTTTGTGGCCGTGGATGGACTGGCCAATGCGGAGAATCTGGGCGCGGTCGTCCGCAACGCCGTCGCTTTTGGCACGCACGCGCTGATTGTCGGCGAGACTTCGAGCAGCCCCTATTTGCGGCGTGCTGTTCGCAGCTCGATGGGCACCGTTTTCGACCTCCCCGTGGTCGAGACAAATGACCTGTGCGCCGCGCTGGCCCAGTTGCGCGCCAAAGGCATGCGCTGTGTCGCCGCGCACCCGCACACCGACCGGCGCACCATCGCCGGGGCCGATCTTGCCCAGGACTGCTGCCTGGTCTTCGGCAACGAAGGCGATGGAATCGCCCCCGCAGTGCGCGCGGCGTGCGACGAATGCGTCGCCATCCCCATGCCGCCGGGCGTTGACTCCCTCAATGTGGCCAGCGCCGCCGCCGCGTTTCTGTTCGAGGCCAATCGCCAGCGGGGACGCATGTAGGCGGGGCCGCGCAAACGCAGACGCGGCTCAGCGCGGATCGAGGATCGAGGGGGAGGCGCGGGCTGCGGCAGGACGCGCGGCGCCGCCGTGCCCCAATTGACGATTCTCCCAGTCTGGGGCATATGTAGGACACAGCACAAAAGCCAATCATTGCGGCCGGTGAGTCGTTCTACCCGGAGAGGAGGCGTCGTGAAATCACGATATTCGAGCAGCACCGACGGTGTTACGCCATCGAGGACGCGGCGACCCGGCTTGCTGCTGCGACACTGTTGGATCGGCGGCGTGATCGTGCTCTTGGCAGCGAGCAGTGCGGCTCGTCCCCAAGGCATCCCGAAAGGCTTGGTTGGAGTCAGGACCGTCCTGGACCAGAGCTACGTGGAGGTGACCTACGACGGCGCCGAGTTGATCTATCAGATTCGTCAGGGGCGGGATGGCAAGGGACTGATTCAGGCCAGCGGCGCGCATTTGAGGGCGATGCGCGGCGAGCCGCTCCTGCCGGTGTTTCGTTTCCGCATTGGCTTGCCTCCGGACAACGTTCTCGCAATTGTGACACGGAGCGCGATCGCAGCCGCCGACTCCGGTATTCGGGAATATGCGAATTTCCTCAACGCGGCGCATCGGCCCGCGGTGGTCATTGACGACAATGTCTATGGCGGTTGGCCCGGAGCGAATGCCTCGCAGAAGGCGAGAAACTGGCTGATCGACAACTACCAGGATGAAGGCATCGATTACGTGCTGCTGGTGGGTGACCCTCGAACAGAGGCGGCGACTGATCTTGTTGCTGACTACAGCCTGCCGGCCCTCGAAATCCACTACAACGGCGGGACCGAGCCCGCCCCGAAACTGGCGCACACGGACCGGTGGTTTGCCGATTTGGATGCGTCGCACGACTGGGACCTGGATGGCGACGGCCTGTGGGGGGAATGGCTGGGAGACTATTTGGATAGCGTCGCCAACCTCGTTCCTCAGTTTGGCGGCGTGCACCTCGCTTCCGACGTCTACGTCGGTCGCATTCCGATCTACGGGAACAGCGCCGACGACCTGGCGGAGGTCCGACAGTACTTCGAGTCGGCCAAATGGTTCATGATTGCGGAGAACCTGCAGCCCTGGCGCAAGCACGCCCTTTTTGCCGGCGCGTTGCTGCGGTTTTATGATGAGCGGCGCACGACATGTTCAGCCTGCAACGACAAGGCGGATGGATCTGTGACCGGCGAGTTGATCTGCAACGATCATTGGGCCCCGCGCGGATACACGACGACGCGGCTGTATGAAACCGAGCCGCCGCCCGGTTTGGGCTTCGTGCCGTGGGGCTATTACGATTACAGCGCTTGCCCCAACGCGCCGGCACAGTACACCCGGACCTACTGCCAGCATTCCGGTGATGAGGTCCTGGGATTGGACAATCTGATCGAGCACATCCGCAACGAGGACCAGTCGCTGCTCTTTTGGATGGGGCACGGCGGCAGTTCGGGCACCAGCCTTTATCTGTGGGACGACCTCAATGGCAACCGAATCCCCGAAGACGACCCGTGCGCCACGGACGAAATCAGTTCCCAACGCTTCATTCACCGGGACGATGTGAGCGACGCCGCCTATCCGGCGAAGAACCGCCGGTTCTTCGGGTACATGGGCTCCTGCTGCAACGGCGAGATTTCGCACACGGGCGCCTACACGCCAAATATCGCCGAGGCCATGTTGCGCGAATATGCCGCCACGGTCGTTGCCGGTTCGGCGCCGATGTGGCTGACTCGGGACGAGGCGTTTCTGCCCACCGGCTACATGGTGCAGGAGATTGCGTATCGTTACGCCGAGGCCCTGACGTTCGAGACGATCTTCAACGGGGTGCCACGGACTTCAGGCGAGGCGTTCTTCATGGCGACGGATTCCTCGGGGCGGGTCGAAGAGACAGATTTCGGCAATATATTGCACTTCAATTTGTTCGGTGATCCGAGACTGCGGCTTCGCCACAATCTGGGCAATTGGGAGGAGCTGTCCGTCCAGGTGATCCCGATCGAGCAGTACCCCGCTCGCGAGATGGAGATATATCGGCTGCGCGATGAAATCCTGCGTCGAAACCCGCGCGGTCAGCAGATCATCCAGATCGTCTACCGCAATGCCGCCGAACTCGCCGGCATGGTCTGCATCGACCCGGACCTGGGAACGCAGCTTTGGAGTGCCGTCCATCAGGTTCTCGCGATTTCGACGGCATTTCTCGAAAGGTGGTTGGGTTCGGACCAACTCGTCCTGCCTGTGGCGCTGCGTGACCAGTTGCGGACACTCCTGCGGCGAATCGAGGGGAAAGCCTCGCCCCAGTGCCGAGCCGACCTGGCTGTGATCGGCGACACCGTCAACGCAATCACCGGGCTCACGTTTCGCGAGGCCTTTCACATCTTCGAGTTGTCGCTGCAAGCCGAGCGGGGAGAATCGGGAGTGCGGTTGAGGTGGTCCAGCCTTCCGGGGGTAGCCTACACGGTCCAGTCCACCACCAACCTGTTGAGCGGCGAGTGGGTCGATATCAAGACCCTCACTGCAGGTGCGGACGAGACTCAGTTCGACGATGACCGGCTGCCGGCGATCACCGTTTTCTACCGATTGGTCCGGCGTCCGTGAGGCACGCGCTCTCTTCGTTAGGCCTTTTGTCGCCGAAGCAAGCAGTTCACGCCTGGAAAGATTTCTGCACTCTCTTGAAAGAAACCTGAAACTGGACCGTTTCACTCCACATGGCGCTGAATCGCCAGACCGTCCGGGTCGGAGACGGTGCGGAAGAATCCCGCGCGTCCGGGGCACCACGAACACGCAGGCCTGCGGCGGCAGAAGTCCTGTCTGCCCGCGAAACCTGCGCCATACTCGTGATCCCCCCAGGTCGCGTGGTGTCGCGCCGTCTGCCCCTGCTCGCCGACGCCTCTGTCGGTCCGGGCGCCTTCACAAGCCACTACGTAATCGAACGGGCCGCAACTCCAGCGGGCCACAACTCCATCAGGGTAGCTTATGAACACACCCATCCATGATTGTCCTACAGACCAACGCGTCGACCCTCTTTTCCCCACTTCACCGCCTCATCCCTGTACGTCCTTGGCATATCGTTGCTCACGACACTTGAGTTGCGTCATTGCCATACTGGGTCTCCTCCCAGGGCCAGTTCTCTTGTCGAGTGAGCCAGGAGTGTGGGTTCCCACGGGACCCATGACCTGCGCGCGCTTCGAACACCGACTTACGCTCCTCCGCGATGGAACCGTCTTATGTACAGGTGGTACTGATGCATGGCCTGGCTGGATACCGACTGCGACTACGGAACTCTATGATCCTCGTCTAGGACACTGGAGCCTCACCGCAAACATGAACACCGCTCGTGCGGGACATGAGACCATTTTGTTGGCCGACGGTCGCGTGCTCGTGGCGGGCGGATGGGCGTCGGCCTCAGAATCAGCCACATGCGAGCTGTTTGATCCAGCGAAAGGCTCGTGGACGCCCACAGGCTCGATGCACACTGCTCGCTTCGGTTTTGATATGGTATGTCTACCTGACGATCGTGTGCTCGCTGCTGGAGGCTGGAGCGAGGGCTCAGGCACACAAGAGTCCGAGAGTTACGATCCATCGACAGGAATGTGGACGGTTACCGGACCTCTCAATGCAGTGAGAGGCTCACATACATTAACTCTACTGCCCAGTGGGAAGGTACTTACGATGGGGGGCAACACGTGTTCTCCGTACGGTGGTCTCGCCAGTGCCGAGCTGTTTGATGCTAGCACTGGAACGTGGACGCCCACTGATAGCATGAGCGACGCCAGAAGGGGTGCGTTCGGGGCACAGTTGGATAATGGAAATGTCCTGGTCGTTGGCAGTACGCCGTCGGGATCAGGGTATCCACTCCTCGCAAGTGCGGAGATCTTTGACTGGAGGACGAGCAAGTGGTCCTCAACCGGTAGCCTTAATGCGCCTCGAGACAGTTTAGGTATCGTGCGGCTGAGCGGGGGACAGGTGCTTGTCGTAGGCGGCGTGGGGAATCCTTCTTACGATGTGAGTATGACAAGCGCTGAACTCTATGATCCTGAAACCGGCACGTGGTCGTATACCGGCAGCCTGAATGAGGCCCGTGCCCCGGGGAAAACGCTGGTTGTATTGGCCAATGGATGCGTTCTGATTGCCGGCGGTCTCTCCGACCGGAGCGGCCAGGTTCTCGCGAGCGCCGAACTATACACACCGCCGGCGCCCTATTTGCACGTCTGGGTCAATGACGAACGTATTCAAGAAGACGTCGGATACAGCCGCGGGCCGGCAGAGATCACGTTGCAGACTAGCTACTTGAGCGACTGGGTCTTTTACACCGTGGATGGTTCAGACCCAATGCTGGCGGGGTGGCTGTACGAAGGACCGTTTGCCCTCGACACCGGAGCGATTGTGCGCGCGGTCGCGTTCGACTCGGAACTGAGCGACTGGGTCGAGGCTGGCCCGATCGAGGTCATCATTTTGCCCACTTTAACGGCAGCCACCAAAGGCGGTGGAAGCGTGGCGGTGGATCCGCCCGAGGGTGCCTACCTAGTCGGCCAGAAGGCCATGGTCACCGCCTCACCCGACACGGGCTGGAGATTCCTCGAATGGCGTGGAGACGCCAGCGGCACGAACCCTACGGTCGAACTCGATATGTCGGTTGATCGCCGACTTGAGGCCGTTTTCGGAACCTCGCTCAGAACCAATACTCTCGGTAGCGGCACTTTGAACATCGAGCCCATGCTCTCCTTTTACCCCTATGGCACGATCGCCCGATGCATTGCGAAGCCGTCACTGGGGAGTTACTTCGTCGCTTGGTCCAGCGATCTGACGAACTGCGCCAATCCGGCGAACCTCATCATCACAGACCCCACCCCCCTGGTCGCGGCTGTTTTTGCCCGGTTGCCGGCTGGCCAATCCGCCCTCACGGTGGTTCCGGTCGGCGGGGGGCGAGTCCTGCAGACGCCGCTTGCCACTCGCTACACGAATGGGGCGACCGTGATACTGACCGCCATTCCGGACACCGGCTGGTGTTTCGCCGGCTGGGGCGGTGACCTAGATGGAATGATGAACCCTCTCACTCTGACGCTCGGGCAAAGCATGCTCGTCCGTGCGAACTTTGCAGACGTGAGCGCAGTTCGTGTGGAGGCAGCGTATCCGATCGGTCCAGACAAGATGATGACTTTGTCCTGGCCGTCAGTCAGTGGTGTGCGGCTGCAAACGACGATGACGTTAGCCCCGCCCAACTGGCGGGATGTGCCCGGTTCCGCCGCGACGAATACAGTAACGTTGCCAACGACAGACGCCATGGCGTTCTTCCGCTTGGCACAGGCGCCGATGCAACCATCCGGCATGGTTGCATGGTGGTCAGGAGACGGGCACGCGGATGACCTCGTCGGCGGCAATCCCGGCACGTTGCTCAACGGGGCAACCTATGTGCAAGGCAAGGTGGGGCAAGCCTTTGCATTCGACGGGCACGATGACTACGTGGCGATGGCCAACACCCCGACACTGCAGATCGGATCAAGCGACTACTCGATTGCGGCTTGGATCAAGACCGCCACCCCCAACAGTGGTCGTGTGTTCTCGAAGGGCTCTGCCTGCGGCTCAACCGGATACCATCTGCGGCTCGATGGGGACAAGGTCCATTTCGAGAATTCCAGCAAGGGATCAGGCGTGGTGTTCTTCGATGGGAACACGACGGTTACTGACGATGTCTGGCACTTTGTCGTTGGAGTCGTGGATCGTCACTTGGGGGCGGCGATCTACGTGGACGGGATCCTTGATGCGACGCAGGCGATCGACACCTCGGCCTACGATCTGTCGAACGACGTGAATCCAACGATCGGCGCGAATGAAGACTGTTGTGGGCAGCCTTTTGTTTGTGAGTTCTTTCCGGGAGCCATCGATGAAGTCCGGGTCTTTAGTCGAGCCCTGACGGCTGCTGAGATCACGGCCCTCTATGAGGCGGGTAGTGCCGGCACGGCATGTCCGTCTCCTTGAAAGGCAGACTGAAGAATCGCTTGGCAGCCTGACCGCCACGACCAAGCGGTCATTGATCGCCTGGACCTCCCCTGGCGTCGGCGAGCCTGATGGTCCAGGAAGCGCAGGTAACGGCGGCGTGGGCGGTCCTGTGCCCGCGCACGGCCGGCGTCGGGTGGTGGAGTTCGCACTCCCTACGCCTCGGGCACCTCCCACACGCACCCGCCGGCGTGGCGCTTGATGTGGCCGGTGGTGACGTCTTTCAACCGGCTGGTACTGATGGCGCTCATGTTCGGATAGATTGGATCAGTTGGGCGGCTTGCCGATCATTCAGGAGACGGCTTGATTCCTCGGAGCCAATGGGGCGCAGCAGCGACGATGAGCATAGCGACAATCGAGCAGTTTCAAGGTGATCCGGCGTCGCTCCTCGCGGTGGTGGAAAAGGGGGAACCAATCTTGATCTCGCGCGGTGCAGAACCGGTCGCTCGCTTGTTGCCCGTCGAGGCAGCGGACTCGCTCGAGGTCGAGCGTGAGATCTGGTTCCGCGCGTCCGAGCTGAACCTGGGGCGCGCCTACGGCCCGGATGAGCCTGAGTACCGCCCCGAGCAGATCGTGGAGGCAAACCCTGACGACGAGCCGTGAGGGAAGGCGCCATCGTTGTGCTACTGCTGGCCCAGGCGGACGGAACCTTCAAGCCGCGGCCTGCCGTGGCGCTACGGCAACTCCCAGGCTTCGGACTGGTTTGGTCTGCGGCATCAGCACCCAACTCCATCACGCCGTGGCCGGCTTGTGCGATGAATCCACTACTGCCAACACGAGCCGCTGACTCGATCTCGATTTCAGCCAACGCCCCGCGTGCAAGGATAACTGGGGAAACAACCGTCAACCAAAGCTGTTATGACCCTTTTTTTCTGAAAATGAGTGGCTTCTGAATCGCAGCCGGAGGGAGGGCCCATAGAGCGGAAGCGCGGGTCAAGGGCGATGGTCTGATGCAACTGATCAGCGGTCCACCATCTTCCATCCTGCATCGGCGCTACATTTCTCTTAATCCTGCTTACCCTGGGCACGCCGGCATGGGTCGAGGCCGCCAGCACCATTCGATTTGTTACGAACAACTTTGCCGTCCTCGAGAACGCGGCAACGGTTAGCCTCGCCGTGCTGCGGACGAACGATACCGACACCGAGGTGAGGTCCGTGCAGGTGAAAGACAGCCG
>JAXGQW010000058.1:0-34757 GCA_040766265.1 Verrucomicrobiota bacterium
TTGGGAGTCCTCGCGAAGCGTGTGGAATAACCGGGCTAATGGACGGCTTGGGGTCGGAACAACGGAGCAAACACAACTGCTACGGTGAAGGGCGGGACGTCTCCCCCCAAGCGCTCCGCGACGTGGTGGACGCCCACGGTGGCATGAGCCGCGCGGCGCGTCGCGCCGGATTGAATCGTGAGGGTCTGTACGGACAGCTTTCTCGTCGGGGCAATCGGAGTCTGAACAGCCTGAACGCAGTGCTGACGGCGCTGGGGTTAAAGCGATGGCTTGCTTCGGGTGGTTGATCGGACGATGCGGTCGGCCACCGCATAGAGCAGGAGATTCTGTGCGTTCATTGGGCAAAGGCGGTTACGGATTCGTCGTATTCAGGTTGGGGTGGGGCGTTCACTGAAGGGGCGGGGGCGGGATTGCATGGCCGAGCTTCTGCGCCAGGAGGTCCTGTTCCTCATAAGTGCCGTAGAAGGGTGCATTGGCGTCCAGCCAGAGGTAGATCGTTCGCAGATCCTCATCCGGCAGTTCGAGACGCTTGCGGTGAGCGTCGCCAGTCAGAATGGCGGCGAGCTTGCTGCGGTCGGCGCCGATGTGCCCGGGAAGGCTGGCGGTCGGCATATGCAAGCCGAGATACGGCTCGAGGTTTGCGTAGGACCGGCTCCACGCGAGCGCGCCGCCACCCGCCGGCTCCCCGCTGAGGACCAGCTTGCTCTTGTCCGGACCGTCCGAGCCGTCGTGGCAGCGGATGCAGTGCCGGTCGAGAATCGGTTGGATCAAACGGGGATAGCCGAAGGGCAGGGTGCCCTCTGGACCCGCTTGGAGGGTGGAGGGCGGTCGGGTGAAGGCCAGGGACTGGCGGGGCGCGGGTCCGGTGCCCGGCCGTTCATGGCACCCGACGCAACTGCGGCGCTCGCCCGGTTGCAGATAGACGAGCGAGCGCATGCTCTGAACCGCGCGGCCGCTGGCATCGACCGCCTGGAAGTAAAGTGGCTTGCGGGCCGGGGCGCGGAAGTAGGCGGAACCGTCCGACTCGACCGGGACGGTGCCCAGCAGCATGCGTGCGTTGGGTCCGTAGGCGAACTGATGGCTGATTGGGGGATCGCTCTGGTTGTCGGTCCGCGATTTGGGCAGGAGTTGAAACACGCGCAGGTGGGCAATGGGCCGGTTGGGCGGCATCGGGTAAAGGCTCTCGTTGACGTCCGAGAGGAGGAACTCGCCCTCGTCGCCGAACTGCTCGTCGCGGGTCTCTTCGAGGACGGGCGGGCGAGGCCGCGGGGCCAGAGGGATCGGGTAGGCGGCGGAGATGCCCTCGCGGCGAAAGAGCAACTCGAGGTTGCCGAACCGGTCGAAATAGTACAATCCTGTCTCGCCTTCCCTGGCCGTTCCCGTGTACTGGCCGCTCAACGGCTCATGGCTGAAGGCCACAAGGTAGCAGTCCTCGGACAGCGGCCAGGGACTGTAGAAGTAGCTCTTCGGCCAGCCTTGCGCCTCGGGAAAACAGACGTCGGGCGTCAGACGCTCGAACGACTCCGGACGGTCTTCGCCCGTCTGCGCATCCAGTTCGATCCGGTCCGGATCGAGCAGACACAGCGTGCCGCCCACGATGGAATGGTGGCCTCCGCCGACGAACAAAACCTTGCGCGAGCCCGGAATCGCCTTCGCCTGGTAACAGGCCCACGGCAGCCTGGTGTAGTTGCCAAAAAGGATCGCAGGACTGCTGCCGTCCGGGTTGCACGTCCAAAGCCCGTGAAAGCAGGCGGCGTCGCGGTCCACATAGTCCCACCGCGTGTAGACGATGCGTCCGTCGTTCAGGACGAACGGATGCCACTCGTTGGTCTCGTGAAACGATAGCGTCCGGATGTTCCGCCCGTCGGCGTCCATGCGGTGCAAAGCATGGATCGCCTCCGGGTTGCCGCCGCCGCACCGGTTCTTGCCTCCGCGTCGGGTCGACATGAACGCGATGCCGCCGTCGGGTAGCGGACACGGATCGAAGTCGTCGCGCGGGCCATCGGTCAACTGCCGCAACCGCGAGCCGTCGGCATCGACGGCCATGATGTGAAAGGAGCTGTACTTCACTCCGGCTTCCTCGGCGACCGGCGCGAATCCGGGGCCGTAGCTTGGTTTCCCGGTCGGGTCGGCGAAGGCGAAGTAGACAGTCCGGGCGTCGTAGGCAAGAGACAGCGTCACGAAATGTCCGTTCAACTCCGAGTTCGGGACCAGGGCGCGGGTCTTCATGCTGCGCCCCGGTTCATCGAGTACATACACACCGGCATCGGGACGCGGCGGGCCCGAGCGGTAGTACCAGCCGACATACTCGTAGAGCATCTGGCCGTGCCCGGCGTAACGCGGGCGCATCAGGAACAGGATCGGACGGGAAACCACCAGCGGGTTCTTCAGGACGAGCGCCCGTCCCACCCGGCGGACCTTGAGGTACAGCGCCTGGGCTGCATCGATGTCCAATGCGGACGCTCCGCCGACTTCCGTCCGCAGCGCGTCGAGTGCCGAGGCTTCCGGGCTCAGATCGGGGATGCCGGAGAGGCCGCGCAGGTCAGCGCACAGACGCTCCGCCCGCCCGAACGCCTTCGCGACCTCGACCCGGACGGCTTCCAGTCGCAAGCCCGGTTTCCAATCGGCAGGCGCGGTGGACCACCGACTCACGCTGCTCTGGGTGGCGGGCCGGCCAAGGGCCAGGTTCTGCTGCGGGGAGGCCGTCCCGTAGGCTTCAACCTCGTTCAGGTGCAGGTATTCTGTCTCGGGCAACATCACCCGCACGAAGCGCGCGGTCTTGCCTTCAATCGCAACGGCCAGCGGTTCGCCATCGTGCCCGGTCCCGAAAATCTGCCCGTTATGGCGATAGACCTCCTGCCAGGCATTCCCGTCATCCGACAGGAGGAGCCAAAGGTCTCGTGCGCGCTCAGGGCAGTCGCGGGCGTTGTGAATGAGGATGCGGGAGAGCGGTGCGATCGAGCCGAGGTCCACCTGCCACCAGGGCTGCTCCTCGCGTTCGGTGTGAAACGCCGTTTCCTCGTCCACCGCTCCGTCGCACGCCCCGGCGGCGTCGGCCTCGGGGGTGACGCGCGATCCGTCATCGGCGGCGCAGGCTCGCGCAAGCTGCCGAAGCCAGTCCGCCTCGATGGCTCGCTCGTACTCGGCTGTGGCGGGGGCCTGCTCGAGGTCGGCGGCACGAGCCGCAATCGAGGCGAACACAAGGCAGATGCACACGCACGCCATACGAGCGAGATGCCGGAGGGTTGTCCTCCGCACCCTTTGCGGCTTTGCGATGGTCGAATCGTTCGTCATGGTTGTGCGGGCATTGTTAGCCGCAAGGCAACCGTCTGTCTCGCTTCTTTTCGCTGCAACCCAAGAACCGTGCAAATGCTCGAGTCGCTTCGCCCAATGCTTAGCGGTGTATCCGCAAGGGTTCGGAGGAACGTCCAACTGTTGAAGCAGGCGCAGGCACCGAACCCTTGTGGATACACCGCTAAGCATTGCCTCCTTAACCGTTGCGCAATAAGCAGCTATAACCTTGACGCGTCAAGGGAACAGTGCTCTGTTGCTCCCGTGAATCCCGTCAAAGTGAACGTTCACAAGGCGTTCCGGATAAACCGACAAAGTTGACGTTCATTAACACTGTTCGGCACAGGGAGATTGCCATGGCCGACTTACTAGGAATCGCACGAGAGTTGCGGGCCATCGCTCAAGGAGGGTTGGCCTATTCAAGAGACCTATTCGATCGGGAGCGATTCGCCAGACTCCATGAGTTGTCCGCACTCTTGCTTCAAAGCGATGGGAAGTGCCCGGAGTTTGCGTGGCCGGTTGAGATCGGTTACCCAACACCGAAACTGGATGTGAGGGGCGCTGTCATTCATGACAATCGAATCCTCCTTGTGAAGGAGTCGTCCTCTGGAAGGTGGACTCTGCCAGGAGGTTGGGCTGATGTGAATGCCACCCCGGCCGAGAATGTTGAGAGAGAAGTGCTCGAAGAGTCTGGCTACAGAGTCAGGGCAAAGAAGATCGTCAACCTCGTTGACCGAAACCGCTCGGGATTTCCTCCCCATCCTGAGTACATCTACAAGCTTCAGTTCTTGTGCGAGTTTGTCGGAGGTAATCCGCAAGTCGGCCTGGAAACCAGCGAGGTCGGCTTCTTTGCGTGCGAGAGTCTGCCTGAACTCGACTTGGGGCGGACCAGACAAGAGGACATTGCCCTGGCCTTCGAGGTGTATAGGCACCCAGAGAATGGGTATGCGTTCTTTGAAGAGACGAATGCCGACTAGCGCATGCACCGAACCCAGTGATCGCGCCTCGGTTTCAAATCGACGATCATTGGTGCCGGGTCGGTGACCAATACGATTGTCCTTGGCGCGCTCCTCGTCATCGGTCAGCGTTCGACGATGGAGTCACCACGAATGCCAGCAGCGCGGTGGTCGTCCGTGCGTTTCCATGGCCCACGGACTGGTTCGAGCGGGCACAGGCTGGCATTGCACTCGGCGGCTGTGTGCGGTAGCGTTCCCAAGAGATGATCAACTGGAGTTCATGCCCGGCGGTGGAACGGTCGCCCGAAAAGGTGAGCGGGGCTTGGGTGTTCCGCGACACGCGGGTACCCGTGCGGGCCTTGTTCGAGAATCTTGAGGACGGGGCCACGGTGGATGATTTTCTGGAGTGGTTCCCCGGCGTGACGCGGGCACAGGCGGAGGCGGTGCTCGAACACGCCTCAGCCAGCCTGGCCTTCGAGGCGCTGGCATGAAGATTCTCTTCGACCAAGGCACCCCGCTTCCGCTGCGGCGGCACCTGCGTCCCCACCGGGTGGACAGCGCCGCCGAGCTGGGCTGGTCGCGATTGCAGAACGGCGAACTGCTGGACCGGGCGGAGGCGGCCGGATACGAGGCGCTGGTCACGACGGACCAGCAGTTGCGCCACCAACAGCGGCTGGAGGGCAGGCGCATCCGGGTTCTGGTCCTGCTCACGACCTCCTGGCCACGCATCCGCCCAAGAGCTGACGACGTCCGGACAAGACTCGAGCTGATGGGAGAGGGACAGTATGACGAGATGTCGTTTTGAGCGTCGAACCATCCAGTCAACCGAACCGCCGCGGGCCATTCCCCTTCGGACGGTGGGTTCGCTCCTCCTGCCCCCAGCAGTTCACCGCGGCGGTCGGTGACTTCGTTCGGTTAGCCCTAGCGAGGCGCGCCTCAGACCAAATCCAGTCGGCCCCCCTTCCCATGAGGAGTTCCCGTGTTTTCCCGCCCTTCTCTCCCGCGCCTCGCTCAGTAGAATCCTTGACCCGTTTAGCGCAGCACAGAAACCTGACTTGTCTGCAACACGTTTCACCGGTCAAGGATTCTAGTCTGGAGCACCGATGTCTGAAGATCACGTTCTCAGAATTCTAGATGTCCTCCACCTGCATGGTGTGACGGCCACCATTGATGGAGGCTGGGGCATCGATGCTCTCTTAGGAGAGCAGACCCGGCCGCATAACGATCTCGATCTCGTTATCCCTCTGGATCGGGTGAACGATATTCTCGTGGCGTTAGCTCCCCTGGGTTACGCGCTCGCCGAAGATCAGCTCCCGACGCGCTTTGTGCTGCGTGAGGCAAGCGGTTCCCAACTCGATTTCCACCCTGTGACCTTTGACCGCGAGGGCGGCGGCACTCAGGCTTTGCCGGGCGGGGAGTCATTCCGCTATCCACCCGAGAGCTTCTCCCGTGGAAGGATTGGGGGCATGGAGGTTCCGTGCATCTCGGCGCAGGGTCAGATTCTTGCGCACCTTGGTTACGAGCCGACCGAGAAGGACGCTCGCGACATGCTCGTGCTCTGCCGACGATTTGGCTTGGAGATTCCGCAAGCCTATGAGCGCTTTACTGGCGAACCTTGGGGCTAACTGACCAAAGGAATGTAGAGAACGGAGGAGGCGGGGCAAGGGCGTGATTTGGTCTGAGGGTCAAAGCGCCTCCTCCGTTCTTTACATTCCCCGGTTGAACGAAGCCGCGGCCAACCTGGAAGCGGAATCGGCGAGGATCTGTTTGAGGAAAGTGTCTGCGCCCAGTGCAGCCGGTGCGCCCGGATCAGCCGTGGCGTGGGGGCGTGGCCCGCGTTGCTGTCCTTGGAAGTCCCCATCAAGGGTCTCTGGTTTGGTCTGGTCGCTTGCCCGCGCGCTGGGCCGGAAGGTGAGGTAGAGGTTTTTGGGCGAGGACTGCCGACACGCCACCGGTGGAGGGTGAGCCTCGAAGCCGCTGCCAGGAACGTTGGCGGGAGGGGCGCGCTCATGGTGGGCCGCGGACTGGGGGACGTAACTGGGGTTGCCCGGCGCCAGGAGCCGCAGTGGGTCATGGGTTGGCGGCACTGCGGGCAAAGCGGCTTGGATTGGGAGGTCGGGAGCGGTTCGGACGGTTCGAAGTCGGGCTGGGGTGGCTGCCGGGCGGCGCTCGGCGTGGGTGAGCGCCGGGGGCCTGGCGGGAGGCAAGGCGCGCACCCGATTGAGCTTGGCGCGGGCGGCGGGGTGAAGCGGCCGAAGCGACGGACGCGGTGGAAGCCGGAAGGCAAGACGTGCTGGAGGAAACGGCGGATCAGCTCGAAGGGTTCCAGGTCCAGGTGCTCTTCACGCCCGAGGTGCTGTCGCGATAGCGCCAGCGCACCCGGCCATCGGGGAGCAGGGGCAAGTCGCGGTCGCCCGTGGCGGTCTTGAAGACGTAGCGGCTGAGATAACGCAAGGCGGCCTCACCGGGCTCCGGCGGGCTGGCAATGGACCGCAACGCTGCTTCCAGACGCGAGCGGGCAAGGTCTTGAGCAGGTCGGGCGCATCGCGTTGGAGGGCCTGACGAAAGAGGTGCGGTAGTGATCGGCCAGCGGATGGACATGGACGAACTTGGGACGACTGGGAACCCACCCAGCGTTGATCGAGGCTCAAGCCACCGGCGAGAACCAGGTAGTGAACGTGAGGTGGTAGATGAGGAGGTGCGGCTCCAGGTGTGGAGGAGGCCGAGCATGCCCGAAACCCCGAGCCGCTGGGGGTGCGGACCAGATGGAGCGCTTGAGCCGAGGTGGCGAAGAGCAGATCCAAACTCTGGCGTGGATGCGAGCGCATCCAGAGGCGCAGTGGCTGCGGGACGGTGAAAGTGACCAGGAAGTAAGGGACCGGGAGCAGCAAGCTGGTGTGGTTGGCCAACCACTGGTCAGCGTCGGTCCGACGCACCTGAGGCGTGCCGATCGTTGCAGGAGTGATAGGCGTAATGGAACGTGCCGCACGCTGGGCAGGCGAAGTTCGCCGCCCAGTGCGGGGGTGCGGCAGGCCGGGAGCTTTTGGAGCACCTGGCGGTGCCGCCAGGGCACGGCGGTGCCGAACCGTTTCAGATAAGCCGGCCCCCAGCGTTTGCGAACAGCTGGTGGAAACGGATCAAGGTCACCGCCGGCCCCGGCAGGGCCGATCCCGGACATGAGCCGGGCTCAGAGATCGGCCATGAGGGCGTCGAGGCGTTTCTGATGCTGGGTGCGGCAGAGGTGGTCAGATGGGTGTAGATGACGGTGGCGGTGGGACTCTTGTGACCGAGGTTGACTTGGAGTTGGCGGAGGTTCTCGCCTTGCTCCAGCTTGGTGAAGGTGCGTAGCTGTGACGCAACGAATGGATATGAGCGGCTTTCTTGACGCCGCGGCGCGCGACGCGAGACGGAAGCGCGCTACCAGGTGGTGCGACACATGGGTTCGGCGGCAGTGGCAGCGCCTTGGCCGTTGTGGCCCTTGGCAAGGAAGAGGAGGAGGCGCGGATGGCGATAGGCCTTCCAGCCCTCACGGAGCAGGAGCAAGGTGCGTTGGGGCAAGGGGACGTAGCGGTCGCGGTTGCCCTTGCCGGCGCGGATGTGGAGGAACATGCGCCCGGCATCGATGTCGCCGACTTCCAGGTTGAGCGCTTCGCCCAGGCGCAGGCCGCGGGAGTAAATGGTGGTCAGCGCGACGCGATGATCGAGGGCGGGGATGGAAGCGAGGATCTGGCGCACGCCTCGGTGGTGGAGAGGATGACAGGGAGCTTGAACTCTGGGGTGGCGCGGACCAGTTGGACTTCGGCGGGCCAGGGGCGGCGGAGGGATTTCTCCCAGAACATCTTGATGGCGCAGAGGGCCTGGGTGGAGCTGGAGCGGGAGAAGTGACGTTCGGTTTGAGGTGGACGAAGTACTGACGGAGTTCCTCGGGCGTGACCTCCTCGGGGGCTTTGTGGAAGTGCTCGCTCAATTGCCGGACGCAGGCCGGGTAGGCCTGTTGGGTGCGGGGCAGCAGCGGGAGCAAGCAGGTCGTCGGTGAAGAAGCGGATTAGGCTGGCGTGAACGGTCGAGTTTTTTTATGCATACGAACGTGAGTTGAGTTTTTGGTTTAGCGCCAGTTCGCCTTGAGGCAGCCGGGCGTCCATTCATGCCGCGGGAAGGGTGGCGGACACAATGCCGAACGATCATCAGAGGGCCGCACGCCAGATGAACATGCCGCTCGAGGCGGCGTTCCTCGCCGCCGCGGGCGCTTCATTCAGCCATCCGGCTGCTGAGCAAGGCCGGTATTCCGCGTCTGTTAGCAATCCAGCACCCTTCGCCCGGCCTGCCTGAACGGACAGATCACTCTTTGCGCGCGGGACAATCAGCGGGACGTGTTTCTGGAGATTCGACGCGTGAAGACAGAGGACGCAAAATGAGGCCGAACCAAACGCTGCAAACGGCAGTCGCCACGCCGGGTAGTTTACCGTCTATGGAAACTCGAACATCATTCTTGCAGGCCACGCCCGCTTCCGGCGGCTGTGCCTGAGCCAGAGCGTTCGGCATGATGCAACCCCAACCGCTATGAACAATCGTGTTGCATGTCTCGTAGTGATGTTGGCCGCAATTTGCATCAGCCCCCTGCTTGCCACGGCTCAGGAGACAGAGCCAACGACCGAGGAGCGCATCGCCACTCTGGAGAAGAAAGTGGCGTGGCTGGATTACAGGGTGCGTAGTTTCGCCGCGGAGCGGGTGAGCGGCAATGAGAAGGGCCGCGATAACTGATGGCGAGCTTTTCGAGGTAATTGAGGGAATCAGGTTTTTGGGCTGACCGGGCCGACGGTACAGAGAGGCAAAGGGGTGTTGTTGAGGTTGGGTTGGAAGGTTTTTGAGACATGAGAGGGCTCGACAGGTCTGCCCGAAGTGCCGGGGAGGGCTTGTGGACCTCCCCGGCGTTGTGGCTGAACGACGTTTCGTCGCCATCCAGTTATCCTGGGCAGGTTGCTCCTCAGCAAGAGCCTGCTTCTGTTTCACTGGACAAAACTGGAGCGCGTTTCGTTTCCTTGGGGTCCCTAGGATGGGAAACGGGTAACGGAGCCGCGGCGGTCGCGGATCGAGGGGGAGTCTGGGCTGATAGCCGCCGGGCTCGCGGACGACCAAGCCCTGACGGGTGAGTTGGGCCAGCGATTCACAGAGCGTGGCGGTGCGCATGGAGCAGAGCTTGCGCAACTGCTGCACCGGTAGGGGACCTTCAGCGCCGGCCAGCGCCTGGCGCACGCGCTCGACGGGGACGGTCGCAGGGGCGCCGAGGGGCAGGAACTGCGCCCAGGACGGCCAGCGCCAGGGCAGGGCCGTTGTGGACCAACTGGAGAGACGAGGATCGGCGGAAGGGGCGCGGTGTTCGGTGGTCAGGGTGAGGGATTGCTTGTGGCGGCGCAAGTAGAGGTTGGAGTCGCCCCAGCCGTGTTCGCTCGACCCCCGCAGGGCACCGGGCCGTGTGCCGCCGGCGTCCTTGCGGGCATGGTGCCACGACGAGCACGGCGAGTTGGTACTTGCGCTGGAGTTGGCGCAGGAAGCTCGGAGGAGCGGGGCGACCTGGAAGCGTCGTTCTCGTCGATGCGATGCAGGCGGATGGGG
Organism: Verrucomicrobiota bacterium; assembly: GCA_040766265.1. Classification (GTDB taxonomy): domain Bacteria; phylum Verrucomicrobiota; class Verrucomicrobiia; order Limisphaerales; family J093; genus MWFF01. The sequence continues at coordinate 9,861 of JAXGQW010000058.1, forward strand.
ATCGAGCACGAGCAGCTGGGGACGTCTGGGCCAGGGCCTGTTCGAGGCGTTGGCGGTCGGCGGGCAGATCGAGTCGCAGGGTGGGTGCGGTGATGACATCGACTGCGAGGGTGGGGGAAGTCAACACCGGCGGCGGCGCAGATGCCGGCCAACCGCTACCGTACGACACCGAGGGCGTCCTCGGCGGGAAACAGGAGCACCGGGCCGGTATGCCGCGGCAGGAACTGGCGCAGGCAGGGCGCCACTGGCGACGCTGACGGCCAGGTCGAGGGCGAGGAAGCTTTTGCAGCACTTGGGTTCGCCACCGACGATGCCGACACCGGCGCAGGTGCTGGTCATGGATGAGCCGGAATTGCAAGGCCGCCGGTGTCGGTGGGAAGCTCGCCGGCGCGTTGGATGGGGAGGAGCGATCATGGGCGTTTGGATCGGGGGTTTGGGTTCGGAGGCGAAGACTTCGAAGTAGAGCTTTTCGTCGAGGGTGTCGCGTTCCTGACGGAGGGCGGCTTGGAGGAGGTCGTTGCCCAGGTTGACCAGAAGGCGGAGGTTGCCGGCGGCGTGCTCGCTCAAGGTCTGCAACAGCGCCGGGGGCAGGAGCTTGGGATTACCGGCGGCGCTCAGAGATGCTGGAGGCAGGCCAAGGATTGCTGGGGCGGGAGCGCTCCGGTGCGCAAGCGACTGCGGATGCGACTGGCCAGGGGCAAGAGGTCGAGCGACTCAGCCGGCTGCCCAGGCGGGAGTCGCCGGCCAGCGACAGTGAGGATGGAACGGGAGTCGGGTCGGCGCTGGCCAGCAGACGCAACTCGGAGAAGACGGCCAGGCCCATCTCCTGGGCTTCGTCGACCAGGAGCAGGGGCCGCAGGCGGGAGGCATCCTGATGTTGCGGAGCCATTTTTCGCGGAGGACCTTGGCGCTGGCCCAGCGGTTGTGGGGCGAGAGGGCGACGCCGAAGGGTGGCCCAGTTCGCGGTAGAAGTCGGCCAGGAGGCCTGCGGGCGGGTGAGGATGCCGACGGTCAGGTCGCGCAGGCGGGCCAGGCGGCTGGCCAAGAGGCGCAGGGCGGCACTCTTTGCCGGTGCCCGGATCGCCGGCGACCAGGGCGAAACCCCTTCACCGACCTGTTGTTCGATACGCCAGCAGAACTCCTCGATGGGAGGTGGGGACCAGAGGGCGTCGGTGGGCGCTTAGAATGAAGGGATTGAACTTGAGGCCGTAGAGGGCGAGGAGTTTTTTGCTCATGGGGTTGGGGGAAGGGGCGGCAGGTCGTCCTTGGGCAGGTAAGCCGGGGGCGGGCCGGTGGTGGCGTACTGGCGGAGGATCTTCTGGAGTAAAGGCGCCATGCCGGAAGGCCGGCTCGGCAAGGGTGCTTGGTCAAGGAGGGTTTGGCGGCGCGGTGGCCGTCGGCGTTGCGGGCCTTGTCCAGGGGATAGAGCCGGCTCAGGAGCGTGCCGGTGTGCGGATCGACCAGGTGGACCTGGCTCAAATCCCAGGAGGCGTAACGGACCTGGACGCGAGCGAAGTGACGGTACCGAGAGGGGATTTCGAAGCGGCGCCCTAACAGACTGAGGGTGCCGTCGCTGCGGCGCGCGGGTCCGGGTGATCTCCGCCGTGAAGGCCTGGCGCAGCGCCTGGGCGTCGGGCAGGACGGCCCGACGTCACGGCCCTCACGAAGCATTCAAGGGGGTGCGCCCGTCCAGTTCGGAGTGAGGCCGGCGGTGGTATTCGACTTCGAGCCAGGCCAGCGTGGCCTCGTTGAGTGGGCCAGCCTCAGATCGAGGACCCCTTCGAGCATGGGCAGGAGCCGGCCTTCGACCTGGTTCCGCACGATTCCTGCTTGCCGTTTTGGTATGGGCTCCGAGGCAGCGTGAGTTCATGCAGAACACCCAGCCGTCGCAGGCCCTGACGGGTCTCGGCGGCGATCATGGCCGAACCGTTGTCGCTCATGAGGGCGCGCGGCGGAGCCGCGCTTCTCAATGGCTTGGCTCAGACCGTGACAAAGGGCCTCGGTGTCCTCGGCGAGGTACCACTGGGCATGGCGGCCAGGCGCGAATGGTCGTCGAGGATGCCCAAGAGGAGCGGATGAGCCCACTGGCCCTTGGCGAGCAGGACACGCGCCGAGCCGTGGTGATCCAGGTGCCAGAGCGCGTTGACATACTCGCTCTGGTAACTGCCGCACCTCCAAGGCCTCGTAGCGGGCTTCGGCTTGGCGGGTGCCGGGACTGTGAGCTGGACCGCGCCGGGGACATTTGAACATCCCGTGGGTTTGGAGAAGCGCTTGACCGAGGCGTAGGAGGGGATGGGACGGAGGGCCGAGATCGGATTCCAGGCGGGCGGCCAGGTTGTCGGCATTGGAGTTGGTAACTCCAACTGGGATGTGCCGGTGTTGGGCCGTCAACCACTCGGCCGCCTGGGCCGAGACTGGCCGGATGGGTGCCCTGATCGGGCGGAGCCGACGCGCCAGCGCCTGGACAGGGTCTGGGACGTGGCGGGCGGCATAGTACCAGCGTTCGAGAGTCGAGAGGCCGAACTTCACCGGTTGGCCGGTGACCGGATGACGCCAGGACTGGGCGGCCAGCGCGCGCAACCGCTGCTGCCAGTTCTCCCGGCGCGGGCGGGGCGGCCAGCAGTTGGCCCACCACGCCAAAGCGAAAGCGGGCAGCGCTCGGAGGGTGCGAGCGTGACTCGGATCGGTCAGAGGAGTGTCGTCGTTCATTTTTAGGCCCTTCGCGGGCGACGCTCCTTGTAGTTGACCCCCGCACCCCGGACCAGAGGCATGCTCTGCGGGGAATCTCCCGCCCTCACATAGCCACCTCCGCGACGGCGGAACCGGTGCTGCTCGGGCTCAGCCAACGCGGCAAATTCACCAGTCCGTCGGGGTATCGATGGGGAAGCGCTCGCAGAGCCAGCGGCAGAGGTACTGGCCGCACCGGCGGGCTCAAGCAAGCCTGGGCGGCTTTCCAGAAGGCGGTCGCCACGAAGTGCTCCTCCCACCACCGCCGCCACCGCTCCACCGTCCGTCGGTCAATCTCGGAAACCTTACCAAACGCAACTGCGCCAAGCAGGCGGCGTTGAGCCCCTGGTGCAGCGCCGTCTTGAGCACCATCACGAAGCCGACGTAGACCTTGCGGCCCAGGAAACGCACCGACGGGGGCGTGTGCCGTCGGCGGCAGCCATCTTGGTCGCAACGAAGCTGTGACGAGAGTCCCCAGGACTCGGGGCCGCCGCGGGGTTTACGGTCGTAGTCGGCCCGGTGGAGCGTCCCCCTCGGGCAAAATACACACCCTCGCTGCTGCACGGCCTGGGCCAGTTCGGCATCGACGTTGCTCCGAGCGCAACCAGTATAGACACTGATCCGCCGGTTGTCTCCGGCACGCGTTCTTTGCGCCTTTGGCGGTACTACACCCAATACCGCAAAGGACAAGTCGCGAGCCTCGCGGGGACTTCATGTGTCGATTTCCTCGGCCTCTTCCGATCACGCAGAGCGAGGCCGGTGCCCCCTTTTCCACCCACCGTGATCGGCAGCCGGCTTCCTGCCACCAATTACTTTGGGTGCCCTCACAACTGTGGCGAGGTGCTTGAGGCCTTCGGCCCCGAGACGTTCGCGTTGCCCTGACCATGCCCGGGCGCTCGAGTGTCGTGGCCCGTCAGTCCCCCAGTCGAACGGACGCGTGCTCGGACAGGTAGAGCATGTCGCGGTTGCCCGGGGAGGGCTGGACGGAGGAGACCATGAACTGGCCGGTGATGCGCTGTCGGGTGCGCGGGTCGACCCACTTATGGACCTCGGCATGACCGTCGGCGAAGCTGAGGCCGGCGGCGCCGTTGTGGTAGCTGGCAGGGACATCGATCATGTAATACCGGGTCGGGGGGAGTCCGTCGCACATGGTCACTGCGAAGTCGCCGTAATTGATGCTGTCCGGGTGCTCGTCGATGAAGACGTAAGCCTGGGAGTGGCCCATCACGCCGATCTCGGAGACCTTGCGGAACACGTGGTATTTCTTCTTGGTCAGGTAATTCAGCCAATCGTCGCGGGAGTTCATGGCCTGGCTGAGCGAGAGGCTCCGCACCCGCGGGAAGACGCCTCCCTTCGTTTTCACCGTGCTGCGATCGGCTGGGCATTTGTAGACGCCCGCCGATCGCGCCGTGTAGGGGGCGAGCTTGGCGTATTCGGGGTCGGTCAGGAAGATCGTGTTCGTGTTGTCCGAGTTGTTGCCATCGTAGTCCAGAGAACCGCGCACCCAGCCGGACCCCGTTGCGGTGAGATCGTTCCAGACCAGGTTGTCGTTGTGGTCGTCAGCGTACTGGAGCCAGCCCAGGGTCAACTGCCTCATGTTGCTCAGGCATTGGATGCCCTGGGCTTTCGTCTTCGCCTTGCCCAGCGCCGGCAACAACATGCCGGCCAGAATGGCAATGATCGCGATCACCACCAGCAACTCGATGAGAGTAAAGGCGGCAGCCGGCGGCTCGCGGAGCCGACGCGCCGGACGCGCCGCGCTGAGAATTCTCGGGACGCCGATCTTTCGTTGGTGTTGTCGATGCATATGCTCGATTGTGGCCCCGTGCCAGCCTGCATGGGTCCACATTGTGTGGTCTTCGGCTCTCCGGTTGTCATGCTGAGGAATCAGCGAGATGCACTCCACCGTCACCCTCACCCGTCCCGCAGAGCGGGACACCCTCTCCCATCGGATGGGAGAGGGCAGGGGTGAGGGGTCTGTGTAGGGTATCCAGCCGACGTGGCAATAAATCCATGAGCCATGCGGGTTAGTGGCGCACGCGATAAAACTTGCGCTGTGCGGTCATGGGCACGAACTGCGGACTCGTCGCGCCTCCCGGCACGTCCGTCCAGCCGCCTGTCACCGCGTCCGCGGATTGCAGAGTGCCCTGGCCCGTCCAAGAGATTCGGAGGTCGGCCCCTTGCCGTTCGACACTCAGCACGGGTCGAGCCGAGGCGACGGGGACGATGGTGTTGACCTCGAACTCGTCGATCGCAACCTGGTTCGTGGGGTTCGAGTTGGCCGGGACGCGCAAACGCAGGGCCGTGGCTGAGATCGGCTGGCCTTCGAATGACACCCTGTAGCTGTGCCTCAAGTACGGACGAAAGCCTGCGGAACTTCCACCCCGATACACCAGTGAGCCAACGGTGGCCCAGCCTGATGCAGGGTCGCTCGTCTCGACCGTGTCCAGGCCCGCCCCCTCGAGGGTGGTGACCTGGAGGACATAGGTGCCCGCGAAGCGGTTGGTATGCGTCCCGGCCGGGCTCAACTCGGTGTCGTCCCCGTTGTCGCGGCCAAACGCGATGTCCGTGACCGCAATAGACCGGCCGAACGCGACGCCGACGAACGGCTCGGGATCCGCGCTGTCCGCCACGTTGGCCGCCCACGCGTGCGTGTCGCCGTAGACACCATCCGTGGCGCCGCCGATCGAGTACATGGACGTTTCCATCGCGCTGCTGGCGAAGACCGTTGCCCCGTTGTTCGAGAGCGCGGCGTTGTCTGGAGCCGCAGCCCCCGGGTCGGCGCTCGAATAGTCTCCGTCGCTGCCGTCCCACGATCGCATAGCCTGTTTCCGGAGTGATCACCAACAGGTTCTGGTCCGGGTCGACCGCCGGATTCACCTCGATCTCGTCGATCACCATGGTATTCGAGGATGGCTTGATCCGAATCCCCGTGGCCGCGACGGGCTGGCCGTCGGAGGAAACGTCGTACCGATGCCGCAGGTGCGGATTGAACAGGGTGGGGAAGGCGGCCTTGTATTCCAACGTGCCGATTGTGACCCAACCGGTCGTCGGATCACCGGTTTCTGGCGTGGCGACCTCCGGATCGGCCACGCGTGTCACCTGGAGCGTGTACGTGCCGACCGCGCCTTCGGTGCACGTGCCGCCCGCGCAGCCTGGCTCGGTCGTATCGCCGTTGTCGCGGCCCCAGGCGACCGTGCGCACGCCAATCAGCCCGCCGAAGTCCAGCCCGATGAACGGGGCCGGATCGGTCATGGAGGCAAGCCAACTGTGGCTGTTGCCGTAAAGGCCGTCATTGGCATTCGCGATGAGATGATCGCCCGCGGCGTGTTCAGAACTGCCGAATGCCGTCGTTCCATGTGCCGCGAGCGCCAGGTTGTCGGGAGGGGCGGCCCCGGCGGCGGTGTTGTTGAACTCGCCGTCGTTCCCATCCCACGCCACCTCGTAGCCGGCGGCGCTCGATATGACGATCAGGTCGGTGATGGGCGGCGCGACCCCTTGCTCGGACGGATTGATCTCGAGTTCGTCAAGAGCGGTCATGCCATCGCCGATCTTGATGCGGATGCCCGTAGCTTGAATGGGTTGGCCGTTGTAAGCGACGTCAAACCGGTGACGGCGCGAGGGATTGAAGGTCGGCGGCATCGCCGCCTTGTACTCGATCGTGCCGATCGTAATCCAACCCGTTGCCGGATCATCCGTCTCGATGGTATCGAGCCCAGGATCGGCGACACGGGTGATCTGGATCGTGTTGACGCCCCAACACCGGTCCAGGCAGGTGCCGCCGCACCCGCCTTCGCTGGCATCGCCATTGTCCCGTCCCCAGGCGATGCTTCGGATGTCGATCAGCTTGCCGAACTTGACGCCGATGAATGGATCGGGGTCGTTGGCTGCTCCCAGGCCGTTCGCGGAAATCCAGCTACTGCTGTTCCCATAGAAACCGTCGTTCACTTTCGACACAAAATGGACGCCAAAGCCCAACTCACTACTGCCGAACGCCGTCGCTCCTTTGACTGCCAGGGCGTCGTTTTCAGGCGATCGCGCCCCGGCGTCCGGATTGTAGAACTCGCCGTCGTTTCCATCCCAGACGATCATGTAGTCGGGCGCCGGCTGGATGGCCACGAGGTTGAGTTCCTGGCCGACATTGACGTTGATCTCGAGTTCGTCGATGGCGGTGTTTGCGTCGGGGACTTTGATGCGCAGGCCGCTGGCTTGCACTGGAGCATTGTTGGTCGTGCCCACATCGAACCGGTGCCGCAAGTAGGGCGTGAACATCGTCCCTTCGGCGCGGTAATTGACCGTGCCGATGGTGATCCAGCCGGTGGCTGCATCGCCCGTCTCCGGGGTATCGGGGCCCGGGCCGGCCAACTGGGTGATCTGGATCGTGTACACGCCCAGGGCCCGGTCGGTGCAGGTGCCACCACAATCCGCTTCGGTCGCATCCCCGTTGTCGCGGCTCCAACAGATGTTCTGGAGTTCGATCAAGGCGCCAAACTTAAGCCCGATGAACGGGTCGGGGTCCGGGAGGCTGAAATTGGGAATCCAACTGTGCCTGTTGCCGTAGAGGCCATCGTTGACGTTCGAGAAGAAATGGACTCCGGCGCCGAACTCGGTGCTGCCAAAAGCAGTCGTCCCCCTGGTGGACAAGGCGCGATTCTTGGGCGCGGGAGCCGGTGAATCGGGGCTCGCGAAGTTGCCGTTGTTCAGGTCCCACGTGATGGTGTAGGGAGCCACAGGCTCGAGAACGATGAAATCCGAAATTGGCGGGACCGGATCGGGCTCCGGGTTGACCTCGATTTCGTCGATGGCCATGGTGTTGTTCGAGACCTTGATGCGCAGGCCTGTGGCCTGGATCGGGCTGCCCCCTGCTGCCACATCGAAACGATGCCGCAGGTAGGCGCCGAAGAACGGCGTGTCCGCCCCCGCCAGGTACTCAACAGTGCCGATCGTCGCCCAACCGGTCGCGGCATCCCCGGTTTCCGCTGTCCATGCGTCCGGGTTCGCCGCTCTGGTGACCTGCAGGGTGTAGATCCCGACACAGCGGTCCATGCACGTCCCGCCGCAAGCCGGTTCGGTGGCGTCCGCGTTGTCCCGGCCCCAGGCGATGCTCGAAACGGCAACCGTCTGACCGAAGCTCAGCCCGATGAACGGGTCCGGGTCGGGCACGGCGATGAAATCGGGAATCCAACTCGAACTGTTGCCGTAGTAGCCGTCATTAACATTGTAAATGAAGTGGAGGTTCAGGCCCACCTCACTGCTGCCAAACGCGATGGTGCCGTGGGTGTAGAGCGCTGCGTTGTCCGATGGGCCGGCGCCCGGTTCGGGACTGCTGTAGCCACCGTTGTTGCCATCCCAGGTGATGCTATAACCGGGTTGAGCATTCATGACAACACGGTCGCTTTGACCCAGCGCCGACAGGACCAGGACGGACGCGGCCAGGGACGCCAGGAAGCGCGCCGAAGCGGGAGACCGATGAGTGTGTTGTATTTGCATATGACCAATGGCGGTTGGGCACGTTGCCTTAATGTGCGGGATTCGTAGTCGAACAACTGTGCACACTCTCGAGTGCCCTGCAAACAGAATTGTCGCAAATCTGGCATATCCGACTCATGCGTCCTTCGCGCCGACCAATTTGCAGTGCCGGCGACTTTGCATTTGCCTGTCGAGCATCGACCGGGCAACAATGCTGGCACATGCCCGCAGGCTGAGAGTCCGTCCACGGATTCTCTTGCGACGATCAATGGCTGCGGCCGGGCGAACCTCTTGCAACCAAGACTATGAACGCGATGGAACACTGGAACCGATGGATGAGGATCACAGGCACGGGCCTGACCCTCGCAGGATTGTCTGTGGCATGCTGCTGGCCGGCAACCGCGGAATCCGGGGAGGCGCCAGCCCGGTTGACGGTGAACACCGATAGCCCGGCCCACGCAATCAACCCGAATGTCTACGGCCATTTCTTCGAGCACATCTATCACTCCGCCAATGGCGGTCTCTGGGGCGAGCTGGTCTGGAACCGGAGTTTCGAGTTGGCCAATGCCGGGATGGGCAACTGGTCGACCGAAAGCGGCGAAGTCGTCCAGTCCGCACTGATCACCGACGCCCATGTCCTGTTCGGCGACAGCGCGTGGGAAGATTACGAACTGACGCTGCAGGCCCTCAAGGAGCGCGGCTCCGAGGGGTTCCTGGTGCTGTTCCGCGTCGAGGACGATGACTCCTTCTACTGGCTGAACCTGGGCGGCTGGAACAATACCCGCCACGCCATCGAGAAGGAAGTTGAGGGCGGACGCCGTGGAATCGGGCGGGGCCGCAATGGCGGCATCCAGACAGGCCGTTGGTACGACGTCCGCATCCGCTGTGAAGGCGACCATATCCAGTGCTGGCTCGATGGAGAGCAGATCATCGATCTGCGCGACGAGGACAACCCGTATCGGAAGGGCATGATCGGCCTTGGCACGTGGGGCACGCACGCACGCTACCGCAATATCAAGGTGACGCCACTCGATAACTCAGACGTCCTTTTCTCGGGATTGCCCACGCTCCCTCCAAAGCCATTCGAGTTCAGTTTCTGGAGGCACTTCGGCTCTGGAAAGGCCGACAAGGTCGAAGACGCGCTCAATAACGACTACAGCATCCGCCTCACCGGCGACGATGCACCCACGGGCATCGAGCAGGCGAATTTCCGTTTCACGCCACAGCGCTATTACGGATCGGTCTGGATGAAAGGCGCGCTTCCCGCAGGCATCAAGATCGAGTTGCTCGACCACGACACTGTGTTGGGCGAGGCCGTCCTGGGCCCGCCCCGCGCCGGTTGGGCCGAGTACCCGTTTCAGATCGACTCCCGCGGCGGCACTCTGGACGGTTCCCTGCGCATCACGCTGCTGGGAGCGGGCGCCGTCAAACTCGATCAGGTGAGCCTGATGGGTGAAGACGCCCTGGCCACCGGCGGGTTCCGACCCGATCTGCTGGACGCGGTGCGCGGCCTGCGGCCGCCCGTCATCCGCTGGCCGGGAGGCTGTTTCGCGTCGGTCTATCTGTGGAAGGACGCCGTGGGCCCGCAGCACGAACGGCGCATCTACTCGGCCTACATGTGGGAGGACCAGGATATCAACTCGTTGGGCACCGATGAGTACATGATGCTCTGCAATCGAGTCGGCGCGAAACCGTTGCTCGTCATCAATACCGGCATCCTCGATGCCGGCTGCGGCGCGCCGGCTCAGTTCAAACTAGCCTCCCGCGACGAATACCTGCCCTACGCCCTCGAATGGATGGAATACTGCAACGGCGACGCGTCGACCCCCATGGGTGCTCTCCGCGCGGCCAACGGACATCCCGAACCGTACGGTGTGGTTTACTGGGAACTCGACAACGAGACCTGGGGCGCCGGTATCGAGGCCTACATCGCGACCGTGCTCGAGTTTGCGCCTGCCATGCGGGCCAAGGCGGCCGAACTCGGCACTCCCATTAAGATCATTGCCTGCGGCGGCAGCAGCTTCGACATGCGCTGGAACCGCGGGCTGATCGATGCCTGCGCCCCCATGATCGACTATATCAGCGTCCACCACTACGAGAATCCTCAGAACTTCGCTTCGGGGATCGAGCGCTATGAGAAGTTGTTGGTCGAGCTTGCCGATTACATCGCCGCCTCCGCCAACCCGCAGATGGAGATCTACAACTCCGAATGGAACGCGCAATCCACCGATTGGCGCACCGGCCTGTATGCGGGCGGCCTGCTCAATGCCTATGAGCGTCAGGGCCGGAAATTCACCCTCGGCGGTCCGGCGCTGTTCCTGCGCCACCTCTCCGCCGGCGCCTGGGACAACGCGTTCATCAACTTCGATCACACCGGCTGGTTCCCGGCCCCAAACTACGTCGTGATGAAACTCTGGTGGGATAACTTCGCCCCCGGCTTCCTCCCGGTCGACGGCGATCCGCAAGGATGCAACGTCGTCGCAACCCGCGCCGAGGACGGCCGAACCGTGGTGGTCAAGGCGGTCAACCCCAACGCCGAGGAAAGGAGCGTCGAAGTCGACTTGCACGGTGAATTCGCTCCGAAGACCGCGTCGATGCAAGTGGTCGCGCCCGGCTCGTTGCGCGCCCGCAACACCCTCGAGGCGCCTACGGCCGTGCGGGTGGAGACCGGCATGGTCCAACTGACCGGCCAACGGGTTCGCTTCGAATTGCCGGCCTATTCGGCTGCCGTGGTGAGGCTCAACTGAGTTGCCTCGCCTTCTTCCCATCCAGGACGACCCCTTGACAGAGATGCGATTGGGACCGCCGGCATCCCGCCGGTGTCTTCGCCAGGCGCGGAATTGAACTCAGCGTGCCCAAGCCTCTTTGACAACTTCGTTTGCCTGGCGAACCACGGCCATCTCCTCATCGTCGAGTTGCTCGAACAGCGATTGCTCGCGCAAATCGAACGACCTGCGGGGGCGGTCGTTTTTCTCGTCCCGCCGGCTGCCATTGTGCAGGCACCACCCCGCGGCGCCGCCCTCGACCGCGCCGCGCAAGTCGGTCAGATAATCCGCGGCGACCGGTTCCCAGTGACCGTATCCGCGCCTGAACGGTTCCTGGTAGTGGACCGGCGCCAGTCGTCCCATCTGACGCATGGCGGCCAGGCACATTCTCGTGTGCGACAGCGTTTTGGCGGCGGTTCCCGCCGATCGAGGGCGGTGTGGCGCGACGAAATCGAGCCCGGCCTCGAAGAGCGCCTCGCGCACATAGGCTTCCCCCAGGTCATGCCCTCCAAATGAGGCCGTCACCGCCAGGCCCGGCGCCAACCGCCGTGCCAGGTCGTGCAATTCCCGCACTTCCTCCGTCGAGACAAACCGCGCGTCCCGAACATCCCGCTCGTTGGCCAAATCAAGATACCAATTGGCCCTTTCACCCAGGGCGCCGATGATCGACTGCACCGCGGTCCGGTGCGCCTGCATATCGGGAATGCCCCCGCCGATGGCGGCGCGGCCGCGGCTCAAGGTGACGTCGACAACCATTCCGCGCCTGTCGCATTCGGCCACGACGGTCTTGAGGCGCGACATATACGGCTCGCGCGGACGACCCTGGACATCGACCGCGGAAACGTCGTGTCCCGCATAGGACCAGGTTGCCCAGAGGCGGATCCAGTTGAAGCCATGCGATTTCAAGGCATCGAGATCCTTGCGCAGCGTCTCGATGCCGGCTCCCAGGCCCCCGTAGTAACTGATGCCCAATAGAAACGCAGGCCGCCCATCGAGGGTGAACCGTTCCCTCTCGATGCCGAGTCGGATGCCTTCCATCGCTCGGCCTGCAGCCTCATGATCGCGGTCATCCCGCGGTCGCGCCGTCTGACCGCCGACGGCTTCGCGGGGAGGGTGATTCGCGCCGGTGACTGCGACAGCCGCGATGAGGACCAATGCCCCGGATGCCATGTCACGCAGAGCCTGAAAGAGATATCGAGTGTTCATGAGGATTCTAAAGGCACTCTGGCATTGGAACAGAAAGTCGACTGTTCTGTCCAGTGCTTGTGCACGTGGCGCAGGCTACCCGGTTATCGCCTGTTTCGTGTGTTTCGCGTGTTTCGCGGTTCCAACCAGCCCACCTGAATAGTCACCACACGGTTTTCGGACCAAGACCCGCCGCTGCTCATCGAAGCCAGAGCCGCTCTGCCAGCGAGGAAGTAGCCGCCGTCGTGAGACGGCGCTGATCTCTGGCTTTGGCGGAGCGAATCAGCGCCGACTCCCGTCGGCGGCTACGGGTCCCTCGGTCCTACGGCGCGACGCCGCGATAGAACCGTTGGGCGTACTGCGCCGCCCACGTGTCGGTGAACTCGACGGTGCCGGTCAAGTTCGTGCGCACGCCGAGCTTGGTCCATTGCACCAGGTTCGTCGAACCCTCGAAGACGTAGAGCAGATTCGCCTGGCCCGTCAGCGTCAACTGCACCGCGCCCTCGGTCGAGCGCGTCGCCGTCAGGGTCGGTGCGATGTTCACGCCGTCCTGGTGCTCGGTGACTTGCAGCGTCTGATTGGTGGACACATTCTGGAGTTCCTGGACCAAGCCCGACGGCCACTCGATCCGGACCAGGTCCACGTTGGTGGCGTCGCCCAGACCGAAGTGGGCGTAGGGGCGGTTGAAGCACCATGTATCGCCCTCCACGAGGTCGCGCCGTTGCCAGCGAAGCTGACCGGCGAATTTCGCCTGAACACCGACTTTGGCCCCGATGGCGTCGCGGTTGGAGGCCGTGCCGATGAGCTTGACCTTCAACCACGCGTTGGCGTTCCCGTTGTTGTGATACAGGAAGTTGGCGGTATAGATGGCTAGGTCGTTGTTCCCGTTACCCACGTACAGGTCCGGGAAGCCGTCGTTATCATAGTCGAACCAGAGGCTGGCACCGACCCCTGAGCCATTCAGCAGTGTATCCGTGACGATGCTGCCGGTGGTAATCCGAGAGAACGTACCATCTCCGTTGTTATGTGCGAGTGTGTTGCAGTTCACGGCCCCCCCATCGGAGATCCAGTCCCGGATCAGGTCGAGGAACCCGTCGTTGTCGTAGTCCGCCCACGTGCTATTGCAGTTGTGAGAGGCTGGGATTCCGTCGCCACTATCCCTTTCCTCAAACTCCCCGTTACCCAGGTTCTGATAGAGAACGCCGGGAGAGTCGAGAACCGGACGGCCAAGACAGAGGTCCACCCGTCCGTCGCTGTCATAATCCCCCCAGTCACCGTTGAACGAGGATAGGTTCGCCTGGTTAATAGCGACCTCGAATCGACCACCTCCTTGATTATGGTGCAGCCGGCTGGGACCGTCGTTGTCAATGTTCGCGGAGTACAGGTCCACCCATCCATCGTCATCGTAATCCGCCCAGGACCCTCCCCCGTAGGTTTTGAAAGCGCATACTGAGCCTACCTGCTCACTCGTCATGTGGACGAACGTTCGGTTCCCTATATTCCGGTAGAGGCGGTTGGTGTTGCCTAACCCGCTCTCAAACACGTCGAGCATGCCGTCCTGGTCAAAATCAACCAGCGCGATGCAACCCCACGTCATGGGCATATTCATCTTGACTTGGCTGAATGTGCCGTCGCTGTTGTTGAACCAGACGGAATACGGCTCGCCGCGTTTCTTCCAAGTCACCAGATCCGGGAGGCCGTCACTATCGAGGTCGCCCCAGATGTAAGCCATTCCATCAACGCCCCAAGCCGAATACGGCACACTGGTGAAGGTGCCATCGCCGTTGCTGAGATAGATGGTGTTCTTTCCGACCGGGTAACGATTGACCAGCAGGTCGTCAAAGCCGTCGCCATCGTAGTCTCTCCACGTACCATTCCAGCCATTGCCCAAGTCGGTTACCGGCGGTCCGGTGGTGATCTTGGTGAACGTGGGGTCAACGATCAGGGTGGCGACCTGGCTGGTGGCAGACGTGAGAGCGGCGTCGCTGGCGACTACAAAGTAAGGGCCGTCTTGTGCCAGGGTGACGTTCGTCAGCGACAGGGTCTGTTTGGCCGCTGACGGGTTAGCCACCGCATCCAGGGCCGCCTCCTTGAAGTACCATTGCCACGTAATCGGTGGACGGGTCGAAGTGGCAGCGGCCGTGAACTGGACCGTTGCCCCAAGGCTGGCGGTCGTGTTGGTGGGCTGCGTGGTGATCATGGTGTAGGCCGGATACACCGTCAGGACCGCGACCTGGCTGGTGGACGACGAACCGACGGAGTTGCTCACCACCACGAAGTAGGTGCCGTCCTGCGCCGTGGTCACGTTGGTAAGCGACAACAGGTTCTTGGCCACCGACGGGTTGGCCACCGCGTCCATTGCTGCATCCTTGAAGTACCATCCGTAGGTGACCGGCGGGTTCACCGTGGCGACCCACACTTTGAACTGGGCGGTTCCACCCAGGCTGACCGTGGTGTTGGTGGGCTGTAGGGTGATGAGCGGGCCCCTGATGCCGAGGACCGCGACTTGGCTGGTGGCCGACAAGCCGGCGGTATCGGTGGCCACCGCAAAGTAGGGACCCGCCTGCGCGAGCGTGACCTGGTTGAAGGTCAGTATGGGCGTGGCGGCTGAGGGGATGGCATTCGTGTCCAGCGGTGCATCCTTGAAGCGCCAATGCAGGTATTCCAGGGGTGCCGACCCGGCCTGCACCGTGACCTTCAACTGGGCGTTTCCACCCAACTCAACCGTGGTGTTGGTGGGTTGTTGGGTGATTTGTGGCGGTTGCTGGGCCAAGGCCCAGTGCGTTGCGAATAGAACCGAACCGATTCCGACGAGTTTTGTGATGTTCATAAGTGCCTTGTGTTTGTTTTAGCCGTAATGGGTTTACCGGACGCGTGCGTTTTGGTTCTTGGTTGGTGACCATTCAGGGCGAGAACCGCGAATCGACGCGAATGGACGCGAATCGGCTTGGGCCGCTCTGGTGCCACAACCTCCTTCCTGGTTCAATTCGCGTGCATTCGCGTTCATTCGCGGTTGACCTCAACAGTCGTTTTACTTGTTCGAGCGTGCTCGTGACTCGGACTTCACCCATCAGTGCGCCGTTTCTCGGCTAAAACGCTCAGGGGAGATGAAGATTGTTTTGTGATTTCTGAGGGGGCTGAACCGCGAAACACGCCAAACACGCGAAAAAGGACTCACGACTTCAGGATCGCGTGGTCTCACGCGGTGAAACTTCGGAGGTTATGAATCAGCGTGTCGCGAGCAAAAGCGGTAGAGGACTACCGCAGTCCAAGACGCTTCGCGCCAGGGCATGCGCCACCGATCTCGCGAAGCGTGTGGAGTGCGCGTGCTTCAGCACCGCTTTGCCACCGCACGTTAGCTCGCACGGTCATCCCAAAGCGGCGGTAAACCGCGCGCACTCCAGACGCTTCGCGCCAGGGCAGGCGCCACCGACCTCGCGAAGCGTGTGGAGTGCGTGTGCTTCAGCACCGCTTTGCCACCGGCGGTCACCTCGCACGGTCATCGCAAAGCGGCGATAAATCGCCCGCCTGCCTGCGCCGAGGCTTCGGCAGGCAGGCACTCCAGACGCTTCGCGACCTCGCCGCTCGCGTTATGGTTTCGCGTCGGGGTCCAGGGTCACCCGCAGGCCGGGAACCGGTTGGCCATCCGCCGCGGTGAACCAAGCCGAGCCCTCCCACGTCCAGCCGATTTCCACCAGGACCTTGAACACCACCACGTTGAGCCCGGCATTCAACTCCACGCCCGCCACCACGTCCGGGTCCTGCACCCGGTGACGGATGGCAGCGAGCCGATAGATTTCCTTCCCATTCAGGTACATTCTGACCAAGTCGATGCCGGTCACTTTCAGCAACAGCCCAGTCTGGCGCGCTTCCGCCCGGAGATAGCAAACGGCGTAAGCCACGCTGGAGCGGCCTGGTGCACCCAAGAGTCGCCTGAAATCAAGCAGCGAATCCGCCACCTGCACCTCGGTCCAAACGAGCTCGTTTTCACCCACCTTGACTCGCTCGCCGGCTCGGGGGCGAATTCGGGCTTCGTCAGGAATCTGTGCCTGTTCTAACACGACTGGGCCGCTTGGGGCTTCAAAAGGGATCGGTGCGAGCACCAGCCACTGTTTGATCGCCCCGGGGTCCTGAGCCCGCAACGCTCGGTCCGTTTCGGCAGCCGCCGCCTCCTCGCGCTCCAGAACGGCCAGGCGCTCGTTGGCCGCTTCTTCCTCTCGCAGTCGGACGGCCACCTGCTCCGCGGTGGCGGCTTCCCACACCTTGGCCGTCTGGTCGCCACTGCCGGTCACGATCCGCTGGCCGTCGGGGGAAAAGGCCACCGCGCCGATTGCCGCAAAGGCGCCGCTGTGGCCTTTGAGGGTCAGCACCTCATTGCCGCCGGTCGTCTCCCACACCTTGGCCGTCCCATCCTCGCTGCCGGTCACGATCCGTTGGCCGTCGGGAGAAAAGGCCGCCGAGCTGATGGCACCAACGTGGCCCCTGAGGTTGAGCACTTCATGGCCGCTGGCCGTCTCCCAGACCTTGGCCGTTTGATCCACACTGCCGGTCACGATCCGTCGGCCATCTGGAGAGAAGGCTACCGAGCTGATTGCACCAACATGGCCCTTGAGGGTAAGCAGTTCATGGCCGCTGGTCGCCTCCCACAGCTTGGCCGTCTGATCCTCACCGCCAGTGACGATCAGCCGCCCATCGGGGGAGAAGGCCACCGCACCGACCCCTCCGCGGTGGCCTTTGAGGCTGAGCAGTCCCTTGCCCGTGGACGCGTTCCACACCGTGACCCTCTGATCCCAACTGGCGGCGACGATCCGCTGGTCGTCGCGAGACAAGGCCAACGACCGGATCCCTCCGTAGCCTGCACCGAGCGTGAGCAGTTCCTTGCCGCTGGCCGCTTCCCGCACCCTGATCGTTCCATCCCAACTGCCGGTGATAATCCGCTGGCCGTTCGCGGAAAAGGCCAAGGCCCTGATCCCTCCCCGCTGCCCACTGAGCGTGAGCAATTCCTTCCCGCTGGCCGCCTCCCAGACCTTGGCCGTCCGATCATGACTGCCGGTGACAATCCGCTGGCCGTCCGGAGAGAACGCCACCGACATGACCACCGCGCGGTGCCCGCTGAGGGTAAACCGATCCTTAGCCTCCCACACTCGGACGGTCTCGTCCTCACTGCCGGTGGCAATCCGCTGGCCGTCGGGAGAGAAGGTCACCGACCGTATCCCGCCGGTGTGCCCCTTGAGGGTGAAGAGTTCCTTGCCGGTGCTGGCGTCCCAGACCTTGGCCGTCCGATCATCGCTGCCGGTGACAATCCGCTGACCATCCGGCGAAAAGGCCACCGGACGGACCGCACTTTCGTGTCCTGTGAGGGTGAGCAGTTCCCTGCCGGTAGCCGCCTCCCAGACCTTGGCCGTGCGATCGTGACTCCCGGTGACAATCCGCTGGCCGTCCGGAGAAAAGGCCGCAGACCAGACCGCTGCGGTGTGCCCTGTGAGGGTACGCAATTCCGTGCCGCTCGCTGTGTCCCACACCTTGGCTGTCTGATCCCAACTCCCGGTAACGATCCGCTGGCCGTCCGGAGAAAAGGCTACCGAGAAAACCCGATCCCTGTGCCCTTTGAGGGTGAGCAATTCCCTGCCGCTGCCCGCGTCCCAGACCTTGGCCGTCTGATCCCAACTCCCGGTGACGATGCGCTGGCCGTCGGGGGAAAAGGCCACAGACCAGACCGCTGCGGTGTGCCCTGTGAGGGTGAGCAGTTCCTGGCCGGTGAGCGCGTCCCACAGCTTGGCCGTCGTGTCCCCACTGCCGGTCACGATTTGCTGGCCGTCCGGAGAAAAGGCCACCGCGATGATGTTCGCGCGGTGGCCTTTAAGCGTCAGCAGCCCCTTGCCAGTGGCGGCGTCCCAGACCTTGGCCCTCAAGTCCAGACGGCTGGTGGCGGTCCTGTCGGCCTTGCTGGTGACAATCCGCTGGCCATCCGGGGAAAAAGCCACAGAGCTCATCCTGCCGCCGTGCCCACGCAGGGTCATGAGTTCCAGGTGCGTCTGTCGCTGCCAGTAGTACCATTCGAATCCGCGCTCCGGATAGGCGGCCGTCTCGTCGAGCAACTGCCGCACTCGCCCGGCGTTGTTCTGCTCCCACTCCCGCTGCGCCAGATTCATACGCGCCGCGTAGAGTTGACGCTCGGCGATGGTTCTGGCTCGTGCCGCCACCGTGGCCTCCCAAGCGCTGACCGCAATGCCCAGGACCAGGACCGCCGCCACCCCGCTGGCTGCCCCAACCAGCACCTTGTTCCGCCGCACGAACTTCCCCAGCCGATAGACCGTGCTCGGCGGACGCGCTATCACCGGCTCGTTGGCCAGATACCGTTGGAGGTCCCGCACCAGCCCGTTGGCTGTCGCGTAGCGCCGCGTCCGGTCCTTCTCGAGGCACTTCATCACGATCCAGTCCAGGTCGCGGTCGATTTCGGATTTGCGATTTGCGATTTGCGATTTGCCCGAAGCGGCCGGACGAGCCGTCAGACGCTTCCGGGTCAGTCGGGTCGAAGGTCGCACGGGTTCCTGTTCCCGGATGATGCGCCGCATCTCGTCCAGGCCAGCCGCCAGGAGCGTCTTCGAGTCAAAGGGGGTCTTGCCCGTCAGCAGTTCATAGAGCAGCACGCCCAGGCTGTAGATGTCGCTGCGCGTGTCGATGTCCAGCCCGCCTCGCTCCGCCTGCTCCGGGCTGACGTAGGTGGGCGTGCCGAGGAATTGCGGGAACTGGGTGGAGAGCGTCGCGTCGGTGAACTCCGACTGCGTCGCCTTGGCAATGCCGAAGTCGATCACCTTGGGCACCGGCACCCCATCGTGCAGGGTCACCAGGATGTTCGACGGCTTGATGTCGCGGTGGATGATGCCTTTCTGGTGCGCATGCTGGATCGCCTCGCAGACCTTGATGAACAGAGCGAGCCGTTCCGGGGTGGAGAGGTGGTGCTGGTCGCAGTAGTCGGTGATCCGGACCCCGCGCACCAGGTCCATGACAAAGTAGGGGCGACCGGTGTCCGTGGCGCCGGCGTCCAACACGCGGGCGATGTTCGGGTGATCCATCAACGCCAGCGTCTGGCGCTCCGCCTCGAAGCGCCGGACCACCTGCCGGGTGTCCATCCCCGGCTTCAGGATTTTAACGGCCACGGACCGCTTGACCGGTTCCTTCTGTTCGGCGCTCCAGACTTCGCCAAACCCGCCTTCCCCGATCTTCTCGAGCAGTTGGTAGCGGCCGGACAGCGTCGGGGGCGCTTCGGAGGGGGGTGGCGGCGGCGGAGCAGATTGGCGCTTGGGGCTTTCGGTCAGGAAGCCTTCGCCCTGGAAATGTCCCTCGAGGAGCAGTTCCAGGCGCGCGCGCAGGGCCGGGTCGTCGCGGCACGCCCCCTCAAGGAACGCGCTCCGCTCCGCCGGGTCGGGCATGTTCGCCGCCGTCTCGAACAGGGACTCTTCGAGTTTCTGCTTGGTATTGCTCATGGATTCTCCGCGCGCCCATCACGCCGCCTGCTCTACAGTGCGTCCTTTCGCACCCAAAACGATGAATGACGCGGGTGATTGATCAAGTTACGGAGCAATCTGTGGGATGCACGACACCGTCACCCTCACCCGCCCTCCGGGTGCCCTCTCCCATCGGATGGGAGAGGGACGGGGTGAGGGGTCTTTGTCGCGTATGCCGCAGACCCCTGAGTAAGTTCGGCGTAGAGCCAAGACCGTGCGTACGCCCAGTGTCGTCTCACGGTCGCTTCGGACACCCCCATGGCCTCGGCAATCTCCGCGTGTCCCAGCCCGGCGAAATAACGGAGCCGGACGATCTCGGCCTGCTGAGGGGACTCGTGGGCCAGTGTCTCGAGCGCTTCGTGAATGGCGAGCACGGTGTCGTCGGTGTCCTCGGTGGCGAGGGTCACATGCCGCAAATCCACCCGCTGCCATTGACCGCCGTGCCGCTGCCGCGCCTTCTGGCGTGCTCGATCCACCAGAATACGCCGCATCGCTTCCGCGGCGGCGCCAAAGAAATGCCCGCGCCCGTGCCATTGGACGTCCGCCGAACCGGTCAGGCGCAGCCAGGCCTCGTGGACCAGCGCCGTGGCCTGCAACGTCTGGCCCGCTGGTTCATTGGCCATGCGCACTGCCGCCAGCTTGCGCAACTCCTCATAGACGAACGGCAACAGTTCCGCCGCCGCGTGGGGATCGCCCTGTTGAACGCGATCAAGGATGTGCGTGACCTCGCTCATGGAGTAAGCCAATCCTAACCCCGTCCTGGCTCCGCAATCAAGGACTTTGCCTAGCGAGGCGCGCCTCACACTCATTCAACTCCTCGGCCCCATGAACAGCCCCAACACCACCCCGCTCTCTTCCGCGCCTCGCTGTAGTAGAATCCTTGAACTCTTGAGCGACGGCAGGAAACTTGACCTGTCTACCACGTATTTTGAAAATCAAGGATTCTAGGGGGGATTCGACACTGGGGCGCCGGGTCTGGTCTTAGAAAATGAAGCTGAGCGTGGAGTGAAGGGCAGACAGGCGCCCCCTCTCCGCGTACGACGCGTGCAGATTGAACCGGTGCGACCCCGGGATGAGCGAAAGCACCTTCTCGAAATCGGCGCGCAGTTGATCGGCCCTGCGCGCCTTGCCCGGGTAGTTCCCCGTCACGGCGAGGCCATCGCCCAGCGTGCTCCCGGCGTTTTCGAACCCGCCCACGTCATCCCCCTGCCAGCAGTGGATGGACAAGGCGATCCGCCCGAGGCGTTTCAGGGCTTGTTCGGTATCGACCCCGAGTTCGGCATAGCGCGCACGGGCCAGGGCGTACCCGCGTTCGATCGTCTTGGCATTCATGAGTCTTTCGTGGTTCTGTGACGCCTCACCGAGGCGCAGCCTCCACTCGGCGGTTCACCTTGCTCCAGAGGCTGCTCAGGCCGGATAATGCCAACACGCCGCGCCCCTTTGCCAAGGAAAGAGCAAGCCGAACCGATTGAACCACAGCGACGCGGAGGGCACGGAGAATTCCGGGTGCTGGCCGAACTGCCCCCGACCCCTTCGCGTTGGTTTCCTGATTTCCGACCCGCTTTGGGATGACAGTGGGAGGTGAAGCCCGGTGCCAAAGCGGTGCTCAAGCACGCGCACTCGAGCCCTTTGAGCTTGATCGACTCTTTGCGTTTGGTCACCCTCTCGCCAGGCCCAGTCGAATTGGTGAATGCCTATGAGTTACCCCCTCTTACCCCTCCTTGCCGCGGTCACTCTCGTGCACGCGCCACTTGCCGCACAGATCATCAGCCACCAACTCTTCGACTCGACGGCGGGCACGCTCCGCGACAATTTCACGGGAGTCCGGGGAACGGTGTTCCAGGCCAGCGAAGCAACCAACCGCGTCGTCACGCATCTGGGTTACTACGACTCCGGGAGCGACGGTCTGCAGTCCACTCATCGTGTCGGGGTCTACGCTGCGACGCCGGCAGGCGCCGGCACCGGGGCGTTGCTGGCCGAGGGCACCATTCCCGCCGGCACGAATGCGTTCCTGGAAAACGGCTATCGCTGGGTTAGCCTCCCAAGTCCGCTGACCCTCGAAGCCAAAACCAGCTACGTCCTGGCGGCGGAGGTCACGGCCAGCAGCGGCGATCCGTACCCAGACGCGACCACGCGGGTGTGGAACCGCTACTATGTTGGGTACCATGCGAACACTTCACGCGCGGCCCGCTCGAGCACGAACGCCTGGCCTGGCGAGCCGGAAACCCAAGCCATGAACAACGCGGCTTATGGCGCCGCGAACCTCGGACTGGCTCTGTCGCCACGGCCCTATCGCCTCATGCCGCTGGGTGATTCAATCACGGCGGGCTACACCGACAACCCCAACTGGAAGGTGCCGTTCCAGTTCGGCTACCGCAGCGGTCTATTCAGCCTCCTGAGCAGCAATGGCATCCCGTTTCAGTTCGTTGGCAACTCGCTCGAGCCGTGGAACGGCGTGTTTGGGCTGCCCACCAACCAGCCGACGCCGGACCTGCGGTTGGTCGCACAGGACCAACACGAGGGCTACGGCGGTCAAGGCACGGCCTACGTCGCGCAGAACCTTCGGGGGTGGTTGGCGAACGATCGCCCGGACATCGTGCTGCTGATGATCGGGATCAACGACATCGCGGCGGGGCAGACGGGCCAGCCCACTTCCCTGCAGACGGCCCTCAGCAACATCGTGCAGATCATTGTCACCAACCGCCCAAGCACCCACGTGATTGTCGCCCAGATCATCCCTTACGCCACCGCCTACACCTCGGCCATTTACGAGTACAACGACTACATCCGGAGCACACTGGTGCCGGCCTTCGCCGCGCGTGGCCATCGGGTCACCACGGTGGACCAATACTCGCACTTCGTTACCGACCCTGCTGGGTTGAGCGCGGACAAGGAACGCTACGCGAACGGCATCAACCACCCCGACGCCCGAACGTATGCCAAGATGGCGGAGACCTGGTTTGCCGGCATCCAGGCCGTGCTCTCCGGCGGCCCCACGGTGACCCTCAGCGCGCCAGCCGCCACCCAGGAGGCAGGCCCGGGCACGGTTCTGGCCGTTACTGCCTCCAGCACTCCTGGGGCCGGCGGGGAGGTCATGCGCCTGGAGTTGCTCGTGAACGGCGTCCTGCAATCCGAGGCAACCGGTAGTTCGCTCGCCACCACCTGGCAGGTGCCGGTCCGAGGCGCGCATCGCCTGACCGTGCGCGCCTTCGATGCCGAGGGGAACTCGGGCGAGCGTAGCGTCTATGTCCTCGGCACCGATCCGAGCACCGGTCCCGGCGGAGTTGCCCATGGCCTTCAGGTCTGGCTCAAAGCCGAGGCCGGCGTGGTGTTCGGTTCGGGCAAGTCGGTGGCGCGTTGGCGGGACCAGAGCGGCCATCTCAACGATGCCTCGCAGCTCAGCGCCACCCTGCAGCCAAAGTACGTCGAGGGACTGTTCGGGTCCGGCCCCGGCCTGCGTTTTGACGGCACGCGCTTTCTCACCTCGACGAACGGCATGTCCACCGGCAGTTATACCAAGGTCGTGCGTTTCTTCATCAGTCACACGGGCACCGTCAACAATCTCCTCTCCAGTTCCAGTGGCGGCAGCGCATCGGCGCGCGGTCATAGCCTGCTGTTCGGAACCGGACAGCAGACGCTGAAGATGTCGCATAGCGGCAATTTCGCCGTGGCCACGACGAATGCGCCGCTGGGACAGGCCGTGACCGTCCTCGCGACCTACGATGCCAACTCGTCCGCGGGTGAAATCTATCTCGACGGTTTCCCGTGCGGCTCGGGCATGGCGGAGGGCGACAACACGATGACCTCCTATCAGGTCGGCGCCCTCGCCGGCGCCTCCCGCCTCAGCGGTGCCGTTTCCGAAGTCATGATCTATGACCGCGTGCTCACACCGGCGGAGCGCCAGGCGATCTTCGGCTATTTTGACGACAAGTACCGCACGCCCTTCCAGCTCTGGCAAAAGCAGTCCTTCGCTCCTGGCGACCCACGCGCCGCGCCCGGCTTCGATGCGAGTGGCGACGGTATCGCCAATGCGGTCAAATATGCCCTCGGCCTGGACCCTCTGGCCGACAATGCCGGGTCCGATCATCTGCCCCACGTGCGACAGGCTGACCGTACCGTGGAAGTCACCTATCGACGTGCCACGGGTCGTCCCGATGTCGTTTGTCACCTCGAGTCTTCTCCGGACCTTCAGACATGGACTCCCGTCGCGGACACCTCAGTCGGCGTGGCCGGGTCGATTGACACGCGCAGCTACTCCGTACTGGTTGCTCCCGACACCAGCGCCCTCTTCCTCCGCCTGCGCGTACTCCTGCCCGGTTGACGGACTGCGGCGACATCCGCACGCTGTTCAGTGAGCGGGCGGTTCTGCCCCGTTGGCCCCGAACGCCTCAGCCGGGGCGGCGAGGTCGCGTAGCGTATGGAGAGTGCGTGTGATTGAGCACCGCTTTACTGTGGGATTTCGCCGATCACCGTCATCGCAAAGCGGCGGTGAACCGCGCGCACTCCAAACGCTTCGCGCGGTCCACGCTGTCGTGCCCACGCAGCTCTATCGACTGTCCACCGGCTTCACACGGTTCTGCCTGCCTACCTGCAGGCAGGTCCGCTTGGCTGTCCTGCTCACTGACCTGGGGCCAGCACAGCCCGGAAACCGAGGTCGTAGTCCCTGCCGTCCGGGCCGCTGCTGAGGCGGTTGGCTGACCGGCAGAACCCGGCGTACCCGTTCCAGTCCAACAAGTCTTGACACCACTCCAGCCTGGATCGGCTCCCTCCTCGGCCCTGGTTTTGGGCAGCCTCCCGCCCTGAGCCAGGGTGTCCGGTCTTCCCCAAGCCCGCGGCACCTCTGACCATCCAGAAAAACCGACGGGCAAAGTGCGATCTGCTTGAAAGTTCAGCGCGAGTGGCTAGGGTGCCGGTGATGAAGCACAAGGATCGCATCACGTTCGATCCGGAGCAGTGTGGCGGGCGGCCCTGCATTCGCCATTACCGCATCCGCGTCAAGGACGTGTTGGACATGCTCGCCGGCGGTGCGACGCGCGAGGAGATTCTCGAAGACTACCCGTTCCTGGAACCGGACGACATCCTCGCGTGCCTCCAGTATGCGGCCGAGCAGGTCAACCATCCGGTGCTGGTAGGCGCCTGATTGTGTGCGGTTCTTGATCGATAATCAGTTGCCGTCCGCGCTGGCCCACTGGCTGCGCGAGCGGGGCCACGATGCGGAGCATGTGCTGGCGGTGAGGATTGTT
>JAXGQW010000059.1:0-34631 GCA_040766265.1 Verrucomicrobiota bacterium
ACGTCCGTGGCCTTGCCGCCCGCGCCTCCGCCCCAAGGGACACCGCCGCCGCTCAGTTCCACCGAGCAGTGGATCCAGGACGTCAAGAGCCCGCTGTCCTGGTTCACGTGGGGCGGCGACCTCCGGATCCGCGACGAGTATTACAACAACAACGTCAGCCTCAGCGAAAAGAACCCGCTGCACGAACAGAATGTCATCCGATACCGCGGACGCGTCTGGAGCACGATCACGCCCGTGACCGATGTCGCCTTCAACGTGCGCATGGCGGCGGAGGCGCGACAGTGGACCCGCCCGGCGTTCACCAGCACATATCGCGGCGAACAGGGGATGGAGTGGCGCTATGGGATTGTGGACAACCTCAACGTCAAGTGGAGCAACGCCCTGAGCCAGCCGCTGACGATTACCGCCGGACGGCAGGACATCATGATCGGGGATTTCTGGAACTGGTGGCTGGTGGCCGACGGCACGCCCGGCGACGGCTCATGGACCTACTTCCTCGACTCGGTCCGCGCCACCTACGATGCCAAGGAGATCAAGACCAAGTTCGACCTGATCGGGATCTACCAGTCCGCCCGCCCCGATGATTGGTTTCCGACACTCAACGCCAACCCGAGCCCCGAGCATTCGAGGACGCCCTATTACCTCACCGAGCAGAACGAGTCCGGTCTTATTGCCTATGCCTCGAACAAGTCGATCAAGAACACGACGCTTGACGGTTTCTTCATTTACAAGCACGACGACAGGGAACTGGCGTTTGGCGACAATGCGGACATCTACACCCTCGGCGGGCGTTTGACGGGATTCCCGGGCGACCATTGGCAGTACTCGATCGATGGCGCCTATCAGTTCGGCAAGAAGCAGGATCCCACGTTCGCCGCCGACCCGGACCGCAACCGCGATATCGACGCCTTTGGCGCCAACGCGCGGCTGAGCTACCTCTTTCGCGATTCCCTCAACAACCAACTCCACGCCGTGGGCGAGTACCTCTCCGGCGACAACGACTCGACCGACGGGAAGGATGAGATGTTTGACATCCTGTGGGGCCGCTGGCCGCGCTACAGCGAGTTGTACATCTATTCCTTCGCCGCCGAGACCGGCGGACGGATCGCCCAGCACAACAACCTGATGCGCCTGGGGGGCGGCTGGACCTTCAATCCCACCAAGAACACGCTGGCAGGCGCCTACTACAACGCCCTGTTCGCCCCGCAAGACGATCCCACCCGCGCGGGCGGCGCCGCTCCGCTCTTCAGCTACGACGATCACTTCCGCGGGCATTACCTCCAGGCCACGCTCCAGCACACCTTCAACAAGCACATCAAAGGCCATCTCTGGGCGGAATTCGTCTGGCAGGGGGATTACTACGCCCGAAACGACCTTATGACCTTCCTCAGGGCCGAGGTTTCTTTCAGCTTCTAACCCGCTGCCATGTTCTGGGATCAGCGGGTTGAGACCATGGACCGGGCGGCGCTGGCTGCGCTCCAGCTCCGCCAATTGCAGGACACCGTCCGCCGGTGCTCGGAGCGCGTCGCGTTCTACCGCCAGAAATGCGCCGAGGCCGGCGTTCGGCCCGAGCAGATCCGAACGCTCGAAGACGTCCACCGCCTGCCTTTCACCACCAACGCCGATTTGCGCGCCCAATACCCGGACGGGCTGGTGGCGGTCGATCGTCACGATCTGGCCAGGCTCCACACTTCGAGCGGCACCACCGGGAAACCCAAAGCGCTCTTTTTCTCGCGCGGCGATGTCGACCGCGCCGCCGAGTTGATCGCTCGATGCCTCCTGATGACGGGCGTCAGGCGCGGCGACGTGCTCCAGAACATGATGACCTACGGCCTCTTCACCGGAGCGCTGGTGATGCACTACGGCGCCGAGAAGGTCGGCCTGTTGGTCATCCCCGCAGGCCCCGGCAACTCGGAGCGCCAACTCCTCCTCATGCGGGATTTCGGCACAACGGTCTTTCATGCCACCCCGAGCTACGCCCTCTATTTCGCCGATTTCCTCGAAAGGAAAGGCATCGACCCGCGCCGCGATCTTGCCTTGCGCAAGGCCTACGTCGGAGCCGAACCCCACACCGAGGAGACGCGCGCCAAAATCGAACAGGCGTTGGGCATCGACGCCTACAACTCCTACGGGCTCTCCGAAATGAACGGCCCGGGCGTCGCCTTCGAATGCGAACAGAAACGCGGCATGCACCTCTGGGAGGATCATTTTCTGATGGAGATCATCGACCCGGTCTCCGGAACCCCCCGGCCGGAGGGGGAACGGGGCGAACTGGTGCTGACCAGCTTGACCCGCGAGGCCATGCCGCTGCTGCGCTACCGCACTCGCGACATCACCTCGATTATCCCGGAGCCCTGCGCGTGTGGACGCACCCATCGGCGCATCGAGCGCATCACCGGACGATCGGACGACATGCTGATCGTGCGCGGGGTGAATTTCTACCCGCAGCAGATCGAACAGGTGCTCATGAAGGTGCCCGGCGTCGGCCGCAATTACCTGGTCACGCTTCGAGGCCTGGACGAGATGACGGTGCAGGTGGAGTTCACCGAAGCCGGCTTTGACGGACAGGTCGATCACCTGGTGCGTCTTCAAAACCAAATCACCGAGAAGCTGCGCGCCGAGATCCTGGTCAAGCCCAAGGTGGAACTGGTGCCGCCGGGCAGCCTCCCCGTGAGCGAGGGCAAGGCCAAGCGCGTTATTGACCAGCGCGTGCTCTGAGGCGGGCGCAAGACCGATGCAAATGTCCGGGAGGCGGATCGGCCCGCCCCTGACTCTCTGACTGAAAGGGCGCGGGGCCTCCGACCGGGATGTCGGCACTCAAAGCCTCCTGCCCGACGGTCCAGCCCCTAGGCCGGCTCATGCGGCCCTTCGGCCCATTCAGCGCCAATTCATGAAGCCGCAAAGGCCGGAGCGGGGACGGCTCGTCCCCGGCCAACGCGAGTGAAGACGGTATTTGCCGGCGACGGGCCGTCGCCGCTCCACTTCATGCATTGGCCCTTTGGCCCTTTCGAGGCGGCAAATCGCTGCTTGCCACGTGCCGGCGAGCATAGTAGATTCTCGTCCGTTCCAACTTCAACCACAGGACTTCTCTGTGAAGACGCATCCAGATCCCATTGCTTCTCTCCTGTCGGCCACTCCCGGAGTGCTCGTCGCGGCACTGCTTGGACTGGCCAGTTCCACGGTTCTTCGGGCTCAGCCCGGCGAACCGCCGCAAGCGAACCTGCAACTCTGGCTGAAAGCCGACGCCGGGGTGACCAAGGACGCCAGTGACAACGTCACGGGTTGGGCTGACCAATCGGGCCAGAACAACCATGCCGCGCAGCCCAATGCGGCCCGGGCGCCCAAACTGATCGAGAACGTGCTCAACGGGAAGCCTGTTCTCCGGTTCGAGGGCGGGACGAAGTACCTCGATGTCCCCAGTTCACCGAGCGTCTCCTTCGTCGGGGATCTGACGACCTTCTTCGTGGTGAAGCTGACGGACATGAGCGGCTACCGCGCGGTGTGGAGCAAGGTCCTGGGCAACAAGCCGCGGCCAACCGACTACTATTTTCTGCCTGACAGCAACGTCCCGCGGCTCTACCGCGGGAACAGCACCCAATGGCTGAGCGCCGATGGCGCCGCAGCGGTGCCGTCGGGTCAATTCGCCGTGATTGGCTTCAGCATAGCGGACACCGCGGTCGCGCACTTCTTCAATAACCAGGTCAACGGCCGGGGCACGATCAGTCTCTCGAACCCTGCCGAGGACAGCGGCCTGCCACTGCGCATCGGATCGCGCGACGATCTGGTCACCCAACTCAAGGGCGACCTCGCGGAATTGCTGCTCTACGACGCCGCGTTGTCCGAGGCCGACCGGGGCACGGTGATCGAATACCTCCGGGCGAAGTACGGCCTGGCGTTCAACGAGCCACCGGCCGTGCAGATCACCAGTCCCGCCCCCGGCACGACGGTGGCGGCGTCCAGTTCGGTGGCCATGATGGTCTCGGCCCAGGACCCGGATGGCCAAGTCACACGCGTCGATTTCCTGGCGAATGGCGTCCCCGTTGCCTCCGCCACGCACGCCCCCTACCAGTTGAACCTCGACGTGCTCACCCCCGGAAAAGCGACTCTGACCGCCATCGCTTTGGACAATGGTCCTCTGGGTGGCCTGCGGGGCACGTCCGCTCCGGTCGTCGTGAACGTCACAGGCACTTCGCCTTCAGCGCCCGTTTCCGCCGGCCTGCAACTTTGGCTCAAGGCCGACGCCGGCGTGACCACCAACGCGAACGGCGCCGTGACCGCGTGGGCCGATCAATCCGGCCAGATGAATGACGCAACGCAGTACGATGACACGCAGTCGCCGTTTTGGGTCGGTGACGCGGTCAACGGAAAACCCGCCGTGCGCTTCACCGACGCCCCGCAGTACCTCGATGTCGCCAGTTCCCCCAGCACCGCCCTGGCGGGCGATCTCACCACGTTCGTCGTGTTGAAGGCCGATGATTTCGCGACCTGGCGGGGCATTTGGGCTAAAACGATCGGGGCGCGGGCCGCGCCGAACGACTATTATCTGAACACGGGCAACGGGGCTGCCGTCCTGTATCGCGCCGACGCCGCGACCACGCCCGCCCAAGGCGTCACCAGCACCTTCACCGTGCCGTCCGGTTCCTATGCGGTCGTCGGTTTCGACATTGCAGGCCAGACCGTCACGCACTATTTGAACGGCGGGGCGGACCGACCCGGGGCCATCACGATCGTGCCGGGCGACCTGGGCATGCCCCTGCGCATCGGCTCGCGTGACGATCTGGTCACACAGATGAAAGGGGAAATGGCTGAGCTGCTGATCTACGACGTGGCTCTCACCGGCGCCGACCGGACCACAGTCGTGAATTACCTGGCGGCCAAGTACGGCATCGCGTTCGTGCGCCTCGGCAACCAGTCCCCCGTGGTCACGCTCACCAGCCCGGTCGACGGCGCCAGCTATGCCTTGCCAGCGACGGTCAGCCTGGCCGCGACCGTGACCGACAGCGACGGCAGCGTCACCAATGTGGATTTCGTCGTCAACGGCTCGGTGATCGCTCACCTCACCGAGAGCCCGTACCAATTGGCGGTGGATCTCCTGTCTCCGGGCTGGGCAACGTTCACGGCCATCGCCACCGACAATTGGGGCGCGCGCGGCACCTCGGCGCCCGTCACGGTGCAAATCACCGGCGCGGCGCCGTCCGCCCCGCCTGCGGGTGATCTGAGCCTCTGGCTCAAAGCCGATGCGGGCGTCACCAGCGGCGAGGGCGACTCCGTGCTCGGCTGGAGCGATCAGTCCGGTCAAGGCAATGACGCCAGCCAATGGGATCCGGGCGCCGCACCGGTCATCGTGCAGGCCGCGCTCAATGGAAAGCCGGTGCTCCATTTCGACGGCGCCACGCGCTATCTCGAAGTGATGGACTCGCCGACCGCGACCGTGACAGGCGACCTGACAACCTTCTACGTGGTCAGGTTCAACGATTTTGTCTCCCACCGGGCCGTGTGGGCCCAAACGCTGGCCAATCTGGCCCACCCGTTCGATTGCTGGTTTGCGCCAGGCACCGGCGTGCCCAACGCCTTTCGCGGCGGCCAGGCCGGCTTCGGAACCGTGGCGGGCACCGCCGGCGTGCCGGCCGGAGTCTATGCGGTGGTCGGTTTGGAGGCATCGGGCACGACATTGACGCATTATCTGAACCACCAACCCAATGGCAGCGGGACCATCACCGCCGTACCGGAGGGTGTGGGCGTGCCGTTGCGCATCGGCACGCGCGACGACCTGGTCACCCAGATGAAGGGCGATATTGCGGAAATCCTCCTCTACGCCCGCGCGCTGTCGGCGAGCGACCGGACCAATCTGGTGACCTATCTGGCGGCCAAATACGGCATCCCGCAGGTGCGGATTGCCAACCAGGCGCCCGCCGTCGCGCTGGTGAATCCAGCCCCCGGCACGTCGGCGTCCGCGCCAGGCACCCTCGTCCTCGAGGCAACCGCAACCGACGCCGACGGCTCGATTCAACAAATCGAGTTCACTGCCAACGACGTCCTGATCGCCTCGGTCACGACGACGCCCTATCGACTGCCCGTCGAACTGCGCACCCCCGGTGTCGTCGCCTTCAAAGCCATCGCGACCGACAATTGGGGCGCGCGCGGCACGTCGGCACCGGTCACCCTGACCATTACCGGCACGGGACCCGCGGTTCCGCCGATGGACGGCTTGCAGCTCTGGCTCAAAGCGGACGCCGGGGTGACCGCTTCCGGCGGGGCGGTGACCGTTTGGGCCGACCAGTCTGGCAATGGCAACGACGCCACGCAACCGATCGAGCCTTACGCTCCGGTCCTGGTCGAAGACGCGGTGAACGGCAAACCCGTGCTGCGTTTTGACGGGGAAACCCAATACCTCGATGTCGCCAGCGCGCCCAGTGTGGCAATTACCGCCGACATCACCTCGTTCTACGTCGCCAAGTTCGACGATTTCGCGGTCACTCGCACGATCTGGACCAAGTGCGTCGGCGCCAACCCACGCCCGCGCGATTACTCGGTTGCCGCGGGCACCGGCGTGCCGACCGTATCCCGCGGCACATCCGACGGCAACGCGCCGGTGGCCGCCGCCAGCGGATTCCCCGCTGGGCAGTACCTGGTCGCCGGCTTCCAGGTCGAGGTGGCGAACGTGATGCACTATCTCTTCGACCAGCCGATCGGCGGCGGCGTGCATGGGTACGGCGCCGTCGACGAGGGCAGTCCGCTCCGAATCGGGTCGCGCGACGACCTGACAACCTGGATGAAGGGCGACATCAGCGAGATCGTCGTCTACAACCGGGCCTTGTCCGCGGCCGACCGCGATCTGCTCGTCACCTACCTGGCAAGCAAGTACGGAATGCCCCTGATCCGCCCCGCGACGATTCAGCCGGTCTTGTCGATCGCTCTCCAGTCCGATGGATTGGTCGTCATTGCGTGGCCTGAAGATCTCTCGGAGTACGGGTTGGAAAGCGCTGACACCCTCGGCGCGCCGGCCTGGACACCGGTGACCGGCGCGGTCAACAACCGTCTCACCGTGTCGCCAGCCGGCACCATGAAGTACTACCGCCTGCGAAAACCGTAGAGCCCAGGCCAAACCCTCCGGCATTTCAGGCTCCCGAGGGAAGCGTCGCGCGACTGGATCGCGAGCCAACCAGCCCGGATCAGGTTCAGCGCGAAGCCTGTGATCCGTCCTGCGCCAGGGTGTCGGCGACGGGGGCCGACGGCGCATCGTGGGAGCGCTGGTGCTCGGTCCGTGATGAGCCCGGCCCCCAGCATGATGAGGCACACGCCGCACCAGCGCAGAACGCTGACCTGCTCCTTCAGGATCAGGTGAGCAGCCAGCGTGGTCAGCACGAAGCCCAGCGATGTCAGCGGCCACACGAAGCTGACATCGCTGCGGGACATTAGGACAAGCAGGGAAGCGAAGAAAAGGGCTTCGAAAAACACCCCCAGAAGAATGCGCGCATTCGCGGCGCCGCGCCTGACGATCCGGACGACTTCAGGCGCCGTGACGCGGTTCAGCGGACCGATCTGTTTGAGTCCCTGGCTGAGGAGCACGACGCCGATGGCCTCAAAGACGAGGCCGATCAGAAGAATGATCAGCAGTTTCACCATGGTCGAGATCCTGGTAGCGGATGAGTTGGATTCCACAGCGCCGCACGGCCTCCCGGGCCTGCGCACTCACGAGCGCGTCCAGCTCATGCCTAAAGTCGGTCAGCGACGGATGACAGTAAAGCTCCGAATCGCCCTCCGGAAGCCGCCCGAGCAGCCGGGAGAGGTAATCGGTGTCCACGCGCCCGTTCTGCAGCAGGCCGAACACGGCGCGGGTGTGCCGCATCCGGGCCCGGCGCAGACGCGGGCGGGCCCATGCGCAGAGGAGAGAGAAGATGACGGCGTGGCTCAAACGGTAGATCCAGTGCCCGCGCGCCAGACGCGCGTTAATCCAGAACGGATCCCGAGTCAGGCGGAACGTGGGAATCGTCCACGCCCCCGCCGGCGCGCACAGCAGACGCAGAACCGTCGGGTGCAGATGCATGTTGAGATGCCCGTTGACATGGTCGAGGACAAGACCGGTTTCATGGAATCGGGCGAATTGGGCGGCGATTTCCTGCCGCAAAGCCTCGCGGAGGCTGGGTTTGAAGAAATACCGCAATCCGGCGCGAATCGCATCGTGTGCGAACGCCTGCGCCGGGTTGATCAGGCCAGGGGCCTGCTGCGGTGTGAGCGCGGCCCTGCCGCTGACAAGGGTCAAATGCAGGCCAACCGCCAGACGCGGGTGCGCCCGGGCGAGCCGGACGGCCTCGGCGCATGCCGGTTCGTTGACCATGAGGCTGGCCGAGGTCAGAATGCCCTCGCAGTGCGCCCGGATCACCGCCTGGTTGACGGCGTCTGAACGCCCGAAATCGTCGGCATTCACGATCAGGCGTCGGGAGATCGAGCGCGCCTGAGACCGTCCGATGGTTGCGGTCGTGTGAGACATCACCGGCACTCGATCGCCTGCGCGTCGGAGTTTCGAGCAGTCGGAGCGACTCCATAGTTGGGAGTTGCACTGCCGAACTTGACGCGGAGCCAGGTCCGGAGTGTCAGGAGCAGTTTCTTCGCGCGGCAGAGTCGCAGAGGCGTGGGTCCGAGCACCCGGAATTCGAGCCTTTCGAGCCTTTCGAGCAAACTCCAGTAGACGGCGGCCATCGATTCGGCGGCGATCATGGCAGAGCGATCCTCGGGAGGCAGTGCCTGGCGGGCCTGGCTGTAATGGGCGCGGGCCCGGGCGGCGACGGCTGCCGCCAGATCGCGGAAGCGCGGAGAGTCCTGGTGCCCGAGGATTTCCTCGGGCGTCACCCGGCAGCGGGCAAGTTCGTCGAGCGGCAGGTAGATTCGTCCGCGATCGGCATCCGCGCCCACATCGCGCAGGATATTGGTGAACTGGAGGGCCTTGCCCAGCGCAATGGCGTATTCGCGACAGGCAGGATTGCGATAGCCGAAGATCTCGATGCTGAGCAGGCCGACGACGCACGCCACGCGGTAGCAGTAGAGCTCGGTTGCGGCGTAGTCGGGATAACGCTGCACATCGAGATCCATCTCGACGCCTTCGAGCAACTCCTCGAACAGGAGGCGCGGCAGGCGGTGGCGCTCGACCACGGGCGCGAGTTCGCACATGACGGCAAGGCGCGGCTGACGCCGGGCGTAGATGGCATGCAGATCGCTTCGCCACTGCTCCAATCGGGATCGGCGCACGTCGATCGGAAGGCTCACTTCGTCGGCAATGTCATCCACCTCGCGGCAGAAGGCATAAAGAGCCGCCATCGCCCGGCGCTTCTCGCGCGGCAGCAGGATGAACGCAAGGGCGAGGTTCGAGGCGCTCTGCCGCGTGATGGTCTGGCTGACGGGTGCCCTCATGCCGGGGTGGGACCGCGCAATCAGCCGTCGGCGCCGCTTTGGTCACAGGCTTTCGGCATGGGCGCGACTCAGGTGACGGGGGGCGGGTGGGGCTCGGAACGGGGCGGAGGCAGGCCCCCCGTTTCGGCCAGGGTCGGGTTGCGCATTCTGTGATCGCGCCGTCTGCGTTTGCGTCTGTGCCGGTGAAGGTGCCTGGCGTGGTCGGAGTCGGATTCTCCACTCTCCTCGATCTGGATGCCGCGGTGGTGCCTCGAGTGGGAGTGGGAGTGCGAATGCGGCCGCTTTCGGAGGAACAAAGCCCAGACCAAGAGCACGACCAGCAGCAGGATCCCCACCCCGAGGACCACCAGCATATCCTGCGTCAAGCCGGGGACACGGCTCCAGGCGGGACCGTCACTGCTGCCGGCCGGGGGCCCCGAGTAAGTGACTTGGGCGGACCGGCGGCGGAGGCGACTGCGAGCAGCGCGAGACCGGCCAGCCAGCGGAGGGCGGACCCAACCGGGGGCAATGCAGCCCAGGCGCGCGTCGGGGTAATTTCGGGGCGGGGGTCGGCCAGATCGCAGGGGCGGCTGGATGGCGAGGTGGCGGCACTTCGACAGGCCGGGTTTTGCGTGACGTGGGTGAAGCGGGCAAGCTGTCATGGCACGTTTATGCGGCTGGACGTTTCCGACTTGCGGATCCCGTGCCGTCTTCGGCTGTGGGGTCGTCAGCGTTGATATTCAAGCGCTGCATGCGGGTGCGGAGGGCGGTTCGACTGATGCGCAGCGCCTCGGCCGTGCGGTTGAGATCGAAGCCCTCGCGTTCGAGGAGATTGACGATGAGATCGCGTTCATACCCGGCGAGGTGATCGTCCAGAGAGGCTTCGCCCACGGGCGGAGAACCGCTCTTCCGAAGCCGGTTCTCAACCTGCGAATCGGGCAGGCTCTCGGCTTGAAGTTCCTCGCGGGTTTCGAGAATCACCGCGCGCTCGATGGCGTTGCGCAACTCCCGGACGTTGCCTGGCCAGTGATGGGCCAGCAGCTTTTGCTGCGCCGGCGCGCTGATGCCGCGGATGTTCTTGCTCATGGCCGCCGCGAAATGACGGAGGAAATGCTCGGCCAGCAAAAGCACGTCCTGACCCCGCTCGCGCAGGGGCGGGGGCATGAACTGAACCACGTTGAGCCGGTGAAAGAGGTCCTCGCGGAAATGATTCTCGCGGATTGCGCGGATGATGTCGCGGTTGGTGGCCGCAATCAGCCGCACATCCACGCGCAGTTCCTGATTGCCCCCGACGCGCGTGAACGTGCCGTCCTCCAGAAAGCGGAGCAGCTTCGCCTGGAGCGGGCGGCTCATGTCGCCGATCTCGTCCAGGAAGATCGTGCCGCCGTCCGCCTCCTCGACCCGTCCCGACTTCTGGCGCAGCGCGCCGGTGAACGATCCCTTCTCGTGGCCGAACAACTCGCTTTCGAGCAGGGCCTCGGGGATGGCGGCGCAGTTGATGCGGATGTAGTTCCTCTCGCGCCGGTGGCTGAGGCTGTGCAGCGCCCCCGCCACCAACTCCTTGCCGGTCCCGCTCTCGCCAAGAACCAGGACCGTGGCGTTGGTCGGAGCAACGGTCTGAATCAACTGCCGCAAAGCGACCATTTTCGGCGATTCGCCGATGATATGTTCGAGGCGGTAGATCTCGCCCGAGCGGGCGCGCAGCGAGGCGTTCTCCTTGCGGAGGCGATAGACTTCGGCGCTTCGGGTGATGGCCTGGCGAAGGGCCTCGGGTTCATACGGCTTGGCGAGGTAGTCGTAGGCCCCGGCCTTGATCGCATCGACGGCCTGTCGAGGCGTGGCGTAGGCCGTGATGACCAGGACGGGGGTGTCCGGCCAGCGGGCGCGCGCTCGGCGCAGGAGATCGTGGCCGCTCATGCCGCCCAGCCGAACGTCCGTCACCACCATGAAATACTCGCCCTGCTCCAGCAGCTTCAGAGCCTGCTCCGCCGAGTCGGCGGTGACCACGCTCACATCGTCAAACCCCATCGCCGCAACCATGTCCGGGAACTGGATGCGCGCGTTCTTTTCGTCGTCGACGAAAAGCAGCGGTGGCAGCGGCAGACTCATTTGCGCAGTTTCATGAGCGTTCGGGCGGGGAAGTTTAGGACGAAGCGCGCGCCTTTTCCAAGCTCAGATTCGACTGTGATTTGGCCGCCGTACATCTCGGTGTTGTGCTTCACGATCGCCAGGCCGAGGCCGGTCCCCTTTTCCCGTGTGGTGAAATAGGGCGCAAAGATGCGCTCGGTGTTCTCAGGGGCGATCCCGGGGCCGTCGTCGGCGATGCTGATTCGGATCGAGTAGTTCTCGCCCGGCGAGGTCTGGATCCAGATGTTGCCGTGTCCGTCGAGGGCCTCGCGCGTGTTTTGAAGCACGTTGACAAAGATCTCGGACAGGTGGTTGCGCTGGGCCAGG
Source organism: Verrucomicrobiota bacterium (assembly GCA_040766265.1). Taxonomy (GTDB): domain Bacteria; phylum Verrucomicrobiota; class Verrucomicrobiia; order Limisphaerales; family J093; genus MWFF01. Next base: position 11,842 of record JAXGQW010000059.1, read on the forward strand.
AGCAGGGGCAGGCCGGGGGCATAATCGCGGTGGATCTTGACGTCGTACTCGACTGCCGGCGGAAACACCTGAAGCACCGCCCGTTCGATCTCCTCTTTCACGTCCAGTTTCTCGACACGTCCCTCGGCCAGTTGCGCGTACCCCATCAGCTCCGTGATCAGGCGGTCCGACTTCTCGACCTCCTCCCGAATAATCCGAATCTGCTGAGTAATGGTCTTCCCCTCTTTCACGGTTCGCTGGAGTGTGTAGGAGGCATTGTTGATGATCGAGAGCGGATTCTTGAGCTGGTGCGCGATCTCGGCGGCCAGCCGTCCGGCGGCTTCGAGTTGCTGGCGGCGCAGGGCCAGTTCCTGCTGTTCGTCCTGGCGTTGCCGCTGGCGATCGAACAGGATCTGCAAGCCCCAGGACCATGCCGCCACGGCCATCAGCAGGGCCAGACGCCAAACGAACCCGCCGGCCAGGGGGGACACAGCCACCGCTGCAGCCTCCTCCTCGTCCTCCAGCGCAATCGTGTCCATGGCGCCGATCGTGGCATCAAGCAGAACACCGCCCGTGTAGAAGAGCAGCATCAGCAGGTTCAGGATCACCTGGGGGCCGGTGGCTTTGAAGCTCAGACAGTTGCGAACGATGAGGACCGGATAAAGCCAATACAACGCGCTCCCGATGCCGCCGGTTACCGCCACCAACGCGCCGAGAAACAAGCCGTCCACCAGCGCCACCAGGAAGACCGTCCATTGGAGCAATGGAAAGGCCACCTGCCGGTTCCCCAGCAGGATGAAGGCGACGCCGAAATTGAATGCCAGGTAGAGCAGAAAGACATACTGCACCGCCTGCTGGGCGAACATCCAGGTCACCTTGTCCAACACCACGTTCGGATTGGCCGGCGAATCGACCACCCACGATGACCAATAGAGAAACCAAAACAGAATGGCCAACACCACCGCCTTGACCGCCAGACCCAGGTCGCGCTCGATCAACCGAATGCGCTCCGTCTGCTGCGCCGGATCCTTCGACGACATGGTCACCACCCGGCCCAGGGAACGGAGCGACTGCAAGGGACGGGGAGACGCGCTCCAAAACGTCCGAAACCATGTTGCCAGACGGGACAATTGCACAGTCAGAGGGTTTGCATGTTCCGTGCCGGGTCAGGCCTCGCCACCCGGAGGTCTCCCCAGACCGGCGCGGGGCTCGGCAGGCTGCCCGGTTGTCGACGCCAGCAGTTCGAGCGCCCGCGCCACGATTTCGCTCACCTCGGCCATCCGTCCCACCCCTTCGTATCCGCATGCCAGCGCGCCGGCATCCGGTCCAATGAACTCGACGCCTCGGCTGCGCAGCAGGGCGACGTTCGCCTGGGTGGCCGGATGCAGCCACATCTTGCCGTTCATCGCCGGCGCAACCAGAACCCGCGCCGCCGGGCTGAGCGCCAAGGCCATGCAATGGAGGGCGTCATCGGCGAGTCCATGGGCCAACTTGGCCAGAAAGAGCGCTGTGGCGGGCGCAACCAGCAGCAGGCGCGCCTGGTCGGCCAGCTCGATATGCGGCGGCTGCCAGCCGGTTGGATTGGACCAGAGACTGGTGATCACGGGATGGCGCGACAGCGTCTTGAAAGGCAGCGGCTGGACAAAACGCTGGGCGTTCTCGGTCATTACCACGTGCACCGAACAGCCCCGCTTGACCAGCAGGCTGGCGAGATCGACCGCGCGGTGGGCGGCGATCGATCCAGTCACGCCCAGGAGAACCGTCGGTTCGGCATTTGCATTCATGCGCCGGCAGTCTACCACCGCGACCGGCGCGGTTCTACATCGGAGAACAACCGGTCGGGAGGCCAAGAACAGGCGCCAAGAATAGGCTTGCGGACCGGACTCGAACATCCGATTCATGGGCTGCGCACCGCAAGAGCCGGGATCATCGAACCGTCGAGCGCGCCTCGGGAAGGGCCGCACGGTCCTGCTGGAAGGTGGCCGGCACGTCGGGTGCGCGGAGTGCAGGCTTATGACACGAGACGACGCTTGGCGGCTGCTGACCGAGTTCACCGCGTCCGAATCCCTGCGGAAACACGCCCTGGCCGTCGAGGCCGCAATGCGGCACTACGCGGCGCACTTCAACGAGGACGTCCCGCTCTGGGGTTTGGTGGGTCTTGTGCACGACTTCGACTACGAACGCTGGCCCGAACCGCCCGCCCACACGCGCGAGGGCGCCCGCCTCCTGCGGGAACGCGGCGTCGACGAAGAAATCGTGGGCGCAATGCTCTCCCACGCGGAGTGGAATCAGGCCGATTACCCGTTGGACCGGCCCCTTCGCAAGACTCTGTTCGCCGTGGATGAAATGTGCGGCTTCGTGATGGCCGTGGCCTATGTGCGTCCGGAGCGCCTGGCCGGGATGGCCCCGAGCAGTGTGCGAAAGAAGATGAAGCAGAAGTCCTTCGCGGCGGCGGTCAAGCGCGAGGACCTCGAACGCGGCGCCGCTTTGCTCGAGATTCCCCTCGACGACCACATCGGCCATGTCATCCAGGCACTGCAAGGGATCGCACCCGAGCTGGGATTGACCGTGCCCAGCCCCGATCCAGGCGCTTCGGAGCCCGGAAACCTGTGTCCTCGTCCCAGCACAGGATTTCCGGGCCGGGCGACCGACTGAACGGCATCGCCGTGGCGGCCTTGCGCCCGCGACCCCGACACCAGCAACCCCGCGGCTTGCATTGGCGGCGGGTTCGTCCCAATGTGCCGGGCATCCTATGGATAACACAACGAACCCTGCACACGACCAGACGCCTCAGACGTCTCCAGATGGGCAGTCCGCCGCCGGCCTGACCGGGAATTCCCCGGCTGCTCCTCCTCTCGCCGCGCCGGCTTCGCATGACCGTCCGCAAGGGCAAGCGGCCCCTCCGGTCCTGGGCGCGGTCCCACCCAGAGCGGCTCCCCCGCGGCCCCCGGCGGGCGGGTGGGGTTGGAAGGTGCTGTCGTTGGTGCTTCTGCTTGTTCTGCTCTCCATCGCGGTGGCAAGCGTGGGGGGCTGGGCGCTCGGACTGATGCAATCATCTGGCGGGTCGACGCGCGGCACATCGGTCCAGCTCGATGAAGTTGTGATGGACGATCAAGGAGGGCGGGACAAGGTGGCGGTGATCGACATCGAGGGGATTATCTTCGGAGGTCTGCTCGGTGGAGGGTCGTCGGGACCCGTCGAGATGGTGCGCGAGCAACTCAAGCGGGCCGAATCCGACCATGCCGTCAAGGCGGTCCTGCTCCGCATCGACTCGCCCGGAGGCGAGGTGCTCGCGTCGGACGAGATCAACCGGAGTCTTGCCGAGTTCCAGCAGCGCTCGGGCAAACCGATCGTCGCCTCGATGGGGAGCGTGGCGGCCTCGGGGGGCTACTACGTCGCCGCGCCGTGCCGCTGGATTGTGGCCAACCCCCTCACGATTACCGGCAGCATTGGCGTCATTATGCGCGGTTACAATTACCGCGGCCTGATGAACAAAGTCGGCGTGCGGCCTGAGGTCTACAAGAGCGGGCGCTTCAAGGACATGCTCAGCGGCGACAAGGCCGAGGAGGAGATCCTGCCGGAGGAGCGCGAGATGGTTCAGTCCCTCGTGGACACGACATTTCGCAGGTTCAAAGAGGTGGTGGCGGAAGGACGCCAGAGCCCGTATCGCCTGAGCGAGGACGGCGGGCGCGCGCTGGTCGACAATTGGGAGGACTATGTGGACGGGCGGGTTTTCTCGGGCCGGCAGGCCCATGATTGGGGGTTCGTGGATGAACTCGGCAACTTCAAGACGGCCCTGGACCGGGCCAAGACGCTCGCGCAGATCGACCGCGCCAGGATCATCCGCTACGAGCAGCCTTTCGAACTGGGCAATTTGTTTCGGCTGTTTGTCCGCACCGAGACGCCCGCCATCCAGATCGACCTTGGCATCGAGTCCCCGCCCATCCAGGCCGGACGCTTGTACTTCCTCTTTCTTCCCGGAACCCGTTAACCCGCATATTTGAACACCGTCCGTGCACACGGCGGTCGGACCTCACACGAGGACTGCTCTGCGGGTTCGAAAAGCAAAACCGCGCCAAGCCCGAGAGATCAAGGAAAGCAAGACACCGTTCTCATCGCGCAACGCCTTGAGAACCGACACGAGTCTCTCAGTTCCCGTTCTGCGCGGTTTTGCCACAGCCCGGACATCCGATCACGCGCCGCCTTGGGAATGTCCGGGCTAATCCCTGCGCGCGACAAGCGCCGCGCAGTTCCACGCCAACACCTCGCGCAACACCGGGATCTTCATCAGAGGCCATAGCTCCGTGTAGTAGCGGGGGGCCACAGCCACCACATCGAGATGCCGCTGGGCCCGCAGAAGTCGCAGAGTGCGTCCGATGTGGGTCACGAAGAGATTCTCGAACGGCTTGAGCGCGCGCGGCTTGCCGACCAGTCGGTCAAAGAGCCGCGGACCGAGCCGCGGACCCAGGTAGTGCCAGGGCGAGAAATCATGTCCCCCCCAGGGCGAAAGCCAGTTGGTCCAGCTCAAATAGAGATGTCCCCCGGGCATCAGCAGGGCTGGAAAGGACCGGATCAGCCGCTCGGACTCGCGCAGATGCTCGAGGACATTCGAGCAAATCACCAGATCGTGGCGGCCCAGCGAATCGAGCGACTCCGTATCGAGATTGATCCTCCGAAAGCGCGTCCGCGGAATCTCCGCAGGCAGCCAATCGCTTTCATCGGCAAAGGTGACCCTGCATCCCATTTCGAGCAGTCGCTGACCGAACGTGCCGGAGCCGCACCCCAGATCAAGCGCCCTCGTGCCCTGGCCCATCGCAACGCCCCGGTCCCTGAGCCACCGGACCGCGTCGTCCACCTGCATCAGCGAGAACGCATGGTCGTATCCGTGTCTGGCGTGATGCACGATGAGCTTGTGCAGAATCATCGGCGCAGACATCACCAGAAAGTGCCCTCATCGCCAATCCCCAATTCTCTCCGGGCTTGGCGAGGACTGGATCCGGCATTACACTCACCCGCATGGCCACCAAGCTCCTTTCGTGCGCCCGGTTGCTTTCCGGCTGCGCTGCCTGCTTCGCATTCGCTTTCGCCGCGGATTCCGCCGCTCCCCGCGCCCTGCCGCCGGGGCAGCTTCCTCGCGACGTCCGGCTCGAACCGCTCAAGGATCTGGACGGTTACTTCCCCTTTGTCACCCCGTCGAACCGCGCCGCCTGGGATGGGCGCGCCGAGAGGGTCCGGCGCCAATTGCTCGTGACGCTCGGCCTGTGGCCCGCGCCAACCCGAACGCCTCTGAATGCGGTCGTCCACGGGCGGATCGAGCGCGACGATTATACGGTCGAGCGCGTCTACTTCGAAAGCCTCCCGGGTTTCCATGTCACCGGCAGTCTCTATCGGCCCAAAAGCCCGGGACAGACCAAACGCCCCGCAGTGCTCTGCCCGCATGGGCATTGGGCGAACGGACGTTTCCTGGACACCGGAGCCGAGGATGTGCGGCGTGAGATCGCGGCGGGAGCGGAGCGATTCGAGGAAGCGGGGCGCAGCCCGCTTCAGGCGCGCTGTGTCGGGCTGGCGCGGATGGGCTGCGTGGTCTTCCACTACGACATGATCGGGTACGCCGACAGCGTGCAGATCACGCAGGCGCTGGCGCACGGGTTCGCAAAGCAGAGGCCCGAGATGAACACAACCGAGAACTGGGGCCTGTTCAGCCCCCAGGCCGAGGCGCACTGCCAAAGTGTCATGGGCCTGCAAACCTGGAACTCGATCCGCGCCCTCGATTTCCTGACCGGCTTGCCCGACGTGGACGCGGGCCGGATTGCCGTCACCGGCGCGAGCGGAGGGGGAACGCAGACGTTCATCCTGTGCGCGATCGATCCGCGGCCCGCGGTCGCGTTTCCCGCCGTGATGGTCTCGACGGCCATGCAGGGGGGCTGCACCTGTGAGAACGCCTGCGGCCTGCGGGTCGGGACCGGCAACGTCGAGTTCGCCGCCCTCTTTGCTCCGAAGCCGCAGGGAATGACCGCCGCGGACGACTGGACCAAGGAGATGGGCACCAAAGGCTTCCCGGAACTCAAGCGCCACTACGCGCTGCTGGGGGCGCCCGACAACGTCCTGCTCAAGGAGGCTCTGCACTTCGGCCACAATTACAACAGCGTCAGCCGAATGGCGATGTACGGCTGGATGAACCGCCACCTCAGCCTCGGTCAAAAGGAGCCGATCATCGAGCGCGACTTCCGAAGACTCTCGACAGCCGATCTCACGGTCTGGAACGACCAGCATCCCAAGCCCGAGGGCGGACCGGAGTTCGAGCGCAAGCTGCTGCGCTGGCTGACCGAGGATGCCGCCAGGCAATTGGCCGAAGCGGCCAGGTCGCGCGACCAGTTCGAGCGCGTCTACGGGGGAGGCATCGATGTTGTGATCGGGCGGGGTTTCAAGGATGTCGGCGAAGTCGTCTGGGAATCGAGTGCCCAGGCCGACCTCGGCGCCTTTCACCAGACAACCGGCCGACTGCGCAACCTCACTCATGGCGAGGAGTTGCCCGCGATCCGGCTCGAACCGCGGCAACACAAAGCCGGGGTTGTCATTTGGGTCAGCGGCTCCGGCAAGAGCGGCCTCTACACCAGCGCGGGCGAGGTCCGATCCGAACTCCGGCCTCTGCTCGAACAGGGGTGGACGGTAGTCGGCCTGGATCTCCTCTTCCAAGGGGAGTTCCTGGCCGATGCCAAGCCCATCACCCAGACCCGGCGGGTCAAGAACCCGCGCGAGGCAGCCGCTTATACGTTCGGGTATAATCACAGTCTGTTTGCGCAACGCGTCCATGACGTTCTAACAGCCATCGCCTACGCAAAAGAGCAGTGGGGCGGCACCGGGCGGCTCGTTTTGGCGGGGCTCGAAGGAGGCGGACCGTGGGTTGCCGGCGCCTGCGCCCAGGCGCCGGGCGCACTCGATGCAGTCGCTCTCGACACGGGAGGTTTGCGGTTCGGCAAGGTCCTCGATTTGCACAGCCCCGACTTCCTTCCGGGCGGCGCGCTTTACGGGGATCTCCCCGGGATGATCGCGCTGGGCAAGCCGCGCAGGCTCTGGCTGGCCGGCGAGGGTGATCGCCCGCCCGTCCTGGCGAAGGCCGCGTATGACGCGGACGGTGAAGCGCGGGCCATGACCTTGTCCAGCGGGGCGGATGCGGAGGCTTGCTCGGAGGTTTCGCGCTGGCTGCTGACAATGGCCTGGCCTTGAGATCATGGCTCTCGGGATTCCACCCGGATTGCACGCGCTCGCCGTCCTGCTGCTGGCGGCGCTCGCCGGGTGCGGCCCGCGGCCCAACCACCCGAGCGCTATGGATCACCAGACGGCCCCTGACTCGAACCGTGTCTCCGAACGACATCGAATGGTGCAGGAACAAATCGCAGGGCGCGGCCGCGATGTCCGGAATCCGGGCGTTCTTGAGGCGATGCGGACGGTGCCTCGGCACGCGTTTGTGCCCCAGGATGTCGCCCAGAGAGCGTACGAGGATTATCCGCTGCCCATCGGTCATGGTCAGACCATCTCACAACCGTACATCGCCGCGTTCATGACCGAGCAACTCGATCCCCAGCGGGCGGACCGCGTGCTCGAGGTCGGCACCGGCTCCGGCTATCAAGCCGCAATCCTCTCCCGCCTGGTCGCCGAGGTCTACACAATCGAGATCGTCGAACCGCTCGCTGCGCGGGCCGCGCAGGATCTCCAACGACTCGGGTATACGAACGTCTTCGTCCGGACGGGGGATGGTTACGCCGGTTGGCCCGAGAAGGCGCCCTTCGACGCCATCATCGTCACATGCGCGCCCGACCATGTGCCGCAGCCTTTGGTCGAACAACTCAAGGAGGGCGGACGAATGATCATTCCGGTCGGCGAGTTTGGCGATCAGAACCTGGTTCTGATCGAGAAACAGGGCGGCCAGATCGCGCGCCGCGCGGTGTTGCCTGTGCGGTTCGTCCCTATGACCGGTCCGCACGCGCGCTGAATCCCGGGCGCGGTTTCGCCAGAGCCCAGGTGTGAGACTCCGCAAAGTGTGAAATCACAGGCTACGGAATTGCAGCCTGAAGCTCCGCCTGCCGTATGGCGGTCAGGCCCAGCAGCAGAACGAGAAGTCCGAAAGCCAGCCGAGCCGCGCTCCCCATCCTGATCCGTTGCTCACTGGCTGTCAGGAAACCAATGAGATCGCGCATGCGCCAGGGGGAGATCGTGAACCAGAGCGCGAGCACAACCCAGAGATAGGCCCAGACCACGATCACCAACCGCCACGGGGTGTCGACCCAGCGCGCGGTATCGAGAGTGAACTTGGCGAGAAGCAGCACCACAACCGCCCATCCCCGCACGGCCAGGAAATCGCGCACGAAGACGCACGCCCCGAAACCGACCACGGCGAACCCGATGAACATGATCGGCTTGAATGCGGCAAAATCGGCGATGTCATCGGTCTTGAGGTTCCAGAGGAACCAGACCGTGCCCAGTGGCATCAGGATCAGCCCCCACGCCTCCGAGCGCGGAAACTTGCGCAGGGCGTCCCCGAACGCGCCGGGCTTGAGCAGACCATAGATTTGAGGCAGGGCCATAGCCAGGCCGAGCAGGGTTGCGAGATGCCAGAGTTTCATGGGTCAGTTGGGATTCGGGATGGGTGGATCGGCGTACAGGGTGAATGCCGAGGCGCGGTTGATTCGCACGTCCAGCAGTTGCCCGATCAGCCGCGGCGGGCCTTCAAAGACGGTGATCTGGTTTCCGCGCGTGCGTCCTTCGAGCCGCTCCTTGTTCCTGCGGCTCAGTCCCTCGACGAGAATCTGCACCCGGCGGTTCACCATGTCCTGGAGCTTCCGTGCCGCGATCGCGTTGATCGCTTCGAGCAATCGGGCCAACCGCTCCTCACGCACCTTCTGGGGGACCTGGTCGGCACGGGCCGACGCCGGTGTGTCTCTCCGGGGCGAGTACTTGAACAGAAAGGCATTGTCGAACTCGACGTCCCGCGCCAACGCCATCGTGTCCTCGAAATCCTCCTCGGTCTCCCCAGGGAAACCGACAATCAGGTCCGTCGTGATGCTGATCTCTGGACGGACGCGGCGAAGCCGCTCGACAAGGTCGAGGTAGCGCCCCCGGGTGTAGCCGCGGCGCATCGCTCGAAGCACGCGGTCGCTGCCGCTTTGGGCCGGGAGATGGGCGTTCTCGCACAGTTTCTCGAGCCGCCCATAGGCCTGCACCAGATCGTCGCCGTACCCTTTGGGATGCGGCGATGTGAACCGGATGCGTTCAAGGCCGTCAATGGCGTTCACCGCCTCGAGCAACTGCACGAACGGCGTGAGACCGTTCCACACCGGGATCTCCCGTCTCCCGTAACTGGTGACAATCTGACCGAGCAGGGTGATCTCTCTCACGCCTCGAACCGTCAGGTCGCGGCACTCGGCCGCGATGTCGTCGATCGTTCGGCTTCGCTCCGCGCCCCGTGTGTGCGGGACAATGCAGAAGCTGCAGTGTTGATTGCAGCCCTGCATGATGCTGACAAACGCCTTTGGAGATGCTCCCGCCGTGCCCGCCGGAAAAACATGGTCGCGAAGAACCGCCTGGCTGCCACAATCCGAGGCCGTGTCGCAAACGGTCTGACAGCGGCCGGCCAACAGGTCGTCAACGCACTCCGGTGCCCGGTGGAGTTTCTGGGTGCCAAGGACAAGGGTCACGCCCAGGTTGCGATCGAGCAGTTGTTCGCCGCGACTCTGAGCCATGCAGCCCAGGTAGCCCAACACGACGCGCGGACGCTCCCGGCGCACGGTGCCAGCCAGGGCGGCCATCTTGCCCAGCGCCTTCTGCTCCGCCGCGTCTCGGACACTGCACGTGTTGAGCAGGATCACGTCGGCCGTCGTCTCCGACGGGGCGAGGGTGTAGCCGCGCGCGACAAACCGGGCGGCGACGGCTTCCGAGTCGCGCTCGTTCATCTGACATCCGTAGGTCTTGATAAAGACGCTGGGCATCGAGTCAAAGCGGGCCGCACCGTACGGCAGTCCACGGGCGATGAAAAGCGGGAAGTCGCAGACCACCTATCCTCGTGCGAGGTCTGATCGCCCTGTGCACTGACGGGATGTACGAGAAATCCGGGCCTGAGCGAGGCGTCGCCTGCCAGTGACGACCGCCAACGCCCAGTCCAAACGATCTGGCCATGTGCCTCGCTGGTCTGAGGCGGAACCTCGCTAAAGACACAGATGCGCCGTGAGCGCAGCCCAAACTTCCTCGACTTCGAGTTCTGCCAGGCGCGTTCCTGCATGAAGACATCGCATCGCCTCCTGGCAAGGGCGCCAAACGCGGATGGCCGACTCGCCCCACAAGACCAGTCCCGGCAGCCCAAGCGCCGCGGCCAGGTGCGTGATGCCCGAGTCGTGTCCCATGTAGAACCGACAGTCCGCCAGACGACGCGCCAGATCGACCAGTGGAAGACTGCGCGCGATTTCGAGGCGTTCCGCAGGCCAACAGAGGGCCAATCGCTCGATGCATTCGCCTTCGGCCTCGCCACCCACCAGAATCAGATCCCAGTCGACACGCGAAACCAGCCGCGACATGAGATCGGCCCAGCGCGACTCCGGCCAGTTCTTGCGCTCGCTGCCGCTCCCGGGGTGGATCGCCAGGCGGCGCGGCCGGGCTGCGTGGGCTTCCGCCGGCGGCATCTCCGCGCGCGGCGTTGCGGTCTGCGCAGGTCGAAGGTTCAGACGCGGGGTGGGATCGGACGCCAGCACTCCGATCTCCGCAAGCGGTTTGAGAAAGACCTCGGTCGCGTGCTTGTCGACAAACGGGTCCGGTCGATGCGGCCCGGCAATGAAGCGGGCCGGGGACACGCTGGCGATATTCTCCTGGAAGATCTGGCCGGGGTCGTACAAGTACGACACGATCAAATCGAAGTCGGAGAAGTAGTCGGCCAGGTCGTCGCAGAGAACGGCATCCGGGGCGAATGCCGCCGCCAGGTCCCGCGCCTCGATCGGGCGCACGGCGTCTACCAGGCCTCCTTCCAGGGCCAGTTGTGCGATGTGCGGATACCCGAGCAGTTCAAGGCCGGCCTCGGGGTAGTGCTCGCGGAGGGCGGACAGAACGGGCAGGGTCAGGACGAAGTCGCCGATGGCGCCACCGCGGATCACGAGGATCTTCTCGCATCGAGCAGACGGGCCGGTGGGAGGCTCGCCCAGCATAAATCACGGCCCAATTGTGGCGCTGCATCGGGCCGCCTCCCCAAAAACCGATCGGGCGAGGCCAGCCGGCCCCGCCCGAAACGGTCTTGGAAATCGGGGGGAGGCGTCAGGGCTTGGTTGCGCCCTTCGGCTCAGCCTTCTTCCATGTGCGCTTGGGGGCCTTGACAACGAGGCCTTTCTTCAACGCGCTGGCGGCGACGCGGATGTATCGGACTTCGCCATTGACGACCGCCTTGACCCTCTGGAGGTTGGGGAAAAAGCGGCGTTTGGTGATGGCGGTGATGTGGGTGCCGATGCCGCCCAGCTTCTTCGCCTTTCCACTTCTCCAAATGATACTGCCCTTCCGCGGGCCCTTGCCGGTCAATGCACAACGTCTGGCCATAAAAAATCGCCTCGATTCAGTTCAAAGGGGTGTGAACCTAGCAACGAGGCCGCAGGGCTAGCAAGAAGAAACTGACCGCAAATCGTCAAACAACCACGGCCTTGCACGTTTCCTGCTTGCATTCAATGAGGACCGGCAGCCGGTCTGCCGCCCGGGAACGGATTTCACACGAGCGTTGACACCGGGGGCGGCGATGATTAGCTTGCCGCCGGTTCGCAAAACCAGACTAGAAACATGTTACTCAAAGTCAGCCTCGTTGTTGCCATTCTGGCGAGCATTGCCACCTTGGTGATTAGTCATTTGCAGGTCGCCACCGGCATTACCTCGTTGAAGGATACTCTCAGCCAGACCCAGGGCGATCTCGCCCGGACCCAGGAGGAACTCGATGGCGCCAAGAAAGACGCCCGGACCGCCCGGGACGAGGCCGAGAAGACCGCCCGCGACCTCGATGAAACCCGATCGAACCTCGAAGTCGCCACCGCGAATTGGAAACAGCAACAGGAGCGCGCCGATAAGTTTGAAGCGGATTGGAAGAAGGCGTCGGGCCTCCTGAATGACTCTCAGCGCGAGTTGGCCGCCTGGGGCGCCCTGGCGATTCCGGTCGAGCAAGTGCAAAACCGCCTGGCGGAATTGGCCAAGTTGCGGGAAACGACGGAAGCCTTGAACGAGGAAAACAAGGTCCTCAACCGCAAAGTCAACGAACTCGCAGCCAGGGTCGCCGTCTACGAAAGCGACAAGGAAGTGGTGCCGCCTCTTCCTCCTGGCCTCCGGGGCACCGTGGTCGGCGTCGACCCGCAGTGGGACTTCGTCGTGCTCGATATCGGCGGCGACCAGGGCCTGGTGGAACGGGGTGAAATGCTCGTGAACCGAAACGGCAAGCTCGTCGCGAAGGTCCGCATCACAACAGTCGAGCCCCAGCGCGCCATCGCCAATGTCCTGCCCGAGTGGAAACAGGCCGATGTGGTCCCCGGCGACGTGGTCATGCACTGAGCTTATGGCGGCCCGAATGATTCTTCGACGCGGTTTGGCCATGGTCGCTCTGGCGATGGGATTGCTGGCCTCGATCTGCGGTTGTTCCACCACCGACGATGCCGAGAACCGCTCCGAGCGCCCGTGGAATGCGCCCAAGAGCTGGGAGGGCGGCATGCCTTCGGGCATGTTCGAGGGGCGCTGATCTCGGCGGAAGACGCCCCCAAGCACCGCCGGCCTCGGACCGCGGCGAGGCGGTTTATTTGGCGAACTCGACGCATCGAGTCTCGCGCACAACCGTGACCCGGATCTGGCCTGGATAGTGGAGGTCGTTCTCGATCTTGCGGGCAATGTCGCGGGCCAGAAGCTGCGCCTGATCGTCGCCGATCGTGCCCGGTTGCACAATCACACGCAGTTCGCGCCCGGCCTGAACCGCATAACATTTCTCAACGCCCGGAAAACCGCCGCCAAGCTGTTCGAGGTTCTCGAGCCGCTTCAGATAGGTGGTCATCGACTCCGAGCGCGCTCCCGGGCGGGACGCGCTTATGGTGTCGGCGGCACTGAGCACAATGGCGAGCAGCGAATTGGGTGCGACCTCGTCGTGATGGGCGGCCACGGCCTCGACCACCTCGGGCGATTCGCCGCAGCGGCGGACGAGATCGGCGCCCACCAGGGCGTGCGAGCCTTCGACTTCGTGGTTGACCGCTTTGCCGATGTCGTGCAGCAGCCCGGCCCGCTTGGCCAGCGCGGGATCCAGCCCCAGTTCGGCTGCCATGAGCCCGGCCAGGTGCGCCACCTCGATCGAATGATCGAGGACATTCTGGGAGAAACTGTACCGGAACCTCAGACGTCCCAGGAGATTGGTCAGCTCCGGATGGATCGGCGGCAGCCCGACCTTGAACACCGCGTCTTCACCGGCGCGGACGATCGTCTCCTCGATCTCTTTGGTCACTTTTGCCACAACCTCCTCGATGCGCGTCGGATGAATGCGCCCGTCGAGAATCAGATGCTCCATGGCTTGCCGGGCAACCTCACGCCGCACCGAATCGAAACCGGAAATCACAACCGCATTGGGCGTGTCGTCGATCAGCACCGTCACTCCCGTGGCCGCCTCGAAAGCCCGAATGTTCCGTCCCTCGCGCCCGATGATCCGCCCTTTCAGATCGGCTCCATTGAGAGCCACGGTGGCCGTGCTGGTTTCAAATGTGTGGTCGCTGGCGTAGCGCTGAATGGCGAGACCCAGGATGCGCCTGGCCTGGTCCTCGGCCCGAGTACGCGCTCCCTCGAGAACATGCCGCGACAGATCCGCCGCATCCTTGAGTGAGTCGCGCTCGACCTGCTTGAGCAGCGCCGCACGGGCCTCGGCCTCGCTGAGGTGGGCCGTGCGCTGGAGCTGCTCCCGCTGTTCAACCAAGAGTCCGTTCAACTCACCCTGCTGCGCTTTCAACTTGGCCTGGCGCTCTTCAACCTCCCGCTGCTGCTCGCGCAGACTCCGTTCCCGCTCGACCAGGCCCGCCAACTGCTGATTGACCAGTTGCTCGCGCTCAGCCAGCCGCTGTTGCCATCCGTCGCACTCCTGCCTCCGGGCCGCCAGCGCATCCTCGGCCTCCTGGCGAAGCCGGATTGCCTCCTCCTGGGCGGCCAGGCGGGCCTCGCGAATCAACGTTTCTGACTGCCGTTGAGCTTCTTCCAGCCGCTCGGCCTGCTGTAAAGCGCAGGCCTTTTCTCGCGCCAGACACCGCCATCGCCAGATCAAAAAGCCGATGCCGATGCCAAGGAGAAACCCCAGACCGCCTTGGATCCAATCAATTACCGCCATCAGATTCATTGTCAAACCGTGCGCGGGCGGCAACAAATCCAGCGCATCGGCGTCAGGATGCAATCCACCGGTTCATCGTGCGGTTCTGCCGGCACAGCGCCAAGCACTTGCCATTCGCTGGCAACTCCGCAACGGATTCCATGCACGGACACAAGCAGCCGATCGTAAAACCCTTTGCCTCGACCCAACCGGCGCCCGCCGCGGTCGAATCCTAGCCCGGGCACCAGCACCAAGTCCAGTCGCTTTAACGCAACCGGCGGGCATGAAGGCCCGGGCTCGGGAATCCCCGCCCAGCCCGGGCGCAGGTCCCGTCCCTCATCCTGGATGATCGCCGCTTCGTACTCACCTCGATCGGCTTGATACCTCGGCAACGCAACCACCCGCCCAGCCGCCAGCGCCTCGCGCAAGACCGGACGGAGGTCAAGCTCGTCCGACAGCGGATAGTACAAAAGGACGCATTTCGCCCGATTCCATTCCGGCCGGCTCCGCAAAACTCCGCACGCCAAACGCGACATCTCGACCCGCGCCTCCCCGCGGATTTCGGCATTGCGGGCGCGAATCCGGCGTCTGAGTGACGCTTTAGTTGCGCAAGATTCCGTGTTCATGGACGGTGCGCGGACGCTGAAGAGTCCGGGCCCGGCCCGGGCCCCGGTGCGGGGTGGGCCGGGCGAGCGCGCGCCTGATCGAGCGAAGCGCGCCAGGAAGCAACGCGCTCTTTGATCTTCTTCTCGATGCCCTGATCGGTCGGCTGGTAATAGCGCCGCGCCGCGCCCAGGTAATCCTGGGGAACGAAATGCCCCGGATAATCATGGGCGTACTTGTACCCAACACCGTGGCCCAGACGCTTCGCCCCACCGTAACCGGCGTCGCGAAGGTGCTGCGGCACCGCCAGGGTCCGTCCGGATCGCACGTCTTCGAGCGCTGCATCGATTGCCAGGTACGCGCTGTTGCTCTTGTTTGCCGTCGCCACATAAACCGTCGCCTCGGCAAGCGGGATCCGGGCTTCGGGCCACCCGATGAACTCGGAGGCCTGAAACGCCGCCAGCGCCAAGACCAAAGCCATCGGATCCGCCAGACCAACATCCTCCGCCGCGCAAATCACAATCCTCCGCGCAATGAAACGCGGATCCTCGCCCGCATGGATCATCTTGGCCAGCCAGTACAACGCCGCGTCCGGATCGCTGCCCCGCATCGACTTGATGAACGCCGAAATGGTGTCGTAATGACCGTCCTCGTCCGCGTCATACACAACCGCCTTGCGCTGGATGCTCTGCTCCGACACCTCCCGCGTCAGATGAATGGATCCGTCGTCGCCGGCAGGCGTGGTCAACGCTCCGATCTCGAGCGCGTTCAAAGCCTTCCGCGCGTCGCCATCCGCCACCTTCGCCAAATGACACAACGCATCCTCGTCAGCCCGAATCCGCAGCATCCCCAGCCCGCGCTCCGAGTCGGTCAGAGCCGTCCGGAGCAGGCCGAGCAGATCGGATTCGCTCAGCGGCTCGAGTTCGAACACCTGGGATCGCGACACGAGCGGCGCGTTGACGAAGAAGAACGGATTGTGCGTCGTGGCGCCAATGAGCCGAACCACCCCGCTCTCGACGTCCGGCAACAAGACATCCTGCTGGGCCTTGTTGAACCGATGAATCTCATCGATGAACAGAATCGTCCGCTGGCCGCTGTTCGTGAGCCGATTCCCCGCTCCCGCCAACTCCCGCCGCACGTCCGCGACGTTGGATTCGACCCCGCTGAGCCGCACGAACCTGGACCGGGTGTGCCGCGCAATCACTTGCGCCAAAGAGGTCTTCCCCGTCCCCGGCGGCCCAAAGAAAATCAGCGATTGAATCCGGTCCGCCTCGATCGCGCGCCGCAGGAGCTGGCCCGCTCCCAGGATATGCCTCTGCCCCACATACTCGGCCAGGTCCCGCGGTCGCATGCGCGCCGCAAGCGGCGCCGTCTGGGGTGAAGGCGCGGACTCGACGGACAGCGCCTGTTCGGCGTGCCGCGGTTCCTGCGTGAACAAATCGTCACCAGACATGCCGCCATTCTAACGCAGCGCTGCCCAGCCGCAACCAAAGCCGCGCGGCGCGGAAATGGCCTTCCGCGCCTTTCCGTGTCGAGGGGCGATCGAGACCGGCGCCCCTTTCCGCGCCTTTCCATTTGCTAATCGGACAGTTCTTTGGCAAGGAGTTGGCGTTTCTATGAAACTGCATGCTCTGTTGATCAGCCTGATCGCCTGCGGCGGCGGCTGCGTGGTCTGGCCGCTGAACGCTCATCCGGCGCCGACGGCCCTCGCCGAGGGATCAGCCCAAGTCGAGGCTCGGTTGAAATCGCCGGACGGGGCGCTCTCCTGGCATTGGGTGGGCACGACGCGCCTCGCAGGCAACACGAACGGCGCGGAGGCGAGGGTGATCCTGGCTCAGCCGGCCTCGCAACGCATGCTGCGCACCACGCTCGAGAAGCTGGCCCGCTCCCCAGGGTCCTGGCTCGCTCCGGGCGCTGCAACAAATCCCCCTGCGGCATCATTGCTAATCCCGTGGATCGAGGAGTTGGTCGCGTCGCAAAGCTGTGGCGAAATCGTGTTCGGCGCTGAAGACGGCGTGGCGATGGTTGCCGCAGTGCGGGTGTCCGATGAGAAGAGCAACACCCTCGAGTCAAGGTGGCTTGCATGGGCCGGGGCGGCGGGCGGCGCAACGCCCACCGAGGTTCAGACAGAGAATGCGAAGGTTCGGGAAACCCGGTTTGCCCAAACGCAAGGCTGGTCCCGGGTCGGCCGCGCCGGGGACTGGGCATTGATCGGCATGGGCACAGGCTCGGCCGCGCCCTTTGTTGACCTCGCGAAGCGCGTCGCCGGTCTGGGCGCTCCTGAGGGTTGGCTCGAGATCGAGGCAGACGGGCCGAAAGTGGCGCAGATTCTGGGCTGGCCCGAGTCGGCGAGTTGGCCGGCGATCGGGATCCAGATCGAGGGACGGGGTCCGATTCTGCGAACGACGGCGTCGCTGACCTACTCGAAGCCGCTGGACTTGAAGCTCGAGCCGTGGCGCATCCCCACGCATACCCTGGGCGATCCGGTCGTCGGCTTCACCGCCCTGCGGGGGGTTCGCCCATGGCTGAGCCGGCAGGCCTGGTGGAAACAACTGGAGTTGCCCACCACACCCAATCAGGCTGTCGGTTGGACGATCGCCGAGATCCCGTTTGCCTCCTATGTCGCTTGGGAAACGCCCGAGGTGACAAATGTCCTGACGCGACTCGGTCCGAAAGTGTCCGCCGTTTTGGAACGGTACATCCCGAAGATCCGGTTTGGCGACGCCATGTTCCAGACCAACACAACCCGTCTGGCCTGGACTAACCTGCCGATCGCCGAGCCGTTTGTCAGCCCCGCCGCCGCCCAGGATCCCGGGTTCGCCGTTGCGGGTCTTTTCCCCCTGGTCAAGACCAAGCGCCCACTCCCGCCCGAACTCCTGTCCCAGATCATGGATCGGATCGACCTGGTCTATTATAGCTGGGAGTTGACCGCCCAACGCGTCAACGGCTGGCGACACGTCAAGAACCTGTACTGGATGCTGGCAGGCTACGCCCCCCTGCCGACCAATTACACCGGTGAGGCGTGGTTGTTTGACACCAACGTTGTCGATCGTTTGGGCAATACCGGCACCGAACTCAGACTCGAGTCCCCGCGTCGCTTGGTCGGGGTGCGAAATTCGGCGCTGGGCCTCAGCGGGCTTGAACTTGTGGCGCTCATGCGGTGGCTGGATGACCCGGCCTTTCCGCGCCTCAGCGAGCCGGCGGCGAGCCCGGCGCTATTGCACCGCTTGCGCGCCAGGCAGACCGGCAAACCGGGCGCGGGCGTCCCCCCCGCATCCCCTGCCCCATCGCCCCCCCCTGCGGCTGCGCCCGTCCGCCCATCCCCCTGATGTCGCCATGCTCAAACTTGGGGTGAACATCGACCACGTTGCCACACTGCGCGAGGCCCGCTACCGCGGCCTGGATGCCGGCGAACCGGACCCGGTGGATGCCGCCCGACGCTGCGAAGCGGCCGGAGCGCACGGCATCACAGCACACCTGCGGGAAGATCGGCGGCACATCCAGGACCGCGATGTGTGGCGGCTGCGAGAGACGATTCGGACGCGATTCAATCTCGAGATGGCCAATTCGCCGCCGATCGTGGATCTGGTTCTCGAACTCAAGCCGGAGATCGTCTGCCTGGTGCCGGAACGCCGGCGGGAGGTCACCACGGAAGGCGGCCTTGATGTCGCGGGCCAACGCAGCGCGCTGGCGAGAACCCGCCGCCGCCTCAACGAGGCGGGAATCGAGGTGAGTCTTTTCATCACGCCCGATCTGCCCCAGGTTGCCGCCGCCGCCCGCGTAGGCAGCCAGTTTGTCGAACTGCACACCGGCCGCTTTGCAGAGCACTTCGAGAATCCAGCCAGCAGAAAGCGCGAGCTCAGACGCCTGATCACGGCGGCCCGGCGCGCCCACCAGCTCGGCCTGCGGGTCAATGCCGGCCACGGCCTCAACTACCGCAACCTGCCGGCGCTCCTCGAAGTTCCGCACCTTGTGGAACTGAACATCGGCCACACCATCATCAGCCGGTCGGTCGTGGTCGGTCTGGCGCGGGCTGTCCGCGACATGCTGGCCCTCATGCGGCCCTATGATGGATGAGCATCCGCAGACGCCCGCCCCGGACGCGCCGCGCCAGACGGTTCTGGGCATCGGCGTCGACATCATCGAAGTCGAGCGCATTCGATCGAGCGCCGAGAAGTTCGGCGATCGCTTTCTGACTCGGATACTGCGGCCGACGGAATTGGCCTATTGCGCCACCTTCCGTCACCCGGCGCCGCACTGGGCGGCCCGATTCGCCGCGAAAGAGGCGATTTCCAAGGCGTTTGGGACGGGGATTGGAGCCGAGTTGGGATGGCTGGACATGGAAGTTCTGCGGCACCCGTCGGGGCAGCCCTACGCCGCGCTTCATGGCCGAGGGGCGGTCTTGCTTCGGGAGCGTGGGGGAAGCGCTCTCCATCTCACGCTCAGCCATACAGCCCATCACGCCGTGGCCGTCGCCCTGCTCGAGCGGGGCTAAGGGGCCGTCCGTCAGTTCCGGCTTGCGTCCTTTCGAGACACTCCGAATGCTCCTGCCATGTCACAGACTGACCGATTGAGTGAGATTTTCAGGCTGCAGCGGTCCCTGAACGAGCGGATTGGGGTGCAAACGTCGGGGATGAGCCAGGCCGACAAGGTGACGTGGACCTTGAACTACTGCCGTGCGATGAGCCAGGAGATCGCCGAGTTGACCGACAGCGTCCCCTGGAAATGGTGGGCCAAGTATCAGGAGTTCGACGAACAAAACGCGCGGGTCGAGGTGGTCGATCTGTTTCACTTCCTGATCAGCCTGGCCCAGGTGCTCGGCATGGACGCCGAAGACGTCTATGCGGCCTATCTCAAGAAGAACCAGGTGAATGTCCAGCGCCAGGAACACGGTTACGCCCACAAGGATATCAACGATTCACGCCACATTTGAACCCTCGCACTGTCCCATCGCCTTCGCCAAGACCGCCCGACGACGCCCCGCGACCCGCGGCCTCCGCATCCGAGGTGTGGGCACGCCCTCGGCGCGTCACCCAAACCCACGTGGTGCCTCCCCAGTGGCGGGCCGACCTGCGCGAAGTGTTGATCACCGAAGCCCAGATCAAACGGCGGGTCGCGGAGATGGCGCGCGCGATCACGCGCGACTACGTGGGCCGGGATCCGGTGGTCGTGGCGCTCCTGACCGGCACGTTGATGTTCCTGGCCGACCTGCTCCGGCGGTTGGTAGTCCCGCTCAAACTCGACTTCATCGGCGTCTCGAGCTACCGGGAAGGCACGATCTCCCGAGAACTGGTCTTCACCAAAGACCTGCGCTTGGAAGTCGCGGGACGCGATGTGCTGATCGTGGACGACATCCTCGACACCGGACGCACCTTGAAGACGGTCCGTGCAAGACTCGAAAAGCTCAAACCGGGATCGCTCCGAACTTGTGTGCTCCTGGACAAGCCAGACCGGCGTACCGAGCCCATCGAAGCCGATTATGTCGGCTTTGTTATCCCCGACCTTTTCGTTGTGGGGTATGGACTCGACTATGCCGAAAGGTATCGGAATCTCCCGTTTGTGGGGGTGTTGCGCCCCGAGCTGTACCAGGTCCCGCCCAAAGAGACAGGCCTCGGCCCGACAACCTGACAGGGCTCCGCACGGTCGAATCTTGGGGCCGCGGGGCGGGACTACCTCGAATCGCCTGACAAGGCCGGGACGGCCCGAACCGCGGCTGTGTAAACGGCCTTGAGAGGCATCCCCCGCTCTGCCGCAACCGCGCGACATGATTCATACTCAGGGGCCACCTGCACAATCCGGCCGTCCAGGCGTCCCACCTTCACCTTGATCTGTCCGACAGGCGTGTCGACACTCAGGAACTCCCGCCGCAGTTTCCGACGCTCGAGAACACTGCGCCGCACACCAAAGGCGGTTGTTTCGCGCAGAATCAGTTCGCTGAACCGATCGCACTCGGTCACCGGACACAGAACCGTCAAAACCACACCCGGACGGTTCTTCTTCATCTGAACGGAGCCGTAGAAAACATCGAGTGCCCCGGCCGCCAGTGCACGGTCGACAAAATGCCCCAGCACTTCCGGATTGGCGTCGTCGAGATTCGTTTCCAAGCAGCCAACATGATCGCCCTCCCAGTCATGGGGCGTCACCGGGGCGCCAGGTTCGGATTCGAGTTCGCCCAGTACGGCGCGCAGCACATTGGGACGCGTCCTCATGTCGCGCATGCCCAGGCCATAGCCGATCCGCTCCAGTCGCATGGCGGGCATGGGACCGAAGGCTTCCGCGAACTCAGCCAGGAAGGCCGCGCCGGTCGGGGTGACCATCTCCTGCGGCTCTTCACATTGTCTGAGGGTCAGGCCCCGCGCGGCAAGGATTTCGAGAGTGGCCGGCGCCGGCACAGGGAACCGTCCGTGCGCACACCGGATCCATCCCGTCCCCTCGATCAAAGGCGCCGCGAACACGCGCGGTCGGCCGAGGGCTTCGAGCGCCAGACAACCCCCGACGACGTCCACGATCGAGTCGACTGCGCCGACTTCGTGGAAATGCACCGACTCGGGCGGACAACCGTGGATCTTGCCCTCCGCCTCGGCGATGCGCCGGAACACGCCCAGGGCGCGGTCGCGCACCGGTCCGGGAAGCGAACTCCCGGAGACCATGTCTGCGATGGACCGGAAGTCGCGGACTTCGGCATGCCCATGATGAGGTCCGGAGTGGGCATGGCCAGGATCGGGAATCGAGGGGTGGGAATGGCCGGCGTGCGCGTGGGTGTGCCCCTGGGGCGCCCCGGGCTGCGCATCCGGACCGCTTTGCGGTTCGTGGTGATGCCCCTCTTCCTCGGCGGCGTGCGCGTGTTCCCGCGCCTCGCCCAGATGCACGTCGAACTTCGTCCCGTTAATCCCCGCCTTGGTCCGGCGAGTGGCATGCAGATGATAGCCGCGAACGGGGAGGCGGGCGAGATCCTCGCGGAGGCTGTCGATCTCGACCCCCATATCGAGGAGAGATCCGAGGATCATATCTCCGCTGACGCCGCTGAAGGCATCGAAGTAGACGGCTTTCATGCGGTGTCTCCACTGAGAGCGTTGATTTGACTTGCGGCGTAGCCGGCCCCGAATCCGTTGTCGATGTTGACCACGGTCACGCCGCTGGCGCAACTGTTGAGCATGGCGAGCAGGGCGGCCAGGCCGCCAAGACTGGCCCCGTATCCGACGCTCGTGGGCACGGCGATGACGGGGCGTGAGACCAGTCCGGCGACAACGCTGGGCAAAGCCCCTTCCATCCCCGCCACGGCGATGATGACATGGGCGTTCTGGATCGCTTCGAGGTTTCCGAGGAGGCGATGCAAGCCGGCCACGCCGACATCGTAGACCCGTTCGACACGGTTTCCCATGATCTGGGCCGTCACGGCCGCCTCTTCAGCCACGGGCAGGTCCGTTGTCCCGGCGCACAAGACGGTAATCGGTCCCCCTCGTTTGGGCAGAGGCGTCCGTTCGAGGGTGATGCAGCGCGCATTCTCATGATGCACGGCGCGTGGAAAAGCGCGCTTCATCGCCCGAGCGTGGCCGGGCGTTGTCCGGGTCACGAGCACTCGGCCCTCGTGACGCCAGATCTGGCGTGCGATGGCGACGACCTGCGCCGGTGTCTTGCCCTCACCGAAAATCACCTCGGGGAATCCTTTGCGCAGGCCGCGATCGAGATCCACGCGGGCAAAGCCGAGATTGCTCACCGCGGGGGCCCGGAAGGCGCGCAACACCTGGGCGCGAGTGACCGCGCCGGCGCGAAACTGCTCCAGGAGGCTGACAGCGTCGTTCGTCGTCATGGGGTCAGGCCGTGTAGTCCGGGCGCCTGCGATCCGAATGGATCGATCCTCACGGCGTGG
>JAXGQW010000006.1:0-119097 GCA_040766265.1 Verrucomicrobiota bacterium
CTAGCGGAAGTTTACAAGTTGCGGCAGCGGATTCTGGACGGGGTGATCTGACGGTTTAAGGCTCAGCGACGCTGGAGGTTGATTTCGGTTCGTGTTTGCAGGCTTGCGGATAACTCCTCGGTCTTATCCTTCTCGCTTCCTTCGTTCGCCGAGTTTAGAGGCTCATTGTATGACCTAACCGTGTGCGGAGGGCCACCGCCCGCCGCTTCGCGCCGGGAGTTTTGTTGGCGTCTCTTCGCATTTTTGCCCTTGACAGCCATCATCGGCAGCGTTCTATGCTCTCCCCACTATGAATTGGGGCCATCGACCAACTCGGATACCGCCAGTTGTATGACCTAACTACAGGCATGCCAAGCCTCACCCGAAAACTCATCAAGGGCCTCCCCTACTACTACGTCCGCCACTGCCAGCGCGTCGACGGCCGACCCACCATCGTCAAAACCACCTACCTGGGCTCCCTCGATCGCATCCTCCAGGCCCTCGACGACGCGGCCGCTCCCCCCTTGCCCCAGACCGCCGAAGTCTTGGAGTTTGGCGCCATCGCCGCCCTCTACGACCAAGCCACTCAATTGGGTCTGGTCGACTTAATCGACGCCCAACTCCCCAAGCGCGACCAGGGCCTCTCGGTCGGCCAGTACCTCCTTTTGGCCACCCTCAACCGCGCCGCCGCCCCCACCAGCAAGGCCCAGTTGGCTCGCTGGTACCAGCACACCATCCTCACCCGCCTGCTGCCCGCCACCGCCGCCCAACTCTCCAGCCAGGCTTTCTGGAACCATATGGACCGCGTCGGCGAAGCCAACATCCTGGCTCTGGAGACCCAACTCTCCCAACGCTTGGTGCGCGACTTGAAGCTCAACCTGCGGACCCTGGTTTACGACGGCACCAACTTCTTCACGTACATCAACACCCGCACCCCCGCCACCCTCCCCGCCCGCGGTCACAACAAGCAGAAACGCGGCGACTTGCGTCAGGTCAACCTGGGGATGCTCGTGAGCACCGACTTCCATGTCCCCCTCTTCCACAAGGTCTACACCGGCAATGTCAACGATGCGAGCGCCTTCCAGAGCGTGAGCGAGGAACTCTCTCAACGCTACCGGCAACTGGCCCAGGGCTGCGAACACATCACTCTCATCTTCGACAAGGGGAACAACTCCGCCGAGGCGTTCGAGACCCTCGACCAGTCCCCCTTCCATTTCATCGGCTCGCTGGTCCCCACCCAGCACGAGGACTTATTGAAGATCCCCGTGGCGCAGTTCGAACCTTTGAGCGGAGCGCGCTTCGCCAGTTGCCTGGCCTACCGGACGCGCAAGGCGGTGTTCGGCCACGAACGAACGGTGGTTGTCACGTACAACGAGCATCTCTTGGACGGTCAACTCCAGGGCATCAATGCCAGCCTGCAAAAGGCCCGCCGCAAGCTCGATGAACTCCAAACCTCGTTGCGGCGGCGCCAAGAAGGCCGCGTGAAAGGAGGGCCCTCACCGACCGTCCAGACCGTCTCCCGGCGCGTGGACACGATCTTGAGCGGTCAGTTCCTCAAGTCGTTGCTCCGTTGCGAGGTGGCCGGCGGCGCCGTGCCGACGCTGACCTATCGGACGGACACGGGGGCTTTCTCGCGCTTGGTCCGGACGCATCTGGGCAAAACGATCCTCTTCACCGACAACGACACCTGGTCCAACGAAGAGATCGTCGCGGGCTACCGGGCCCAGAACCAGATCGAGAGCGCCTTCCGCGATATGAAGAACCCGCATTTCCTGGGCTGGTCGCCGATGTTCCATTGGACCGACAGCAAAATCCGCGTTCACGCTTTCTACTGTGTCCTGGCACTGACCCTGACCTCCTTGCTTCAACGGGCCCTCCACCAGAAGGGCCTGGATCTGAGCATGGCTCGGGCGATGGAATTGCTCAGTGGAATCCAGGAAGTTCTACTGCTCTATCCGCGCCAACCGGGCCAAGCCCAGCCCCGCACGGCCACCTGCCTCTCCAAGATCGATCCGGACCAGCAGGACCTCTTGCTCAAGCTCGATCTGGGCCGCTACCAGCGCGCTTAGGTCATACAGTCCGCAAACCGATCCCAGCCCCATTCTACAGGCCTCCCCATGCTTTTTCCTCGCTCTAACTTGTAAACTGCTGCTAGTCGAATGAACCCGTGCCTGTGTTCAAGTCCAGATTGTTGCGCTCCACGATGGCTCTCGCGGAATCCGCCAACAACGGCGGTAGCCAGCCCCGCTCAAACGCTCCCTGCGACCTCGCGTCGGGAAGAGTGGCAAATCGTGTCGTGACCACATCGCTGCGACTTGTCAGTGCCAGCAACGTGATGGTGGCGAGTGTCGCTCGCATGCTACGCCGAACGAGGTCGGCGGCGGGTGCCAGCCGCCAAGACTGTCCGATGCCGCCGAGAGCGAACCGGCTCACTCCCGTTAGATGGACCGTCTGGTGGAGCGTTGTATCTTCCTGCCGATTCGAGAAGGACAAGCTGCTCATGCTTGCGCCTGACGCCATGATTGTGGGAATCAAACGCGCCGCAATCGAAGTTGCAGACCAACGCCTCAACTATCGAGCGGCGATTCTCCTCCTTTGGACCCGAATGGTAAAAGTGACCGCGTGTAAGAATATTGAAACCGCTCCAATAATCCCGAATAGCGGTGTTCTCCCGAAAGTCGTTGTGGTGCCATGAGGAGAGAATAAACCGAGCCGGAGTCTTCTCCAGCGCCTCGGCCAAGCGCTGTTCATCCTTCTCCGTCCAGTTGTTGAAGTAATCCGTGTACCTTCCAAGGTAAGGCGGATCACAGTAGATCAAGTCTTCCCGTTCGGCCTGTTTGATCGATGTGAGGTAGTCCTGATTCTTAAAACACCAAGTGGTTCGCATCGCCTTGGCGATGCAATCTACCTGATTCGCAATCTTGGTTACGTAAGCGGCCGCAAACCGATCAGGCTTCTTGCAGAATGGGATATTCCATTTGCCCTTCTTCGAAAAGCGCATCATTCCGTTAAATCCAGCACGAGACAAAAACAAGAAGTCCAACGGAGAGCCCTGCTCGTTGAAACGATCCCGAATTAGCCTGTAGTGGGCGTACCCGTCGTCAGCCGCGCAACGCAACAACTCGCCTTCGTGCTTGAGAAACCCCCTCACAATGGCGGGAGTAATCTGTCCGCCCTGTATCCCAGAGTAGAAGGCAATTATGTGGGGATTCGAATCGGAAAAGAGCGCGATCCTCGGATTAATGTTGAATCCGACCACACCACTTCCCATAAAAGGCTCGATCCAGCGATTGAATCCACCACCCGCCACTTCACGAATCCAAGGAACGAGTTTTGTTTTGATTCCTTGGCATTTGAGGGGTGGAACAATAGTCCTCATGTGTCCTCCTCTTCCCCAGCTTCGTCCGTGGCCACAGCACGCGCGAAGCCGTCTGTCTGCGCCTGAAGAGCTTTGAGAAAGGTCTTGTTCGTCATTGTCATAGAGGTCACCCGACTCGACCGTGAACGCGATCTTTCTTCGTTCAACAAGCAATCGACATCCAAAATCACGCAATCTTCAGCATGACGGTGTGAGGTTATGCTCGTCAACCGGCTTGGCAAGAGAGATTTGCAGCGGCGCGGAGGAAACGATAGCACCGACAAAAGCTTCAGGCAGGATTCCGCAGGGGACATGTGACCCCCAACCTGGGAGCCAAGGTGCTGAACCGGGTGGGGGCGTTGCTCTTCCTGGCCGTATCGAGAATTACCTCTGATGTCTGCCGCGCCGTGCTCTTTGTGTTGCTTGTGGCCCATGCGTCTCTGCGCGCGGTGAAGTGCGCCTTGTAGATCAGAGCATCTCGCATCCTTACCTCATTCGCCGCGCTTGACCTTTGGCGCGGGGGGAGCACACTGCGCGGCTCGATTGACGGGATTCGCCCTATATGCAGCACATTCGGAACATTGCGATTATTGCCCATGTCGACCATGGCAAGACGACACTGGTCGATTGCCTTTTGAAACAGTCCGGGACATTCCGGGCCAACCAGGCGATCGCGCGCGAGGAACGGATCATGGACTCGATGGATCTCGAGCGCGAGAAGGGGATCACAATCCGGGCGAAGAATGCCGCGTTCAAGTACAGGAATTACCACATCAACATCGTCGATACGCCTGGGCATGCCGATTTCGGGGGCGAGGTCGAGCGGGCGATGAGCATGATCGACGGCGTGCTGCTGGTTGTGGACGCGGCGGATGGTCCGCAGGCCCAGACGCGCTTTGTGTTGCGGAAGGCGCTCGAAGCGGGCGCCAAGCCGATTGTCGTGATCAACAAGATCGACCGGGAGCACGCGAATCCCAAGAAGGTGCTCGACCAGGTGTTCGATCTGTTCTTGCAACTGGGGGCGACAGATGAGCAGCTCGATTTCCCCTTTGTCTACGCCAGCGCGAAGGACGGCTACGCCCAGCTCGAACTCGATCATGCGCGCGAGTCGATGGAACCGCTGTTCGAGACCATTGTGAAGCGCGTCCCGCCGCCGCGGGCCTTTGCGAGCCAGGGTTTTCAGGTGCTTGTGGCCAACCTGGATTATTCCGATTATCTCGGGCGCATCGCGTTCGGGAAGATCCACAGCGGCAAGGTGGTGCAGGGGCAGCCTGCGGTCTGCATCCACGCCAACGGTTCGAAGACCGAGGGCAAGATCACGATGATCTACCACTTCGAGGGACTCAAACGCATCGAGGTGTCCGAGGCACACGCCGGTGATATCGTCGGGCTGACCGGGTTCGAGGATGTTTTCATTGGCGAGACTCTGGCGGACAGTCCGGATCGGCCGGCCTTGCCGGCCAAGCCGATCGATCCCCCCACCATCCAGATGGAATTCGCGGTCAATGACGGTCCGCTGGGAGGCAAGGACGGCAAACTCGTCACGGCGCGCCATATCGGGGAGCGGCTGATGAAGGAGACCCGCACCAACGTGGCCCTGCGGGTCGAGCCCACGTCGGACCCGAAGGTGTTCAACGTGAGCGGACGCGGCGAGATGCAGATCGCGATCCTCGTCGAGCAGATGCGTCGGGAAGGGTATGAGGTGCTGGTCTCGAGGCCCGAGGTGCTCTGGCGCAAGGACGCGGACGGGAATCTGCTCGAGCCGATCGAGCGGCTGTTCATCGAGATGCCGGACGACTACATGGGGGCTGTGATGGAGAACCTTTCGTGGCGCAAGGCGGAGATTGTCAACCTGACCCATCACACCCATCACATCAGTCTCGAGGCCCTGATCCCGATGCGCGGCCTGATCGGTTTCGAGAGCGACCTCATCAATCTCACCCGCGGTCTGGGCGTGATGAGCCACCTCTTCGAGCAATACGGGCCGGACCGGGGCGAGATTGCCGCCCGCAAGAACGGCTCGCTGGTCAGCATCGAGGACGGGATCGCCACGGCCTACGCGCTCAACATGAACCAGGAACGCGGGCGCCTGATGGTCGAGCCGGGCGATCAGGTTTACAAGGGCATGATCGTCGGCGAGAATGCCCGCGAAAACGACATCCCGGTCAATCCCTGCAAGACCAAACACCTGACCAACATGCGCTCTCAGGGCGAGGGGAAGGGCATCCAGCTCGAACCCCCGCTCAGGATGTCGCTCGAACGCGCCCTCGAATACATCGGGTCCGACGAGTACGTCGAAGCCACCCCGCGCCATCTGCGTCTGCGCAAGAAGATCCTCGATGAGGTCCAACGCAAGCGCGCCGCCCAGAACCGCGCCCAGCGGGTCGTGCTGGCATAACCGGGGGGCGGGATAGGCCGTGTTGGAGAGGGCCGCGTGTGAACGTGGCAAGATGCGGCTCCAGAGGATTGTGGCGATGCTCTCGCGGATGGAGCGGACGACCCGCAGCCGTCAAGCCCGCATAACCAAGACCAATGGGCGACAAAGGTCTCGACGAAGGGGTGCGACGAAGGGTGAGGGGCATGGGGCTGTTGGCATCGGGTTCCTGATGGAAAAACCGCGCTTGATCGGGTAGTGTTACGGCCAGAATGAAGACGGTCGTGCTCCTGGCCGCGGCGGGCGTCAGTGCAGCGCTGGCCCAGCCATTTACACTCGATCTCGATTTCCCCAACGGCAACGGCGCCGATCACTTCGTCCGGTCGGTTGCGGTCCAGCCGGACGGACGCATTGTGGTGGCCGGGGATTTCACCAATGTGCACGGCGCATTCCGGCCCGGCGTGGCGCGTCTCCTGGCCGACGGCCGACTGGACGATTCCTTCCAGCCCACAATCACCAATTCCGTGCACCGTGTCGCGGTCGCGCCCGACGGGTCCTTGCTCCTCTCGGGCTATTACACCGACCCGACGCAGTCCAAGCCCGGGGTGGCCAAGCTAAGGGGCGATGGGGCCTTCGACGAGACTTTCGCACTGCCGCCCTGCGCGCCGGCCAACGCTGCCATCAACAGCCTCGATGCGGGCGCGGACGGCAGGCTCTGGCTGCGAGGCAGTTTCACCAACGTGAGCGGTGTTACCGCGCGCCAGTTGGTCCGCCTGAACGCCGACGGATCGCTCGATCCGTCCTTCACCTCGCCCTTCACGCCGGGCCAGAGCCTCCACGCGATCCTGTCGCTGCCTGACGGCAAGGTGCTTGTCGCAGGCAGCTTCACCAACCTGGGCGGCGTGCCCGGTTTCGGCCTGGCGCGGCTGAACTCGGACGGATCGGTCGACGGGCAGTTCCACTCGCCTCTCGGGTCGACAAACGGGTTAAGCCGGCTGGCGTTGTTGCCTGACGGACGCGTGCTCGCCCTCTGGTCGGGAGGATTCTACGACGGGCCTTTGCCTCGCGTTCTTGTGCGGCTGCTGCCCGGGGGCGGCTTGGACGAGAGTTACCGCCCCGATCTCGAGTATCCTGCACGCCTCGCCATAGCCGGCATCGCCTCGTTTTGCGCCCAACCGGACGGAAGCGCCATGGTGTTCGGCTATTTCCGCGAGGCCAACGGAGTGCCGCGACCGGGCCTGGTGCGTCTGTTATCGGATGCATCGACCGATCTTTGCTTCGAGGTCGGTCTGGGGGTGCATGGGCTCGTCCTGGCCGCGGACACCACCCCCGACGGCGGCGTGATCCTGGGCGGCACGTTCACGGACGTCGAGGGCCAGCCCCGCGGTCGTCTGGCACGTCTGAGACCTCCTCGAGCATGCGAGCCCGTGGTGATCGAGTTCGGCGCTTCCGCCGCGCAGGTGAGCGAGGACGGCGGGCAAGCGATCCTGAGCGCCATCCGGCGGGGCGGGGCGGATCGTCAGGATTCGGTGCGGTACGAAAGCGAATCGGGCACGGGCGTATCTGGAAGAGACTTCACGGGTGTGTCCGGCACGCTCGCCTTCGCGCCCGGCGCCCGCAGCGTGTCGTTCGCCGTTCCGATCCTGCGCGATACAGAACTCGAACAGGACGAGACTTTCGTGGTCCGCCTGAGCGATCCGTCGGACGGCGCTTCCCTGGGCGCGGGCGCACAGGCTGAAATCACGATTGCGGACCATCAGCCCGGCGGCGCCGCGGGCCTGCCCGATGCCGCCTATTTGCCGGAAGTGCCGTGGCCGGTCGAGTCGTTGCTGCTGCTTGACGACGCCACGCTGCTCGTGGGCCAGGGCGGTTATGCCGCAGGAAGCACGACCGGCCTTGTCCAACGGCTGAAGGAGGACGGAACGGCCGTGCCCGGCTTCGCGCCTGTGACATGCGATGACACCATCCTGGCCCTCGCCCAACTCGACGATGGCCGATGGCTGGCAGGCGGCGCCTTCGTCAAAGTCAACGGCAGGGATCTGCCGGCCATGGCGCGTTTCGACGATCGCGACCAGATCGATGAATCCTTCCATCCGTTCGCCGGGATCCACGGTGATCCCGCCGCCCCGACCTCGGCCTGGATCGAGGATATGCTTCCCTTGCCAGACGGCTCGGTGCTGGCCGCAGGCTCGTTCCGGTTGCCGGGTGACATCGCCCAGGATCGGGCGGTCGTGCGTGTGAGCGCAACCGGCCAGATTGACCCGGATTATGCCTTGGGATTGCGCCGTGGCGCCAGCGCCTACACGATTGTTTCCTGCCCTGTGGGCGGCCATTGGATCGGTGTTTATGACATGATGTTCGGCGTGTGGCGCCTGTTCGAAGACGGCGCCGCCGACCCGCGCTTCGTGCCGCCCGCAGCCCTGCTCGGCAGTGCGGCGTGTCTGGCGGTCGAACCTGGCGGCAGCGTCCTGGCCGGCGGCATCGAGGGCTGGTCCTTGATGCTGGAAAACCAGACGACGCTGGTGCGTTTGAACGCGGATGGCAGTCTCGCGTGCGATCTGGGCCGCAAGGCGCGGCTGCCGGCCTCGACAAGCCTGATCCCGCCAATCCGCGCCTTGGTCAAACTGCCGCACGGAAAACTCCTCCTGGGCGGCTCCTTTTCGCAGATCGGCGGCCTGTCCGGTCGGCCCCTGGCCCGCCTGCACCAGGATGGCGGGATGGACTACAGCTTCGATGCCGGGCCCGTCATCCGCCGGGTCGAGACCAACGGCACGGTCACAACGGAAATG
This sequence comes from Verrucomicrobiota bacterium, assembly GCA_040766265.1. Classification (GTDB taxonomy): domain Bacteria; phylum Verrucomicrobiota; class Verrucomicrobiia; order Limisphaerales; family J093; genus MWFF01. The sequence goes on from JAXGQW010000006.1 coordinate 8,501, forward strand.
CCCGCCGAGGTCCGCGCCATCGTCCCAATGCCTGGCGGAGGATGGCTGGTGGGCGGCGACTTCGCCGGGTTCGGCAACCTCCGCCAGCCGCACCTTGTGCGTTTGCTCGAAGAGCGGCCCGGCCAAGCGCCGGCTGTCGAGCTTGTCGTGGAAACGGACCGCGTCGATGAAGGCGCAGGACATGTCGTTGGCCGCATTCTGCGGCGCGGGGATGCCACTCAGCCAGCCTCGGTACGCGTTTTGACTCGGGCGCTCGAGGCCAAGCCCGGCGTCGATTTCGAGTCGGTCGATGCCATCTTCGAGTTGGCGGCGGGCGAGTGGGCGAAGGAGTTTGCCGTGCGGCTGATCGACGACACGGCGGTCGGTCTGAACGTCTCGTTCGAGCTGAAACTGGCGAATCCGTCGCCTGGCCTGACCATTGTCGAACCCGCCAACCGGATCATCCTCATCCTCGAAGACGACGTGAATGTCGAGTTCGCCGACACGGTCTTTCGCGGCAGCGAGGACGAGGGCAACGCGGCCATCCCGATCATCCGGTACGGAGTCCCCGGCGACGCTCTGGTTGTGCGTTGTCGTGCCGGAGAATCGAGTGTCGTCATGACGATCCCCGCGATGCCCGATGGCGGCACGCGCACCAACATCGTGCAGATGCCGGTGGCCGACGACGACGCCGCCCAGGGCGACTGGACGCTCGGGTTGCAGTTGGAGATGGTGAGCGGAGCCGCCGCTTTGGGCCCGCGACACCAGGCCACGCTCGTGGTGGCTGACAACGATTACTCGCTCGCTCCCGCTCAGGGCGTGGCGGGCGTCGTCAACGTCCTGGCCCCTGCCGAGGGCGGCGGCGCCTACATCGCGGGCGACTTCACGGGCGTCCATGGCATGCCTCGCCGCAGCGTGGCCCGCCTGTTCCAGGACGGCGCCGTCGACCCGACGTTCGATCCCGGCGAAGGCCCCGATGCCGCTGTGACCGTGCTCGCCGTTCAGCCGGACGGCCGCCTGTTGATTGCGGGCGATTTCACGAGCGTGGCAGGCAAGCCGCGCACCGGGCTCGCCCGTTTAAGCTCGACTGGCGCCTTGGATGAGACATTCGACGCAGGCCCGGGCCCGGCCTGGCTTGGCACGGGCAGCGGAGACGGCGCCGCGAAGGTTCTTACCCTCGGGGTCCAGCCGGATGGCAGAGTGCTGGTGGGCGGACGATTCACCCATTTCAGCCACGAGCCCGCCTTGTGCCTGACCCGATTGGAACCCGACGGCCGCCCGGACCGGACGCTCCACTCGCCCTTCGTGCCGGGCAGCGGCGAGGGAGGCGGGGTTTGGCCGCCGCCTGTTGGCATCTCGAGTGCCGTCCGCATCCTGGTGTTGCAGGCGGATGGGCGGATCATCGTGGGCGGGCTCGTGAGTTTCACCATGCCGGGCTTGCCGATCACGGCAACGTTTCGCGTTGCGCGCCTGTTGGCGGACGGGGCCGTCGACCCAGACTTTTTGCCCGTGACCGCCGGGCCGCTCCGGGGTTCGACGGCGGTTTGCGCCGTGCAAGGGCCGGACGGCAGACTATGGCTTGGCTCGGGTATAACGTCCCGGCTGCCTCCGCGGCCCCAGACAAACTGGCTGGCGCTGGAGCGATTCGAGGCTGACGGACGACCGGACACCTCGTTCCAACTCCGCGGCGTGCCCGAGTTGGCCAGTGCCCAATCCATAGTCCGGCAGGTCCACGCGCTGGCTGATGGCTCGTCCCTGGTTCTGGTCGATTGCACTCTCGCGACCTCCGGTCTCGAGCGGTTCAGTCGCGTCGTGCGTGTTCTCCCGGACGGGGCCTGGGATGCGGCCTTCGGAACGATTCTGGCCACCAATTCGAGCGCGTCTGCGCGCCCAGGGATCCCGTCGCTGGCCGAGTTCCGCCCCGAGATCACTGGCAGCATCCTCTCCGATGCGGGCGCAATCCGGTGCATGTTGCCGGGAGTATGTCTAACTGTGGGTGGCGCGTTCAGCGAAATCGCAGGCGAACCGCGCCGGCGTCTGGCTCGATTCGATTTCGATGGCGCGATCTCGGGCCGGTTCGAGTGGATGAGCCGTTTGGACGGCTCATTCTTCGACGCGCGCATCCCGGCCGATGTGCCGTGGCCCTATGCGATCGAGTTTTCGCCGGATTTGCGTCTCTGGTTCCCCGTGGGGATGCACACCACTCCCTGGCTGCCCTTCAACCTGCGGTTTCCATCGAGTGCGCCCCGGCTCTACCTGCGGGCCGTGAAATTGCCCTAGCCCGGATTCCTCACCATCAGGAAGATGAAAAGGAAATCCGGGCTGTGGTTCACACCCCGACGGCGCACAGGGCGGTCAGACTTCGCAAGGGGACTGCTGTGCGGGCTAGCTGGCGAAGGCCTCGCCGACCTGGAATCGGACGAACCGGCGGATCGTGATTTGATCGTCGAGTTGCTTGGCCACGGTGGCCAGGTGCTCGCGCACCGTGATCTCGGAATTGCGTTTGACGAAGCCCTGATCGAGCAGGCAGGCGGTCTGGAAGAACTTCTCGAGCTTGCCCTCGATGATCTTGGCGAGGGCCGCAGCCGGCTTGTTCTTGAGCAGATCCGAGGCGGCGACGATCTCCTTCTCCTTGGCCACGATGGCGGGATCCACCTGGTCGCGCGAGACGGCGACCGGGCTGGCGGCGGCGATCTGCAATGTGATATCCTTGACCAACTGCCGGAAGTCGTCGCGGGTCGTGGTGGCCTCGTTTCCGGCCCCGACCTCGACCAGCACGCCGACCTTGGCGCCGGTATGGATGTACGCGGCCACCAGGCCGTTGCCAGAGACCTCGAACCGCTGATGCCGCGCGATCTTGATGTTCTCGCGAATGCGGGCGATGGCGTCCGTGCGCAGCGTCTCGAGATCCGCCGCCGGATTCTCCGCCAGCGCGCGAACCGCCTGATCGCAGAAGGCGCGGAACATTTCGTTCTTGGCGACGAAATCGCTCTCGCAATTCACCTCGAGCAGCACGCCCACGCGTGCGCCGGGAAGGATGCACTGGGCGATGGCGCCCTCCCGGGCCTCGCGCTGCGCCTTCTTCGCGGCGGTGGCGACGCCCCGTTTGCGGAGCAAATCGACCGCGGCGGCGAGGTCACCGTTTGTTTCCACCAGCGCTTTCTTGCAGTCCATCATGCCGGCGCTGGTCATTTCGCGCAGCTTGACAACCAGGGTTGCACTAATTTCAGCCATACAAAAACAGTCTGTTCAGGTGTGTTCGGACACCGGATGGCGGCGGGTGGTCCGTCGCCAGGCCGCCCGTGTGTCCTATAGTTGACTTTTTCAGTTCGCCGGGGCGGTCGGAGGCACGACAGGTTGAACCTCGGGCGCCAACACCGGCGCGGGAAGCGGCGTGGCGGGAATCGCCTCGATCGGCGGCGCCGATTCGGCGGCGGGGGCGGTTGCGCCCTCAGGCGCCGCGGGCGCCGCGGGCTGGGCCGGGGTCTCGGCGGCGGCTCTTTCCGCCTCGGTGACGCGCCGGGCGTGCTTGGCCTCGTACTCGGCGCGGGCCTGGCCGATCGTCTGGGTGATCAAGGCGAGAATGATGCGCACGGACCGGATGGCGTCATCATTGCCGGCAATCGGATAGTCCGCTTCGGTGGGGTCGCAGTTGGTGTCGACGATGGCGACGACCGGGATGCGGAGGCGGCGGGCCTCGGCGACGGCGTTGTGTTCGCGCTTGATATCGACGACGAACAGGGCGCTCGGCAGCGCCTCCATGTCGCGGATGCCGTCCAGATTCTTGAGCAGGCGGGCCAGTTCGCGCCGGAACATCGATTGCTCCTGCTTGCCATAGTTGCCGATCGAGCCGTCGGCCACCATCTTCTCGATGTCGCGCAGGCGCCCCATGGACCGCTTGATGGTCTTCATGTTGGTCAGGGTGCCCCCCAGCCAGCGCTCGGTCACGCAGGGCTGCCCGCACATCTTGGCCGAGTCTTTCACGGCCTCCTGCGCCTGTTTCTTCGTGCCCACGAAGAGCACCTGGCCGCCGCGCTCGACGACCTCCCTGAGGAAACTGCAGGCCGTTTCCAGTTGAGCCTGGGTCTTCCCCAAATCAATGATATGAATCCCGTTGCGCGCATCGAAGATGAAAGGCTTCATCTTCGGATTCCAACGACGGGTCTGATGGCCGAAATGAACACCGGCCTCGAGCAGTTCTTTGATGCCTACGCTAATCACATTCTTCCCTGGGTTCGCAGTCCGCCCATCCGCCGGCGAACCATCCCGCGGGACACGGGATTGTGTCTGTTGTTCTTGTGGCGCCCCGCGCCCACTCGGGCCCGGGATTCAACGCCGTGATCGCTTTCGCAACCCGCCCCCCAACCGGGCGCCGCAGGCTGCAAAAGAGGCGGGAGAATACCAGAGTCCGCGAGGCGTGCAATGCCAATCTCAGCGCCAATTTCAGCGCGCCGTTTTGCGTTGCCTTACCCGCGCCGTCCATGTCAGAGCATGGCGCGACAATGAACAAGAAACTGGTCCTGTTTTCGGAACTCGCCCTGGCCATCGCCGGCGTGTTTGTCTTTCGGGGGCTCTGGATGCTCCTGGACACGGTGGCGTTCATGCACACAACTTCCGCCCTCTGGCTCTCGCTTCTGTTCGGCAGCGCCGTGACTGTCTGGGCCTTGAACTGTCTCCTCAAGCAGGAGGCGGAGTGACGCTCTGAAAGTCGCCTCGCGATGGATGCGACCCGACTGTGCGTCGCGCTTGCGCTCGGGCTGCCGTTGCTCGGCAGCCCGCTGATTGCGCTGGCCGGGCGGCGGCTTGGCCCGCGCGTCGGCTGGCTGGCGCTGGCGTTTCCGTTGATCTCGACCGGGGCGTTGCTGACGCTGGCGGCCGGCGTGGGCCGGACGCCGCAGCGCGTTGTCGAATGGCCGTGGATTCCCACCCTGGGACTGAACCTGTCGTTCCTGGTGGACGGTCTCTCGCTGTTTTTCGGGCTGATCGTGAGCGCGATGGGATGCCTGGTGGTCTTTCACGCCATCTTCTACCTGGGCCGCGACTCGAAGCACACGGGCCGGTTTCATGCCACCATGGTGCTGTTTATGGCGGCGATGCTGGGCACCGTGTTCGCCAATCATCTCCTGCTGCTCTTCGTCTTCTGGGAACTCACGGGGATCGCGTCGTTTCTCCTGATCGGCTTCCTGCATGAGCAGAAGGAGGCGCGCGTCGGAGCGCGCCAGGCGCTGCTTGTCACAGGGTCGACGGGACTGGCGCTGCTCGTCGGCGCGGTGTTGGTGCAGCAAATCTCCGGCACGGGCCGCCTCGATGCGCTGCTCGCCACCCGGCTGCCGTGGGAGCAGCACGGGTCCCTGCTGACCGCGGCGATGCTCTTGCTGCTGCTCGGCGCGTTCGGGAAATCGGCGCAACTGCCCTTCCACTTCTGGCTGCCCAATGCCATGACGGCGCCGACGCCGGTGAGCGCCTATCTCCACTCCGCCACGATGGTGAAGTTGGGCGTGTTTCTGGTGGCGCGCATCTATCCGCTGTTTGTCGAGGCCGAGTTCTGGGCGCCACTGCTGGGGACGATCGCGTTCACCACCATGGCTCTGGGCGCGGTGCTGGCGTTGTTGTCGCACGACTTGAAGGCCATCCTTGCGTACTCGACCGTGAGCCAGCTCGGCTACCTGATCGGCTACTATGGTCTTGGCCCGGCCAACGGCGTCGAGTGCGACTACCTCCACATCCTCAATCATGTCTTCTACAAGGGCGGCCTCTTCATGATCGTCGGCATCGTCGCGCACGCGGCGGGCATTCGCGACATCCGCCAACTGGGCGGGCTGTTCGGGCGGATGCCGCTGCTGGGCGTCACGACTCTCGTGGCGGCGGCGACGATGGCGGGGATTCCGGGCACGACGGGGTTTCTGAGCAAGGAGATGATGCTCGAGGAGATATTCGGCGCCATGCGGGATCACGACCAGCTCGGCCTCTACGCCGCGGCCTGCGTGGCGTTGACCTCGGTGGTGAAAGTCGCGTTCTCCGTCCGGCTTTTCGCGAACATCTTCCTCGGGCCAATGCCGTCCCGGATCCAGCGGCATTTCCACGCCCCGTCGCTCGGGATGCAACTGCCGCCCGCAATCCTGGCCGGGTGCGCCCTGGGGCTCGGCCTTTTCCCGGGGATGCTCGACGCCCCGCTCCGGGCGCTGGCGGTCGAGGGGGTGAACCGCCCGCAACACCTCGCGTTGTGGCATGGGTTCACCCTGGAACTGGCGGTGAGCAGCCTGGTGGTCGCGCTCGGTTTCGGCCTCTACTGGTTTGGGGAACGGACGCGCTGGCGCTGGCACAACATCCCGCGCGCGCTGCGTTTCGATCTGGCCTTCGAGGCGGGTCTCGATGCCTTTTCCAGGTTCACCGTGAGAGTGACCCGCGTCCTGCGCTCGGACCGGCCGGTCGATTATCTCCCGATCCTGATCACGTTTGCCGTGGGTCTGGTGGGCGGCACGGTGCTCTGGAATCTGCCGCGCCTCGCCGGGCTGCTGATGCCGGACTGGACGGCGGTCCATCCTCTGCGGACGATGGTCGCGGCGTTGATAGCGCTGGCGCTTGTCGGGGTGGTGGTGTTGCGGAGTTGGACAGCGCAACTCCTCTCGTTGGGAGTGGCGGGATTTCTCACATGTTTCTATTTCGTTCTCTACCGCGCGCCGGATCTTGCCTTGACGCAGATTCTGGTCGAGACGGTGACGCTGCTGCTGGCGCTCCTGCTCCTGGCCCGATTCCCCCGCTCCGCCCAGGCCGGCGAAGAGGCGCGCGGACCGTCGACGCCGCGGCGTCTTTTCCACGCGCTTCTGGCGCTGGGCGTGGGGGGGACGGTGACGGCGCTGGTGCTGATGGTCACGGCGGATCCGCATTCCGAGCCGATCGGCCGCGGCCTTCTCGAACAGACGATTCCGCTGGCCAAGGGCAGCAACGCGGTCAACACGATCCTGGTGGACTTCCGGGGATTCGACACCCTGGGTGAAATCAGCGTGCTTGTCATTGCGTCGCTGGGGTGCCTGGGCCTGCTCATGCGCTACAAGCGCACGCCGGAGGAATACAGGCAGGGACCGCTCGGCCCGCCGGGGGCCGGCTTTGCCGATGAACCGGGGGAATAGGATGTCCGGACCGCACTCTTACATCTTCAGGGCGGTGGCGCGCCTCCTGTTCTTCCTGGTGAATGTCTTCGCGCTCTACCTGCTGCTGCGCGGCCACAACCTGCCCGGCGGCGGGTTCATCGCGGGCCTCGCCTCGGCCATTGCGCTCGTCCTGCTGAGCCTGGCCATCGGGCTCGAGGAACTGCACCGGGTGATGCGGTTCGATCCGATGCGCATGGCCACGGCCGGACTGGCCATGGCGGCGGTGACGGGCGCCGCGCCGCTGCTGTTCGGGCGTCCGTTCCTCGAGCACTTCGACGCCCATCTGACGGGCCTGCCCGTGCTGGGCGAACTGCACGTCGGCACCGCCCTGGCATTCGACATCGGCGTGTTTCTCGTGGTGGTGGGCATTGCCTGCAAGATCATGTTCGTGCTGGGCAAGTCCACCCAGCGCCTGCGAGCGCTTGTCGCCGAGGAGGAAAGGCGCTACAGCGCGCCTGTCGAACAGCCGATCGAGGAGGAATTGCCCGCCCGCGCCGCAACGAACCATTCAACCCCATCGCCCCATGTCCCTTGAAACCGCCGTGCTCGTCGGAGTCATGTTCAGCGTCGCCACCTATCTGGTGCTGCAACGGAGCTTCGTCCGGATCCTGTTCGGATTCCTCATCCTGACCAATGCGGCGAATCTGGTCCTGCTTGCGATGTCCGGGCGGCCGGACGGCAAGCGCGGCCCGGTTGTGCTGGACCCATCCGTCCCGATGGTCGACCCGCTGCCGCAGGCGCTCATTCTGACAGCCATCGTCATCGGCTTCGGCGTGGCGGCCTACCTGGTGTTCCTGCTCTACCGTCTGTTTCTGGACCAGAAGACGACGAACGCGGCGGATTTGTACGAGGAACCGGAGTCGAATTCCTGAGGGCTCGATGAACTGGCCTGTCGCCCCCATTCTGCTGCCGCTGTTCACGGCGCTCGCCGCCCTCTTCTGGGGGCGGCCCGGGGTCGGGCGCCGCTGGCTGGTGGCGGGATCGGCGGCGGCCCAGCTTGCCGTGTCGCTCGGCCTGGTCAGCGCGACTCTCGACGGGCGGATCTTCGTCCTTGGGCTCGGCGCCTGGCCGGCCCGCTTCGGCATTGTGCTGGTGGTGGACTTGCTCTCCGCGCTGATGTTGACGCTCTCGACGCTGGTGGCGCTGGCGTCGGTGCTCTACGCATACGCCGAGTCCCCGGCGCGCGCGGAACATCCGTTGCGCGCGCCGCTGACGCAATTCCTGGTCATGGGCATCAACCTCACCTTCTGCACGGGCGACCTGTTCAATCTCTTCGTCGCGTTCGAGATCATGCTCATCGCGTCCTACGCCCTGCTCACGCTCGAAGCGGACGATTGGGACATCAAGCACGCCTTTCCCTATGTGGGCATCAACCTGTTCGGCAGCGCGCTCTTTCTCAGCGCCTGTGGCCTGACCTACGCGCTGTTCGGCACATTGAACTTCGCCCAGATCGCCCTGCGCGCCGCCCCGTGCGCCGACGATCCCCGCCTCTGGGTTCTGGCGCTTCTGCTGATTGTCGTCTTCGGCATCAAGGCCGGGCTTTTTCCGCTCTATTACTGGCTGCCGAACAGCTACCCCACGCTTCCGATTCCGACCTCGGCGCTGTTCGCGGGGATGTTGACCAAGGTGGGCGTCTACGTCCTGCTGCGGATCTTCGGCACGGTTCTGCCCCATGAACTTGCGTTCGCCCACACGCTGCTGGCGTGGCTGGCGGGCGCGACCATGCTGCTGGCGGTGATGGGCGCGATTGCGCGCAATTTCATTCGCGGCATTCTCTCGTTCCACATCCTGAGCCAGATCGGCTTCATGGTGTTGGCCATTGGCCTGTTCACGCCCCTGTCGGTGGCCGCATGCATCCTCTACATCATCCACCACATCGTGGTGAAATCCTCCCTGTTCCTGATCGGCGGCGTGGCGATGCGGCTGAATGGAACCGACGACCTCGAGCGCATGGGCAATCTCTGGAAACGCGCGCCGTGGCTGGGCGCGCTCTTCCTCTGCCAGGCGCTGTCGCTGGCGGGACTCCCGCCCTTGAGCGGCTTTTGGGGCAAGTACCTGATTGTCGTCGCCGGCCTGGAACAAGCGCAATACGCGCTGGTCGCCGTGTCCATTCTCGCCAGCATTCTGACCCTGTTCAGCATGGTCAAGATCTGGAACGGGGCATTCTGGACCGGATCGGATCGCGTGCCCGTGCGGACGAGCGACCGGCGGTGGCGGGCCATGACAGCGGTGGTGGCGGGTTTGGCCTGCGTATCGCTGGCGATCGGGTTGGGCGCGGAGGGCGTTGTGCGGATTGCGATCGAGGCCGCCGAGCGCCTCCTCGATCAACACGCCTATGCCGACGCCGCGCTCGGTTTCCTCGGCAAGACTGTCGCAAACCCCATTCCATGAAATCCTTCGCCCTCAACCTGCTCATTGCCATCATCTGGCTGCTGCTGGCCGCCGAGCCGTCGGCGGGCGCGTTCGCGCTGGGATTCCTGCTCGGATTCACCCTGCTGGGCGTCTTTCGCTCCGTGCTGGGCAGCGGCGACTACATCCGGCGGGTGTTCGCCCTGGGCCGCTTTCTGCTGGTGTTCACCTGGGAGTTCCTGGCCGCGAACGCCAATGTCGTCTGGACCGTCCTGTTCCGCGCGCGGACCTCGCTGAATCCGAACTTCGTCACCTACGATGTGGCGGGGCTGAGGCCTTTCGAGATTCTGCTGCTCTCCCATTGCATTTCCCTGACCCCCGGCTCGACGACAGTCAAGGTCACCGACGACTTTCAGACCCTTGTGTTGCACACGCTCGATGTGGGGGATCCGGCCGCCGTGCGCGCGCGGCTCGATCACGTGCTCAAGCGCGGCATTCTGAGTTTCACCCGATGATGACGATCACCCTTTACGCGGCGTTCGGGATTCTGGGTTTGGCGATTGTGCTTGGCCTCCTGCGGCTGGCCCGCGGCCCGACGGTGATCGACCGCATTCTCGCCTTCGACCTGGTCACGACCTGTGCTGTCGGCATGATCGTGCTGCTCTGCATCCAATGGGAAACAGCTCTCTACCTTGAACTGATTCTGGTTTTCTCCCTGCTCGGGTTCTGCGGCACGGTCGCCTTCGTCCATTACCTAAGCCGCACCCAGGATCTCGAACTGCCCGACCGGACTGGAGGCGAAGAATCGACATGAATGACGTCCTGACCTCGATCCTGACCCTGAGCGGCGCCCTTCTGATTCTCGCCGCGGCGATCGGCGTGCTGCGACTGCCGGATGTGCTCTGCCGGTCGCACGCCGTCGCCAAGGCCTTGACGCTCGGCATTTTTCTCATGCTCCTGGGTCTGTGGGTCGATCAGGGCCAGAAGCAGGCCGCCCTCAAAATCTTCCTGGCCATCTTCTTTCAGGTCGTGACCATCCCCATCGGCAGCCATCTCATTGCCTTGTTGGCCTTCGAGAAGGACATTCCACGCTGGCGGCATCGCCCCATCGAGGATCATCGGCGCGCCAGCAACTCGAACGCCGCCCCGCACACCGACGAACCGGAATAGCAGTCCTCCTGCGAAGTCTGACGGCCCTGTGCACTCGCGGAGCGTGAACGATGCGGGCTAGCCCGGTTATTGCACGCTTCGCGAGGAGCCGTAACCGGGCTAGTTGGCAAAACCGCGCCCCGAAAGGGAACCAGTAGCATTTTGCCCGTCCTGAAGGCGTTCTTTCATAGGAACAGCGTGTTGCGTTTCTCTGTCCCTCAAGCCTGGCGCGGTTTTGCTTTTCTAACCCGCATAGCAGTCCTCCTGCGAAGTCTGACGGCCCTGTGCACTCGCGGAGCGTGAACGATGCGGGTTAGCGGATGTCGGCGTGGTAGCTTTGGAGTGATTTCACCCCGGCGCGGCCCGATCGGCTGGCTTCGATGCCGACGACCGCCGCGCGGGCGGCGGCCACGGTGGTGAGGTAGGGGACCTTGTACTTGATGGCCGCCTTGCGGATATAGGCGTCGTCAAACTGGCTGGTCTTGCCGATGGGGGTGTTGATGACCAGCGCGATCGCCCCGCTCTTGATCTCGTCCACCACGTTGGGGCGTTGGCCCTCGCGGACCTTGAAGCTGCGTTCGGAGGCGATGCCCTGCCGTTCGAGGAAGGCCTGCGTGCCCTCGGTGGCCTTGACCCGGAAGCCCAGCCGCAGGAAATGCTGGGCCACGTCGGCGAGGGCAGGCTTGTCCGCATCGGTCACCGAAATGAACACCGTGCCCTGGAGCGGCAGCGGGGGCGTGGCCGCTTCCTGGCTCTTGAAGTAGGCGAGGCCGAACGTGGGCGCCAGGCCGAGCACTTCTCCCGTCGAGCGCATCTCCGGCCCGAGCACGGGGTCGACTTCGGGAAACATGTTGAAGGGCAGCACAACCTCCTTCACGCCGACGTGCGGGATGGTCCGGCGTTCGAGGCGCAGATCGCGCAGCCGGGCGCCCAGCATGAGCTGGAGCGCGATGCGGGCCATCGGCACATTGCAGACCTTCGAAACCAGCGGAACGGTGCGGGAGGCGCGGGGGTTGGCTTCGAGGACGTACACCCGGCCGTCGCAAATGGCGTACTGGATGTTCATCACCCCGCAGACGTGGAGTTCGCGCCCGATGCGCAGTGTGAACTCCTCGATGGTGCGGAGGTGCTGCTCGGGCAGGCTCACCGGCGGGATGGCGCAGGCGGAATCGCCGGAATGGATGCCCGCCAGCTCGATATGTTCCATCACCGCCGGCACAAAGGCGTCCGTGCCATCCGCCAGCGCGTCGGCCTCGGCCTCGATGGCGTTGGCCAGAAACCGGTCGATGAGGATGGGACGTTGGGGCGTGACATCCACCGCCGCGGCCACGTAGCGCCGGAGCATCTCCTCGTCGTGGACGACTTCCATGCCGCGTCCGCCCAGGACGAACGAAGGCCGGACCATGACAGGATAGCCGATGCGTTGGGCGATGGCGCGGGCCTCCTCGAACGCGCTGGCCATGCCCGACTCGGGCATCGGGATGCCCATCCGCTCCATCATCTGGCGGAAGCGGTCCCGATCCTCCGCCAGGTCGATGGTGTCGGGCGACGTGCCCAGGATGCGCACGCCGGCCGCGGCGAGTTCGCCGGCGATATTGAGCGGGGTTTGTCCGCCGAACTGGACGACCATGCCCTCCGGTTTCTCCTTTTGATAGATCGCCAGGACGTCCTCGGCCGTCAGCGGCTCGAAATAGAGCCTGTCGGACGTGTCGTAGTCGGTGGACACCGTCTCCGGATTGCAGTTGACCATGATCGTTTCGTAGCCGGCGTCGCGCAGGGCCAGGGCCGCGTGCACGCAGCAGTAATCGAACTCGATCCCTTGCCCGATGCGGTTGGGTCCGCCCCCGAGAACCATGACCTTGTTGCGAGTGCTGACGGCGACCCGGTCGGGGCCGTTGTAGGTCGAGTAGTAGTATGCGGCCTTCTCGACGCCGCTGACCGGGATGGCATCCCAGCACTCGACCACGCCGAGGGCGATGCGCCGTTCCCGCAGATCGGCCTCGGGCACGCCCAGCAACTGGGCCAGATACCTGTCGGCGAAGCCGTCGCGCTTGGCCTGGATGAGAAGGGCGTCGGGGAGCGGACGTCCGCGATATGGGAGAATCGTCTCTTCGAGATCGACCAGCTCCTTCATCTGTTGGACGAACCAGGCTTTGATGTGGGTCTTGGCGGAGAGTTCGTCCACCGTGGCGCCCTTGCGGAGCGCCTCGTACATCAGCCACTGGCGCTCGCTGGTCGGCTCGTTCAGAAGCGCCATCAGTTCGGGCAGCGATTTCCCGTGAAAATCCTTGGCAAAGCCGAGTCCGTACCGCCCGTTTTCGAGCGAGCGGACGGCCTTCTGAAACGCTTCCTTGTAGTTCTTGCCGATGCTCATGACCTCGCCCACGGCACGCATTTGGGTCCCGAGCTTGTCCTCCGCCCCCTTGAACTTCTCGAATGCCCAGCGGGCAAACTTCACCACCACATAGTCGCCCGAGGGCGTGTACTTTTCGAGCGTGCCGTCCCGCCAGTATGGGATTTCGTCGAGCGTCAGCCCGCTGGCGAGCTTGGCCGAGATCAGCGCAATCGGGAAGCCGGTCGCCTTCGACGCGAGCGCGGACGATCGGGAGGTGCGCGGGTTGATCTCGATGACGACGACCCGTCCGGTGCGCGGGTCATGGGCGAACTGGATGTTGGTGCCGCCGATCACGCCGATCGATTCGACGATGCGGTACGAGTACTCTTGCAGGCGGGCCTGCAGTTTGGGGTCGATTGTCAGCATCGGCGCCACGCACAGGGAATCGCCCGTATGCACGCCCATCGCGTCCACGTTCTCGATGAAGCAGACGGTGATCATCTGGTTCTTGGCGTCGCGCACCACTTCGAGTTCGAGTTCCTCCCACCCAAGCACCGATTCCTCGATCAGTATCTGTCCCACCATGCTGGCCGCCAGCCCGCGGTTGGCCACCAGACGCAATTCCTCGACATTGTAGACGTGCCCGCCGCCGGTGCCCCCCAGCGTGTAAGCCGGACGGACCACGACCGGGTAGCCCAGCTCCGACGCCGCACGCTCCGCCTCCTCGACGCTGAACGCCGGCGCGCTGCGCGGCATCTCGATGCCCAGGCGCTTCATCGTCTCCTTGAATATGATCCGGTCTTCGCCCTTCTCGATCGCATCCGCCTGCACCCCGATGATCTGAACGCCGTAACGGGCCAGCACGCCCGCCTTGGCCAGTTGCGCCGAGAGGTTCAATCCGGTCTGGCCGCCCAGGTTTGGCAGCAAGGCGTCGGGTCGCTCCTTGTCGATGATCTCGGTCAGAGCCCCGAGCGTGAGCGGTTCGATGTAGGTGACGTCGGCCGTGCCCGGATCGGTCATGATGGTGGCCGGATTCGAGTTGACGAGGACGATCTGGTAGCCCAGGCCGCGCAGCGCCTTGCACGCCTGGGTGCCGGAATAATCGAATTCGCAGGCCTGGCCGATCACAATGGGACCGGAGCCGATGATGAGGACTTTGTGGATGTCGGTTCGTTTAGGCATAACGGCACACGTTAGGGTACACAGGTTGCAGAGGCCCGGGGGCGGTTTCCGGGTTCCGGCGCGTCAAAAAGCGGCGTGACTTATAGCGGCACCAGCGCAACCCCCGCAACTCAAATCCCGGCACTCGAATCCCGGGCGGGAGATGGGCGGCGTCAGGGCCTCCAGCGGAGGCTGGGGTGATTGGTTCGGGCCTTGCCGCGCTCGAAATCCCAGTAGGCGGTGCACCGGTGGCGCGCGACATGGCCATCGAGAAACAGAAACTGCGCCCCTGCGTTGTGCAGATTGGTCGGAACGAACGACCAACCCCCGACGGCCGGCAGGTTCTTGGTGTCGAACAGCCAGATGACAGCCGAGGGTTCGGCGATTGCGCCAAGCCGGACTGGACGCGCCTCGTCGCCGGTGCCGTTGACGTGTTCATTCAGACAGTAGTGGAAGAGGTTGCGCCCGTTGCTGCGCCGTTTGTTGGCCGGGCATGCCCAGACCGACTTGTCCGGCGCCGCCAGAGGATTCGTTCGCCAGGCGAGATCGTGGTACCGGGGAAGGCCCAACTGGGCGGGCAACTGGATGTACCATCCGACGTTCGTCGCCGTTGAAGCGGGGTTGGGGGAGCCGTCAGGCGGCAGATAGTCCTCGTGGTCCGCCGCGTAGAGCTGGGTCGCCAGCCCCCATTGGCGCAGGTTGTTCACACACTCGATTGCCTGGACGCGGGACTTGGCCCGAACCAGGGCGGGCAGGAGCAGCGTCGCCAAAACCGCCAGAATGCCCGCCGCCACCAAAAGCTCGATCAACGTGAAGCCAGACCGTGTTTTCATGGGACAACCTCCTCTCCTTGACGAACAATAATGTACGCATCCAACGCCGGGGCGCAAGGGATGTCCGCCGTCGCCAATGCCGCATTGACCTGCGCCCGCCCGATGCACACTATCCGCGCCATGAATCAACCGCCGATCGCGCTGACATCTCGCCGGGACTTCCTGAAGAACACGGGCCGTTTCGCGGCCGCGTCCGCCTTGGCCGGCGTGGCCTTGCCGCACGTCCATCCGGCGGGCAGCGACACGATTCAAGTCGCCTTGATCGGTTGCGGCGGACGCGGCACGGGGGCCGCGGCCAACGCTCTGGCGGTGAAGCACGGCTCGCTGAAGCTGGTGGCGATGGCGGATGTCTTTGGCGCGCGTCTGGACGGCAGTTACCAGGCCCTGCGTCAGGCCGCCACCGCCCCGGTCGAGGGCGCGCCCGAGACCCGGGTCGGCGGCTTCGCGGCGTCCCAAATCGAAGTGCCGCCTGACCGGCGTTTTCTCGGGTTCGACGCTTATCAGAAGGCGATGGACTGCCTGAAGCCGGGCGACATCGCGATTCTCACCACACCGGTGGCCTTTCGCGGGATCCACTTCGAGCACGCGATTCGCAAGGGGCTGCATGTGTTCATGGAGAAACCGATTACGACCGACGGCCCGACCACGCGCCGGATGCTGGCGCTGGGCGAAGAGTCGGTGAAAAAGAACCTCAAGGTCGGCGTCGGGCTGATGTGCCGTCACTGCCAGGCCCGCTGGGAGTTGTACAGGCGGATCAAGGAGGGCGAAATCGGCGACATCACGACGTTGCGGACTTACCGGTTGGTTGCGCCGGCCGGTTTCACGGGGCCCAAGCCCGAGGGCATGAGCGAGGTCCTCTACCAGGTGCAGCGGTATCTCGGCTTCTTCTGGGCCAGCGGCGGCGTGTTCCACGACTACGTCGCCCACAATGTCGACGAATGCTGCTGGATGAAGGAGGCCTGGCCGGTTCAAGCCCAGGGCATGGGCGCCCGTCTCTACCGCGGGGATGCCGTGGACCAGAACTTCGATCACTACTCGATCGAGTACACGTTCGAGGATGGGACCAAGCTTTTCCTCCAGTCACGCTACATGCCCGGCTGCCACGAGGAATTCGCCAGTTACGCCCACGGCACACGCGGCGCCGCCGTCATCTCGACGTTCGTCCACACCCCCGCCAAGTGCCGGGTTTACAGGGGACACGCCATGACCCGCGAGAATCTGGCCTGGGCCTTTCCCCAACCCGAGCCGGATCCCTACCAGCTCGAATGGGATCACCTGGTTGAAGCCATTCAACAGGACCAGCCGTTCAACGAGGTGAAACGCGGCGCCGAAGCCAGCCTGGTGGTCCTCATGGGCCGCCGCGCCGTTCACACCGGCCAGATCGTCACCTTCGACGACATGCTCCAGTGCGACGAGGAGTTCGCGCCAGGCCTCGAACAGTTGACTGCCGATTCGCCCGCGCCGGTTCGACCGGGGCCGGATGGCCTCTATCCGTCTCCCCAGCCAGGCCTGAAGAAGACGCGCGAGTGTTAGCGAGGCTTCGCTTCAGACCAAGGAGGGGCGTGAACAATTCGCAGGGCGGTTCTGAGCTGGGAGGGGGTGATTGGAGAATAGGGACTTAACGAATTTGCGGGACATTCCTCGGCCCATCTGTTTTGCTGGGCCGGATGACGAAGACACGCTTGGTACTGACGGACCCCGTGGAGGCGGCGGTGGTCAATGAAATCGTGGTGCGCCTGGTTCGGCCCGAGGAGGTCGGGGAGTGGGACCGACTGATGATCCAACACCATTATCTGAAGAGCGCGACGATGGTGGGCGAGCAATTACGGTACGTGGCCGAGTACCGGGGGCAATGGATGGCGCTGATCGGGTGGGCGGCGGGGGCGTATCATTTGAAGGGGCGGGATGGGTGGATTGGGTGGGACGCGAACCAACGGCGGGCGCGACTGCATCTGGTGGCCAATAACGCGCGGTTCTGCCGGTTGGGACCCAAGGGGCAGTATCCGAACCTGGCCAGCCGGGCGCTGGCACTGAACCTGGAGCGGTTGTCGGCCGACTGGCAGGCGCAGTACGGGCATCCGATTATGGCGGTGGAGAGTTTCGTGGATGAGCAATTGTTTCGGGGGACGGCGTACAAGGCGACAGGGTGGCGGGCGGTGGGAACGACGGCCAAGTACCGGCGGGTGCGGGAGGATTTCTATGAGGCGCATGATCGGCCCAAGCAGTTGTACGTGCGGGAACTGGTGAAGGGAGCGGCGCGGGGTTTGCGAAGGCGGCGGATGCCCGCAGGCTGGGGTGCGCAGGAGCGGGAGATCGCGCGGCAGTGTTTGTTGGCGGGGGAGGAGTTGACCAGTTTATGGATGGTGCTGCACCGGGAGGTGCCCGAGAGCCGGGACGTGCACGGGTTGCGGCACCGGCAGGCGACGGTGTTGGCGATCACCTTTGCGTATTTGTTGAGCGGGGGTCAGGGAGGTCACCGTGGGGTGGCGCTCTTCGCGCAGGACTTGAGTGCCCGGCAGCGGGCGGACTTGCGGTGTTGGTTCAATCGGCGCACGCGCCAGTACGACGTGCCGACGGAGAACTGTGTGTACCGGGTGCTCAAGGCCGTGCCGGTGCAGGCGTTTCAAGCGGCGCTCTGGGCGTGGCAGAAGGCGCGGCATGGGGCGGCCGACGGGGGCGTGGTGGTGCTGGACGGGAAGGCGTTGCGGGGCAGCGGCAAGACGCAGTTGGTTGGGGCGATCAACGCGCAGAGTGGCCGGACGCTGGGGGTGGAAGCGGTGGCGGACAAGAGCAACGAGATTCCGGCGGGGCAAACGCTCCTGGAGCGGTTGGACCTGGACGGGACCATCGCGCTGATGGACGCGATGCACACCCAGGTGGAAACGGCTCGATCGGTGGTGCAAGAGGGTGGGGGTGATTACGTGCTCTTCGTCAAGGGCAACCAAGACGGCCTCCTGAAGCAAGCGCGCCACTTCCTCCCGGAAGATTTTTCCCCCTCAACTGCTCACGGTGGAACGGGGTCACGGGCGGATCGAGTGGCGGGGGATTGCGGTCAAGGAGGTGACCCCCGCCCAGATGGGTTTTCCGCACGTGGCGCAGGTGGCGCGCCTTGACCGGATTCGGGAACTCAAGGGTGGTCGGCAGGAAGTGGAGACCGTGTGGATCGTCACGAGTTTGACGGCGGAGCAGGCCGGTCTGGAGCGTCTGCTGGAGTTGGCGCGCCAGTACTGGAGCATCGAGAATGGCACGCACTATCCGTTGGATGTGAGCGCGGGTGAAGATCGGTGCCGGGTGAGTCATCCAGTGGCCGCGACGACGCTGGGCATCCTCCGTCGCGCGGTGCAGGGTGAAGCGCGGGCCTGGGCGCGTCGTCAACCCCGCAAGCGAGATCGAACCTGTCCGACCTTCCTGGCGAAGATGAGTCGCCGCCCGGGACAGGTCATTCGCCTACTCACCCGCCCGGTTCGACTTTAGAGCAGCCCTGAACAATTCGTGGCCGCCGGGTTTGACACTCGAGTCCAAGGGGCGTAAAGGACTCGCTCATGAATTCCATCGTTCTGCTGGCGCCCCAGCTGCTTGCCGCCCTCACGCTCGATGCCGCCGAGACACCGGCGCCGCGTCCCCGCGCCATGCCCGTCGTGTCTCCCGAGGTGCAATCGGGCCGGCGTGTCACGTTCCGCCTGCAGGCGCCTCGAGCGGAGGAGGTCGTCGTCACGGGCCAGTGGCCCGACGGGCGGGTGCCGATGACGAAGGACGCGCAAGGTGTCTGGACCGCCGAGGTTGGCCCGATCGACGCCGGGGTGTGGGAATACAACTTCCAGGTCGACGGGTTGGCGATGATCGACCCTGGGAATCCGGCCATCAAACCGATGCGCCAGCCGCGCACCAGCATTCTGCATCTGCCCGGCGATCCCCCGCTCCTCCACGATTTCAGGGATGTCCCCCACGGCGCGCTGCATCAGCACACGTATGTCTCAAAGACCCTGGGCCGCCCGCGCTCGATGGTCGTCTACACGCCGCCCGGATACGGCCTCGAACCCGATCGACGGTACCCGGTCCTCTTCCTTCAGCATGGGATGGGAGACAACGAGGCCACCTGGACAGCGCACGGCAAGGCGCATTGGATCCTCGACAACCTGATTGCTCAAGGCCGCGCCCGACCCATGACGATCGTGATGCTCGATGGGCACGCCGCAATCGGAGGCCCGACGGCCTTCGGCGGCAACTCGGCCGCCTTCGAGCTCGATCTGATCGATGATGCCATGCCCTTCATCGAAGCCAACTACCGCGTGGCCGCGGAGGCAAAATCCCGCGCGATTGTCGGCCTGAGCATGGGAGGCGAGCAGGCCCTCCGCATCGGGCTCACACACCCCGATCGCTTCGCATGGATCGGCGGGTTCAGCGCCGCCACGCCGATGCGCGACGCCGTGAAATCCGCGCTCGACGATGCCGCGTCCATCAATGCGCAAGTGAGGCTGCTTTGGATTGCGTGCGGCAGGGACGACTTTCTGCTCAAGCGCAACGAGGACTTCATCGCCGCGCTCAAGGAGAGGGAAATCCGACACGAATGGCTGTTGACCGAAGGAAACCATAGCTGGCCGGTCTGGCGAGGGTATCTGGGCCAGATCGCCCCGCGCCTCTTCCAGCCCTAGCCCGGACATTTCACAAGGCTTCGCGGTGTTTGATGTCCGGGCTCTGCCAAAACCGCGCCCAGAAAGGGAACCGGGAGCATTCTGTCGGTCCTGAGAATGGTCTCTCATGGGAACAGTGTGATGCCGTTCTCGATCTCTCGAACCTGGCGCGGTTTTGCTTCTCTAGCCCGCATCGCAGTCCTCTTGCGAAGTCTGAGTGCCCTGTGCACCATAGGGGTGTGAAATATGCGGGCTAGCGAGGCGTCGGACGTCGGTGATCGTGGTTGCCACCCGGTGGCCACGAGTTGTTCACACGCCTCCTTGGTCTGATGCGAAGCCTCGCTAACGATCCTCGATCTCGAGATCGAACTCGATCCGCGTCCGGGCGTCTGTCGCTTCGTTGCGAATCTCCATCGACTTCAATTGCCAGCGGCCCTGGACCTTCTTGAAGCTGCCGATCGAAAACTCCTTCAGAAGCCGGCGCTCCCGATCGTAGCCCTCGGCACGGAGAATGCCCCGATGCTCGATGTCAATCCACGACAGCACGCGCGCGTAGTTGGTTGAACTCGGATTTGGATTCAGACTCTCGAGGACTTTGCACGATCGTCCCTTGCGCATCTCACTCCGCACCACCCGTTGCCCCGGCCAATCGAGAAACTCGAGCCCCAAATCGGACAGCCAAAACTCGGATCCCGCGAACGGAATGGCCGCCGCGTCGCCGGTCAAAGTGACCGCATCCGAGACCGCGGCCGTCCCGAGCGCGCGCGAGTGGTCGTAGCGCGTGGGCGCCCCCTCCGCATGGGTCACAGTCAGAGTCTCGAACGGCTCCTGGCCGGCCCCCAGGGCCCAATACCGCGTCTGCCAGTACTGCGCGCCGGGCGCGATCTCAAGCCGCACGGGAATCGCCTCCCGCCATTTGCCGTAAGGATCCCGGGTCCGCAGAACGCCGCCGCTGCTGAGCGGTTCTTCCGGGCGTTGACTCCGCAGTTCGGCCGCCAAGAGCCGGCCCTCGGCCTCCGCGGGCGTCTGTTCCGCACACCACGCAAGCCCCGGGGCGAATGCAAACACGATCGAGAGAGTCAGGTTCATGAACAGCAGTCTGTTCCCTGTTGAAGTGCGCAGTGAACATGAGCCCTTCTCGGTGGGACGGGCTCCGCGAGTCCCTGGCTCGAGACAATCATCATCACCAATCAGGGCCTCTGCCGCGGCCGCGGGATCGGCCCTCCGAAGTAAAGCGTGATTCATGGGAAGGTTCGCCTCGCTTTCCTCCGATTCGATGATTTGCGCGGGTGCCCGTTGGCCAGCGCGGCCTCGAGGGCTTGATCAATCCGATCCACAAACTCGACCGCCAGCCGCCGACTCACCTCTTTGGGGATTTCACGCCAGTCTTTTTGGTTCCCTCGGGGCAGAATGACACGTCGGATGCCCGATCGGGCCGCTGCAAGCACCTTCTCCTTGATGCCTCCCACCGGCAGAACCCGTCCGCGCAGGCTGATCTCACCGGTCATCGCCGTATCCGACCGCACCCGCCGCTGGTGCAGCAGCGAGGCCAGGGCCACCACCATCGTCAGACCCGCGCTGGGCCCGTCCTTGGGTGTGGCGCCAGCGGGGACATGGATATGCAAGTCGTGCTTGTCGAACTTGAGACCGGGGGTGTCCGGGCCCGAGGCCAGGCTGCGCAAGTAGCTCAAAGCCGCCATGGCACTCTCTTTCATCACCTCGCCCAACGAGCCGGTCAGGGTCAGTTTGCCGGTCCCCGGCATGCGTGTCGCTTCGACGAAGAGGATCTCGCCACCCACAGGCGTCCAGGCCAGACCCGTCGCAATCCCGCAATCGCGAATCGTCTCGGCCGTCTCGGCCAAAAACTTCAGTGGCCCCAGGTAATCCGACAACGCGTCGGGACGCACCGAGAGTGGCTTGGCCTTTCCCCCGCGCCGCGCCAGACGGCGGGCGGCCTTCCGGGACAGGGCCGCGAGTTCGCGGTCCAACTGGCGCACGCCGGCCTCGCGGGTGTAATCGCGGATGAGGCGGCGCAGCGTGGCGGGCGGCAGGCGGATGTCACGCGGGCGCAGGCCGTGCTCAGCCAGTTGACGGGGCAACAGGTGGCGGCGCGCGATGTGGAGCTTCTCCTCGGCCGTGTAACTGGGCAGTTCGATGACTTCGAGCCGATCCCGCAAGGCGGGGTGAACGGGGTCGAGCCAGTTGGCCGTCGTGATGAACAGAACGCGGGAGAGATCGAAGGGCAGATCGAGGTAATGATCGACAAACGCCTGGTTCTGCTCCGGATCGAGCACTTCAAGAAGCGCGGCCGCGGGATCGCCGCGGAAATCGGCGCCGACCTTGTCGATCTCGTCGAGCAGCATGACCGGGTTGCGGCTCTCGACACGGCGCAGGCTCTGCAGGATCCGACCCGGCAGGGCGCCGATGTAGGTGCGGCGATGACCGCGAATCTCGGCCTCGTCACGCATTCCCCCGAGGGCGATCCGCACGAACTTGCGTCCGAGGGCATCCGCGACGCTCTTGCCCAGGGAGGTTTTGCCCACGCCGGGGGGGCCGACCAGGCAGAGGATGGGTCCTTTGAGTTGCTGCCGCAGCTTGAGCACGGCCAGGAACTCGATCAGCCGATCCTTGACTTTGACCAGGCCGTAGTGCTGCGCATCGAGAATGCGCTCCGCCTCCGCCAGATCGAGCTTGTCCGGCGTCGTCCTGGCCCACGGCAGGTTCAAGATCCAATCGAGGTAGTTGCGTGAGACCGTGTACTCGGCCGCGGCGGGCGGAATCTGGCGGAGCCGATCGAGTTCCTTCAGCGCGACCTTGTGAGCCTCGGGCGGCAATTGGGCGGCCTCGATCTGTTCGCGCAGGGCGGCGGCTTCCGTGTTTCCCTCTTCGCCTTCGCCCAGTTCGCGCTGAATCGCCCGGATCTGCTCGCGCAGGAAATAATCGCGTTGGCTCTTCGACATCGAGGTTGTGACCTCTTTCTGGATCTTCGAGCCCAGTTTCAAAACCTCGAGCTCGCGTGTGAGCAGGGGCAGGATCCGCTTGAGCCGTTGTTTGACATCCGCCGTCTCGAGCGATGTCTGGCGTTCTTCGAGTGTGAGATTCAGGTTGGCCGCCATCAGATCCGCCAGACGCCCCGGTTGCTCGGTCTGTAGGGCGGGAATCTTGATCTGCTCGTTGAGCGTCGGCGAGTGCTCGATGACCTCCACAAAATGCTCGCGCGCGCTCCGCGCCAGGGCCGTTGTCTCGATCGAGTCGTCCGCCACGTCCGGCACATGCTCGTGGCGCGCTTGCAGGTACGGGTCCTGGGAAACGAACTCGATGAGGCGGATGCGGCGAAGGCCTTCGACCAGCACACGCGTCGTGTTGTCCGGAAACTTCAACATGCGGAGCACGCGCGCGGCGCAGCCCACAGTCCACAGATCGTCCGGACCCGGGTTCTCGAGTTCGGCCTTTTTCTGGAGCACCAGTCCCACAAACCGGTCCCCCGCCACCACATCGTCAATCAGGCGCGTGCTCGGGGACGACTCGACGACCAGCGGAACCACCATGCCCGGGAACACCACGATGTCCGAAAGCCCGAGGATCGGCAGAACGTCGGGCAATGCCCGCCCCGCGGCGCGCGGGTTGGGCAAGTCCGCGGAAGTCCCGGTCTGATTCGAGATACTGATCGATTCGGTGTCGGCGGAGTGCATCCCCAGTTCAGTCTCCACAGGCGATTAGATGCACCCGCCTCGAAGAAGCTTCACGGAAAAGTCAAAAACCGTCGTCGGTGTCGATCGGGACACTGAACGTCTGGGCGGCAGCGGGCGAGGACAGGGGAACGTCCACCCGCAAGAAGCCGTTCTGATAGGCCGCCTTGGCGCTGCTCGGGTCATAGCCGGGAGGCAGATCGATCACGCTCTCGAACGGCCCGTAGTTGATCTCCATCAGCACAAACTTGCACCGGCCCTCCCGACACGCGTCCCGCCGGAAACCGCAAATCCGCAGCCGGTTGCCCTCGACGGTCAGTTCGAGATCTTCCCGCCTCATCCCCGCCAGCTCGACTTTGATCACCAACCCGCCGTCCGTCAGGTAGACGTCCGTATTCGGAGTCCATGCCGCCTCGGATGTCGCTTCCGTGTGAAGCTGGGGCCGTTTGGCAAACTGAAATGTTGCCGAAATCTTGTTCAAGGCCATTGATGCCCGTGAAGCTAATGCACCTCAGCCCGCCTTTCAAGCCTCCGCTTGCATCCGCTTCCGTCGCCGGCGCATCGGACAGTTGTCGGTATTCTGTCGCCCGGTGAGGGCACCGGGCCTGCAACGGATGGAGACTCATGCTGTAGGCCGCGTGCCCCCACGCGGCGCAGACTCCATTCTCACCGAGAACTTGCAGATGCACTGTTCCGTCGCTCGATATCCCGACCCGCCGCACAGGCGCACTTCACACAGGCGCCCACGTCCGCGCCGCGCCGCGCCCGCCGCCTCAGCCAGCCCCTCACCATCAGGCCCGCAGTCAGCACAACGATCCCCAGCGCCGCGATCTGCTGTCCATCCATGCGCGCAGCTTACCGCTTTCTCCCACTGCCGCAACTCAGACGCCCCACCACCCAGACGCCTCCCCGATCTCAGCGCAACCGCCCAGGTGCGCGGCCAGATCCTCGATCGTCCAGTTCGGGTGGCCTTCCGACAACCGATCCGCCGCCGCGCCGTGCTGCCAGACGGCGTAACGCGCCGCCAAAGCCGGATCGCCTTCGAGCGCCGGTTGGGCCAGCAAGCCCGCCAGATAGCCCGCCAGCAAGTCGCCGCTCCCGCCTTGAGCCAGCCCGGAACCCCCTGTCGAGTTCACACAGACGGGTCCGCGATCGCGTCCGACAATCGTCTGGTGCCCCTTCAATACCACCCAACACCCGCCGTACCGCCGGGATAGCGCGCGCAGGGCCGCCGTCCGATCCCGCTGCACTTCCGCCACGCTCGAACCAAGCATTCGGGCCGCCTCGCCCGGATGCGGCGTGACGACGCGCGCCGCCCGGGTGGCCGTGGACTTCGCCGGGAGCCAATCCAGCGCGCTGGCGTCCACAATCACCGGATCGTCGGCATCCTGCCACAGCTCGAGCACGGTATGGCGCAGGTCGCCCGGGAGATCTCGGTCCGCCAGCCCTGGCCCGCACAAAAAGGCGCTCACCCCATCGGGCCACCGGACCTCGGGGCGCCACGGGTGGACCATGACAGCCTGCAAATGTCCCGCCACCGGCGCGTACACGGACGGGGCCGTGTAGAGCGAAATCAAGCCCGGACGGGCCCGTTGCGCCCCGCGCGCCGCCAGCACGGCGGCGCCGTGATACCCGAGGCTGCCTGCCACGATCGCAAGATGTCCAAAGCTCCCCTTGTGAGCCGCGGCAAGCCGGGCCGGGGGATAACCGGCAAAATCGCTTCCGGAGGTCCACTGCAAATCCGACTCGCACGGACACGGGACCAGGCCGATGTCGGATTCGAGTTCGAGCCGTCCGACCGACGCCCATGCCTCCGGACGAAGCAAGCCGACCTTGGGCGCGCCCAGGGTGAGCGTCACCGCGGACTCCACCGCCGCCCCGAGCGCTTCCCCCGTGTCGGCATCGATCCCGGACGGCACATCGACGGACAGCACCCGCACCCGGGCCGCGTTGAGCGCCGCAATGGACTCGATCCACGCCGAATCCAGCGGGCGGTTCAATCCGATGCCGAACAGGCCGTCGATGACCAGCCCGGGGCCTTTGCCCAACGCGGCGGCCAATGCGGTCCGGCTGGCGGCGGGGTCCCGAATCGACAGAACCTCGACGCGCCGCCCGCCCAGGTGCGGCTCGGCGCATCGCGCGTCGTCGCCGTTGTGCCCGCGTCCCGCCAGGATCAGGATCAAGTCGCCGTCTCGGGTCAGGCTGAGGGCACGCCGGGCCAGGCATTCGCCGACGCGCCGGATCACGGCGTCGGGGGTCTGTCCCGCGGCCCACGTCGCCTGTTCCCATTCCCGCATCTGGCTGATCGTGACGACGGGGAGTGGCATAATTCAGATCTGATAATCCCCTCCGGGCGCCAGGTCCGACTTCGCGAGGACGCGGATTCGGACGTCTTCGCTGAGCACCAGCGAGCCGGGCGGCACGCTCTGGGTGAGGAAGACGTTGGCGCCGATGGTGCTGCCGGCCCCCACCACCGTGTCGCCCCCCATGATGGTCGCCCCGGCGTATACGGTCACCCGATCTTCGATGGTCGGGTGCCGTTTCTGTCCCCGTAAAGCCTGGCCGCCCGCGAGCGAACGGGCCACCAGGCCGACGCCCTGATACAACTTCACGTTGCGCCCGATCTCCGAGGTCTCGCCCACGACCGTGCCGGTGCAATGGTCCACAAAAAAGTGACTGCCAATCCGCGCACCCGGGTGCAGATCCAACCCCGTGCGGGCGTGCGCCCACTCGGTCATGATGCGCGGGATCAGGGGCACCCGGCGCCGATACAACTCATGGGCGAGCCGCTGGACCGCGATCGCCTCGATAAACGGGTACGCCACGATGACCTCTTCCTCGCTCAGCGCGGCCGGATCGCCCTGATAAGCTGCCTCGACATCCGTCTGGAGCACCTCGCGCACCCGCGGCAGGCACCCGAGGAACTCGACCGTCAGTTCCGATGCCAAACGCCCCACCTCCCCGCACTCACGGTCCGCCGGCGGCGCGTATTCGAGGCTCTTGCGCAACTCGTCCGCCAGCCGCCGCTGCACCGATCCCATCAGTGCGTCCGTCTGCGTCCGCACCTCCGACGAGTGGACGATCCGTTCGTCGAAGTAGCCCGGAAACAGCAGGCGCAACAGATCGACCGTGATCAGTGCAATCGCCCGTTTCGACGGCAGGTTCTCGCCGTCCAAATGGTTGATGCCGCCAAACTGCGCGTACGATGCGATCAGGTCCTCGGTTAACGTGGAAGTCGGCCCGTTCACCGCCTGATTATCCAGCACTCGAGGAATGAACGCAAGCCGCCCGGCCCTGCCGCGCCGCTGCCCTTTGCGGCGCCGGCAGGGCACGCGGCCTGCAGCGGAAGGCTCCATCCCTTCTAGCCCGCATATTTCACACCCCTATGGCGCACAGGGCACTCAGACTTCGCAAGAGGACTGCTATGCGGGCTAGGCCCGGTGCCCTCACCGGGCGACAGAATACCGACAACTGTCGGATGCACGCGCACTCTGTCAGACTCGAAATCCGCGTTGACGACCGCGGCGGTTCTCTTCTAAAGTGCCGATCCCAGTGCGGGGGCGTAGCTCAATTGGTTAGAGCGCTGCCCTGTCACGGCAGAGGTTACGGGTTCGAGCCCCGCCGCTCCCGCCAGCCTTTTATTGGCGTTTTTCGAATTCCTTGACTTTGGGGGACACATTCTGAGGCCACGCAAACGACCGCCTCCTCCACCGCCAGATGGCCCCTGGAAATCAAACGCGGGAACGTCTCCGTGAAGATTCACCGGGGCAAAAACCGCGTCAACGGGACTGTTTACGAGCAATTCACGGCCGTCTACCACGACGGCGCCCACCGGAAGAAGAAGCGGTTCGCCGATCTGGAGGAGGCGAAGCGGGAGCCCGCCTTTGTGGGCACCAAGCTGGCCAATGGCGAGAACGATGTCCTGCGACTGACCCGCTCCGCCCGGGCACTCTAAGTCCAATCGGTCGAGGTTTTGCGGCCCCTGGGTGTGCCGTTGAATCCATTGTGGGCTGAACACTGTCGGTCTTTTGAAGCGCGTGGGAATCTTGACGCCCAAAGCATGGCTAAGGGTCTGTGCAAAAATTACTTCCGATTTTGGCGGGAGCGCCACCGGGCCAGATGCGAGGCCCGAGGGAGGGAGTGTATCCCCTGAGATACTCGACCGACCGAGGAACGACGCAGATGGCCCGATGCCGCCCCGCCCCGAAGGGCTGGGGGGATTTGGCTCGCTGGTCCCGCGGCCGCGGGATCGTTGGTTCAAATCCAACCCCCCGCAACCAATTCACGTTGCGCTGCAACGACTTAAGCCGCTGGCCTTCAGCGGCTTTTCTTCATTCTTGGCACGATTCTTGAATCCGCGCCTCTCCGTGCACCACTGTGCACCGCTCAGCACCATCGCCAAACATTTGCCAAACACTCTGGCGGTTGGAGCGGTCCGGACGAAGACGGGTTCATGTTGGGAGAGGGCCGGGTGCCGATGCTGCCCCAGTCTCCCAGGTACAGACGACCCGGTTGACGCCGTGACCACCGCGTCGAATGTTGATCACTGAACGGAAAGGAGGAACCGAATGGCGACGGGGATTTACTGGGTCTACGTGCTCTGCAATCCAACCGGAAAACTGTACATCGGCCTGACGGAGGATGTGGCTCGACGCCTGAACGACCACAACACCGGGAGGTCGAAGTGGACCAGCAAGTTCGGGCCTTGGCAGCGGGTCTGGCAGCAAGGACCGATGTCACTCACGGAGGCGCGGAAACTGGAGAACTGGCTCAAGCGCCAGAAAGGTGGCATCGGGTTCTACGCATTCGCTGGCCTCTGTGTGCTCTGCGCCTCTGTGGTGAATCCCATTCGATGACAGTCACCGTCCCGTCGAGTTCAACGCAAAGACGCTGGCGCGCTAAGACGCAGCGCGCACAGAGTCCCCCCCTCGTCATTCACGAGTCCTCCCCGGATTCATAAGCCGATGTTCGCCACCCGTGCCTTCGGCTGACCGATGCTGTCACATGTTCCTCGGGTCGTCTGCCGCCGCTACGGCTCGACGCGAGTCAGCATAGAGTCAGCATAGAAGTCCGCATAGTCCGCATAGATTCAGCATAGATTCAGCATAGAAATGCCCGGCCAGGCCCGTTTACTGTGAACTTTTTCGATACCAATTGATCGGAGAATCCCTCCGCCACTCGGTTTTCAACCACGGTTTGCCAGCTCGACACGCCGTTGCGCCGCATGACGTTAGGAGCTGCACCGGGCTGACCAGCGTCACGATCCCCGACAGCGTCACCAGCATCGGGTACGCGGCGTTCGGTTGCTGCAGCGGCCTGACCGGCATCATGATCTCTGACGTCGTCACCAGCATCGGGGCCCATGCGTTTGATGGCTGCACCGGTTTAATCGCGACAGCGGTGGATAAACTCAACGCTTCCTACAGCAGTCTCGATGGAGTTCTGTTCAACAAGAACCAGACTACGCTCATCAAATGTCCGGAGCGTAAAGCAGTCAGCTACACGATCCCCGACAGCGTCACCAGTATCGGCGAGGCGGCATTCTCAGGCTGTACCGGCCTGACCAGCGTCATAATCGGCGATAGTCTCACCAGCATCGGAGATAGTGCGTTCGAGGGCTGCACCAGCCTCGAAACCGTCTACTTCCGGGGTGACGCGCCCGAAGAATACCCTGGCCCATTCGCAGTCTTTCCAGCGATGTTCTACCACCTTCCCGGGACCACGGGCTGGTGGCCGACGTTTGGCTATTCTCCGACCGCGCTGTGGATCCCGCTGACTCTGGGCGACCCTCCACTGACGACGGCTGGCCCGCTGAGGCTGCGTTCGGCTTCTCCGGCACCCGCAACCGTGCGCGTTCAACGCAGCACGAACCTGCGCGACTGGGAAGACTGGCAGACGGTCAGTCGGGATCAGGGGCCGAGCGAGTTGCAGGACTCCGAAGCGGGTGCAGTGCCGTATATGTTCTATCGAATGGTTGAAGAATGAGCTGTGGCGTCCAGCCATCAACTCACGCCTCCGGCACCTCCCACACGCGCCCGCCGGCGTGGCGCTTGATGTGGCCGGTGGTGACGTTGAAGATGAGGTGACCCGTCGGGATGGTGCCGCTCGACGGGTCAGCCTGCTCACGGGCCAGCCGGCCGACGGCGGCCTGGAATCTGGCCTCCAGCGGACTCCGGCCAGTTCAACTCGCCAAGGCGAGCGCCAATGCAGGCAATGCGTTCTGACACATGTGAAGGACGGCGGTGGCGACGATCGCCCGCCCTGCGGACTTCTTCTCCCAGGCCAGAAAACACAGCGAGAAGACGAAGAACGGCCAGGCGACCACGAGGCCCCACGCGGGGGCAGCCAATGAATGCAGTACACCCCAGAACACCGCTGAAGCCGCAGCGACGCCGACCATCGAACCAATGCACCGCTTGAGCACCCAGAGCACCGGCCACATCAATAGCGTTTCCAGCCAAGGACTCAGGAAAAGGACTCCAACCAGGACAAACACCGCCGGCCCCTTCAACGGCGGCGCGCTGTCCGGGAGCGCGAACGCAACCAACGCCGAAACCACCAGGCTTGGGAGCATGGCGATCAACCAGGCGCGCCACACATAGCTGCCCAGGGGCCTGTCGGTGTTGCGGAGCAATTCAAGCACACGCTTCATCAATGCGACTCGCCAACTTCTGTCGGCCGACGGTGGTTTTGACCCACGTTTCCTGAGGGCCTTGGCAATGCGGCGATCAGGTAAGGGTCTGTGCAAAAATTAATTCCGGTTTTGGCGGGAGCGCCACCGGGCCAGATGCGAGGCCCGAGGGAGGGAGTGTATCCCCAGAGATACTCGACCGACCGAGGAACGACGCAGATGGCCCGGTGCCGCCCCGCCCCGGAGGGCTGGGGGCTTTGGCTCGCTGGCTTCGTTGCTCCTCAGTCACAGAGGTCAAGGCTATGCTCCTTCGTCGCGCCTCGCCAGCGAGCCAAATCCCCTCCAGCAAAATCGGAAGTAATTTTTGCACAGACCCTAAACCCTCAACTGTGCCATAGGCGGAAGGAAGCGATCGAGGCCGAGCGGGTTGAACCTCATTCTGCCGAGGGTAGCAATGACATCATGCGCACAGGCTAAACCCGATCGGACCGCGTCACCAACAGGATTCTGTCGGCCGCCTGTGGTACCCGTCAGGCAGGAATCATCGCCAGCGCATGGCTCCCGGCGGGATCCAGATCTCGGCCGGATCATGAACTTGAAGGCTTCGACCAGTTCGTCGTTGGTTGCCTCGACCTGCGGCCGCGTCGGCGGTTCGCGGATGGTTTGAGGCCTGGACCGCACGACCCTACGCCACCGGGATTTTCCACACCTACTCCCCGGCGTGGCGCTTGATGTGGCCCGTGGCGACGTTCAGGATGAGGTGCCCGACCGGCATGGTGCCGCTGCCCAGATCGGCGGTCACCGCCGCCGGCCTGATCTGAATACACGTCCCCGGCGTGCCCGCACCCGTGCTGCGGAACTCCCCGCCTCGCCCGCATATTTCACACCCCTATGGTGCGCAGGGCACTCAGACTTCGCAAGAGGACTGCTATGCGGGCTAGAAAAGCAAAACCGGGCCTCACCAAAACGAGGGAACAGGGACACAGCATCTCCGCGCCCCAAGCCGCTATTCTGGCCGACGAGATCTTCGTGCGGCCCTCTATGGGCGGGGTTTTGCCACAGCCTGGACACCAGACGCCGCGAAGCCCTGTGAAATGTCCGGGCTTGGGCATCCCGCCAGGACGCGCTCAAGACGCGCGTGCCCGAGGTCGGCGGGCCGATAACGGTTGGATCATTGATGCTCAGCGGATTCCTGTTCAGGGTCTCCCGGCCATGAGGGTGGCGCGTTGTGTTCGCAGCAGTTCTCGAATCGTCCGCTCGGCTTCAACCGGCGTCATGCTCCTCTGTTCGGCCAGGACCTGAGCCAACCGTTCAATGGTCCAGCGTGCAGGCCGGAGATGGTCGGGGTCTTCGAGGGGGTGCCTGTCAGCGCGAGGTCCAGCACATGCTCGGGCTTGCACCCGTCGCTCCTCGCCGTCGCCAGCCAGTAAACGCATTTCTGAATGCGCGGGTTTGCTGCGCGTTCGCCCAGCGTCTTCAGCTTGGCAGGGTCAATGAGGCTGGAGATATTCCCTGCGTGAGCTGAAACCTTCGCGTCTGGCGACCTGTCGGCGGCTTCAACGCGGAACATCACCAGGACGAGCAGGGCGAGAAGGCCAGCCGCGAAGATGATTTGCTTCATGGTCAGAGCTTCTTCATGTGCTTCCACAGAGGTTCCAGGTCCGGGTCGGCAATGACCGCGTGTCCCAAGTCCGCGCAACAGCCAGTCGAAGGATGCCGTGCAGCCACGGAACTCTCTTCAGGACGGCAGAGCGTACGCGGTCAACCGAAAACACATGTCGTCGTAGTTCCCTGTCCCGACGTAGAGAATTGACCCCACAATCAGGAAGCGCAGCACCTCGCCGCCTTCCATCTGATACCTGGCGACTTCCGTCAGCGTCCCTGGGTCCACAGCAATGATGAATTGGCCTGCGCCGACGAACAGGAGATTGTTGTAAGGGATGATGGAGGAGGGATATGCAACAAACGGAAGACCCAGGCCCCTGGGTCGTCTCGGACATGTGATTTGGGGATCGATCGCCAATGGGCTCAGGGGCACCCCGCTTTCGCGATGAAACCCGTGCAGGGTATTGGCGCTCCCACAAAACACATGGTCGCCCAGGAGCGTGAGATACGTGTGAGGACTTGAATCCAGGGGCCTGTACCACTTCACAATCCCGGTCTCGGCATGCAGGGCATACACGCGGTCCAACGAAGCCCCAGGCTTTTGTACATCCGCGGGGATGAAGATGTACTCGCCCCAGAACCGCGGCTGAGACCGTATGGCCGTCCAACTCATCTCCTTGCTTCTGACCTCGTGACCATCGGCTGCGTCGAGCACTCGCAGGCTGGAGTTGCACAGCAAATACAAGAGCCGGTCGTCGAATGCGAACTCGTCGAACGGGTCATCGGGGTAGGTTCGTTCCCAGAGCTTGGTGAGATCGGCTGCGTTGCTGTTTGTGTTCATTTTAGATCCTCATGCATTATCGATGTTCATTGTCCTGGACTCTTGCAGCACTCATCCCGACGCGACGAGCATTCATCCGCGATCCGCCTCGCAAAGCGTTCTGCCAGCGCCAGACCCGTGCGACGTAAAGGTGTCGACTTTTCCTGTGGCACAGGTCCAGCTTGCCAACGATTGAGGACCGAGGCCTGCGGCACGATCTGCTCCGACTCCGCGTTGACCTCCACGTGATTGCTGAGGTCCAGCCACCCTCGGGCGGCGCGCAAGTGGATGCGAAACGGTGAAGATGACAGTCCCCCCTTGAATCCCTGACATTCCAGGCTGTTCGTTGAACGTAATTGACGCTGGGGGTTTCATCGAGTGCGTATCGGCTATGAGTCGAAGGAACAGGAGGAAGTTCCAACTGCTCAAGGCCAGGCGGGAACGGGAGGCACGTCGCCGTCGAGCAGGGCCGTCTGACCGTTGACCACGTTGGAGGTCCACTTCTGGGCCATTAACGCTTCCATCGCAGCCACGACGGTGGCACCGTCCGCCAGTTGCAGCTTCAGCGCCCGGATCAGCATCCGGACTTCGAGTCTTGGACTTTGCCGCCGCCTTCGCCTTCCCGTTTTGCACGGAGTGGGCCTGCTGAAAGGCTTTTCCCCAGCGCCCCATCAACTGGAAGTGGATGCTGGGCACACGTTGGCACTGGCCATTTCCCGGCTTCGGAAACCAACTGCTCCAGCGTTGGGGACCAGTGTGCCTGCGATACGGCTTAACGGGTGTTCCGTCGCCCCCCCCCGCCCGCGCCTGCCGCGTTCGGTTGACGGCCGCCGCGCCTGCAGAGGGGACGGCATGCGACAGCGCAGTACGAGCCTGAGATCGGGATCATGGCGCAGGCATGTGAACCGTGAAGTTGACATCATCCCCGTTGAACGGCCCAGCACTTGGAGTGTCAGATGTGCCAACTGTGCAACAGCTCAACTTTGATGAAGACAACCAAAGTTATTGTCCCCTGGCGCGAGGGACTGCATGCCAGGCCGGCGGCAGGACTGGTGCGTCGGATTCAGAACCTGCGGTCGCGAATTCTGCTCCGCGTCGGTCAGCGCGTCGCGGATGGCAGGAGCATCCTCGCGGTGCTGACGCTTTGTGCGGTGTGCAACACAGCGATTGAAATCCAGGCTTCGGGCGAAGACGAAGACCTCGCCATCAAGGTTGTAGAGAGCATGTTCGTAAACGTGGCATGTGATGATCAGCAAGCCGGTGAAGGAGAGGGATCGGCTGAGACAGGGGCCTTGCCTGAATCCAATTGAGTCGAGCCTTTGGCAGAGCAGAACCTTCATGTCGGCGTTTGGGTAAGCCTGCGGTCGGTCCGTGACGAACCGGCCTCCGCGTGGTCCAGCCCAACGCAGCAGGTGCTCCCCGCTTCTCTTTCCCGCGCCTCGCTCCACAGAATCCCTGAAACGCCTGAGGGATCGGCGCTCAAACGTGACTTGATCGCAATACGTTTGGGGTTTCAAGGATCCGTTCCTTCTTATTTGCGGCGAGTGACACGCTGCATGATCGTGCTGCGGTCGCGCGGTGCGGCCTCTTGCGCACAGCCCCGTGACGATGAGGACACGGGTTCGACGGCGACCAGCATGGTGAACCGTCTTGGTGACAACGGTGTCGCAGGGCTCGCTTTCGGTTCCGTGGTCGGTCTGGTCAGTCCGCCAACGCACCGGCGGGTTCGCCCTGGCCGGCCAGCGCGCGCGCCGGACTGTCCGGAGCCAGTCGATAGTCGTGCTGGGCTGCATTGAGAAACTTGGGGTCGGCCAACAGGGAGTGGCGGTCGAAGCCGCGCGCGTGCATGAAAGCGGCGAAGTCGTCTGCGCCGACATTCTGCTGGCCCCAGAGCAGCACCGGCCCGCGCGGCTGATACCAGCAGTTGTGATCCATCGCCAGCGCCACGGTCCAGTCGCGTCCGCTCAGCCGAAGAAGGCTGTCCGTGGCGTTGCAGAAGATGTTGCGGCGGACGACCAAGTTCGTCGTGGCGGCGGAGTTGTCGTAGAACATCAGATGGCGCCCGTTCGGATCCGGGCGCTGCCCATGCCCCCAGCCGGCCCCGGCATCAACGCAGGTGTTGTGTTCAAACACGATGTTGCGCGTCACGCTGCCGGAGCCTCGATTCCAGTACTCGAACGAGTATTCGCTGTTCCAGATCACATTGCGGCGATAGGTGATGTTCTCCTGCACGTTGGTCCCGTCGCCCTGGTTGGTCAGGGCGGCATCGTAAACCTCCCAGAGGCGGCAGTCCTCGACCAGGCAATCACGCGCGTCCGACCAGAACTCGATGCCGTTGCCGAAGCGCACGGGCGTGCCGTCGTCCCGGGTGAATTGGTGCCCGCCGCCGATGAAGGAGAGATCGCAGCCGCGAATCGTGATATGGCGGGTGTTGCCCCCGCCGATGCCGTGGGCGGCCCCGTAGCGCAAGTCGAGATTCTCGCACGTCACATACGCCCGCCCGCTCTGGTCGATGATGTGTCTGCGCAACGCCAGTTCGATGCTGCGGGAGTGGGTGGCCGGGTTGTCATCCGAGCGAAGCTTCACCTGCCTTGTGCGGGCATCATAGTAGTAATCACCTTCGCGGTGCAGGTCCGCTTCCGACCACCGCTTGACCCCGGCGGACTTGCCGTGGTCGAAGATGATGTTGCCCACGTCCAGCGACAATGAAGCGGCTTGATCGTCCGGCGAGCCAGACGGCGGCGTGGCCCAGAGGTGTTCGCCGACTCGTTCCCAGTCTGTGGGCCGATCCGCTGCCACCGAACCCAGGAGAACAGGCTTGGGCCCCTCGCCGTAGGCGCCGTACGTGACAACGCCACTGGCGTCGCCGCTCCGGGGAACGAGTTGGCCACGCCAGGTTTGGCCCCGCCTGAAGAGCACTCGAT
Organism: Verrucomicrobiota bacterium; assembly: GCA_040766265.1. Lineage (GTDB taxonomy): Bacteria > Verrucomicrobiota > Verrucomicrobiia > Limisphaerales > J093 > MWFF01. Next base: position 43,758 of record JAXGQW010000006.1, read on the forward strand.
CGCCCGGCGCAAGCGAGGCGCGGTTCACCGCGGCCAGCGAACGCCAGGCGGTTTCGGGTTTGAGCCCGTCACGAGTGTCGTCGCCGTCCACCGCGTCCACGTGATACGTGCGCCCTCGGCGGTACTCCTCAATGTGGGCCATCATCGCCGTTCGCATGGCTCCGGCCGCCCGGGCGGAGACCGCATGCGTGCTTGGCGGGTCGTTGAACATCCGCTTCGGCCCGGCCAACGCGTTGTAGGCAGCATAGACACTCGTCGGGGGACAGGTCGCATCAATGAACCCGACCGTGACAATCCCAGCGCACCGGACACGCGCGGCGAAATTCATCGCGTCGTAGTAGCGCACTGCTTCGATGATATTCGAGGCGGGCACGGCGGGCGGATTCGCCAGGAACTTCGGCCAGCCGTTGGCCCGCCCAACCACCACGCCGGTGTGATCGCACATCGCCGGCACCCCGGCGGCGAAGAAGCTCACGCGCGGATCCAGGCCGGCTGCGACAATGGATTGGGCGCCGCCCTGGCTGCTGCCGTGGACGATCAACGTGCGCCTGTCCCACTCCGGTTGCGCCGTGAGGAAATCAATGGCCCGCACCAGTCGCAGGAACATGCCGAGGAAGTAAACCGCCTCGCGCGACTCTCGTCCCCGCGTCCGGTAGTCCTTCAGGTCGGCATTGGCGAGGTTCGTGTAGTAGTCCTCAGGCTGCCCGTTGGGCAAGCCGTGGGCGTTGATGTCCAGCGCCAACATGCCTTTGCTGGCCCATCCGACAGCGCCGCTGAGGCTCGAACTGCGCACGCCCGCGCCGTGGACGGTGAGGATGATCGGCAGGCTTGCGGGCCGAGCATCCACCGGCCGCGCATAGTAACCCGACACCGGCGCGCCAAGGCTGTCAGCCTGAAGGTCGAAGCACTCGACGTTCGCAGACACCGACTTCACGGGGGTCAGACGGGCGTTGACCGGCACCGCAGCAAGCTTCTTATTCTGCGCCGCCCAGAACTCGTCGAAATCCGCCGGCACCGGCAGGCTCGCTTGGATCTGGAGCGGGTCAACGGCTGCTCCCGCGACCGCGGTGCGAGTCGGCTCGTTCGTGCTGCGCCAGACCGCGCGGCACTGGAGGAAGCCCGGTTCATCCAGCCTCCCGACGATGGTCGCACTGCCGTTGGTCAACCGCACGGTGCCGTCGGTGGTCGGCGGCACGCCGTCCTTGGAAATCGTCCATTGCACCTCCGCATCATGCACAGGGTGCTCGTCGGAGTGCAGGGTGATGGTGAAGCGGACGGGAGCGCCTTGCGGGTAGATGGCATCGGCGCGGTCGGTGGCGACGGAGAGGGCCAGGTTGGTCGAAGCCCTTGCGAGCCTCTCCGATGCAGCACGGGAGACTGCTGCATCGGTCAACAACACCGCCACGGCCGCCAACGCCCAGGAAGAACGACTCGTTTTCACGGGAATATCCCAAAGCGGACGGTTTACGTATTCAATTTCAATAGTCGGCTGGAGACGGCAGGGCGAAGCTGCTCGCGCGGCCAGGGCGCCTGCTCGCCCCGTGCCCAGGGATCAGGACCGACCCATTTGGTGCGTCTGCCTTTGATGACCAACTGGGAACGATCGAGGTCGAGCGTCACCAGGGCCCAGAGCGGTTCTCGGTACGCGGCCACGTGGGTCAAGTACGGGCAGGCCTTGTGCACTTCGGAAGGGTACGTTTCACGGCGGGCGGCTGGGTTATTGAGCCACCAGTACGAAGCACTGTTGATCTGGATGTAGCGGATGCCGTTGACCACCCGGGTGTAGTCCAAGTGCAGGTGGCCACCGAATACCGCCACCACGCTGCCCGGCTTTCGCCGCTCGGCTCGTTCAAGCACGGTACGGACGGCGGCACTGTTCTCGAGGCAACCTTCGTGGTCGGCATCGAACGGCTGATGAATGAACAGCACCGTTGGACGGTCCCCCTGTGCCAGCTCACGTTCCAGCCAAGCCAACTGTTCGGCCCCGACGAACCGCTTGTAGCCAGCGGCCTTGCCGCCGGGCTCGTTTCCGTCAAGGACAATACCCCGGACCGGACCGGCCGAGAACACGTAGTGCTTGTCCGGCATGCCGTAGAAGGCGACGGTTTGCTCGCGCGTGTACCCGCCATCCATGTCGTGATTGCCCAGCACGTGGAACCGGGGACCGCGGAACTGGTTCCAGGCCTCAAGGAAGGGTCGATTGCGTGGAGCCGGCCAGCAGAAGTCGCCGAGCTGGAGGATGAAATCCACCTCGGCTCTTTGCAGAGCCGCTACAAAAGCGCGCACCCGCTCGATTCCATCGGGCATCACATCCGGATGGATGTCGGCGATCAATCCGAATCGCACCCGACGTGCAGGCTTGGTCTCGCCGATGGCTCGGGCGGCGCCAGCTAGGAGGGCCGGCCCGAGGCCCAACCGGCGGATGAACTCACGCCGTGTCGACAGCAGGAGGAATGGGCGGTTGCTCATTGGGCGGTCAGGGGGATGGCTTGGTCTTCAAGTCCGACAGGATTGTCAGGATCTGTTCTTTGAAGGCTTCCGGTGCTTCGACATGGCCCCAGCCTCGTGCCCCCTGGAAGATGCCGTCCAACGCCGCATCGTGGTAGCAGGCCATGACATGGGGAATGCTCTGACCCGAGAGCATGGCATCGAGTGCCTCCGCCTGAACTTCGTCGTCGAGGGTGGCAATTCTCACAAAACGATCCATGCCCGGAGGGTATTCCAACGTGCCACTCCTGAGAAGCCTGGGCTGAGGATTTCGCAGACCTCAGCCGCAAAAATCGCAACCTGTTCAGCCTGAATCCTCAAAGGCTGATGAGTTTGCGGTTTGCTGGCAAGAGCCAAAAAAAAGAGGAAGCGCACAGAGAGTGTGGTACAACGCTGCGCGCGATCCGATGTCCGGGTTCTCGCCCTTGCTCAGGTCCGGCTCCTCTGCGCATAGTGCAACATGATCTGGCCATTGTTGCCTCTGAGCCGCCCACGCCAACGCCCAGCCCGGTCGTCGGGCCGTCCGTCGCGCGTTTCGTTGCCATGGTTGGCAGGGCTCAGTTTGGTTTGGCAGTTGAGCGCCGCCTCCGTCACAGAACTCAAGGTGATGAGCTTCAACATCTGGGTCCAGGGCGGACGCAGCCTGGCTCGATGCATCGACGCCATTCGGAACTCGGACGCCGACCTGGTCGGGCTACAAGAGTGCAACGCCGCAACGGCCCAAGCCATCGCCACCAGCCTCGGATGGCATGCCTTCGGCGCCGCGGACACCTCGATCGTGAGCCGATACCCCATCCGGGCCTCGATCCCGTCGGGCGGCGGCTCCGGGGTGAGCGTTGAACTGGCTCCCGGTCAGTTGGTGCACCTGTTCAACTGTCACCTGCCCGCTTACCCCTACGGTCCTTACAGCATGCGCGAAGGACAGACTCAGTCTTTCGTGATCGCGCAGGAGGAGCAGACGCGCATGCCACCCCTCAACCAACTCCTCAAGGTGATGGCGCCCTACCTGGCCGGGCCGGCCCCCTGTTTCTTGACCGGCGATTTCAACGCGCCTTCGCACCTCGATTACGCTGACTTCCCCTGGCCCACCTCGAAAGCGCCCCTGGCAGCCGGCCTTCGAGATGCCTACCGCGACGCGCACCCGGACCTCCGAACATACCCGCCCGCCTTCGCCTTCGACGATCCCGGGATCACCTGGACGCCCATCGCCGCCCAGGAACCCAACGACGCATTCGATCGGATCGACTTCGTCTATTACTCGAACGGCGACGGGATCGCGCTGCTCGAGGCTTTCGAACTGGACGATCGCAACAGCGCCGCGCCCTGGCCGTCGGATCATCGGGCCGTTCTCGCCGCATTCAGACTGACCCCGCCCGAGCCCTCGCCAAAAGCCACGCTGCCGTGGCCGGCCGATGGTCTGACCGATGTCGCGTGCAACCCCACCTTGACGTGGCTGCCGGGCACTGGAGCGCTGACCCACGATGTCTACTTCGGCCCAACGCAAGCGATTGCCCTCCTCACAAACCAGACGACCGCCACCTTCATCCCGGGAACGCTCGAACCGGGCGCCACCTACTCTTGGCGCATCGATGAACACACCGCTTCAGGAATCGCCACGGGCGATGTGTGGTCGTTCACCACCCAGCCGATTCACTACTACGAATGGCGCTTCATCGATGGCAACCTCGCCGCCTCGGTCGGCCAGGGTGTGCTTGCGTACGCCGACGCTGCCACCGCCGCCCTGACCAGGTTCGGCGTTGCCGATGATGAAACCGTCCCGCTGATGAACGGGCAGCCGACGAGGTATCTCTATGCTCCCGCCTTTGCCAGCGCCAGCAACGGCTATCGCGTTTCGTTTGAACAAAGCGGACCCAATGGCGGCGGCATCTATCTCAATCAGTTCACATTGATCTGGGATCTCCTGGTTCCAGGCCCGCTCGGTTGGACCCCGCTCTTCAACACCAACCCCCAAAATGCCAATGACGCCGACCTCTACATCGATCCGTCCGGACGCGTCGGCATCGGCGCCCTTGGTTATTCCGCCGCCGGCACCGTTCGCCCGGACACCTGGCATCGACTGGCCTTTGTGGCCGACTTCGCCCTGGGCACCGCGCGGTGGCATGTCGATGGCCGACCGGTTTCCACCAGGAGCGCGGCCTTGGACGGACGCCATTCCCTCTACTCGAACGTCGATCCCGGCCCGGACCTCCTCCTCTTCAACGAAGGCGATACATCCGGCGTGCACACTCATCCGGTCTGTTTGAGCGCGTTCTTCATGGCCGATCGCCCGCTCAGCGCCGCCGAAGTCGAAGCCCTTGGCGGACCTTCGCCCGAGGGAATCACGGTCAGACTGCGTCCGATCGAATTGGCAATCGATCGGGACGCGGCGCTCTTGCGCCTGGCGTGGACCGGCGGCGGGGGATTCTACCAACTCCAGACCAGCCCTAACGCGCTGCCGGGAACCTGGGTTGACATGGACGCTCCCACCCCTGACATGGGTGTCGTCATCGAAGCCGGCGCGACCGCTTCGTTCTATCGGATTGCCGCGCGCTAGCCCGGAAACCTGATGCCGGGACGAGGATCCGGATTTCCGGGCTGTGGCAAGACCGCGCCCCAACGCAGAGAGGCACGCGGCGGGGTCAAACACGCAAACCCTGGACGGTCATCACTCGTGCGTGGATGACCCTGCCCCCTCCGGTAAAACCTTGCCGGTGTGTCGAGCGACAAAGGTGGCGGCGAGGTTGGCGACAGAGAAAAGGAACGGGGGGTCGCTTGCATTTCTCCAAAGGACGATTATCTTCTGCGCCAAGTTGGAGGAGGGATGGTTCACCCAAATGGCAGGACGAATTGCGTTTACGATCCCGAGCGCCCATGTCGCGCCTTGGGATCCAAGCCCCGGAGAACCGATCGCGTCGTTCCCCGGCCTGGCTTGTCCGGCCGCCAATCCGTCGTCCAACCCAACAAGGAGGAAACCATGCGTGCATCACTCACGAACAAACTGATCGTCGGCGCCGCGGCCACACTCGCGGTGCTGGGCGTCCAGTGGTTCGATCTCACCCCGGCGGCTCGGGCTGCCGACCGCCAAACCGGGGTTCCCGCAGCCCAAATGAAGGACGGGGCCGGCGGCACGGCCCCCGCTGCGACCGCCAAGACGAGCCGGTACCCGATCCGCGGCAAACTCAAGGCCGTCGACGCCTCGGGCCACACGTTCACGCTGGCCGGCGCCGAGAAGGATCGGGTCTTCAAGACCACGGCGCAGACCGAGATCATACGGCAGGGCAAGCCGGCAACGCTGGCCGAGGCGGTCGTCGGCGACGAGGTCGGCGGCCTTGTCGAGAAGCAGAGCAACGGCACCGTCGTCGTGCTGAAGGTGCGCTTCGGGCCGAAGACGGAGGAAGAGCAGAAGGCCACAACCCCGAAACGCAAGCCGCGTTCGGCCGCGGCGAAGACAGCCGACGTGCGCTGAGTTGACGGCACGTCCTCGGGCGGGCGGGCCGCTTATGGCCTGCCCGCCTCTCTCCCGCCCGACCCCGCCCAGCCCTTTGGCTATCATGCACAGACCCTTACACAAACCTGAGGATATTTTACTTCTCATGCCGCGCGTTCCGGCTATGAATTTGGCGAATCGGTTTATGGCGGACGATCGAAAGGATTCACAATGGGACTCATGGATTATCTGAAAACGCAACTGCTCGACATCATCCAGTGGCAGGATGATTCGCGCGACACGGTTTCCTGGCGGTTCCCGGACGAGGACAAGGAAATCAAGCGCGGGGCGCAACTCATCGTGCGGGAGTCCCAGGTGGCTCAGTTTGTCTATCTGGGCCAGTTCGGAGATACATTCGGGCCGGGGAAACACTCCCTCACCACGGACAACATCCCCATTCTCTCGACGCTCAAGGGGTGGAAATACGGCTTCGAGTCCCCATTCAAGGCCGACGTCTACTTCGTCACGACCCGCCTCTTCACCGGCAACAAGTGGGGCACATCCAATCCGGTCATGATGCGTGACGCCGATTTCGGCATCGTGCGCGTGCGCGCGTTCGGCACTTACGATTTCCGGGTGATCGAGCCCAAGTTGTTCCTCAAGGAGGTGGCCGGCACCGACGCGCATTTCCGGTTGGATGAATTCGCCGACGCCATGCGTTCGCGGCTCGTGAGCGTGTTCTCTGACGCCCTGGCGAGCGCCAAGGTGCCCGTGCTCGATGTGGCCACGCGCTACTCCGAACTGGGCGAGGCCCTCCTGCCCCTCATCAACCCCGTTCTCGCCGAGAAGTACGGACTCGAGATGCCCAGTTTCATCGTCGAGAACGTCTCGGTCCCGCCCGAGGTGGAACAGGCCATCGACAAACGGTCGAGCATGGCCGCCATCGGCAACCTCAACGACTACGTCAAGCTCCAGATGGCCGAAGGCATGGCAAAAGGCGAAGGCGGCGGTGGCGCCGGCAGCATGGCCGCACAATTCGCGGTCGGCATGGCCATGGCCCAGCAGATGATGCAGCAAACCGGTGGTGTCATGGCCCAAACCACGCCCGCCATCCCCGGAGCCGGAGCCCCTGCGACGCCTGCGGTCGGCGCGCCCCTGCCCGATCTGCTCAGCCCGGCCGACGCCGCCACGTTGCTCGGGGTCAGCGAGGCCGACGTCCTCACCGCGCTGGGCGAGGGGTCTCTGAAGGGCAAGAAGATCGGCGCCACCTGGCGCATCCCCCGTGCCGCCGTCGACGAGTTCCTGAAGTCTTAGGAAGGCGCGCCTCAGACCACTCCACACCTGGGGGATTCGCACCATGGTTGAGGCAGAGGCCCGATCGAAGTTCTCCTGTCCGGCCTGCGGGGGAGAGGCCGTATGGAATCCGGCCAAGCAGGCCTTGATCTGCGCATTTTGCGGCACGACCTCGCCGGCAAGAATCGAAGTCTCGCCCTCCGGCGAGGAGGTGATTCGGGAAAACGACCTTGCAACCGCCCTGCGGGCGATCCCGCAGGATCGCCGCGGGTGGGAGGCGCCCAAGACCAGCGTTCGCTGTCAGAGTTGCCAGGCCATCTCGGTGTTCGATCCCGAGCGTGTCGGCCAGCGCTGCGACTTCTGCGGGTCTTCGGCCCTGGTCCCCTACCAGGAGATCAAGGAGTCATTCCGGCCCGAGGGGCTCCTGCCCATGAAGGTCAGCGAAGCCCAGGTGCGCGAGAGCGTCCGGAAATGGTACGGGAACCGGTGGTTCGCGCCGAACAGGCTCAAGTCCGGCGCCCTCACCGACACGGTCAAGGGACTCTACATCCCGTATTGGACCTTCGACGCCCAGGTGCACGCGGACTGGACGGCGGAATCGGGTTATTACTACTACGTGACCGAAAGCTACCGCGATGCGAACGGCCAGATGAAGACGCGGCAAGTCCGCAAGATCCGGTGGCAGGCCAGCGCGGGGGCCCTCGACCACTTCTTCGACGACGAGCTTGTCGGGGCCTCGCGCGGCGTCCAGGCCGACCTGCTCCGCCGGATCGAGCCCTTTCCCACGAAAGAACTGGTCCGTTATGACGCCGGGTTCCTCTCGGGCTGGGTGGTCGAGCGCTACCAGATCGACCTCGTCGCCGCCGCCCAACAGGCCCGCGAACGCATGGATGCGGCTGTCCGGCAGCTCTGTGCCGCCCAGGTCCCCGGCGATACGCATCGCAACCTCGAGGTCCGCGCCGACTACTCGAGCCAGACCTTCAAACACATCCTGGTTCCGCTCTGGCTCCTGACCTACACCTACGGAGCCAGGGTGTTTCAGGTCATGGTCAACGGCTATACCGGCGCCATCGCCGGACACTTCCCGAAGAGCTGGATCAAAATCATGCTCGCCGTCCTCGCCGGGCTCGCCGCGATGGCTGCCCTGTTCTGGATGACGCAGCATTGACGCCGCGTCCCGCCACACTCTCATGGAATGGAGCATCCAGGCCCGATCGCATCAGTGCCAAGCGTGTGGCCGCGCATTCCGCAATAAGGAAAGGCTGCACACCCTCTTGCGGGACGAACGCAACGCCTACCTCCGCGTCGACGTCTGTGAGTCGTGCTGGGCCGGGCACTACGCCGAAGGCGCCAACCATCAGCGCGGCTTTGTCTCGTGCTGGAAAAGCCTGTACTCGGCCCCGCAGCCGACGCCCGAGCCCATCCGCCGGGAAACCGCCGAAACCCTCCTGCGCAAGCTCCTCGAACTCAATGCGCCCGAGCACGCCCCGGCCTGCTTCATCCTGGCCGCCATGCTCGAACGCAAACGCCTCCTCAAGATGAAGAGCCAGACGACCGAACAGGACCGTCGCCTTCTCATCTACGAACATTCAAAGACAGGCGAGGTGTTCACCATCTCCGACCCCAACCTCCAGCTCGACCAATTGGAGGCCGTCCAGCGCGACGTCGCCCGCCTGCTCGAGCACGGACTGGAACCACCGCCGCCCGCCGCGCCCGAGCCGCCCCGGGACGAGCCCGTTGCCCCAAGCGAAGACCCGGCCTCGAGCCCGGCCTCGACCCCGGCCGAGCCTCCCAACCATGAGTGATCTGGCCCGGTTGCAGGACGAGATTCAATACACGTTTCGGGATGAACGGTTGCTGCGCACTGCCCTCACGCATCCGTCCGTCGCCTACGAACCGGATCAAACCAACGACACCAACCAACGCCTTGAATTCCTCGGCGATGCCGTGCTTCAACTGGTTCTCAGCCGCGCCCTCTATGTCCGGCACCCGGATGCCGCCGAAGGCGACCTGACCAAAGCCCGCGCCCGGCTGGTCAACCGTCGTTCCCTGGCGGAGCAGGGCCGACACATGGGGCTGGGCCGGTACCTGACACTGGGACGCGGCGAGGAACTGCAGGGGGGGCGCGAGCGGCTCTCGACCTTGGCGGACGCCTTCGAAGCCCTGCTGGGCGCGCTCTTCATCGATGGAGGTTACGCTGTCGCGGAGGAGTTCGTCCTGCGACGCCTCGCACCCACGCTCGACATGCTCTCCGGTCCGCTGCATGCCGACAACCCCAAGGGCGAACTTCAGGAAATGCTCCAGACCGGCGCCGAGACACCGCCGCAATACCGCATCGAACGCACCTCGGGCCCGGACCACAACATCGAGTTCGAGTGCGCGGTCTATCACCGGGGCGTGGAATTGGGTCGCGGCATCGGCAAAAGCAAGAAGGAAGCCGAGAGCCAGGCCGCATCCGCCGCCCTTCGGTTCCTGGGCCAGCAGCCGGACAGCGCGGCGTCCGCCTCGGATTGAGGGCGGATCGCCTCAACGCTCAGTCCGCTCCGTACGTTCCATCGCCCCGCCCGCCCGAACCCATTGACACGATCCAGTCGCCAGCGCTCATGGCCCCGCCACACGCAAGAAACGCGCGTCAGTGCCTGGGGCCACGGCGTGCGTGCAAAGGCCTGTGGTTGAGGTGACTGACGCCAATCGAGTCCAGACTGCCAGATCGGCGCTGGTCTCGATGGTGTAGGGAACGCCGGCAACGCCCGCCCAGGTCACCGTGCCGTCGGCGGAAACGCGCAGGACCGGCGCCGGCACGAGAACCACACGGCGAATCCAGACGACCGCCCGCGCCGACGTGGTGTCATCGCCAAGAAAGACGAAGTCGGGCGTCTCGTACGGGTCGATGGTGCCGGAGAAGGCGGTGTAATCGCGCGCCGGGCCTTCGAGAATCGTTTTGCCGTTGGCCCGGAGTTGGTAGCGATCGCGCCGGAGGGTCAGCGCGTAGTCGACAAAGGCTGTTCGGGTGTCGAACAGAGCGTCTTCCGCGTGGGTGAAGAGCGGCAGATCGGACTGGGCAAAGACCACGTTGGTCCAGAAACCCAACTCGATCCCGCGCTGGTCGTGCCCCAGCGCGATCACCGAGAATCCGGCGCGGTCGGGACCACCGTGCGATTCCTGATCGACCCGCGCGGCAAACAGCACCGTCACACCGGCGCTCCGGTCCAGCGCGATGGGTGTCGTGCGCCCGTACCCGGCCTGCTCGAGCGCGCTGCTCCAGGTATCAAGACAGACCGCGTCATCGGCCAGCGCCTGGACCGCTCCGCCTGGAAAAGCGAGGAACGTCCAGTCTTGTTCGACAGGCAGGGAGCGCAGCGCGCCGTCGTAGAGGGTCTGCGCTGACGCCGAGATCAAGAGCCAGGCCATCGAGACCCCGCTCACAGCGATCCTGATCATACGCCTTGTGTCCCTGCAGGGAGGCGGCGCGCGCAACATCCGCCGTCGCAGCCCCCGGCATCGAGCCCGGTTCTTCGAAACGCGACGCTCATCGCCAACTCATCGTCGAGTCACGGCGCAGGCCGTTCAAACGCCTCGATGAACTTCACGAGGGCGCGGACATCGTGGTAGTTCGCCTTCCAATTGTGGGCCTTGGCCGTGCTCTTGGGCTTGCCCTCGGCGCTCACGGTGTCGAGCCAAATCCCGTCTTCGGGCCGAATCTGATGGGTGTCGAGAAACCCCACCAGCCGTTCCAGAGCAGCCGCGTAGTCCGGATTGGGCGCATGCCGCAAGCCGTCGGTCAGGGCCGCCATCATCTCCGACTGGCTCCACCACACCTTGTCGGTGTCGTGGGCGGGTTGGTCGCCGACGCCGCGGTTGTAGAGCCCGCCGCGGACGTGATCGTAGCCGTGTTCGAGAGCGTGCTCGAGGATGGCGGCAAAATGCAGCCACGAGCGCTCGCGCTCGAGCACTTCCTCGGCGCGAATCATCAGCCACGCGAACTCGACGTTGTGGCCGTACGAAAGACCCGCGCTCCGGGGATCCGTCACGAACGACCAGTCCGGATTCCGATGAAAACAGGCCTTTCCCGCCTCGGGCGGATAGAAGTGCGTCGCGTTGAGCCGCAACGCCTCGGCAAGGGACCGCCGCACATCATCGTCGCGCGTCGCCTCGCACAACTCGGCCAGCGCCTCCATCCAGTGCAGTTGCGCGTTGGCGCTCTTGAGCCCGGCGACCTCGACCTCGATGCGATCGTCCTGTCGTGCAATGAACCGCCAGTCCCGCTCGTAATGCTCGCCCCAGCCGCCGTGAGTCGCATCGTGGCAATGCCGCTGGATGGTCCGAAACAGATCCAGGGCGTGTCGCAGGGGACCGGAATCGCCGCTCGCGCGGGCATATTCAACCAGGGCGTAGATCACAAACGATTCGCCGTACAGGTACTTCCGGTCATTGACCGGCTTCCCATCCAGATCGGTCTTCCAATAGTAGCCGCCATGCTCGCGATCCAGAAAACGATCGAGCAAGAAACGGTAACCGTGCCCGGCCGCCTTCAGATAATCCCGCGTGTCGCTCCGATAGCCCTTTCGATGGGCGTGGGCGAATCCCCAGACCATGCGGGCCTGGGTCACGATCTGCTTCTCCCGCGCGGGCGACGCGGGCTTGGCCGCATCATCCGACAACACATAGCCGCCGCGCTGCCAATCGACCGCCGTGTCGTACCAGTAGGGCATCACCTTCTCGCCCAACTGCCGCCTGTAAGCGCGGGCTGAGGACGAGAAATCGGCTGCGCCCAGACATACGGACGCAAGCCAGGGCAGGACCAGGAGACAGGACAGGACACGCGTCATGAGTGAAAGACCTGAGGCGCAGGAGCGCCTGACCGGACTCGATCGCCACATGCGCGGGGCCCAGCCCGGATATCTCATAAGACTTCGCGGAGTTATCGATCCGGGCTCTGACCTGACTGAGCCGCCAAAGCCGGGTCCGTCGGTTCGGCGGCGGGGTCGGCGGAAGCCCCGGCCAAAGCATCCTCACGGCCAGGGGCTGCGCTTTCGGGGCCGGGTTCGGCCGCGGATTCGGGCGCGGGTTCGGGGGCGGCCGGGCCGGGCTCCGCGGCGGCGTCGGCCGGAGCCTCCGCGAGCACCGCGGCGGGTGCCTCGGGGAGGGTCAGCGACTCGATGCGGTAGCGGCTCTTGTGCCCATCGAGTTCGAACTCGATCTCGTCGCCGACCTTCCGGTTCAGCATCGATTGAGCAATCGGACTCAGGTAAGAAATGATGTGCTTGACGGGATCGAAATCCCATGCGCCCAGGATCAGAAAAGTCTCCCGGCGTCCCGTGCCGGCCTCGGTGACCTCGACGCGGGTTCCGATGCTGACGACATCGGTGCGCGGGTTGGCGAAGTCGGTGCCGCGGGCTCGGACAAGCTGGTTTTCGAGTTCGGCCTTGCGGCGCATGAGAAGGCGGTGGAGTTCCTTGGCGGCCTTGTACTCGTGATTCTCGCTGAGGTCGCCGTAGCTTCGGGCGATGGCGATGTCGCGCGAATTGGCGGGGATCTTCTTCTGGACCAGCTCGTCGTACTCCTGCTTGCGCCGTTCCAGGCTCTCCCACGAAACCACCAGCGAGGTGTCCTGCCTGCTGTGGTCGCCGGTGATCATCGACTGGACAACCGGCGAATGCTTGACGATGCGCGCCAGCAACGACCGTTTGTCCATGTCGTCGAAGCTGGGCGAAAGCTGCAGCGTTCGCGTGAGATCCTTGATGAGCTCGATGTCGGCGCTCTCGATCAACTCGACCAGCAGATCCTGATCATCCAGGATGTAGTCGCGCAACCGGTTGGATTTCTTTTCGTTGAACTGGTCGCGCTCGATGGCGCTGAGCATGGCGCGGAACACCTCCGGACCCAGAATGTCCGCAAAGGCGTCGGACCGTTCTTTCGCAAGCCAGAGGAGGAGTTCGCTGCTTGCGGTATGCTGGCTGATCAGGCGGGCCAAGGCGCTCTTCAGCGCGTCCAGGCGATCGTGCTCGATCAACAACCTGCCGCATTCGGTGCAGAGCTTCGCCCCAACGGAGTTCATGAAACCCAACACATGGTCCGCCCACAGGGCCGGGTGGGCCTCGCGAAAGGACTGCAACGCGCGCTTGTGCCTGGCCGACGCAACCTGCTCGAGCACGCGCCCGGGATGCTCGATCTGGGCCCACAGGTCCTGGTCGGTCAACTCGCCCTCCCCGCGCGCCAGGCCGGCAGCCGCACGCAGGTCGTCGCGCATGAAAACCGCCTCGAGCGCAAGGGCCGGCATGGTCCGCTGATGGGACTGGATTTCGGCGTTCAGCGCGGCAAGGGCGTCCGCGATGGCCGTCTCGCGATCCGTCAGATCGGCCAGGTTGTGCAGGAGCTCCGAAGCCACGGCCAAACGGGCCTTCAATCCCTTGGCAGCCTTGAACTCACCCATCAACCGGTCCTTCAGTGAAACCTCCTGGACCTGATACACGATCGGCTCGTTCTTCTTGAGCGGGATCTGAAAATGGCCGCTCTTCTTCATTTCGCGCTTCGCAGCCTCCCACCACTTCTTCCAGTCCGAGGTGATCACATCCGGCGTCAGCACCCGCTGGATCTGGTCCGCCGTCGCCCGTCCCCCATAGCTCTGCAACACGAGCCGGATCAGGTCCAGGTGATGCAGCGCAGCCATGTGGCGCAGTCCGGCAATGTCCGTCGCCTTCCGGGCGAGGATGTGGTCTGGAGGGATGGCCTTGAGCGACTCGGCGGCAAACGCCAGATCCATCGAATGGTCGGGTTTGGCTTGGAAATCGATGTTGAATCGGCCAAACACCGTGTCGATCTGCTTGATCTGGCCGAACCCCCAACTGCGATGCACGCAGAAACCAGAGGCGGCGAGGGTCACCAGCGTCTCCACATGCTGGCGTCCAATCTTTCCCGCCGCCACGAGCTTTTCAAATTCTTCTCTCATATGAGGCCATCTGTCGCTTACACTTGCAAGCGATGTACATTATTGCGAAGTGACGGCCCAAAAACCAAGAGAAATTGCCTGCCGCATCCTGTGGCAGCATGCCGCCGGCCCCGCGTGGGTCGAGGACCTGCTCCACATCGCCCTCGAACGCGCCTCTCTCCACCCGCGCGACCGCGCGCTCGTCCATGAGCTGGTCTGCGGCGTCGTCCGATGGCAGGCGGCCCTCGACTGGCTCATCGATCAGAAGACCCGGGGACGCAAACAGAAGCCCGATCTCCGGGTGCTCCTCCGCCTCGGCCTCTACCAGATCTTCTGGCTCGACCGCATCCCCGACCACGCCACGGTCAATGAAACCGTCAACCTCGCCCGCCAACACGGCCTCGGCGCCCAAACCGGCTTCGTCAACGCCCTCCTCCGCGGCTACGCCCGCGCGAGGGAGTCGACACGGCTCCAGCTCGAAGCGCTGAAACAAGCCCAACCCGCAGTCGGATGGTCCCATCCCGCCTGGCTCATCGACCGCTGGCAGGCGCGGTGGGGCCTCGAACCGACGGTTGCGCTGCTGGCCTGGAACAACGCCCCGGCCCACACGTTTGCGCGCGCCAATGCCCTCAAGACCGATCCGGGCCGCCTGCTGGATCGCTGGCGAGAGGAGGATGTCGAGTACGATTTCGGACGCTGGGATTGGATTCCCGAGACCCTGGTCTTCCAGCTCAAGACCCATCCGCCCCTTACCAGGCTGGGCACATTCCAGGACGGTTGGTTCTATCTCCAGGACCCGAGCACCCTGCTGGCCGTCCATGCCCTCGATCCCCAGCCCGGCGATGTCGTTCTGGACGCCTGCGCGGCGCCCGGAGGCAAGACCACCTACATTGCGCAGCGCATGGCAAACCAGGGCCGGATCGTGGCCCAGGACGCCTCCGCCGCTCGGCTCGGGCTCCTGCACGACAACTGCAAGCGGCTGGGAATCACATGCGTCCAGACCTGCCTGACAACCGATCCGCTGCCCGTCGATTTCGACCGCATCCTGGTCGATGCCCCCTGCTCGAACACAGGCGTCATGCGGCGACGCATCGATCTGCGTTGGCGGATCCGGCCCGAGGCGCTCCCGCGCTTGAAGGCAGAGCAAAGCGATGTGCTGGACCGCGCGGCAGCCCGATTGAAACCGGGAGGCCGCCTCGTCTACAGCACCTGCAGCCTCGAACCCGAGGAGAATGAACAGGTCGCCCGTGCCCTCCTGACCCGCCATCCCGAACTGCGCCTCCAGACCGAGCGCGAACTCCTCCCGTTTCGGGATCGTGTCGACGGCGCCTATGTGGCCGTCTTCGATCGTGCGCCCGAACAGCCGGGAACACGCAGCCCGGGTCGCTCACAGGCGCCGCGCTGAACCGGATCCGCTCACCCGGATTTTCTGCACCCCGATGGTGCACAGTGCGGTCCGATCTCGCATGACGTCTGCTATGCGGGTCAGCCGGTTACGGTTACTCGCGAAGCGTGTGAAATAGCCGGCTAAATCAGTCGTCGCCCGCCGTATCCATGAGAACAGCCAATTGAAGCTTGTGCCCGGCCAGTTGCTGAATCGAGCCCCGCACAGGCGCTTCCCCCGGGCGCCTCGGCTCCGACGCCCACTCTGTCTCCCCGATCGTGCGTCTCCAAGCCTCAGCCAGAACCCGAGCAAGACATCGTTCGATCTGAGCGCGGTTGGCGCGCCGAAACTGACGGACTGTGTCCGCCTCCGGATGCTGGCCGGCGCAAATGTAACGGATCTGCGGGCTGTGAGCGGGCGCCAACTCGATGTCCTCCGAGGCGTAGATGCCCGCCGCGTAGCAGTACGTCAACAGGGTGAGCATCATCGGTTTGCAGAGACGATCTGAGCACCCTGCGGGCGCGCCTCCGGCCTCCGGCCACTCCGCTTGCACGGAGTCCAATGCCATCGTCACCAGACCCCAGTCACCCACCCAACGCCGCAGGTCCGCGGGCAGTTCCATCAAGGCCGGCCCGGCGCCAGGAGGACACCCGATCACCGGCGAGTGCATGCGTATGCCTGTTTGCATCGCAGCCAGCTTCGGCTCGGAGCGTTACCGCCACGTGGAGCCCGTGTTACGATTTGGCAACATTCGGGCCAGGGCTTGCGCGCCCCTCGCGTCAGGACCACATTCAACACGTATGCACCCCGTTCCCGAATTGGTCGATAGCCGCCTCTACGACTTGCTCGAGGCCGAGGCCGGCCAGGCTCGCGACAGCGTGCGTCGCCTCGCCCAGTTCCTCGACGAAGGCGGCAGATCGCCAGCCATCCTGGTCCAACCCCTCGAGTCCAGCGCCAAGATCGCCTCGGAAATCAGCGCCCACTTGATTCAGGCCACCCTCACGAGCCTGCCCAAGCCGGACATCGAGGCCCTCTCGCAGGCAATCGCCGCAATCCCCCTGGCCGCGAAGCGCTTCACCGAACGGTTCGGCCTGGCCGCCGGCAGCCCGGCCGCCAACGATTTCGCCCCGGCCCTGAACTGGATCGAAGAGTTGACCGAGATCCTGCTCGACACCGTCCGGCAACTGCGCGGTTTCGAGAGCCTCGACCGTGTCAAGCAGCTCTATCCCAGGCTGCAGACAGTCGCTGACCGCGCCGAAGCCCTGATCCAGGAGACCGTCAACCGCGCGTATGAGCGTCCGGCAGATCCGTTGGACGTTCCGAAGGTCAAGGATCTTGGCGACCAATTGACCGGGATCGTCGACCACGCCCGCGCGGCCGGCGGGCTCATGAACGGCATTTCGCTTCAGTTCCTCTGATTCGACCTGCTGGCGCGCATTGGGGGCGATGTGTGCGGAATGCGCGCGGGAACCATGAACCGGGTTTTATGGCGGAGCGGCGCCTCCGAGAAAGCAATGAGATGATGATTAGGCATTGAAAAGGTCTCGCGTCGCGTCTAACAATAGACGGCAGTCGGTGGCCGATAATTTGTCATGACATGAACTCGTCTTCATTTCTCAATCGATGCGTCTCAGCCGGATTGGCCGCGGGAGTCCTGGTCGGACTGGCGGTCATGGGTCAGCAGGCGTTTGCCGCGGGGGATCCTGCGATTGTCCATTCGGAGATCATTGTGCCGAATCCGCCCTTTGCCAGCAGTCACGCCTCGACAATTGTCGAGACACCAGACGGTCTGGTGGCGGCGTGGTTCGGCGGGAGCGACGAGGGGGCGCCCGACGTCAGCATCTGGCTCTCACGCAACGAAGGTGGGACGGGATGGTCGGCGCCCGAGGAAGTCGCCAACGGCACCGACCTGCGCCAGTTCCGCCGCTACCCGTGCTGGAATCCTGTCCTGTTCCTGCGCAAGAACGGCCAGTTGCTGCTCTTCTACAAGGTCGGCCCCAGCCCCTCCACCTGGTGGGGGATGGTCCGCATGTCCACCGACAACGGCAAGACCTGGGTCAAAGCGAGCCGCCTGCCCGCGGGCTACGTCGGCCCGGTTCGGAACAAACCGATCGAGATGGCGGACGGCACATTGCTGTGCGGGGCCAGTTCGGAGGACAGAGGATGGCGGGTCCGCATGGAATGGGCCAAGGATCCTTTTGGCATCTGGTCCTGCGGGCCGTATCTGAATTCGGCGTTCACGGTGGCCGTGATTCAACCGACCATCCTGCGGCATGGATCCGGCACCTACCAATTGCTGTGCCGATCGAAACAGGGGCGGGTCATGACCTGTTGGTCCCAGGACAACGGCCAATCCTGGAGTCCGATGGACCGCACTCCGCTGCCGAACCCCAACAGCGCGATTGACGGAGTGACGCTCGATGACGGGCGCCAGCTCTTGATCTACAATCACACTGACAAAGGCCGGGGCGTCCTGAACGCCGCCATCTCGACCGATGGCAAGATGTGGGAAGCCGTGTGCGAACTCGAAAACGAGCCGGACAGCGAGTTCTCGTACCCGGCCGCCATCCTGAGCAAAGACGGCTTCGTCCACGTGACCTACACATGGAAGCGCGAGCGCATCAAGCATGTCGTGCTTGACCCCTCCCGGTTCAAGGGACGCGTCATGGTGGATGGCCGTTGGCCCGCACCTTAGCCTGGGAAATTCATGCCGGGACGAAGATGCAGGGTCTCGGGCTTTTTCCAGCCCGCGTGGGTCTCGATCTTTGAGTTTCCGGCTTCGCGGTGGCCACAACTCCATGAACCATGCGGTTCAGCCCGAAGACCAGACCGCCCAGAGACTTGCGCAAAACAATCCGGCTTGAGGGGCCTGTTGCAGCCCGAAACCGCCACACGTCGGGGGCAGGTCCGGAATCCCGCAGGCGTCGAGGATCACATGACGACACCGAGATCCTCGCAACCCACACCCCCGCGTTGTTCGCCGCTGCGGTCGATCGCGCTTCCGCCCTGCTGCAGGCCGGCGAGATCGTCGCCTTGCCGACCGAGACCGTTTACGGCCTGGCTGCCAACGCACACGACAAAAAGGCTGTGGCCCGTCTCTTTGCGGCCAAGGGCCGCCCGGCGCACAATCCCATCATCGTGCATGTGGCCAATGTGGCCATGGCGCGGCGGTGTGTGGCAAGCTGGCCGCGCGCGGCCCAGCGCCTGGCCCGGGCATTCTGGCCGGGACCTCTGACGCTCGTCCTGCCCAAGGCCCCCACGATTCCCGATCTCGTCACGGGCGGAGGCGCGACCGTTGGCGTTCGTTGTCCTCGGCACCCCTTCATCCGGTCCGTGATCCTCGAGTGCGGTTTTCCACTCGCAGCTCCCAGCGCGAATCGGTCGACCGCGCTTTCGCCGACTCGTGCCGAGCACGTCCGCGCGAGCCTGGGAGGCCGGATCCCGCTGATTGTGGATGGCGGGCCGGCTCGGGTGGGAATCGAGTCGACGGTGGTCGATCTGACTGTGAGGCCGCTTCGTGTGCTGCGGTCGGGAATGATCCATCGCGACGCCTTGACGGCGGTCCTGGGGGCGTCCGGAGGCGGAATTCGGATCGATCAAACCGAGGGCGGAGAACCGGTCGCGGGCGCGCCGCGTCGCAGCCCGGGGCAACTGTCGCGCCATTACGCGCCGCGCACGCCGCTCGCCGTGCTCGAGTGGAACGATGAGGTCGATCTGCGCCGGCAGGTCAGGCGGCTCGGCTGGGCTCGGCGCGCCGTCCAGATCCTCGCGCACACGAACATTCCCGGGCGCGCGGGCTGGGGGGGCGTGGGCGTCATTCCCCGCCACCCCGAGGGCTGCGCCCAGGCGCTCTACGCGGAACTCCACCGATGCGACCAGCAGGGCGGGGCGGGAATCGTCATCGAGGCGGTGCCGGAGGACCCGCGGTGGGAGGGGATCGCCGACCGCCTGCGTCGCGCGTCGGCCCCTCGTTACACATGACGCGAAAAGTCCCGCGACCGGAGCGCCGGCGTGTCGTCGGCTCGAGCACCGGTGGCCGCGGGATGCGCGAGAATCCGCAATGTTCGAGCAATGCACCATCCGAGGCGTGCAATTCGTGCCGGCGCGTTTCCTGGCGCCCATGGCCGGTTACACCCACAGCGCCTTTCGCCGATTGCTGGGCGAGTTGGGGGGCTGCGGTGCGCTCTGGACGGAGATGCTGGCCGCGCGCCAGGTCATCGCCGAAGACTTCCGGGAGTCTCCATGGGTCAAGCGGCGCCCCTCGGATGGCTTCACTTTCTACCAACTCATGGCGCGGGCAGGCGACCCTCTGGACCGGGTGCTGGGTCTGCTGGCGGCGCAGGGGGTGGAAGCGGTGGACTTGAACCTCGCCTGCGACGCCTTCTCGATCCGCGCCTGCGAAGCCGGCAGCAGCCTTTTCGAAGACCTCGCCGCACTGGCCCGGGTGGCGCGCGAGTCTCGTCGACACTGGCCCGGTCTGCTGACCGCCAAGGTCCGGCTGGGCCGCCAGCGCCCCGATTGGGAAATCCGCTTTGCCGAACGCCTGCGTCTGCTCGAAGACGCTGGATTCGACGCGCTGATCGTCCATCCGAGGTTCTTCGAAGACAAGTTCCGCCGGCGCGCGCGGCTCGAATTGCTGCCGTGGGTGGCCACACAGACGCGCCTGCCCTTGATCGCCAACGGCGACCTGGCCGGGGTCGAGTCCGTTGCCGCGCACTTGCCCCGCCTCGAGTCCGCGTCCGGGATCATGATCGGTCGCATGGCGATTGCCTGCCCGTGGCTCTTCGCCTGCTGGGATGGCGCGCCCCGAGAGGTCGACCATGCGGCCGTGTGGCGCAGGCTGTGCGATTACGTGGCCGAGGATTTTCCCGCGGCGGCGGCCCTGCGCCGGGTCCAGATGTTCACGAAGTACTTCGCGGCCAACTTCGCCTTCGGCCACCGATTCCGGGTCGAGATCGCCAACGCGCCGAATCTCGAACAGGCCCGTGAACGTGCCCATGAGTTCTTTGCCCGATCCCCGCAGGTGCTGGCGCATCCCACGGTCGCCGGGCTCTAACCCGCATGTTTCATGGACTTGTGACTGCGGCGGAGCCAGCGCTGTTCCTTGGGGTCACATCTTCATATTTGACATTGTGCTGAGAATGTTCCAGGGCATCAGGCCGCCTCGCCCGGAGACTTCACGGGGCAGACCCGCCATGACCGAATTCGCGCAACGGGCAGACAATTGTCAAATATGAAGATGTGACCCCACGGTGTCTTCAGTATCGGCTCACACCGCTCCCTGGCGCCCATAGACGCGCATCACGGCTTCGGTCCGAGTGCGCACGTGGAGCTTCTCGTAAATGTGGTGCAGATGCGTTCGAACGGTCTCGACGCTGATGCCCAGGTGTGCCGCAATCTCCTTGTAGAGGTAACCCCTGGCCAGGCCCGCCACGATCTCCTTCTCGCGCGGCGAAAGTCCCGTCGCAGCCTCCGCGCCCGGAGCCGGGACAGGGGACCCGGCCTGCAATCCGATAACGGTGCGTTCGCCTCGCGCGGGCTGTGCTACTTTTCGGTGACCCGGCGGACTTCGGTTCGGGTCTCCTGCTGCTCGACGATCTTGCCGACGAGGAATTCGCGGTACTCGGCGCGCCAATCGACCCGGCGCGTGTACCAGAGTCCGTCGGGCGTCCTGAATCGCTCGAACTCGCACTGGAAGGCCGAGACCGAGCCGAGCAAGCCGCCCACGCCGACATTGACCTTGTCGATCAGGCGGAGGCTGATGCGCACGACGGTGTAATCTCTTTCATCCACCCAGAGGCTTCCGGCCATGCTGTTGATCAACCGCTCGAGGACTCCCCTGGCGTGGAGAGTCGGAACCGCAGGCCGAAAATCGAGCTTCAAGAGCGGCAAGGTTTCCCATAGTTCGCGTCCGAGGAGCGTGAACTCGAACCGGCGCATCAAACCGTCGGTCACGACCACATCCTCGCGCTCGTAGGGGCGGTCCAGCGGTTCCTCGTTGGGGGCAGCCTCGGGCCGCGCATGGCTGCGATGGGCCCGGCTCTGACCACCGTCCGAGGAACGCGAAGGCGGCGGGGTCGAGTTCTGCACCGTGGGATCGTGAGACACGGTTTCGGTTTTGCGCTTCTTGAGTTTGCCTTTGGGATTGTGCTCCTGGCGCGTCACGGTGTGGACGAAGGCATAGCGAGCGAGGAACTCCTGCTGGATCCTGGCATCGGCCTCAGCCCTTTGCACGATGCCGTGCAGCACGGTGTCGAGGGGCGGCAAGGCATTTGTGGGCGCCTCGGCGGCGAGCGCGCTGCTCACGGCCAAGGCGAGGGCGCATCCCCAGCCTCTATGACTCCAACCGTTCATCGATCGGCCCCATACACTGCACAGGGCGCCGGCGCTGGAAAGCGTTTCGTGCTAGCCCGCATATTCCGCACCCCAACGGTGCACAGGGCACTCAGACTTCGCAAGAGGACTGCTATGCGGGCTAGAAACGCATGTTGCCTGGAGTCGTGACCACCGCCTCGCGTGTCAACAAACTTTGCAGCGACACCGCCTTTGTCGCCACCTCTGTCGCCACCGTTGTCGACTGCCGACGCGTCGAGCGACAAAGGTGGCGACGAAGAGCACAGATCGGATGTCTCTTTTCGTGGTGCTGGATGGCAATTCGCCATGAAGGGCGCGTTGCCTCAAATCAAAAGGTAACCGGAGTTGTTGTGAATCGGGGCACGGCGGTCTCTTTGCAGGGTTTGACGCTCCCGGCTGCCGCGCGTATCGTTGCTCACGGGAAACCCAGAGAGCGCGCGGAGTGTCGACGGCCGCGAGGCCTTTTCGAAGTCCAGCGCCAGGGATCTGGTGAGGGGCATTGTCGGTCTGAAGCGAAGCCTCGATGAGGCATGGCCATCATGAAGAAACCTCCTCGAACACTCGGAGCCGCCGGATCAGGACAGCGGTGGCGGAGGGCCGCATTCACGTTGATCGAACTGCTGGTGGTGATCGCCATCATTGCGATCCTGGCGGGGATGCTCCTGCCTGCTTTGAGCAAGGCGAAGGCCAAGGGACAACTCGCCCGGTGCCTTTCCAATCTCCGCCAGGTGGGCATCACGATGGCCATGTACAACTCCGACAACGCCGACGCCTTTCCATACTCGGGTCGCGACTGGCCTCAGATGGGCTTTGTCGATGTCTTGAAGCTCTTCGATCCCTACATCACGACCAACGCACGGGCCTTCTACATGTGCCCGGCGGACCGCGGACGCGGGTTCAACATTGAGTGGACTCTCGCGAATGCGTATCCGATCCGCACCAACGAACTCCTCTTCCCCTGCTCTTACTACTACTACGTCACGTTCTATCGCACCGACGACAACAGCACCCTCAAGCTTCGCAAAGTCCCCGATGTCCGGTCCCCCGCCAAGAAGGCGATCTCCCCCTGCTTCGCGAGCATGGCGCGCGAGTGGAACGACATCCGCAAGAACACCACCACTGCGGGCCACGGCACCAAGGGCATGGCGCTTCTGTTCGTCGAGGGCCATGCCGAGTTCGCCCTGTACGAACGGCTCAACGCGCCGTTCATGGACGGCACGACTCCCGTTTACAACCTCGATTGGACTGTCGGCGGCCTCGCCGGCGAAGATTTGAAATAGGGCCCGGGCACTCGGTTTGCCCGCGCTTTGCCGTTCGCTTTCAGGGCTTCAGCAGAATCAGATCACTTCCCGGTAGACGTCGGGGTGGGGACGCGAGATGACCACGGCGTTGACCAGCACTCCGGCGTCCGCGATCAGACGCCGCCCTGCGGCGACGGCCGATTGGACGGATCCGACATCGCCGGTCATGGTGCAGAAGGCTTTGCCGCCCAGTGCCATGGCCAGCCGGATTTCGAGGAGCGTGACGGCCGCGGCTTTCGCGGCGGCGTCGGCCGCCTGGAGCAGGGTGGCGACGTTGAACGATTCGAGAATGCCCAGGGCGCCGTCGGGTTCGGCCGGGGTCGTCCGGCCCAGGGCGGTGATCACCTCGGGATGGACGTTGGCGATGGTGAACGAGTCGATCAGACACCCGTTGGCGGCGACGGCGCCCGCCTCGACGGCGGCCTCGACGGCGGCGGCGTCGCCGCCGATCAGCACCATGTACTTGCCCGAGCAGATCGAGCGGGACAACAGGAGCCGGACGTTGCCGGCCTTCAACATGGTATCCGCCACCTCGAATCCGGCGGCGACACTCGACAACTCGATCAAACCGATGGATTTCTCCTTCATGATGCTCTCTCCAAAACGATGCGGTCGGTGACGGACACGACGCGACCGGCAAAAGGGGCGTGAATGATGGCCCCGAGTGACTTGGGGGGGATCTCGCCCAGCGGCTGGCCGGCGGCGACGCGGTCGCCCGTCTTGACCAGGGGAACGTTGGCCACGCCGGCACCCTGTTTGAGGGGCAGGACGGCCTGCCGCGGCTTCAGGGCGACCTCGCGCCACTCGGCCGGATGATCGTACTCGAGGACGTGCAGTTTCTTCATCAGGGTCTTGATCGGCACGCGGCGCCCCTCATGCATCGGGTGCGGCTTGACGTCGGTCTTGCCGGTCCACTTGAGGGCGGCCTTGCGCATTTCGGCCTTGGCGTTGTCGCAGGCCTCCTTCGGGAACAGCTCTTCCGGGCACGCGTAGAGGGTGCAGAGTCCACACGAGCAGCAGAGAGCGGCCCATTGGTTCCAGTACTCGGCGCCCGTGGCGGTGAAGGCGAGGGTGCGCATGACCTGATGCGGCTCGACGGCGTAACCGAGCAGGAAGCGGGGGCAATACTCGGTGCAGTAGCGGCATTGGTCGCAGGCGGATTTGCCGATCTGGTTTTGGGCTTTGGGGGGTGTGAGCTTGCGTCGGATGATGTGATGGCTGCGGGGGAGGACGACCACGCCGGTGGCGGTCTTGGTGATCGGGGTATCGAGGTCGAGGGTGGTCTCGCCCATCATCAGTCCACCCAGACAGAGCACCGGTTCGTCGGTGGTGAACCCGCCGGCGGCGGCGACCGCCTCCCGATAGGTCGTGCCCAGGGGCACGGTGATCGTCACGGGCTCGCGCAGCGCCCCGGCCAGAGTGAGGGTCTTCTGCGTCACAGGCTGCCCGGCGTCGGCTCGCACCAGGTTGACAAAGGTCTCGACGTTGCACACCACGACGCCCACCTGAAGCGGAATGCCGGTCGGCGGGATCAGGCGCCCGGTCACCGTGTGGACCAGATCGTACTCATCGCCTGCGGGGTAATAGTCGCCGAGGAGCTGGAGGCGGACGCGGCTGCCCTTGCAGGCCTGTTGCACGGCCTCGACGGCCCGTCGCTTCTTGGCTTTCACGGCCACGACGCCGTCCTTGGCCCCGACCGCTTCCATCGCCAGTTCGACTCCGCGGACCACGTCCGCGGCATGGTGTGCCATGATCGCGGCGTCCTTGTGCAGCAGCGGCTCACACTCGGCGCCGTTGGCGATGACCGTATCGGCCTTGCCCGACATCTTGATATGCGTCGGGAAACCGCCGCCCCCGGCGCCCACCACACCGGCCAATCTGACTTTCTCCGCAAAGGTCATGAGAAGGGGGATGATAGGGGCCTGCGCCGGGTTGGCGAGCCGAATTGTCAGGCGCTGAGCAGGCGGACGGCATTGACCGCGATGATGCCCACGGCCACAGCGATGCCGAGCGGTCTGCGCGGCAGAGCCGACACCAGTTTGGCGGCGATGGGCGCCATGAGAACGCCGCCCAGTGCAAGCCCGCCCACGGCCGTCCAATCGAGATCCAGCCGCCTGATGTTCAGGAGAAAACCGAGGCTTGCGCACAGGGCGACGATGAACTCGGCGGCACTGACGGTGCCGATGACCTTTCTGGGTTCGTGGCGGGTTGTGGCCAGAAGCGTCGGGGTCACAACGGGCCCCCATCCGCCACCGCCCGAGGCATCCACGAAGCCGCCTGTGGCGCCGAGGAAGCTCAGGTAGAGAGGGTGCGCGACATCCGCGACGTTGGGCTGGATGGCAGGTTGAAACACATTGCGATAGAACAGGACGAAGCCCAGGAGCAGCAGAATCGTGGAGATGTAGATCCTGCTCCCGCCCAAATCGATCGACGACAGAAAGGTCGCGCCGAGCACCGCCCCGAGTCCGCCCGGCACAGCCAGCCGGATGAGAATGGCGCGGTCCACATTCTCCCGATGCCAGTGCGAGATGCCCGAGGCGAGCGTGGTGCCGATCTCGGCGGCGTGGACGGCTGCGGATGCCACCGCGGCCGAGGTGCCCAGAGTGAGGAGGAGCGTCGAGCTGGTGAGCCCGAAGCCCATGCCCAGAGACCCGTCGATGAGTTGGGCCACGCAACCGGCCAGCGCGAAGAAGAGCCAGGTCATACGAGGGCGCGCACCAGCTTCTCGACGTTGACGGCGATTTCCTCGGTCCCGTCCAGGACCAACTCCGGATTCGCCGGCGGTTCATATTCCTGGCCGACGCCGGTGAGATTGGGCAGGAGCCCGGCCTTGGCCTTGCGGTACAGGCCTTTGGGATCGCGTTGGGCGCAAATCTCGGTCGGCGTCTTGACCCAGACCTCGATGAACTCACCCTCTTCGAAGAGCTCGCGCGCGTGGTTTCGATCGATCGCAAAAGGGCTCACCAGGGCCACAATCACCACCAGGCCGGCATCCACCATCAGCCGGCCCACCTCGGCCACCCGCCGCACATTCTCGGCGCGATCTTCCTTGGTGAACCCCAGATCCTTGTTGAGGCCCAGACGCAGATTGTCGCCGTCCAGGACGTAACTGTGCAGCCCCAGGCCGTGCAGCCGCTTCTCGAGCGCGTCGGCCAGGGTCGATTTGCCCGACCCGGACAACCCCGTGAGCCAGACCAGCCTGGCGCGTTGGTGTTTTTGAGTCGCGCGGACAACCTTGGTGATGGCGTAGTGGTGCTCGGTGATGTTGGTGGCGCGGCGCAGGGCGTGGATGACCATGCCCGCGCCGACTGTGTTGAGCGAGATGCGGTCGACGAGGATGAAATTGCCGGAGTTGCGGTTCTCGCCGTAGGGGGTCAGGGCGACACGGACATCGGTAGCCACCTCGATCACGCCGATCTCATTGATCTTGAGTGTCCGCGCGGATTCGTGATCGCCGTTCTGGATGTTCAACCTGTGGCGAATGGCCGTCACCGTGGCCGGAACCATCGTCGAGCCATTCAGCAGGTAATACGAGCGGCTGTGGATCAATTCGCTTTCGCTGAGCCAGACGACATGCGCGGCGAAACGGTCGGCGGGGGTCGTGCCGCCGCCCACCCCCTCGACAACGTCGCCGCGTGTCGCATCGACATCCGGTTCGAGCACCATCGCAACCGCCTTGCCAGCAGGCGCATGGGCAATCTCCCCGTCGAACGTGGTCAGCCGCGCGATGCGGGCCTGGTTCCGACCCGGGAGAATCACCACCTCATCGCCGACGGCGAACGAGCCGTCGCTGACCGTGCCGGCCAGGCCGCGGAAGTTCTCCGCGCGCAGGATGAGTTGGACGCCCATCCGCGCTCGGCTCGAACCGGATTTCAGCGGATGCCAGCTTTGAATGGCTTCGAGCAGGGTCGGTCCGGTGTGCCACGGCGTCCGGTCCGACTTGGCCGTCACGTTGTCGCCAACCAGGGCGCTGACCGGGATGTACGAGATTCTGTCGATTCCCAGCCGCTCGACCGCGGGGCGGGTGTCGCGGCACACGGACTCGAAGACGGCCCGGTCGAAGTCGAGAGCATCGAGCTTGTTGACGGCCACGATGATCCAGTCGACGCCCATGAGTTTGAGGATGGTCAGATGGCGGAAGGTCTGGGGGCGAAGCGGGTGGGTGGCGTCCACCAGCATGACCGCGATGTCGGCCCGGGACGCGGCCACGGCCATGTTCCGCGTGTACTGCTCGTGCCCGGGCGCGTCGGCAATCAGCAGGCGCCGTCCCTCGAGCAGCGACATCGAGCGATAGGCGACATCGATGGTGATGCCCTGCTCGCGCTCCGCTTCGAGGCCGTCGGTGAGGAGGCTGTAGTCGATTTCGCCATGTGGAATGAGGGAGCCAGCGCGCCGAACGCTGCGGGCCGCGGCCACGGTGTCGTGCGGCACGCTGTCCGTTTCGACCAACAGGCGTCCGATCAGCGTGCTCTTGCCGTCATCGACACTGCCGCACGCAACCAATCGAATCACAGGACGCAAGTGCATCGTCAGAAGTAACCCTCGATCTTCTTCTTCTCCATCGAGTCCTCGCGCTCCCCGTCAATGAGGCGGGTGGCGCGCTCGCTCAACGTGACGCGCATGACCTCGTCGACCACCGCCTCGAGTGTCGCCGCATCGGACTCGACGCCCGCGGTGAGCGGGTAACATCCGAGCGTGCGGAAGCGGATGCGGCGCAGTTCCGGCTGCTCCCCCGGGCGCAGCGGGTAGCGGTCGTCATCGACCATGATCAACTGCTGCCCGCGCCAGACAATCGGGCGCTCGCTGGCAAAGTAGAGCGGATTCACCGGAATCCTATGCAGATGGATGTACTGCCAGACGTCGAGTTCCGTCCAGTCCGAGAGGGGAAACACCCGCATCGTCTGGTCGGGCCGCAGGCGCGCATTGTAGGTGCGCCAGAGTTCGGGCCGCTGCTGGCGCGGATCCCACCTATGGCCGGCCTCGCGCACGCTGAAAACCCTCTCCTTCGCCCGGCTCCGCTCCTCATCCCGACGCGAGCCGCCGATCGCGGCGTCGAAGCCGTGCCGGTCGAGCGCCTGGCGCAACGCGACCGTCTTCATGACGCGCGTGTACTCGGAGGCGCCCGTGTTGAAGGGGGTCACGCCCTCCCTGAGCCCCTCCGCATTGGTGTGCACCAGCAATCGGACGCCGTACCGGTCCGCCATCTGATCCCGAAACGCGATCATCTCGCGGAATTTCCAGGTCGTGTCGATGTGCAACATCGGAAACGGAAGCCGCGCCGGGTGAAAGGCCTTGCGCGCCAGGTGAAGAAGCACCGACGAATCCTTGCCGATGGAATAGAGGAGAACAGGGTTCTTGAAGGCCGCCGCGGTCTCTCGGAGAATCTCAATCGATTCGCTTTCGAGAGCTTCGAGAATCTCGGGTGTGCTCTTCACTCGGAACGTTCGACCGACCTGCTGGGAGTTGCTCGACGCCTGCCGCCCGACAATGCCCGCGCCCAAAGGCGCGTTCAAGAAAAATGGGCTCAACCCGTGATTGTGGGGGTCCTTTGGGAGTCCCCTTTTGCCGTGCATTGCCTTGGATTCGTGTCATTCGTGTCATTCGTGGTCCAGTTCCTGGGGGGAAAGGAGAACCAGCAGAATCACACGAATCACACGAATGGCCGAGCTGGACCATTGCGTCCGGGTGACGGGGATTGGACGCGCCAGACGGTCGGGGCAAGTGTAAACATCCGTTTTGCGCGCGCCCGCGGCTGCATCGGCAATTCTCGTTTTGAGAACGCTCGGAGCGCCGGATCGGGGGACCCGATCAACCGCTGCATTCTCCGGTGCTGTAGGCCCGGTGCCCTCACCCGGCGTCAAGGTCCTCCACGCAAAGTGAGAACTGCCGGCTCGAACTTGAATGCCCGATCCCGTCAGGCTACGCTGTGGTTGCGTGGAAAAAAGAGACGCCTCTTGGTTGGGTGTCGACTGCCCACGGACCCGAACCGTCTCAATTGGAAAGGAATGACTCATGATGAAGTGGCTTCCATTTGCCGTATGCGCCCTGGCCCTGCAGGCCGATTCGATTCCGGCGCAAGCCCCCCAGGCCGGCCTGACGGACAAACTCAAGGTCTTCGAGCCCATGTGCGGCAAGACGTATCGGGGAGAATTCGCCAGTTCGACACCGGAAAAGCCGCTGTTCGACGTCTCGAAATGGGAGCGGGCCATGAACGGCCAGGCGGTGCGCGTGCTGCACTCCGTGAACAATGGCGAGTACGGCGGCGAGACGATCCTGATGTGGGACCCGAGCGCCGAGAAAGTGCGCTTCTGGTATTTCACCACGGCCGGGTTTTTCACGACGGGCACGATGGAGGTCAGCCGGAACCGCTGGACCTCGATGGAAAAAGTGACCGGCAACGCGAACAATATCACCGAGGTGCGCTCGACATCGGAATTCAGAGCCGATGGCACGTTTGTCGCCAAATCGGAGTATTTTCGCGACGGCCAATGGCTGCCGGGTCACGAGATCTCGTATGTCGAGTCACCCCGGAGCGAGGTGAAGTTCAAGTAGACTGGACCGACCCCGATGCTGCCAAACTGCAGCGGGGGTCCCTTGCGAACAGACTCATTCGCAGCCCGCCAGCGCATGCCTGAATGGCAAGCGCTCACGGCCAGGGACAGGCCTCGCAAGTCCGCGGCAGAGCCCCGCTAAGGATAGGCCAGGCGATAGAACCTGCGGTCTGCGTCGGGCGTGATCCGGACCACGCTTTCGCCCGCCTCCGTCCACACGGGGCTGGCGACGGTGTTCGTGATTGGGGCGTCGACACGATCGCTCCAGTACAGCTTGAATCCCTGGGTTGTCGCCCCTGCCGGCCATGAGAGGCGCGCGACGCCCGACGGCTCGACGGCGACGGCAAGCCGCAGTGCAGCCGCCACCTGCACGTTCACCGCCACGACCGCATCGCCGCCCAGGCCGTCTGTCAGGGTCACGTTGAACCGGTCGGCGCCGGCGAATCCCGGCGCGTTCGAATAGACGAGCGTGGCGTCGACTTGCGTGATCTCCGCCGGGCTCGAGGTGTTCTCGCCGGTCCAATCGAAGCCCGCGAGCGAGATCGGGTCGCCATCGGGGTCGCTGGCCTTCTGGACCAGGGTCGAGAGCGACAGGAGCAAGGGCGCGCCGGCGAATCCGTTGAGGTCGTGGCTGGCCGCGACAATCGGCTGGTTGTCGGGCACCACCGTCAACCGTGCCGTCTGGCTCGTCAGTGAGGCGCCGTCGTTGCTCACCGTGACCTTGAAGTCGGTCGGCTGGGCGCCGCTTGCGACGGGGTGGTAGCTGAGGGTGCGGGCGGTGGCGCCGGGGATCGCCGCGTTGTCGCCGAACCACTGGTAGCTCAGGGGCGGGCGACCTTGGGCCAAGCAGGCGAATGTGACACGTCCGCCTTCGCGCACGGTCTGGCTCGAGGGCTGGCTGACGATCGAAAGCCCCGAAGCCAGGGCAGGCCCCACGCCGCGGATCGAGACGACCCGGAGCGCGTTGCCCCCGGGCGCATTCGGCACGGTCGTGGCGTTGTCCACCACGAAATCCAATGTGTTCAATCCGGGCACAAAACCGTCCGTCAGCTCGAACGCGAACAAGTTGCGGTGCGGACCGGGGA
Organism: Verrucomicrobiota bacterium; assembly: GCA_040766265.1. Classification (GTDB taxonomy): domain Bacteria; phylum Verrucomicrobiota; class Verrucomicrobiia; order Limisphaerales; family J093; genus MWFF01. The sequence goes on from JAXGQW010000006.1 coordinate 74,568, forward strand.
AGCCCGGAGTGAGGTTCGCCACACCGGTGGGCTGGCCGTTGAGGACAACGCTGAGCGATCCGCCCGTAAGCACGGAAGCGGAGAGGGACGACCCCGCGGGCTCGGCCGAGTCGAGGACGAAGGTGGTGCGGTACGTGTACACGCCGCGCACTCCGCCTAGGGTTGGCGCAGGCGAAATCCACTTGGACTTCTCGTCATTGGCGCTGTAATCCGCGGTGTCCGCCGGAACGATCATGTCGGGGCCCAGGTAGGCCGGGTCGGCGCTCGACCAGATCGTGTAATGCGGGTCGATCTCGTTCTCGATCAGGAGCCCGTGCGCATCGTTCAAACCGGTCGGGAACAGGCCGCTGAAGATGGCGCCCACCCTGATCTGCGCCGCGCTGCTCGTGGCCTGGCCGTAGGGATTTGTGACCACGAACCGGTAGTCCACTTCGGTGGCAAACGTCACGGGCAGCGAGAGTGTGTCGGAGGTCGCCCCGGGAATGTCGGTGAATGTCTCGCCGCTGCCTTTCTGCCAGCGATAGGAAAGGGGCGTGGAACCGCTGGCATGCGCGACGATCGTCAGCGTTTCCCCAACGCCCAGGAACTGGTTCTCGGGCTGCGGATCGATCGACGGCGGGATTTCCTGGATCGCAGGGTCGAAGACCATGTCCACGGCCGCGCGGGCGACATCGCTGATGCGGACCTCGTCGACCAGGCCCAGCAGGCCCTCGCCGCTGGTGTTGCGGTTCTCGTTGCCGATCGTGAGGACGGCTTCGCCCGAGAGGTCCACGGTGGAGACATAATGGACCTCGATCACATTCGCCTGGGTGCGCGCGCTGTCCAGTTTCGTCCAGTAGAACGTGATCACGCCCGCGCCGTCATAGGTCAGCGCCACATGAAACCACTGGTTTGGCACGAAGGCGTCCGGGCCCGTCGTGGGCAGTGTTGTCTTCGGGTTCACCCCCGAGACGGCGATGTTGTTGAACTCGAGCTGGCCGGTCGCATTGAGCCTGAATTGGAACGGACGGCTGGTCGCGCCCGCGCTGTTGTCCATCGCGATGATCTCGCGGTTGGCGCCCGTGAGGCTCGGGAAGCTGACCAGCGCCTCGAGCGTGAACTCGCCGTAGAGGCCCGTGAATGTCGACCCCGACACCCGGTCCTCACCCAGCGCGCTTCCGCTCGTGTCCAGATCCGCCACGCCGTTCCCATTCGCATCCATGAACAGCGCCATGCTGTTCGAATGGCTCAGGTTGGCGCATGTCCCAAAATCATAGCCCACCCCCGACGCCCCAGGCGCTCCCAGTATCCCCGGCGTCGGCTGGCGCGGCGTCGCGGCCGACGGGTTGGCCGTCGCGATGAATGACGGCGCCCCGGCCACCGCGTTGGCGGCGATGCCGCTCTCGGTGGCGTCATCGAGGTGCAACAGCAGTTTGGTGTTCGCGTCAGGCGTGTAAGGCGCCCGAATCGACGCGAGGCTGGACGGCGCGGCGGCGACCAGCATGGCGGCGGCAGCCCCCAGCCAGAGGAGTCCCGGACTGTGTTGAGTTGGCTTTGTGTTCATAATCGATAGTCGATCGCTCGAGAAGGGTCGCCCGGCTTCCGCCGGGTCGAGGCCAGGGCCCCAGCCCTGCCGCGGAATCCCGAGAGCCCTGAGTCTGTGTGCGTGTGGACGCAGGATAGAATGGCAGGCATGTCCATGACAAGCGCGCCGTGCGGGGCGGCAACGCACTCGAAACACCCGTGTCTGTCTCACGTCCGCAACAACGGTTTATGGAAGAGCGCTCGCCGGCTGCCCTAAAACTCGGCTTGCCATCGGCCAGCGGCTGTGAAAATTTCGCGGCCATTCTTTTTATGGCGCACGTCAAATTGCACATACCGGGACCGGTTGAAGTCAGCGAGAAGACCTTCCGCGCGTTCTGTTCGCCTATGATCGGACATCGCAGCCAGGGCTTCAAAGACCTGTACGCAAGCATCCAGCCGCGGCTCCAGGAATTGCTCTACACGCGGCAGCCTGTCTACCTGAGCACGTCCTCCGCGTGGGGGGTGATGGAGGGGGCTGTTCGCAACCTGGTGCACAAGAAGGTGCTCAATTGCATGTGCGGCGCCTTTTCCGACAAGTGGAACGACGTCTCGAAACGCTGCGGCAAGGAGGCCGAGGCCCTGCAGGTCCCCTGGGGCTCGCCCATCCGCGCCGAGGACGTCGACCGCAAACTGGCGACCGGAGCGTTCGATGCGCTCACGTTCATTCACAACGAGACGTCGACCGGCGTCATGAGCCCGCTGGCCGAAGTGGCGGCGCTCAAGGCCAAGTACCCCGACGTGATGTTCATCATCGACTCCGTCAGTTCGATGAGCGCAGTCAAGATCGAGTTCGACGCCTTGGGCATCGACGTGTTGCTCGCCGGATCGCAGAAGGCCTTTGCCCTCCCGCCGGGACTGACCGTGTTCACCTGCTCGGCTGGAGCGCTCGCCAAAGCCGCCACGGCAAAGGATCGCGGTTACTACTTCGATCTGGTCGAGTTCCAAAAGAACGCCGCTCAGAGCATGACCCCCAGCACCCCGAGCATCGGCCACGTCTATGCCCTCGCCTCGAAGCTCGAGGACATTTTCGCCGAAGGACTCGATGCCCGGTTTGCCCGGCACGCCAAACTGGCCGGGATGACCCGTGATTGGGCGGCCCGACACGGATTCAACCTGTTTCCGGACAAGGGCTTCGAATCAATGACGCTCACCTGCGTCAACAACGGCGCCAAGCCCGGATCGAGGACCGTCGACGTGCCCAAGCTGCAAAAGCTGGTCAAAGATCAGGGTTTCCTCATCGATGGCGGCTACGGCAAGATCAAGGGAACCACCTTCCGCATCTCGAACATGGGCGACGAAACCGAATCGAGCATGCAGGCCCTCTACGCCGCCCTCGACCAGGCGATGCAGCAGTTGTGAGGACTGGACTGCATGTTTGACAGAGTTTTGACCGCTGCGAAGCCGCGGATTGCAAACGCTGTCTCCATGTGGGCCAGCCGGTTGCGGGTGCTCGCGTAAGCCTGTGAAACGACTGGGCTACGATTCCGGATCGCGCGCGTGAATCAGGCGTGAATCAAGCTTGATCCGCCGCCCTCTCGGGATCACGCTGCTGCGCACCGCATGGCAAGCAGCGAAGAGACCTTGTCACTCTGGATTCTGGCGCTCGGCGCGTTTCTCGCGGCTGTCGCGTGCCGGCCGGTCCGGGCTGCCGATCCGCAGCCCCTGCTTCCCCGGCAGATTCAACAGCCACTCGGGATCGAGGACTGGCGTGCAGTGCTGCACAACCTCACTCCCGACCTGCTGACCAATGCCATTGTGAGGCTGGTGGCGGTCCGTGCCCTCTTCGAGACCCGACGCCTCCCCGAGGAGCAATTCGCCTGGTTCGACCGCCCCGGCCCCGAGTTGCTCTCGACGAGCAATCTCGAGGCCTTTGCCGGTGCGGCGCATCTCGCGGAGACTCTGCTTCAGCTTGGATGCCTCAACGCCGCGGAGCGTCTCGCCTTCGACTCGCTCGAGATGGAGGGGGAAAGCCCATCGGCCCTGCGCACGCTGGTCCGTCTGCATGTGGTCAGGGGACTGACCAATGCCGCCGTCGTCTTTCTGAATCGGCTCGAGGCCTATCCGGGGTATCACGCCTGGGCTCTCCGGTTTCGCGCCGCGCTCGACACCGGCGCGCTGGACACCATCGATCCCGCCATTGCGCGCGCTCGCGCCAACCTGTTGAAGGGGGACCGGATCGCCGCGGGACTCACCACGGAACGGTTGCTGCGCCTGGCCATCGAGTCGAATCCAACCAACCGCATGGCCTTTCAGTTCCTTGTTGCGCATCAACTCTTCGAGCGAAGGCTGCTCCAGGCCATACGTGCTTTGGCCACCTCGCCCCAGCCCATCGAGAACCCTCTGCCCCGCCATTACGCCGAAGCCGTGCTGCTGCACAGGCACGTGTACCCGGGGATTGCTCTCGAGGCCCTGGTCCAGCGCGTGCCGCCGAAGGTGGCGTCAGACTTCCAGCGGTTTCTGGAGATGTTGAAGCACGGCGCGGCCTCGCCCGAACAACTGCGGTCCGAGGCCCGGCGCGAATTCGGCAGCACGTACTGGCACTATTATATCTTCAACCCGGCCGGACCAACGAACCGGCCTCCGGCTCCTGAGAACACGAACCCGCATGAATAGCCGCAGGCCCCGTCAGCCCGCTGCGGGAACTCGGTGCCGCCAACCGGTCGCCCCCTGCGCGCGGAGTGTGCTGCCGGTCTTAGCCCGGCAGCTTGTGTCCTCGTCTCGGCATGCGATTTCCGGGCTTGCGTGCGCCGGCCTGCTGCTGGCCGCGACCGGTCGCGCTTCGAGCCCGGCGCTCGACACAAACCGGTTTTCCGAGAACGCATCGCCCCCCGCCTCCGGCGAAAAGACGCAGTTGCCGGGTTTTCGCCGATTGCCGCGCGTTGCCCCGGACTACCGCGGGGTGGTGATTCCGCCCAATCTCGCGCCGCTGAACCTGGCTATCCGGGAACCGGGCATCGAGTACCGGTTGCGCGTCAGCGGCTCCCACGGTCAACCGATCGACCTCCACCAACCGCATCCACATTTTCGCTTCCCGCCTGCCGCATGGAAGGAACTCCTTCAAGCCAACCGTGGGGGCGCGCTGCGTTGGAACATCGCCGTCCGCGATCCGGCGGGCGACTGGACAGCTTACGCCCCTTTCGAAAACACGGTCGCCCAGGACGAGATCGATCCGTATGTCGTCTATCGTCGGCTCCTGCCCCTTTACTCGACCTACAAACGCCTCGAAATCTGGCAGCGGAACATCGAGACCTTCGAGGATAAGCCGGTTCTGCGCAATGCTGCCATCGGGCATGGGTGCGTCAACTGCCACACCTTCCAGCAAGGCGCCCCCGATCGGTTCGCCATCAGTCTGCGCGGCCGGTTCGGCACCCCCACCCTGCTGATCGAAAGCAACCGCATCTCGAAGGTCGACAGCAAGATGGGGTATTTGTCCTGGCACCCCAACGGCACACTCCTCGCGTTTGCCGCCAACGAGGTTAGGCAGTCTTTCCATGTTGCCGGACCGATCAACCGCGATGTCTACCATCTGGGCTCGGACCTCGGCATTCTCCATGTGCAACACCGCACGATCGAGAAGCCCGCCGCCATCGCCGCACCCGACCGCGACGAGAATTGGCCCTGCTGGGCGCCTGATGGCCGCTCCCTCTACTATTGCAGCGGTCCGGACCTGCCCTTGGCCGAGGTGCGCAACATTCGCTACGACATTGTCCGCATCCCCTACGACCCGGACCGGAATCGCTGGGGCAATCCCGAAACCCTCATCTCCGGTGCGGAACACCGCTTCAGCGCCCAGCAGCCCCGCCCGTCCCCCGACGGACGCCACATCGTGTTCACCGTCAGCGAGTCCGGCAGTTTCCCGATCTTGCGCTCGGACAGCGACTTACACCTCTTGCGCCTGGACACCCTCGAGTGGGAGCGGCTGCCGATCAACAGCGGCCACGCGGACTCCTGGCACTGCTGGTCGAGCAACGGTCGATGGCTGGCCTTCAGCAGCCGCGGATTGGACGGTGTCTTCGCACGGCTGTTCATCACCCATGTCGACCCGGCCGCCCGTTTCTCGAAACCGTTGCTTCTTCCCCAGGAGGACCCGACCTATTACGACACCTGCATCGACAATTTCAACACGCCTGAATTGGTCCGGGGGCCCGTCCAGGTCTCCGAGGCACAGTTGGTTGGGGCTGTCGATGCCCCCGCGAAGAGGAACCAACCCGCCGCACACGAAATGTCGCAGCCCGATCACTCGCAGGTCTCGGGCCAGTTGCATCATTGACCAGTCCGGTGTCTGACAATCGGCTGGTGCAGAGCCAATTCGTGATCCAGCGGCCACGCCCGCCTGCCGCGCCGCTGCGCTTTGCGGCGCAGGCAGGGCACGCGGCCTACAGCGGGAGTCTCCGTCCGTTGCAGGCCCGGTGCCCTCACCGGGCGACAGCACACCGACAACAACCAAGTGCACCCGGTGTGCGGGTGTGCGGATGCACTCAAGATTTCCCTTTACAAACCGGGCGGCTTTTTGGTAGTTATCCGGCCTGTTAGCCCCCACGGAATCAATAAGTTGTCAGCAGAAAGACCTATGAGAAAAACACCTGTTTCCACATTGTTGGCAGCGGTGTCGTGTTGCCTGGTGCAGTGCACGGCCACCGCCAACGACATCGAGCCGGGGAAGGAATACTACAGTGCCATCCACACTCCCCACGCTGTCACGCTGGACGGCAACGTCTCAGAATGGAGCGGAGTCCCAGTGCTGGCCGACCCGAAATTCTATGTCAAGATAGGGTTCGAAGGCCAGGCGGCGGGCAAGGGGACGGGGGGCGTGGGCGCCGAGTTGGTGCTCTTCGAAGAGTATTCCGGCGGTACCTGGACGGGCCCCGACGACCAAACATCCGCCGTCCAGATCGCGTACGACGCCGACAACGTCTACTTCGGTTTCGTGGTGACGGATGATTACCATCAGAACTCGGCCACGGGAGTCGACACGGCTTGGAACGGCGATTCGGTCCAACTCATGATCGCCAATGCCGCCCGAGACACACAAGTCGCACTCTACAACTACGCAATCAGCGGGACCGATGAGTCGCTCGGCGAGGTCTATGTTCACCATGAGGCCGGACCGGGCGGCACCGAGGCGGTCGTGGCGCGCAACACTGCGACAAAGAAAACGACATACGAAATCAAACTGCCCAAGGCGGCCCTCGGCCTGACCTCGTTGACGGGTGGAACGAAGTTCGGTCTGGGCATGGCCATCAACGACGGCGATGACGGCGAGGGCCAGCAAGGCCAGAAAGGGTGGGGCGGACTGGGCGCCCACTCGATCGTGTTCGGCAAGAGCCCCAATGAAACCGCGCTGGTCACGCTGGCCAGGAAGAATGACATCGAGCCCGGCAAAGAAATCTACACCGCCAACCCGGCGCCCAAACCGATCGTCCTGGACGGCAACCTCTCGGAGTGGAGCGGAGTGCCAGTCCTGGCCGACCCGAAATTCTATGTCAAGATAGGGTTCGAAGGTCAGGCGGCGGGCAAGGGCACCGCGGGCGTGGGCGCCGAACTCGTGTTGTTCGAGGAGTATTCCGGCGGCACATGGACGGGCCCCGACGACCAGACGTCCGCGGTCCAGATTGCCTATGACGCCGACAACGTCTTCTTCGGATTTGTCGTGACGGACGATTACCATCAGAACTCGGCCACGGGGGTGGACACGGCCTGGAACGGCGATTCGGTCCAGCTCATGATTGCCGACGCCGCTCAGGCGACGCAGGTGGCGTTGTACAACTACGCGGTCAGCGGCACCGAGGAGTCCATCGGTGACGTTTATGTGCACCATGAAGCCGGACCGGGCGGCACGGAGGCGTTCGTGGCCCGCAACACCACGACAAAGAAGACAACCTACGAAATCAAGCTGCCCAAGGCTGCCTTGGGCCTGACCAGCCTCGCCTACGGAACTCAATTCGGTCTGGGCATGGCTATCAACGACGGCGATGACGGCGAGGGCCAGCAAGGACAGAAGGGTTGGGGCGGACTGGGCGCCCACTCGATCGTCTTCGGCAAGACCCCGGGCGAAACCGCCCTGGTGACGCTGGGCGTCGGCGGAACGGCTGCTGACCTCATTTACCTCTCTGCCGTCAACCCGACCGTCACGGGCTTCGCCTTCCGGGTGAACGATCTGGCCGACTCGATCTGTGATCCGGCCAGCGCGAAGCTCTTCATCGATGGGGAATCGGTCACGCTCACAGTGACACCCAAGGCGGGCGCGACGGATTTCGAGTACACGCGCCCCACTTACTTCCCCCCGAATTCCGAACACACGTACATCATCGAGGTGAAGGATACGCGGGGTAATGTTGTGTCCGACTCGGCCACGTTCACGACGCCGACCTACGCCCTCCTGACAGTCGACCAGGCTGTCACGCCGGACACCTCGAAGCGCGGCTTCATTTGGAACGTGCACCAGAACAGCGCATTCCAGGCCAATGACAGCACCCGCCCGCTCCAGCAACTGGGAGGGACGCTTGGTCAGAACTACGCCGATCCGAGCGCCCAGGGCGTCGCCATCGCCGCCGGCACGGCCGGCGCCAATAACCGGATGGCGACTCGGTTCGAGATCGACAGCCTCGTCAACATGTGTCCGAGCGGCGGGGGCGCCTTCGGCGATTTCACACCCGACGATGTCATGCCCGGCATTCCGGGGCTGGATGCGGCGGGCACTGACGGCATCGCGGGCGAAGTCATCACCTACATCGATCTGCCCGCTGGCAAGCACACGTTCAACGTGCGCAGCGACGACGGCTTCTTCACGAAGGCCGGCGACATCTACGACGCCTTCGAGGGAATGACGGCCGCCGATTCCGCCGGCGCGGTGGCCAATATCAACTTCGACTTCTTCGTGCAGGATGCAGGCGTCTATGCCTTCCAGACTGTCTGGGAGGAGGGTGGAGGCGACGCCTACATCGAGTGGTCGAGCATCAAGGCTGACGGCACCAAGGTGCTGCTCAACGACACCGCCAACGGCGGTTTGACCTGCTACCGCGCCATCACGAGTGGCAAGGGGCCGGCCGCGATCGCCCTGGTCTCACCCGCTCCAGGCGCAACAGGCGTCGCCTTCGACGCGCCCGTCGTCGTCCAACTCAAGGACGGCCAGAACATCGTCGACGCCGGGTCGGTGAAACTGACCGTCGATGGCGCCACAGCGAGCGTCACGCCGAGCAAGGTCGGCGACCTCACGACGGTCAACTACCAGCCCGCCGCGTACTGGCCTTCGGGCTCGCAACACACCGTCAGCATCGCCTTCACCTCGGGCGGCGCGTCCAGAACCGAGACCTGGCAATTCACTGTGGTCACGTATGCCACGCTGACCAAGGCCCACCAGGCCGTGTCGGCCGATACCTCGAAGCGCGGCTTCAAGTGGAGCGTGTTCCAGAACGAAACGTACGCCCCCAACAGCCTCGCCTCCTGCGAATCAGCCCTGGCAGGTGAGTTGCGGGATACGGCCGGCAATCTGCTCGAGAACCGAGCCGATCCCTACGCCGCCGCGTGGTCGTTGGACTTCGGCACTCTGGTGGGAGGATTGTACCAGTTCATTCTCCCCATCGAAATGACGGCCTTCATCAACCTCAGCCAGACGGAGGGCACGGCGCTCGGAAACTTCACGGGAGACCAGCAGATGTGCGGCATCCCGGGCACGACCGGCTCGACAGACGGCATCGACGCCGAGGTGATCACGTTCGTCCAACTGCCGGCCGGGGTGGTCACCTTCGTGGTGGCCAGCGACGACAGCTTCCGCGCCCAGGCCGGCTACATCAATAAGCCGGCCGATGGCGTCCTGCTGTACCAGGTCGACGGCGCCACCGCCAACGTCACGTTCAGGTTCCTCGTTCAAGATGCGGGCATCTACCCGCTCCGGGTCATCTGGCAGGAGGGCGGCGGCGATGCGCACCTCGAACTCGCGTCCGTCAAGGCCGATGGCACCCGCGTGTTGCTCAACGACACGGACAACGGCGGCTTCCCGTGCTATTACACGGGGGTTGCACCCGACAAACCGACCGGCCCCATCACCCTCGCGGTCACGATGAGCGGCGCCAATGTCGAAATCACCTGGACCGACGCAGCGGCCGCGCTCGAGGAGTCCACGAACCTCAAGACCTGGACAGCCGTCGCCGGAGCGACCTCGCCTTATCGGCCGGTTCTCTCCGCCGCGCCCGCCAAGTTCTATCGCCTGAGGAAATAGAAGTCATTCAAGAGTCGGTGAACAGGGGACCGGACATGCGTCCGGTCCCTTTTTTTGCAACGACATCCCTCGCGTCAACCGCTCGTTCCGCAGCCGGCGGAAGAGGCAATAGGGTCCAGTGCATCTGTAGGTTTTCGGTGGGAATGGAGCTTGCGCCGCGTGGGGCCTGCCTGGCGCGTCGCTGCGCTTTGCGCCCAGGCAGGGCACGCGGCCGACAGCGGGAGCATCCATCCGGTGCAGGCCCGGCGCCCTCACCGGGCGACATGACACCGACAACGACCAGATGCACCGCTCGCTTCTCGACCAGGTCGTCCTTGGTCAAGGAGAGGATCTCCGCCAGAGCGTGGAAGTCGTCGCCGACGCGGAGCTGGCGTTGGTCGACGAGTTCCACCAGTTTGAAGATCCAGAGCAGGTTCTGAGCATCGGGGTCGGGCTCCGCGTTCTTCGGCAGTTGGTGAGACATGCGCGCCAGGACGACAGCGGTTTTGCGCTGGCAAGAGGGGATCGAACCCGCAGACTCCGCGCATGAAAGCAGCACGATCCGACTGGCGCGGGACCGCGCCGAGCAGGGGCGCAGTGGGGGGAGTGCCGACGGAGCCAAACGCTGATATGAGCATATCCCGTGGCACCCGCATCTCCTGGAGAGGTCTCCTCCGCGTGTTCGCCCTGCTCTTCGCCCTGGCGGCAACCGGCCTGCACGCCGAGGAAGCGCCGTTGACCGTGACCGTGACCAGCCAGGCGCTCGCACCGAAACCGGTCGGCCCGCTCCTGATCAGCTGTTTCCGCGAATCCCTGTCTTCGCCCGTCGCGCGCGTCTCCGTGCCCGAGAACGGACCGAATCCCATCACCCGCGGCACCGGGGACAAACTCATCCATCCCCCGGCAAACGGAGCCACGGCCAGTCCGCCGCGTCTATCCGATTCGCTCATGGACCTTAAAGGCTCGGTCCGCATGCTGTTCGACGAACCGCTGCGCGATCCCTCGATGTGCCTCGGCCCGGACGGCACGTACTACCTGACCGGCACCAGCGAACCGTTCTGGGGCTTCAACAACGAGAACGGGATCCGGGTCTGGAAGTCCAAGGACATGGTGAAGTGGGATCCGCTCGGCACCGTGTGGCGCTATGGCGACAGCCCGTGGCACAAACCGTACCTCGAGGCAAAGAAGCCGCTGTGGGCGCCTGAAATCCACTACAAAAAGGGCACCTTCTGGCTCACCTACAGCATGCCCGGCTGGCAGGTGGAGGATCATTTCGAAAACTGCGGCAGCGGGTTGCTCCGGAGCACCACCGGGAAACCGGAGGGCACGTACGTGGATGTCTCGCCCAACGAACGCCTCGGCGACGAGATCGACGCCTCGCTCTTCGAGGACGACGACGGCTCGCTCTACTTCGTCTGGCATCGCGGGATGATCCGCAAACTGAAATCCGACCTGACAGGACCGGCCGAACCGATGCGCAAGCTGACCCTTGGTGTCCCCGATCCCGATCCCGCGCATCACTCCGGCCTTTGCCGAATGGTTCATGGGCCGAATTCTTTCGATCACATCGGCTACGAGGGCGCGTTTCTTCTGAAGATCGGCGACACCTATGTCCTCTCGGGTTCCGATCACTACGACGGCGGTAAGTACACCTGTTGGATTGCCACTTCCACGAACCTCTACGGTCCCTATGGCGCCCGTTACCCGGCCATTCCTTTTGGCGGCCACAACATGTTCTTCAAGGACACGCAGGGAATGTGGTGGTCCACCATCTTCAATGGCCCGATCAACGAGCGCCCCTGCGTGCTGCCGGTCAACATCGAAGCCAATGGACAGGTCACCCTGCGAAAAGACACCCACAAGGGCCGCAGCCTGGGGATGTTCAGCGCGGACGAAGGTCAGACGTGGTCCACACCGGCCGACGGCGACGATGGCTGGTATGCGGCTATGCGCGAGCATCCGGGCGTATTGGTCGGTTCCTGTCACCGAAATCCCGCGCGTGAAAGCCGCCGCGGAAAGTCTTGTCGTGCGCCGTCGCGGCGCTAGTGTGCCCAGGCTTTTCAAGCCGAAATCACGCCTTCACCCCTCTGACAGGGTACGGAAGAAAATCCACCCTGGTCGGGGAAGGCTGGAACCAGACCGCCTGGGTCGAGGGCGCTCAGTACGTGCGTTTCAGCGAGGTCGTGGTTTCGGCCGGCGCGGACCTGGTGATCTGCGTGCTGCCGGGGCAGCACGGTCACGCCGTCATCAACGGCCTCCAGCTTGTCGAGGGTCCGGCCACCCTTGACGCCATCGTCTTTTCCCCAATCGCGCGCACGAGTTCACCAACTCCGTCACGGTCGCCATGCACAACACCCTGGGGGTCGGGGCCATCCGGTACACGCTCGACGGGACCGAGCCCGGTGCGGACTCGCCGGCGTACACCGAGCCGATGACTCTGGACAAGACCACGTCGATTGCCGCCCGGGTGTTCTTTAACAGTTTTCCCATCTCGGACATCCTGCATGCCCGGTACGAACGGGTGTATGCGCTCGACGACGGTGTGCCCAACGACTGGCGCCAGCGCTATTTCGGACACACCAATCCGCTCGATCCGCTCTCCGGATATGCTCTGCGCATCAGGCTGGTGCCGGCCATCTCCTGGAACAGCGTCCCCAATCAGACCTATCGCGTCTGGCGCAAGGAGTCGCTCGGCACGCCCGAATGGACGCTCGTCATCCCAAGCTACATTGCCACGAACGAGATCGCGGTGGTGGCCGATCTCGACGTGCCCGACACCACCTCGCTCTACGCCGTCGAGCCAGTCCCGCCCAATCCATGAGCGGCCCCGCCCCCCCCGTCGCGGCGGGCCGGCATGTCTCACCTCGCGGCGTGCGCGTCCACGCACCCCCGGGGATCGGGATCGGCCCCGGCTGCGCGCATGCGCGCAAACAGATCCGTGACCGATGGAGCGGGGGCCTTTTCGAGCAGGCTGAAGACAACGATCGCGAGGCAGGCCAGCGCGAACGCAGGGACCATCTCGTAAAGGCCCCACCACCCCGCGTTCCGCCAGACAATCACGGTGAGCGCGCCCACCAACATGCCCGCGAGCGCGCCGTTGCGCGTCATCCGGGACCACAGCAACGACAGCAGCACCACCGGCCCGAACGCCGAGCCAAAACCCGCCCACGCATAACCCACCAGGCCAAGCACACGGCTGTCCGGATTGGAGGCCAGCGCGATGGAGGCGATCGACACCAGGAGAACCATCCCCCGTCCAACCCAGACCAATTCTCTCTGCCCGGCTTTGGGTCTGAGGAAGGACTTGTAGAGGTCTTCAGTCAGCGCGGAGGAACAGACGAGCAACTGGCACGAGAGGGTGCTCATCACCGCGGCCAGAATGGCCGAGAGCAGGACGCCGGCGATCCAGGGATTGAACAGCACTTGCGCCAGGGTGATGAAGACGGTTTCCCTGTTTGCGTGCACAGGCGCGGCCTGCTCCGGGTGAGCGGCGAAGTGCGCGATCCCGAAGAAACCCACCAGCACCGCCCCCGCCAGACAGAGGACCATCCAGGTCATGCCAATCCGCCGCGCGGGCGGAATGACTTCGAGGGAGGCTGCCGACATGAATCGAGCGAGGATGTGCGGCTGCCCCATGTAACCCAGCCCCCACGCCAGCAGGGAAACGATCCCCACCCAGGACGCGCCCCGCAGGCAGTCCAAACGGCTCGGATCCACGGCGCGAACCGCCTCGAGCGCATGTTCCAGCCCGCCCAACTCGAGCACAACGACGACCGGGGCCAGCAGAAGCGCGCAGATCATCAGCAGCGCCTGCACGGTGTCCGTCCAGCTTACAGCCAGAAACCCGCCCATGAAGACGTAGAAGATCGTCGCGACCGCACCCGTCCCCAGCGCCGCCGGATAGCTCCAGCCAAAAGTCCGCTCGAAGAGCCGCGCCCCCGCCACCATGCCGGACGCGCAATAGATCGTGAAGAAAACCAGAATGACCAGCGCGGACAAGATCCGCAGAAGGCGCTGGCGGTCCTCGAACCTGTGCGTGAAGTAATCAGGCAGGGTCAGCGCGTCCCGCGTCAATTCCGTGTAGACGCGCAGCCGGCCGGCGACCAGGGTCCAGTTGAACCACGCGCCCAGGATCAGCCCGACAGCGATCCAGCCCTCGGCCAGGCCGGTCGCGAACACCGCGCCAGGCAGCCCCATCAGCAACCACCCGCTCATGTCCGACGCGCCCACGCTCAATGCTGTGACCACACTGCCCAGGCGCCGTCCGCCCAGGATGTAGTCGGACAGATTGTGCGTGGTGCGCCACGCGGCGACGCCGATGGCGGCCATCAGCAGAAGGTACAGGACAAACGTGATCGCTGTCGGGTGGGTCAGGTCCATGCTCATGACAAGGCCTCCCCCTGTTCCGGCACCGCGCCGTGATCAGCCCCGATGCAGTGCTGGAAGTCAGCGGACACGATCATCAACAGCCGATCCAAACGGGTCAGTTCTTGATTTTCGCATATGCTCGTCCTGCCGTCTTTCGCTGACAGTACAACAGATGATGAACATACCCGGGAGCCCCCATCTGGAGGCGTTGGGCAATCCACTTGACCGTCATCACCGTCTCCGCCCGCAACCGGACCGCGATCGCCACCTTTCCCGCATCCCCTTTCGCGCGTCGTCCCAACTCCGACTCCGTCCAGCGCCGTCGCTTCAATTCCTGCACTACGATCTCCTCGGCGAGAGCCTCCGCCGTCTCGTGCCGCTCCGACCCGTAGTGCTCCGGTCCGCGCCGATCCTTCATCTGGCCCAGCAGTTCTTTCCGGAACGATCTCGCCCCCCAGCACCAACCGCGCCGCAGATTACGGTAATCCGCTCCGGCCTCGGCCGCCCGCCGTTCCTCGAGGGCGCGCTCCAGATACTGCCGCCCCGCCGCGCTATCCTTGGGAATGCCATACTCGCCGAGAATCCGATCCACTCGCAGCCAGGGCCAACGGCGCCTCGGGCGCTTCATGTACTCCGGCCAACTGCTCCACCGATATTCCCGCAATGGCTGCTCGGGCCGCAGCAACTTCGCCCGCACCGGATTCAGGTGCACATAGTCGCATACAGTTTTCAGATAACCGCGGTTATCGCCGTCCACGACGAGGCTCTTGTACCGCCCGCTGAATACGTGCCCAGTCAGCTTGTGCCGCCGGTTGAATCGCCCGGTGTAGGTGCCCAGAAACCACTTCATCCCAGCTACCAAATCCGCCCGCGGCGTCTCCACCACCAGATGGAAATGATTGGGCATGAGGCAGAGGGCATGCACTTGCCACCCGGTCTTGACGCACGCCTCGCCCAGCGTCTCGAGAAACTGCCCCCGGTCCACGTCATCCCGGAAGATCGGTTCCTTTCGGTCTCCGCGATTCATGAGATGATAGATCGCGCCCGCGTACTCGACTCGCAGCTTGCGTGCCATGGGGCGCGACCGTGTGCCACCATGGCTTATATGTCAATATCAAGAACTGACCCGTTTTTGGATGCCAATCTCAGGGATGGTGTTTCCAGTAGCGGCTGCGGTGAGGGATTCCCTTGAATTGACGCCGATGTTTGTTGAGCAGCGGATAGGGCGTAGGCCGGCTCTTGCCCGCAAGCGATGAATCGGCCAAGGTACTGCATTATGAAAAACGCCAGCGCGTTGTTCGCCCGCGTGTCGGTCTTTCTTTCAATGGCCGCGTTTTGCATCCAGTGCTTGGGCGCGCCACCCAACATCGTGATCATCCTCGCCGATGATCTGGGGTTCTCCGATCTCGGCTGCTACGGAAGCGAGATCCAGACGCCGCATCTGGACACGCTGGCGAAGCAGGGGCTGCGGTTCACCCAGTTCTACAACACGGCCCGCTGCTGGCCGACGCGCGGGGCGCTGCTCACCGGCTACTACGCCCAGCAGATCAGGCGCGATGCGCTCCCCGGTCTTGGGGGCGGCGGAGGAGGGGTGCGTCCGCACTGGGCGCGGCTGCTGCCGGACTTCCTCAAACCCGCGGGCTATCGGAGTTATCACAGCGGCAAGTGGCACGTGGACGGCGGGGTGCTCGCGGGCGGCTTCGACCGTTCGCTCGACATGCGGAACCAGGGCAACTACTTCACCGCGGCCGGCAACCGGATCGACGACGCGCCCCTGAAGTCGCCGGCGAATGAACAGGGCTACTACGCGACCATCGCCACGGCCGATCACGCCATCGACTGCCTGAAGGACCACGCGGCGAGTCACGCCGGCAAGCCCTTTTTCAGCTACATTGCCTTCATCGCGCCCCACTTTCCGCTGCACGCACTGCCGGAGGATATCGCGAAGTACCGCGACCGCTACCTCGCGGGCTGGGAGGCCATGCGGGCCGACCGGTTTGCGCGCCAGAGGGAAATGGGCCTGGTCCGGACCACCCTGTCGCCCCTGGAACCTGCCGTCGGCCCCCCTTACCATTTTCCCGAGGCTCTCGAGAAACTGGGGGCCGGCGAGGTGAATCGTCCCCTGCCCTGGAGCGAGTTGACCGGCAAACAGCGGCGCTTCCAGGCCACGAAGATGGCCATCCACGCCGCGATGGTGGATCGTATGGACCGCGAGATCGGGCGGATTATTGGACAACTCAAGGCGATGGGGGCCTATGACAACACGCTGATCCTTTTTGCGTCCGACAACGGGGCCAGCGCGGAGATCATGGTCCGTGATGGCGGTCATGATCCCCAGGCCGCCCCGGGCAGCGCGGCCACCTACCTCTGCCTCGGCCCCGGTTTCTCGAGCGCGTGCAACACGCCGCACCGCCGCCACAAGACATGGGTGCACGAGGGGGGCATCAGCACCCCGCTCATCGCCCATTGGCCCAAGGGCATCACCGCCCGCAACGCCTTGCGCCACACCCCGGCGCATGTGATCGACATCGTCCCCACCGTGCTGTCGGTTGCGGGCGTTGAGAAACCGCAGGCATGGGACGGCCAGCCGATCCCCAAGGCGCCGGGCGTGAGCCTGGCGCCGGCTTTTGTCGAGGATGTCCGGATTCCGCGCGAGAGTCTTTGGTGGCTGCACGAGGGCAACCGGGCCGTGCGTGCGGGGGACTGGAAGCTGGTTGCGGCCGCGGGCGAGCCTTGGGAACTCTACGACCTGACGACCGACCGCGCGGAGCAGCACGACCTGGCTGCGCAGAGGCCGGACACGGTGCGGGAACTCGAAGAGATCTGGCAGCGCCAGACCGACAGCTTCAGAGAACTGGCCCGCTAGCCCGCATGTTTCACACCCCGACGGTGCACAGGGCGGTCAGACTTCGCAAGAGGAGTGCCATGCGGGCTAGAAAAGGTCTTTGCCGGTGCTGGTGACGGTCAGCTTGCCGTGTTTCACGCCCTTGGCGGCGATCAGTTCGTCGGCAATCCGCTTGATCGGGGCCGCCTTGCCTCGGACGGCGAGCACTTCCATGCAGTTGTGATGGTCCAGGTGGACGTGCAGGGTGGCGATGATGACCGTGTGATGGTCGTGCTGAATGTCGGTGAGAGCGGTCTGGACGTGTTGCTGGTGATGATCGTAGAGGAGGGTGATGGTGCCGGCGATTTCCTCGTCGCCGAGTCGCTGTCGATGCTCGACCAGGTGCGCGCGTATCATGTTCCCGATGGCCAGCGAGCGGTTGTCGTAGCCCTTTTCGCGACTCATGCGGTCCAATTGCTCGGCCAGCTCGCCCGGCAGTGAAATGCTAAAGCGGGCCACGCCCTTGGTGCCTTTGGCTCTCATGGCGGGGGACCTTACCAGATGCCAGGTGGGCGTCAAATGGCCCGTCAAATGGCGGACAGGCTTTTCTAACCCGCATAGCGGTCCTCTTGCGAAGTCTGACCGCCATGTGCACATCTGACGGGGTGTGAAATATGCGGGTTAGTGCCGCCCCCGGTGGCCGATCAGCGCGGCGACCCCGAGCAGGGCCGAGGACACCAGCACGATCACCGCGCCGCTGGGCAGGTCGGTGGCTGCCGCGATCAGAAAGCCGCCCAGGCCGCTGGCCGCGCCAAACACCGCCGCGAGCGCAAGCACCGGCCCGCAGCCGCGCGTCAACTGGAACGCCGCCGCGGCCGGGTTGCAGATCAGGCTGTAGATCATCAGGCCGCCCACCGTCTGGAAGTTCACCGTCAGCGTTGCGGCTGTCAGGATGAGGAAGCCCGTCCAGACGGCTGTGGCGCGGATGCCTGACGCTTCGGCGTCGGCGCGGGAGAAAAGGATGGCGCGCAGTTCCTTGAAGAAGAGGACGACGTAGATGGCCAGGGCGGTCGAGGCGGCCAGCATCAGGCGGACGTCGCTCCAGCGGCAGAAGTTGAGGCTGCCCCAGAGGAGGCTGCGCACGTCGTTGTCGCTCCTGCCCATGATCGCGTAAAGCCCGATGCCGAGAAAGGCCAGTCCCATCGTGGCCGAGAAGAGGAAGCTCAGGACCGTGTTGTCGTCCAGATGGGCGCGTTGGGGGTTGAGCAGTCCCAGCGCCAGGGCGGTCAGCACCGCGCCGGCAAGCGCGGGCAGGAGGAGTTGCTGTCCTTCGAGGCCGGCCAGGCCGCCGAAGACAGCGCCGGCAAGGGCGGCGTGGGCGACGCAGACGCCCAGGAAGGGAATGCGCATTCCGACGATGAACGTGCCGAGCACGCCGCTGGAGGCGCCGGCCAGGGCGCCTCCGGCCATCACGGGAGCCCAGAACACGAGGTCAATCATGGGCCGATCCTCCCGGCACCACGGCGTGGCGTCCGCCCTCATGCACCGCGCGCAGGCCGGCGCCGTAGAGTTGCGACACGCGCGCGGTGGTGAACACCGTTTCGGGCGAGCCGGACGCCGAGACCCGCCCGCCTTCGATCAGGATGACCTTGCGACAGGCCGGCGGCAGAACTTCCAACTCGTGGCAGACGAGGAGGACGCTGATGCGCGTTTGGGTGTGGAGGGATTGCACCGTCTCGACGATGCGCTCGCGCCAGCCCAGATCCAGGTTGGCCGTGGGCTCGTCGAGCAGGAGCAGTTCCGGACCCTGCGCCATGGCCCGGGCAAT
Organism: Verrucomicrobiota bacterium; assembly: GCA_040766265.1. Taxonomy (GTDB): domain Bacteria; phylum Verrucomicrobiota; class Verrucomicrobiia; order Limisphaerales; family J093; genus MWFF01. The sequence goes on from JAXGQW010000006.1 coordinate 93,348, forward strand.
AATCGCCTTGCGCTGCTCGCCGCCCGACACCTGGCTGAAGGCCCGGTCGGCCAGCGCCGTCAACTCGAGGCGCTCAAGCCATTGATCCACAACCCGCCAATCCTCCCCGGTCAGAGGATGGAACAGGCCGGCGCGCGCGGTGCGGCCGATGGCGGCCACTTCGCGCACCGTCAACGGCAACTCGCTGCGGACCGGAAGCAACTGCGGCACATAGCCGATCCGGCGGCGCAGACTGGCCAGACCGCGGCCATGCAGCCCGCCCACGTTCACTCCGAGCACCGCGCAGTCGCCGCGCGCGGGACGCGCCAGGCCGAGACAGGCCCGGAGCAGCGTGGTTTTGCCCGCACCGTTCGGCCCCATGAGCGCGACCACGCTGCCCAGGTCGGCCCGCAGATCCTCGATGTCGAGCAGCCAGCGATGCCCGGCACGGACGCCGAGGCGGCGCACTTCAACGGCTGCGCGCGTCATGGCAGCGCCGTGCGCGCCAGGGCCTCGACATTCGCTTCGAGCATGGCGTCGAACGAGACGCGTCCCTTGCGCACCCGAGGGAAGTTCTCGAACACGACCACGCCTGCCTTGAGCCGCTCCGCCAAGGCATCGGCCGTCCGCCGGCCTTCGGGGAGGTTGGCGACGACCAGCTTGACGGAGGCGAGCTTGCCCGCCGCGATGGCCTGCTCGATTTCGCCGATGCTGGCGGCGTCGGCGGCGCTGAAGGTGGCCACGACATCGAGCCCGAGCCATTCACAGAAGTCGCGCTGCCGCCCGCTGGCGATGACAGCCACGCCTCTCAATCCGGCGCCCCTTACGCGGTTTGTGGCGTCGCGGGACAAGGCATCGAGCCGGTCCGCGATCTCCCGCAAGCGTGTCTCGGCCTCGGTCCGGGAGACCAGCTCGAGCGCGCTCAGCGCATCGGCCATCTGGCGGCAGGCCAAAAGGTAGCTGTCCGGCCGCCCCATCCCGCGCGGAAGGCTCACCGGGGTGACACGCAAAGGGTCGTCCGCCCCATGAAACCTCGCATCGAGGCCTTTCTGAAAGTCGAATCGGAACAAGGCGCGGCACTGGCGCAGGGCGGCGATCTGGCTGGGGCGCATGTCGAAGTGCCCCGGGCAGGTGCCGGGTTCGGCGAGCCGGACGATGCTCAAGGCGTCACCCAGCAGGTCGGACGCGGCGGCTTCGAGGTAGGAGGTTGTCGTGGCGATGCGCGGAACATCCGCCGGCGGCGCGGCCCGGCGGCAGCCCGGCAGGATCAGCAGTCCCAGCGCGGCGGCCGCGCAGATTCGGAGCAGCGGCCGGGTCATGGCGTCTTGAACTGCATCGCCTCGCGCGTGGCGATGCGGGCGATGACGCCGCCTTCCCCCGCGCGCCGGTACCAACTGCGGCTGGCGATCGGCGCGTGGCTGTCCTGGGTCCTGTCACTGTCCGGGCGCGGTCCCAGGCTCCAGAGGACCCACCGCACGGGGGAGTCGGTCCGGTTCGAGTAGTACTTGCCGGACGCGCTGGCGGAGTTGGGGAAATCGTCGGGAACCCAGAGCCTGTAATTGCCGCCGGCGGAGTCGTTGAGCAGTTGCGAGCCGGGGGTGGCGTACTTGTAGGTGTGGCCGGGATTGAACGCATCCTGCATGTTGGCGGCCAGGCCGGGCTTGCTGCCGCGGGCGAGGTATCCTTCCTGGGCCAGTTCGACCGGAAACTGGCACCAGTGGGCGGACAGATCGCTGTTGCAGTCGACGCGCACGGGCGGCAACTGGCCGCCGTGGTCGTCAGAGTACATCTCGAGCGCGAGGCCGACGCCGTAGAGTTCAGCGTGGACTTTGATGACCTTGGCCTTCTCCTTGGCGCGCGCCAGCGCGGGCAGCAGCAGGCCGGCGAGGCTGGCAATGATGGCCATCACCACCAGCAACTCGACCAGTGTGAATCCCGCGGATCGTTGGTTCGCCGCGCGCATGAGAGGCGTCAGTTCGTCTTCCTCAGCCGGTACACCTGGCGCGGATCGGGGGCGGGCGGCACAAGAACCGTGTTCCGGCCCTCGATCTCCGCCGGCCTGTTCGTCACCGCCGACCACTCGGTCGAATTCACGTCGGCGCGAGATTCGAGCTGATAGGCCGCGCCGCTGACGGGCCATGAGAGGGCGACGGTGTTGGCGATGCCGAGCGCCGGCGGCTCTTGCGGGATCACCTGCTGCACGAACAGCTCGTACCCGTTGGTGCCCTGGCTGCCGGAACCGGATTCCTGGCTGAAGATGCCGACGGCGTCGAACCGGCCGGCCGGGGCCGGGCCAAGGCTGAAGCGCGGATGGCGCAGCCAGAAGAACCGTCCTTCGTTGTCGGTGACAGTGCAGCGCCGCACCGCCCAACTGTTCGTGGGGTTCCATCCGTTTGCCGTCACGAGCGTGAGGTTATTGAGGCGCACCCGCATGCCTTGATAATGCTCGCCCCCTGTGGCGCGGGTCGGGTCAAAAATGGCCGGCCACGATGCAGGATCGTCCGCGCTGCCGCCCGGCTGCATGACATCGGCGAGGGTGATCACTTCGGGCGCTGGAAGGCCGTAGTTGGGCGTCACGAGCCGGATGCCGAAATCAAAGGCGGGGTCGATATCGTGTCCTTCGTTGATGTTGCGTTTGCCGCCGTAAAACAGCGCCTGGCGGGCCGTCACCTCGATCAGGTCGCCGGCGCGGAACTGGCGCAGGCTCGAGGGATCGAAACTGAGCCGCAGGACCTCCGGCACCCAGGCCTCGTTGCCGTAGCTCAGATCGCTCTCGTGGATCCAGGGCTGGTTGCCGTAGTTCTGCCCCATCCAGCACGTCGTCCCGCCCCGGTCGCCCGGATCCGCGGCCTGGAACGTCACCTGCCATTCGCCCCCCATCCGATACTGGTTGGCCCCGTTGGCCCACGGCAGGAACTGCGGCGTGGCATCGAGCATCTCGTCCGGATCGCACAGCAGCACCCCACGCAGCGTGAACGGAAACGAGCCGTTCCACGCGCTTGCCCCCACGCCGTTGACCGCCTGAAGGGCGGCGTGCGTCTCGGTCTGCGCCAGAGCCGGCGCCGCGACCGCGCCCAGCGCGATTGCCATTGCGATCCGGCGCGCGGCGGATTCAAATGACATGACCATTTTCGATTTCATTCTCGTTGTCCCCAAGCCCCGCCGCCCCGCGGCGCGCGCGCAGGGCGGGCTTGACTGGCCGCGCGCGCCAGTATTACTGTCGATGCGAAGCATGTTACCAGGAATGCCGTGTTACGCAACCCAAAAAGAATAGTATGAACCGCGCCCACGGATCCACGCCGGCCCGCGACCCGCGCGTCGCCTACTTCGACCGCCAGGCCCCGACCTGGGACCGGACAGGCCCCGATCCGGACGCGACGATGCGCCGGCTGCGGGAACTCGATGGGCGTCTGGGGTTGAAGGCGGGCCTCGATCTGCTCGAGGTGGGTTGCGGCACGGGACAGATCACCGGCTGGCTGGCCGGCACGGTGAGGCCGGGCCGGGTTGTGGCGGTCGATTTCTCGGAGGCGATGCTGGCGCAGGCGCGCGCGCGCGGCGTGGACGCCGAGTTTGTGCTTCTGGACATCTGCGGTGAGGAACCGTTCGAGGGATCTTTCGACCGGGTGTTGTGTTTCCACGCGTTTCCCCATTTCCGGGACCAGGCGGCGGCGCTGCGGCGGATGGCCCGGCATCTCAAGCCCGGCGGCCAGCTTCTCGTGCTGCACCTGGCCGGCAGCAGCCAGCTCAACGCCTTCCACCGAAGCGTGGGCGGAGCGGTCGGCCACGACCACCTCCCGCCGGCGGCGCGCTGGCCTGCCCTGCTGCGGCCAGTCGGGCTCGAGGTCAGGGAGGCGGTGGATCGCGCGGACCTGTTCCTGCTGAAGGCCGAGGCGGGCGCGCGCGGTGGGATTGCACGACAGGATTCATTCATTCCACATTGACGAACATGAAAAGCAAGCTCTGTCTCCTCGGCGGCCTGATGCTTCTGGCGATTGTCCCGCTGCGAGCCGCGGACTCCGCTCGGCCGAACATTCTGTTCATCTTCTCGGACGACCATGCCGAGCATGCGATCTCGGCGTACGGATCGAAGGTCAATCAGACGCCGCACATCGATCGCCTTGCCAGGGACGGCGTGCGCTTCCTCAATTCCTTTGTCGTCAACTCGATCTGCACACCGAGTCGCGCGACGCTGCTCACGGGGCAATACTCGCATGTGAACGGCGTGCCGGTGTTCAACCGGTTCGACGGCGCGCGCGATCATGTCGCCAAGCGGCTGCAAGCCGGCGGCTACCACACCGGAATGATCGGCAAGTGGCATCTGGGCTCCGATCCGACCGGCTTCGATCGTTGGATTGTCCTGCCCGGCCAAGGGGCGTATTGGAATCCGGCGTTCCTGGTGTCCGGACGCCGGCTCACGATTCAGGGTCATTGCACGGACATCACCACGGACCTGGGCATCGAGTGGTTGAAGACGCGTCCGCAGGACAAGCCGTTCTTTCTGATGCTGCATCAGAAGGCCCCGCACCGGGCGTGGGAGCCCGATGAACGGAACAAGGCGCTTTTCAAGGACAGGGTGATACCGGAGCCCGACACGCTCTGGGACGACTACGCCACGCGCCCCGCGGCGCTTCCCCGCAACCGTCAGACAGTCGCCCGGGACCTGACCCGCCGCGATCTCAAGCTCGAGCCGCCGTCCGATCTCAAAGGCTCCGCCCGCAACCAATGGCTGCAAGAGGTGCCGATGGAACTGACGGTGGACGGCAAGACGCTGACCGGCAAGGACCTTGTCCGCTGGAAGTACCAGCGCTACATGCAGGATTATCTTGCGTGCGTGCAGGGCGTGGACGACGGCGTCGGGAGGATCCTGGACTACCTGGACCAGGCCGGCCTGGCTGCGAACACCGTTGTCATCTACTCGGCGGACAACGGGTGGTATCTTGGCGATCTGGGGCTCTACGACAAGCGCTTCATGTACGAGCCCGGCCTGCGCGTCCCGTTGCTGGCGCGCGGCCCCGGACTTCGGGCCGGCCACACCCCCTCGCAGTTGGTCGCCAACATCGACCTTGCGCCGACGTTTCTCGACCTGGCGGGCCTGCCCGTCCCCGAGTCCATGCAGGGCCGATCCCTCGTTCCGCTGCTGCGCGGCGCGGCGCCGTCCGACTGGCGGTCGAGTGTCTACTACCGCTACTACCACGACCCCGGCCATCACAACACGGCCGCTCATCTCGGCGTCCGCACGGCCACGCACAAGCTCATCTACTACTGGAAACAGGACGCCTACGAGATGTTCGATCTGGTCAAGGACCCTGCCGAGCAGCGCAACCTGCTGCACTCGCCGGAGGAGGCCCAGCGCCCCGAAATCGCGGCCAGGTTTGCCGAATTGAAAGCGGAGCTGGCCCGCTTGCAGAAGGAGTTCAAGGACGACGGTCGCTACGCCGATCCCGCCACGTGGCCATCCGGCAGTTCGGACGGTCCGTTTGGCGACAAGCAGCCCGCGGGAATCAAGACCGTCGCCGAGGCCATCGCGCTCACGAGGGCCGAGTAGCCGGTTATTTCACACGCTTCGCGAGGAACCGTAACCGGCTAGCCCGGATCAGGTTCAGCGCGGAGCCTGTGACCGATCCGGGCTAGCGGGAGCGGACGGTGTTCGAAGCGGGCCGGTTTCGGAGCGCGGCCAGCCCTTGTTCGAGTGTCCGCGGCGACACGGTTCCCGCGGTGCCCAACTCCTGGGCAAACACGGAGACCTTGTATTCCTCGATCAGCCAGCGCAACGCATCGCGCTCGCCGCCCACGGCGTCGGATGCATCAGGCGGAATCCGAATGGCAGCGAGGGCAGCGATCCAGGGCTGCACACGATCGAGCTTCTCGCGGTCCTTGGCTGGATTCACCGCCGCGCGCTCAGCGCGAATGAGCATCGCCTTGAGATAGCGCGCAAGGTGGGGGAGTCGATCGAACGGGACTTGCCCGAGAAAGCCCGCAGGCACGAGCCGGTCCAGATCCTCCCGCATTCGCGGATACGGCTTTCGGCAGAGAAGGATGGCCTGGCGCAGGCGCAGAATCTCGGCCAATCGATCCGAGAGTTGAGGCGCCAGGCCGCGAATCGCGGCGCGGGTCGACTCGCGCAGCGCCGCGAAGGCCGCGGCTGTCCGGGGCGAGGCGGCGGACGGAGTCAACAGATGGCGTCGCAAGTTCGCGAAAGCCGTGGCTTCGAGTTCATCGACAGGCCCGATCGTGATGTAAAGGACGCGCCATTGGTTCAGGCTGCGCAGGTCCTTTGCGAGCCACGCGAGTTCCCGTTGCAGCCCCATTTCCAGCAGACGCCGCACGCCTCCCGCGTGCGCCTCAGTTGCAGCCGCGGCGTTGCGAAACAGCCGCAGCGAGACCTCGCCCGCCTCGACGTGCAGGGCGGGGAAGGCCTCGATTGGAAACCCCGCGACATCCGCGACCTGAATGCGATCGGGCAAGTCCCCGCAGGTCCAGTCCTTCAGCCCGTAACGCTCCCAGCGCGCCACAGCGCTCCGCCACGCCTCGGACTCGATGGTGGTGTCGTGCGATTCGAGTTCAACCCGCAACGCGCGCAGGTCGCGTCCGCATGCCAATGGCTGGTTATCGCGTCCCAGAATCTCGAAGCGCGGACGCAGGTGGGCCGGCAGCAACTCGACGCTCCAGGCGGTGCCGGGCACCTCGACGCCGTAGCGCTCCCGGATGAATCGGATCAGGGCCGGGAGAAACGCGCTTCCGGCGGGCTTGATGGCCTGGGCCATTTCCTTCGCCCGGGGCGCGAGCGGCATCAACGCGCGGCGCAAATCCTTGGGCAACGCCTGCAGAAGATGGAGAATCTGAGGCTCGCGCAAACCCGGCACGGCCCAGTCGAGCAAATGCGGCTCGATCACCTGCGCGAGCGTGAAGGGCAACCGGACCGTCACGCCGTCGCGCTCGTCGCCGGGCGCATAGTCGTAGGCGACAGGGATCTGCTGGGTGCCAATGGCGACGGCATCCGGAAACGCGAGTCCGTCGAATGCGCCGGCGTGTTCCCCGAGCAGGTCCGCCGCATCGAGACACAGCCAGGGCGTTCCCTCGGCCCGGCGCTCGCGCAGCAGATGGTTGAGGTCGGCCACCGACCCCACATTCGACAGCCGTTTCGCGTAGGCCCGGTGCAGCGCTTCGTCCAGATCGGGCACCAGCCGGTGCTGCAATCGGGTCTGCCAAAGCTCGATCTTCTGCCGCAATTGATGGTTGTGCCACAGGAACTGATAGGCCGATGGCAGCGACGCGAGGTCTGGCGGCGGCGGATCAACGCGGGATTGCCCGAGCGCGGCTTGCTCGCGGCGGCCCTGACCCGCGCCCCCGGCCCGCGCAGTCGGCGATTGCGCCGCGTTGCCTTGGACTCGAGTGGCGCTCCGGAAGTGATCGGCCAGACCTTCCGAGACCAGCGCCGCGCGGATGAACATCTCCGTCGCCTCCGCCGGATGGCTTTGCCGGTAGGACACCATCCGCTCCGAGACCACCAGGCCGTTGAGCGTCACCCGTTCGAGCGCCGCAACGCGCCCGGCGGTGGGGTCCCAGTGCGGGTCCAAATGGGCTTTGCGGATCAGGTGCGGCGCCAGATCGAGAACCCAGCGCGGCTCGATTTCCGCCACCGTCCGAACGAAGCGGCGCGAGGTCTCGACGATTTCGCCGGCGACGATCCAGGCCGGCTGCGTTTGAGACCGGGGCGGGGCTTTCGGCGCGTCCTTGTGCCCCGATTCGGCACGCCTTTCAGCCCCCCTTTCGAACAGACCTGATCCGGGGAAAACCATGGCTTCGCGATTCCCCGCCAGCCGATACAGGTTCCGTTCCTTCCTGGCCGCCACGTGGCTGAACAGGCCGGTCAGAATCGACCGATGCACGGCGGCGTACCAGGGATCTGCTCCGCGGCCGGCGGTCTGCTGCTGTTCGGAGTGCGCAATGAACCCCGCAGCCGGCGTCGTGAGATGGCGCTGATTCCTGCCTTTGACGGAGCGAGATGGCGCGGACTCATCCCGCCCCGCGGGGCGGAGACAGGGTTCATTGGAAGCAAGCGTGTGCGGTCCCTGAGTCAGCGCATCTTCGAGGGTTTCGTCCGCATCGTCCGGCGCGGCGGGTCCTGGCGGCCCGCCCAGGTGCGCGACGGTCTCGCGGAGTTGGGCGTGGATGTCGCGCCACTCGCGCATCCGTGGGAACGACAGGAAATGCTCGCGGCAGAACTTGCGCATCTGGCTCTGCGTCTTGAGCGAGTCGAGCGACTCGTGGTAGGCCTCCCAAATCCGCACCAGCGTCAGGAAATCCGACCGCGGGTGTTGAAAGCGGCGGTGGGCCGCGGACGCTGCGTCCTGGCGGTCGGCGGGGCGTTCGCGGGGGTCCTGGATGCTCAGGCCGGCCGAGATGATCAGCACCGGTTCGAGGACGCCCTCGATCTGTGCCTGGAGGATCATTCGGCCAATGGTCGGGTCGACGGGCAGGCGCGCCAGCCGCTCGCCCAGCGGCGTCAGTCGCCGGTCGGCATCGAGCGCGCCGATCTCGGCCAGCAACTGGTACGCGCCCGCGATCGCCGCCGGCAAGGGCGGGTGGATGAAAGGAAACTCCTCGACCTCGCCCAGATCGAACGCCTTCATCCGCAGGATGACATCGGCGAGATTCGCCCGCTGGATTTCGGGCTGTGTGTAAAGCGGGCGGGCCTGGAACTCCTCCTCGCTGTATAGCCGATAACAAACCCCTTCGGCAACGCGCCCGCAGCGGCCCTTGCGCTGGTTGGCGCTGCTCTGCGATATGGGCTCGATCGGCAAACGCCGCGTCCGGGTCCGGGCATTGTAACGGCTGATCCGCCCGAGGCCCGTGTCCACGACATAACGAATGCCCGGCACCGTCAGCGACGTCTCGGCGATATTGGTCGCAATGACGATCTTGCGCCGCTCCGACGCGGCGAACACGCGCTGCTGCTCGTCGGCGCTGAGCCGGCCAAACAGCGGGACGAGTTCGAGTCGTCCGCCACCCGCCTCCCGCAGGGCGTCGCGCGTCTCGATGATGTCACGCTCGCCCGGCATGAACACGAGCACGTCGCCCGAGGCCGAAGTGGCGAGGATGTCCTGGACGGCATCCACCGCGGCATCGACATACGTCCGGCCGTCCTCCGCCCGGTCGCCGTCTTCATCGCCCGAGCCGGCGCCGAATGGGCGGTATTCCACAGTGACAGGGAATAGACGCCCCGAGACGGTGATGATGGGCGCGTCATCGAAGTGCCGCGCAAAGGCCTCGGTGTCGATCGTTGCGGACGTGACGATCAGCTTGAGATCGCTCCGCTGGGGGAGCAGACGCTTGAGCAGGCCGATCAGGAAATCGATGTTCAGGGACCGCTCGTGCGCTTCGTCCAGAATCACCACCTCGTACTCGCTCAGCACCGGATCGGCCTGCGCCTCGGCAAGCAGAATGCCGTCGGTCATGAACTTGACGTACGTCTCCGGACTGGTCTGATCCGAGAACCGGATCTTGCATCCCACGGCGCGGCCCCACGGGCGATCGATTTCATCGGCCACGCGGCGTGAAAGCGAAAGCGCTGCAACGCGGCGCGGCTGCGTGCACCCGATCTTGGCCCGCACGCCGAAACCGGCCTCCAAACAGATCTTCGGCAATTGCGTGGTCTTGCCCGACCCGGTCTCGCCCGCGACGATCAGCACCTGGTGCGCCCGCAAGGCATCGAGGATCTCCTTCCGTTTGGCGCTGATCGGCAACTCGTGCGGGTAGCGCAGCTCGGGCAGGGCCGCCTGCCTCCGCGCGCGCCGGGCGATCGAGTCTCGCGCCTCGTCGAGCCACCGCGGCAGGTCGTGCGGCGCGCGCGGGCTGTGTCGGTGGGCTTCGAGCCAGCGTGTGACCTTCCAGCCAATCCGCAGTTGATCGGCCAGCAGACACTGCGGCAGAAGCCGTTCGAGTTCCTTGAGCGAGGCGACGGGATTCACGGAAGCAGCGGCGCGCATCAACCCTCAACCTCCAACGCTCAGCGCCCGACCCAGCGCCAGAATCGGCAGACTGCGAGGGCGAGGCTGAGTTCTCTCATAAGCGCCAGAACCTCTATCGTCAGAAAGAGCCGGTGTCAGGCGCAAAGTTGCAGCTTCTGCGCACTGCACGAGCTTGCCCTCGACGAGATCGGGGGGATTGAGGTTCAATCGCAGGCAGGACGAAGGCAATCGCTCGACTATGGATCAAGCTACCCACAACAAGATCGTCTCCTTCATCTGGGGCATCGCCGACGATGTGCTGCGCGACCTGTTCAAGCGCGGCAAATACCCCGACGTCATCCTGCCCATGTGCGTCTTGCGCCGCATGGACGCCGTGCTCGAGCCGACCAAGCAGGCCGTGCTCGAAACGAAGGAGATGCTCGACAAGGCGGGCATCACCGAGCAGCGCGCCGCGCTCGCCGCTGCTGCCGGCCAGTCATTTTACAACACCTCCAAATTCACCCTGCGCGACTTGAAGTCCCGGGGCAGCCAGCAGCAGCTCCTCGCCGATTTCGAAAACTACCTCGACGGATTCTCCCAAAATGTTCAGGACATCCTCGAGAACTTCAAATTCCGCAATCAGCTCCCGACTCTCTCCAAGTCTGACTCCCTTGGCACGCTCATCAACAAGCTCCTCGATCCAGAAATCAATCTCAGCCCCGATCCAGTCCTCAATTCCGACGGCACGATCCGCCAGCCCGCGATGGACAATCACGCCATGGGCACGGTCTTCGAGGAACTGGTCCGCAAATTCAACGAGGAGAACAACGAAGAAGCCGGCGAACACTGGACCCCCCGCGACGCCGTGCGCCTGATGGCGAATCTGATCTTCCTCCCCGTCGCTGACCGCATCAAATCCGGCGCTTACCTGCTCTACGACGGCGCCGCTGGCACGGGCGGCATGTTGACCGTGGCTGAGGAAACGCTCCGCCAACTCGCCACCGGCCGCGGCCAGCAGATCACCACCCATCTCTACGCCCAGGAAATCAACCCCGAGACCTACGCCATCTGCAAGGCCGACATGCTGCTCAAGGGCGAGGGCGAAAACGCCGACCACATCGTCGGCGGCGCGGAATGGTCCACACTCTCGCACGACGCCTTCCCCGCCATGTCGTTTGACTTCATGATGTCGAACCCGCCCTACGGCAAAAGCTGGAAGAAAGATCTCGAAACCATGGGCGGCAAGGATGGCCTGCGCGATCCACGCTTTAAAGTGATGCACTCCGGCGAGGAGCTTACCCTCGTCACCCGCTCCAGCGACGGCCAGATGCTCTTCCTCGCCAACATGGCGGCGAAGATGAACCACGACACGCCACTGGGCAGCCGCATCGCCGAGGTTCACAACGGCTCGTCCCTGTTTACGGGCGATGCCGGCCAGGGTGAGAGCAACATCCGCCGCTGGCTCATCGAAAACGACTGGCTCGAAGCCATCGTCGCCCTGCCGCTGAACATGTTCTACAACACCGGCATCGCCACCTACATTTGGGTGTTCACGAACCGCAAGCCCGAGCATCGCCGGGGTAAGGTACAGCTCATTGACGCCACGCAATGGTTTAAGCCGCTTCGCAAAAACCTCGGCAAGAAGAACTGTGAACTCGCACCCGACGACATCCAGCGCATCTGCGACGCCTACCTCGCCTTCCAGGAAACCCCGCAGTCAAAGATTTTCCCCAACGCCGCCTTCGGTTACTGGAAGGTCACCGTCGAGCGCCCGCTCCGCCTGCACAGCCAGCTTTCCGTAAAGGCCATCGACTCGCTTCGCTTCGCCTCCGGCGACGAAGAGCTCCGTTCCGTCCTTTACGAGGAGTTCGGCGACAAGCTCGTGAACGCCTTTCCCAGTATCGCCGCCGAGCTAGAGAAACGCCTCGCCGAATGGGCCAACGGCGACGAGGAGGAAGAATCCGAGGATGACGCCCCCGCCAAGAAAGGCCTCTCCGAAAAGAAGAAGCGAAAGCTCCTCGACGCCAAGACGTGGGAACGTGACGCCCGACTCGTCGAGGCCGCCAACGCGTTGCGGCACGAACTCGGCAGCGGCCTCTTTGAAGACCACAACCTCTTCCGCGACCACGTGGACGACGCGCTCAAGAAGCTTGACATCAAACTCTCCGCCATCGAACTCAAGCTCATCCTCCGCGCCGTGAGCTGGCGCCTCGAGACCGCCCCGCCTGTCATCGCCAAGGTCCACAAGCCGGGCAAAGGCGGCAGGGCCGCGGCCATTCAATCCGACCCGTTGCACGGCCTCTTCCCCCTCGCCCCATCGGATGGGGAGAGGGCCGGGGTGAGGGGCAGCCTGCCGGTGATCGTCGAATACGAGCCCGATCCCGACCTGCGCGACACCGAGCAGATTCCGTTCCTCGAAGCTCCCCCGTCCGGCCTTCCGGGCGGCCTGCCCTCCGAAGCCTCGGCGAAGGAGGGCATCGAAGCCTTCATCCGCCGCGAGGTCCTGCCCTACACGCCCGATGCGTGGATCAAGGAAGACGCCACCAAAATCGGCTACGAAATCAGCTTCACCCGCCACTTCTACCAGCCACAACCCCTGCGCACCCTGGACGAAATCCGCGCCGACATCCTCGCCGTGCAACAGGAAGCCGAGGGCGTCTTGGATGAACTGCTCCAGGGTGGCACGGCATGAAGTCCAGACCTGAAGATTCTTGTGTTAACCCCAGCAGCTAAAAACCGATTTGTTTTAAGCAAATAGCGTTTTGCTTTATACAAACACAGCGTGCGGCAACTGAGCTTAACACAACCTATCCGCCATGAAGCCATTTGAACCGGAACAACTTCCGCCGAAAGACCTCGATTTGCTGGCACTCATGCCCTTTGCCGGCAAGGCCAACCGCGCCATCGCCACATTGGAAGGGTTGTTCTACGGCATTCCCAACCCCAACGTCCTGCTTTCCCCCATCACGACCCAGGAAGCAGTGTTGTCGTCAAAAATCGAAGGCACAGAGGCAGACTTTGAAGACATTTTGAGATTTGAAGCCGGCGAATCTCCAGCCGAGCCGTCGCGGCGGGAGGACATCCATGAAATCATGAACTACCGGAAGGCACTCCGGCTTTCTGAAAACCTTCTGAAAGACCGGCCCTTCTGTCTGAACACGCTCCTCAAACTGCACGAAGTCCTCATGGACAGCGTGCGCGGACACAACAAGGGGCGTGGCCGTTTCCGCGCCATCCAGAACTGGATTGGCAAACCCGGCAGCCCCATCGAGGAAGCCGCTTTTGTTCCGCCTTCCCCGCTGGATTTGCAGGATCACTTGAACCGCTGGGAATCCTACTGGCACTCGGACGCCCCGGACGCACTGGTTCAACTCTCACTCGTTCACGCCCAATTTGAAATCCTGCACCCCTTCATTGACGGCAATGGCCGTCTGGGGCGCATGGTCATCCCGCTCTTTCTGTTCGAGAAAAAAATCCTGAGCCGGCCCTGCTTCTACCTCTCCGCCTTCTTCGAAGCCCGGCGCGACGATTACATTTCCCGCCTCCGCGCTCTGGGCCAGCCCGGCAGTTGGACCCGCTGGTCCGCTTTCTTCCTCGAAGGAGTGGCCGTGCAGGCCGAGGCCAACACCAACAAGGCCCGCGCCATCCAGGACCTTTACGAACGCCTCAAAAAGCAGGTGCTCGAACTCACGCACTCGCAATTCGCCGTGCCGCTGCTCGACTTCATGTTCGAGCGGCCCATCTTTCGCGGTAGCGATGTGACCAAATTGAAGCACATGCCGAGCGCGCCCATGGTGGCCAACCTGCTCGGGAATCTGCGGCGCAATGGCATCCTCCACACCGTGCGTGAAGGGGCGGGCCGCCGTCCGCATGTCCTGGCGCTTTCCGAACTCATCAACCTCTGCGAAGGCCGGAAGGTCTTTTGACCGCCTTATTTAAGGGCAAACCCTCATGCAACCACCCGAAGCAGCCCAGACCACGGAAAACAGAGGGCTTCGTTATTTAAGCGTTTGCCTTCGGGAAGCTGGAACCGGAGGCGCCAAATGATCGCCAACCTCCAACCTTACCCGGAATACAGGGAGTCGGGCTCGCGTTGGCTGGCGGCAGTGCCTTCACATTGGGACGTGCGCAATCTCCGCACGCTCATCCGGCATCGGAACGAGCGCAACCGCCCGGACCTCCCCCTGCTCTCCGTCGCTCGCGAGAAGGGCGTCTTCGTTCGCTCGCTCACCGATGCCGATGAAAACCACAACGTCATCCCGGAAGACCTCAGCAACTACAAAGTCGCCCGCGGCGGAGATCTCGTCATCAACAAGATGAAGGCATGGCAGGGTTCTATGGGCATCGCCCCGTGTGACGGCATTGTCAGCCCGGCCTATTTCGTGTTCGACTTCGCCATCGCCAACCATGCCTTCGGCCAGGCCCTTCTGCGCAGTAAACCGTATGTCGCACATTTCGGCCAGGCTTCAGACGGGGTGCGCGTCGGCCAGTGGGATTTGACTATCCCAGCGATGCGGCAGATCCCCGTGCTTGTACCCCCGGCCGACGAGCAGGCGGCGATGGTGCGGTTTCTGGACTACGCGAACGGGCGGCTGGAGCGGGCGATCCGCGCGAAACGGAAGGTGATCGCGCTGCTCCACGAGCAGAAACAGGCCATCATCCACCGCGCCGTCACAGGGAAGGCAGAGGTCAGTGGTCAGCGGTCAGCGGTCAGCATGAAGCCCTCCGGCATTCCCTGGCTCGGCGACATACCCGAGCATTGGGAGCTGTGGCGCATCAGCCGCTTTGCTCGCGTTGGCAACGGCTCAACACCATCTCGCGCTAAACCCGCCTACTGGAATGGCGGCACACATCCGTGGCTCAATAGTGCACAGGTGAATCGCGGCTCCATCACTAGCGCCGACCAGTTCGTCACCCCAACAGCGCTCCGCGAATGCCATCTTCCGAAAGTCCCGGCTGGCAGCGTGCTCGTTGCGATTACTGGCCAAGGGAAAACTCGCGGCACATCTGCCGTGCTCGGCATCGAGGCTACGATTAGCCAGCACATCGCCTTCATCACGCCACGAGTGTCCGTTGCCTCGCCGGAGTTCATCCACCTTGCGCTCAGCGCCGCATACCTCCAACTCCGCGCATCGAGTGAAGACTCCGGCAGCACGAAGGGGGCGATCACATGCGAGGAACTCAAACGATTCAAGATTGCCATTCCCCCAACGCCAGAGCAGGAGGCATTACTGAAGCACGTCCAAACCGAGACTCGCACACTCATCACCGCCATAGCCCGCCTTGAGCGCGAAATCGAATTGCTGCGGGAATACCGGACGCGGCTGGTGGCGGACGTGGTGACGGGCAAGCTGGACGTGCGCTTCCTGTCTGCGTGGCTCGCACAGGCAGGCACCGCCCGCCAGTTGCCGGAGGCGGGCGGGGAGCAGCCAGGGGAGTTGTCCGAGGGGGCGGACGGGGCGGACAGTTCTGACTCGTCGGACGAAGTGCCGCTGGAGTAGCCTGCCCCACCATGCGCCCATCCGACAAGCCGAGCGTGTTCCTGCCCCACGGAGGTTATCGAAAGCTCCGCAGCTACAAGGTCGCCGAGGCGGTGTATGACGCCACGGTGGTGTTCTGCCGGCGGTTCTACGCGCAGGACCGACGCATGGCGGACCAGATGGTGCAGGCGGCGCGCAGCGGGGTGCGGAACATCAGCGAGGGGAGCGGTGCGGCGGCCACGTCGCGCAAGAGCGAGATGAAGCTCACGAACGTGGCGCGGGCGAGTTTGTCGGATGAGTTGCTGCGGGATTACGAGAGTTTTCTGCGACAGAGCGGGCTGCGGGTGTGGCCCAAGGATTCGCGCGAGGCGCTGGCCATGCGGAAGCGGCTGGCGCAGGACCACACGCCGGACCTGCCGCCCGCCCCAGGCGGCGGGGTGCGGCTGAAAGGGCTGGCCGGGCTGTCGGAGTTTGTAGAGAAAGCCGCGCCGGAACTGGCCGCCAACGCGATGCTCTGCGCCGTGAACCAAGCCGCCTATCTGCTAAAGCGCCAGCTCGAAAGCCAGGGCGAGACCTTCGTGGAGAGCGGCGGGTTCACGGAGAAGCTGTACGGGGCGCGGCGGCAGGGGAGGAAGTCTGACAGGTCTGACACGTCGCACCTGTCCGACCAGCCAGACGCGCCGGCTTGCCCGAAGTGCGGCCAGCGCATGGTGCAGCGCACCGCCGGGCAAGGCCCCCGCGACGGCCAGCCTTTCTGGGGCTGCTCCGGCTATCCCGATTGCAGGGGCACGTTGCCGGTGAGTGCGTCTGAGGAGTCCGACCAGTCGGACAGCTCGGACAAATGCCCAAAGAGAACCCCATGACCACCGACACCTCCGAGAAAGGCCTCGAAACGCTGATCATGCGGCACATGACCGGCACGGACCTGCCTGCCGAGGCCTCAGCGCAGGCAGGCGGGCTGGCGTCCGCAGGCGAGGGCATCGCGGAAACGCCCGAGGCCCTTGCGGCAGCGAAAGCCGCTGGCTCCGGTTGGTTCCCCGGCTATCCCAAGGATTACGACCGCACCCACGCTCTCGACGTGCCGCAGTTGTTCTCGTTTCTCCACGGCACCCAGCCGGACACGGTCAAGAAGCTCGGCATCGGCGATTACAGGGACGCCAAAGACATCAACCGCCAGAAGTTCCTCGCCCGGCTCTCCAACGAGATCGGCAAGCGCGGGGTCATTGACGTGCTCCGCAAGGGCGTGGACCACGGCCCGCTCCATTTCGACCTGTTCTACGGTACGCCGTCACCGGGCAACGCAAAGGCGGCGGAGCTCCATGCCCGGAATCGTTTCAGCGTCACGCGCCAGTTGCGCTATAGCACGGACGAGACACGCCGGGCGCTGGACCTGTGCCTGTTCATCAACGGCCTGCCGCTCTCGACCTTTGAACTCAAGAACAGCCTCACCAAGCAGACCGTCGAGGATGCCATCGAGCAATATCGCCGCGACCGCGACCCGCGCGAGAAGCTCTTCGAGTTTGGGCGCTGCGTGGTGCATTTCGCCGTGGACGACGCCGAGGTGCGGATGTGCACCGAATTGCGCGGCAAAGGCTCGTGGTTTCTGCCTTTCAACAAAGGCTGGAACGACGGCGCAGGCAACCCGCCCAATCCGGCTGGCCTGAAATCGGATTATCTCTGGAAGGAAATCCTCACGCCAGCCGGCCTAACCAACATCCTCGAAAACTACGCGCAGGTCATCGAGACCAAGAACCAAAAGAGGGGACGAAAGAAACGCGCCCAGGTCTTCCCACGCTACCACCAGCTTGATCTGGTCCGCGCTCTTCTTGTCGCCGTGGCTGCGCACGGTGTTGGGGGGCGTTACCTTGTGCAGCACTCGGCCGGCAGCGGCAAATCGAATTCCATCGCCTGGCTGGCCCACCAGCTCATCGCCCTAAAGCGCAACGGGAAGGAGATTTTCGACTCGGTCATCGTGGTGACCGACCGCCGCATCCTCGATGATCAGATTCAGAAGACCGTGAAGCAGTTCATGCAGGTGGGCGCAACCGTGGGACACGCGGAACACTCCGGCGACCTGCGGCGCTTCATTCAGGAGGGGAAGAAGATCATCATCAGCACGGTACAGAAGTTCCCGTTCATCCTCGACGAGATCGCCAAGGAAGAGAAGGCCAGGACCTTCGCCATCATCATCGACGAAGCCCACAGCAGCCAAGGTGGAAAGACCTCCTCCGCCATGAGCGCGGCGCTGGCCGACCCGGAGGACACCGTCAACGATGCGTTGGAGAAGCGGATGCAGGCGCGCAAGATGTTGACCAACGCCACCTATTTCGCCTTCACCGCTACGCCCAAGAACAAGACGCTGCAGATGTTCGGCCAGCCCTTGCCGCCGGACGCGGAGGGCAATGTCAAGCACCGGCCCTTCCACAGCTACACGATGAAGCAGGCCATCCAGGAGGGCTTCATCCTGGACGTGCTCAGGAGCTACACACCCGTGGACAGTTACTACAAGCTGGTCAAAAAGATCGAGGGTGACCCGGAGTTCGACACCAAACGGGCGCAGAAGAAACTGCGCAAGTATGTTGAGGGCCACGACCACGCCATCCGCCTGAAGGCGGAGATCATGGTGGATCATTTCCACGATCAGGTGATGGCCCTTAATAAGATCGGGGGCAAAGCTCGGGCCATGCTGGTCTGCAACGGTGTCGAACGCGCCATCCAGTATTTCACCGCGTTTAAGGCGTATCTCGCCGAGCGGAAGAGTCCGTATCAGGCCATCGTCGCTTTCTCCGGCGAGCAGGAGTTTGGGGGTGCCACCGTGACCGAAGCCTCGCTCAATGGCTTCTCCAGCGGCGACATCGCCCAGAAGTTCCAGGAAGATCCGTATCGCTTCCTCATCTGTGCCGACAAGTTTCAGACCGGCTACGACGAACCGCTGCTCCACACGATGTATGTGGACAAGCCGCTCGCAGGCATCAAGGCCGTGCAGACGCTCTCGCGGCTGAACCGCGCACATCCCGAGAAGCACGATGTGTTCGTTCTCGATTTCCAGAACAACACCGACGCGATCATCGTGGCGTTTTCCGATTACTACCGCACCACCGTCCTGAGCGAAGAGACCGACCCCAACAAGTTGCACGACCTCAAGGCCGCGCTGGACAACGCCCAGGTGTATTCCCCCGCCCAGGTGCGAACCTTGGTGGATTTGTTCCTGTCCGGCGCTCCCCGCGAGCAACTCGATCCCATGCTCGACGCCTGCGTGGCCGTTTACCTCGAGCGCTTGGACGAAAACGGCCAGGTGGATTTCAAGGGCAAGGCCAAGACGTTTGTTCGCACGTATGATTTCCTCGCCTCCGTGCTCCCTTACACAAACCGGGAGTGGGAGAAGCTCTCCATCATGCTGAACCTGCTCATCCCAAAGCTGCCCGCACCTATAGACGAAGACCTCTCGAAGGGCATCCTGGAAGCCATCGACATGGACAGTTATCGCGTCGAGAAAAGAGCGGTTGTGAAACTCGCCCTCTCCGACGACAACGCCGAGATCGGGCCGATCCCGGTTGAAGGTGGCGCCCACAAACCCGAGCCGGAACTGGACCGCTTGAGTAACATCCTCAAGGCGTTTAACGAACACTTCGGCACGCTGTTCACTGATGCTGACCGTGTAGCCCGCCGAATTCGGGAAGACATCGCTCCGAAGGTTGCCGCCGACCCCGCCTACCAAAACGCCAAGAAGAACACGCCGAACGCCGCCCGCATCGAGCATGACAAAGCGCTCGCGAAAGTCATGCTCACCCTGCTCAAGGACGACACGCAGGTCTACAAGCAATTCGTCGAGAACGAGTCCTTCAGGCGCTTTGTCACTGATATGGTCTTCACCATCACAGCCGATGAGAAGCCGCGCGGAATCTCATCGACGGCGCCCGCGGGCGATGCTATGGGCTGACCGCCATTCACTGGAACATGAAAGCCTGCCAAGTCGCGATGAGCCTTGCCGTGGCGGCGGGGTGGCTCGCTGCGTCGTCTCGAGCCGCCGAGACGGAGCTGCGCCCCGTGGTCGAGGTCGAGGAGGTGGTTTACGAATACACGCCCGCGGACAACGGGGCGGGGCCGATGTGGTGTCACGGCTCCACGTGCCTGGTGCGGTTGGGCGACGCCGTGTTCGCAAGCGGACTCGAGACCATCCCGCACGAGAAACCGCTCAACAATTGTCGATGGACTTTCTGGAGACGCGGACCGGAGGGCTGGACCCTTCTCCGACAGGATCCGGTTGGCCGCACCCGCGAGCCGTGTCCGCTGGCGGCATTTCCCGAACCGGGCCGGGTCTTTCTCTCGGCGAATCCGACCCTCAATCCGCCGGGACAGGCGGGCGGGGGACCGGCACGCCCGGTGCTTTTCGAGTTCACGGCGGCGGATGCGTCCGCCCCGCCCGGGAGCCATTGGCCGGGCTGGGAATGCAAGCCGGCGCCTCCGGCGTTCACCGAGCATTCCTACCGCAGTCTGGCCGCGGACGGACCGGGCCGGGAACTGATTCTCTTCCAGAACATCGGCTACACGCATGCCGAGTGGGCTTTTCGGGATCGCGACGGCAACTGGAGCGCGCAGGGCCGGCTCAAATGGCCCTGGGGCGCCGAGTACGACACGCCCCAGCCCATCCGTGTCTGCTATCCGAACGTGGCGCTCCGCGCGCGCGCCGTCCATTTCGTCGGAGTCAGCGACATCGTCGAGCCACACGCGAAGTGGCGTCAGGCCAAGCGCGAACTCACGGGCCAGGAGTGGGATTACGATTTCCGCCGCCTCTTCTATGTGTGGTCCCCCGACATCGCCCGCGGCGGCTTTGGCGACTGGGTCGAAATCGCCAGCCGCGACAAGACATGCGGGTGGGTTTCTCCGGGCGATCTCTGGGTTGCGCCCGACGGCGCCGTCCACATTGTCTGGACGGAGCGCGCGTTGGACGAACGGCTGCGCCCGAAGTTCTTCCCGAACGAGAGGCAGCGTCACGAACTCAACTATGCGCGGCTGCGCGAAGGCCGGATCGAGACGCGGCGCACGCTGCTCGCCGTCGACGAAGGCAAGCCGGGGTTGATCCCGAGTCTGCCGCGGCTCCACGCAACGCCAGACAACGGCCTGTTCGTGTTCTTCTCTGTGGCCGGCCCGGACGAAACGGGCAAGCCGGTCGCCGAAAACCGGCTTCTTGAACTGGGGCCGGACGGCGCGCCCGGACGCACAGCGCCTGTCCCTCTCAAGCATCCGCTGAGCAGTTACTTCACCGCCACGGTCCGCGGCGGGTCAGCGCCCGGCTGGACCCTGGATCTGCTGGGCGCGCGCGCGGGGCGTCCGCATGCCATGTGCTACGCGCGCGTCCGGCTCGAATGATACACTTGCCAATGAAAGACCTCCTTCGCCGTGCGATTCTCCCGCTCGCGCTGAACCTCATCTCCGTAGCAGGCCACCCCGACACCCTGGAACTCCACACGCGCGGACGGGAACCGGCGGAGGGGGGCGCTCAGTTCCATCTCGTCGAGAAAACAGTCCGATGGGATGCGGCGAAGACAGCGATCATCGTTTGCGACATGTGGGATCGGCACTGGTGCCGCGGCGCCACGGCGCGCGTGGCCGAGATGGCTCCGCGCATGAACAGCGTGCTCGAAGCCGCCCGCCGGCGCGGCATCCTGATCATTCACGCGCCAAGCGGAACGATGGCGTTTTATGCCGATTCGCCGCAGCGCAAGCGGGCCCAGCAGGCGCCCGAGGCGCCCGCGCCGGACGGGATCGGCAACTGGCATTCGCTGGATCGCGCCAAGGAGGGCCCGCTGCCGATCGACGATTCGGACGGCGGATGCGACGACGCGCCGCAATGCAGCCAGGGCAGCCCCTGGGGCCGCCAGATCGCCGCGCTCGACATTGGGCCCGACGACTGCATCAGCGACAGTGGCAGGGAGATCTTCAACCTGCTTCAACACCGCGGCATCGAAAACGTCATCATCCTGGGCGTTCATGCGAACATGTGCGTCCTCGGGCGTCCGTTCTCGATCCGCGCCATGGTTGGCCTGGGCAAGAAGGTCGTACTCATGCGGGACCTGACCGACACGATGTACAATTCACGACGGCGTCCGTGGGTCAGCCACTTTGCGGGCACCGACCTGGTCGTCGAACACATCGAGAAGCACTGGTGCCCTTCGATCACAAGCGTCGACTTTCTCGGAGGCGAGCCGTTCCAGTTCCGGGATGACCGCCGGACGCGCCTTGTCTTCATTCTCGCCGAAAACGAGTACCGCACGTGGGAGACAATCCCGGCCTTCGCCCGCCAGACGCTGGACTGGCGCGGTTATCGCCTCGATTTCGTCACAGCCAGCCCGCGCACCGACGACTATGACTTCAAGAACTACGCCGCAATCGCGGACGCAGACCTGGTGCTCGTGAGCGCGCGCCGACGCGCCGTGCCGGTCGGGATGCTGGCCCTGTTGCGTCGGCATCTCGAGGCGGGCAAGCCCTTCGTCGGCCTGCGCACGGCCAGCCACGCCTTCGCGCCCGACGCCGACAGAATTCGGAACCGGCCCGAACTGGCGGCCTGGGCCGGATTCGATGCCGAGGTGCTGGGAGGCAACTATCATGGGCATCACCCGGCGGGGCGGGTGGCGAGGATCGAGCCGGCGCCCAATGCCGCCTCGAACCCTCTGCTCACAGGCGTCTCGCTGACCGGCTTCCAGACCCCCTCCTCCCTCTACCGCAATGCGCCGCTCCCGCCCGCCAGTGAGCCCCTGCTTCTGGGCACGATCCCCGACGCGGCGACTGAGCCTGTAGCCTGGAGCCGCCTCAGCGGCCCGCGTCAGTCCCGGGTCTTCTACACCTCGCTGGGCGGGCCGGAGGATTTCCAAAGCGCGGCCTTCCAGCGCCTGTTGCTGAACGGCATCCTCTGGGCGCTCGATCAGCCCGTCCCGCCAGCGGAGGCCCCCTTGGGGCCGCCGTGACGGCCGCAGCTCGGCTCCCGTAGCCGCCGTCGTAAGACGGCGCTGATCAAACACGGATGGGCGGGTTCATTGCGCTCTTGCCCCGCTGGATCCACAGCCAGGTTCCATCCCAATTCCCGCATGAAGCCCTGTGCTTTGCGTCTCTGTGGCGAATTCCCCCCTCGATGACAGTCACCGTCCCGAATTGAACCACAGAGACACAGAGCACGCAGAGAAGAGCTCCGCAATGCCAAGTCGCAGCGCCCGATCGACGGGCGAGGGGGGCGTCAAGCAGGCTATTCAGAAGGGTTCAGTTTCAACCCGGTCTTCTCTGTAGTGCAATCGCGCCACATCGCGCATTTCCAACACGATTCCCCAACCCTGAACCCTGAACCCTGAACCCTGAACCCTGAACCCGCGCGCCAAGCTCTTTCCCCGGACCTTCGGTTGCGGCTCTTGATCTCCTACCCGCGCGGGAGGATGACCACTCGCGAGTTCAGGTCGAACGCCCCCCACTCGAGCGTCCGGACGAACGCGACAAGTAAGCGAGGCGAGGTCATGAACGAAACTCCATAAGAGCAACGTCCAGGTGAGACACGGCGACCGCAGATGCCATGGCAGTCACCAGGCCCGGTTCTTCAAGCGAGTGATCGGGTCGCCGTGGCCTCGACCGACTGGTTCGCCGAATCCCCACCACGGAGCCGCCAGAGTTCGTCTCTGCCATTCGTGTGATTCGTGGTTCTCCTTTCCCCCCAGGAACTGGACCACGGAATGCGCCACAGGTTCGACAGCCGCGACCAGTCGTAGCACATCGACTGTGAACCGCATCCTGGGCAGGCACTCGGGAGAGGTCGGAACGCTGACATAGGCTGACTGGATTCGGTCTGAGACGAAGCCTCGCTAATGGTGGGCGGTCTTGTGCATCACGAGCAGTTCCCGCACGGCGCGGCGTGGAGTCGGCGGCGTCTCTTCGCCGTAGCCCAGGCGCAGCAGGATTTGGGGATAGCCGGCCAGGCCCAACATGCTCGCCAGTTGGGCGCGCAACTCAGGGATTTCGATCGGCTGATTCAGGAACGAGGCCCAGAGGTTCTCGGAGCGGGCATGGAGCAGCAGGCTCTGCAAAGCCTGGCCCGTGTTGAGCCAGGTTGGGGCGTTGTCCTCAGGCGTCCAGAGCACGGCCAGCACCGGCGAGTGGGTGGCAACCTCCCGGTCGCGAGCGGCCTGTCCGCCGCCGCGATCGAACGTGCGGATCAGCGCCGGCCCGGCGAAGGACATCCAGTCCTTGATTCCCAGGTCGTGGACCGGGAGTCCGTCCCTGTGGCTTTCGGCCTTGGTTCGGACCCATCGGGCCAGCTCTTCCCGAAAGGCCTTGTCCGCCCACTGCATGCGGTCGGCCTGGGCGACGAGATCGGCGACCGCGTTGCGGACTTCCTCGACAGCGTAGGCGGAGAGCCAGGCGCCTGCCGCCTGTGTGAGCGACTCGAGTTCCGCCAGCAACTCGGTCGGCACCGGATCGGGGCGGAAGGCCTGGCGGTTGGTGCGTCGTTGGGTGATGGCGTGAAACACGAGCACGTCGTCGGAGGAGGTCTCGCCGCTCAATCCCAACCGCAATTGGGCCAGGAGGTCCGGAAGATCCGGATTCGGGAACAGGGAGACGTCGTACTTGTGACCGAAATACTCCGCCGCCATCCGCAGGTTGTACAAGGCGGCGCCGCAACTGATGGTGAGTTCGCGATCGCAGGGATCGATCACCCGGAGGGCGCGTCGGCGGTCGGCAAACAGCTCGACGTCCATCGCGTTGATCCTGAAGAGCCAGGGCTGGGTGTTGTGGCTCGAAGGGGCGAGAATCGCGTAATTGAGCAGAAACTCGAGCTGGTCGGAGGCGTATCCGCTCTCCGGGAAGTCGTCTGCGTTCACGCTCCAAGGCTGGAGATGGTCTTTCATAGGGGTGTCTGCAGCATTAGACGCCCGTTTCCCGACTAGCTTCAATCCAAACCTCTGTCCGCCTCAGGCGCGCCCTAACCCGGAAATCTCACCCGTGGGGCGATCGCGGCATTCCGGACGGTCTGCGGGTGAGATTTCCGGGTCTGAGAGCCCGCATTTCAGGTGAAATGTGACGGTGACCGGTCAGATGACATCAACAGTTGGTGAGAAATGCGGGCTAAAACACCTCCGGCACGCCCTCTTCAAGAACCCGCAAATGCCGGCCCAGATCCGCCTTCTCGATCAGCCCTCGAAATCGCAGCAGCGGTTCGTCCATGTCCTCGAACGAAAGGCGGAAGGTCCCGTAGTGCATCGGCACGATCCACTGAGCCTGCAGCTCCCGAAAGGCCTTCACGGCGTCCTCAGGTCCCATGTGGACGCTGCGGAACGACTCGGGCTCGTAGGCGCCGATGGGCAGCAGTGCGATCTCGGGTGTGCAGCGCGTTCCGATCTCCTTGAACCCGTCGAAGTAGGCGCTGTCACCGGCGTGATAAATGCGCCGCCCCTGGTATTCGAGCAGGAAACCGCCGTATCCGCGATGATGGTCCCTGAGCACGCGCGCGCCCCAGTGTTTGCAGGGAGTCAGCGTCACCCGCAGATCGCCGCGCGAAAACGTCTCCCACCATTCCAGTTCGAGCACCCTGTCGAAACCAAGGCCGTCGGCGAGATCGCCCACCCCCCAGGGCACGATGGCCATCCGCGGCGATGACAGCCGCCGCAGGGTGCGCTTATGGAAATGATCGAAATGCGCATGGGTGAGAAGGACCAAATCGGCCTGCGGCAGGTCTTTGAGCTTCAGTCCCGCGTGCTTCTGCCGCTTCATGAAAAACAGCCAGTTCGCGAAGTTGGGGTCGATCAGCACATTCAAGTCAGCAAACTGAATCAGAAAGGAGGCGTGCCCGATGAACGTGATCGCCACCTGCTTCTCGCCCAGGCGCGGAAAGGCGGGTGTCTTGCGCTGGCCGCCGCGCGGGGTCAGAAGCGCCTTCCAAACCATCTGCCGGAAGTAGGCGCGCGGACTGAACGCCTGCGTGGGGGTCAGTTCCTTGAACGAGCGGGGCAACTTTCGCCGCTTCCGCCGCGGGGCTTTCGACTGTGCTAAGTCTGAATCCATGCAGCCAGGGCCGCCCCGGCCACCGCGCAACCGATCGCCGTGGCTTTGGGCGCGCCACCCTTTTGGCCTACCTGTACTCGACCCGCCCAAGAAACACAATCCCCCCATCGCATCCCCAGAAGCCTCGGAACGTAGGAAAAAAGACAATGGGGCTCCATCTACATAGTGCAATTCTCCCTGCTGCAATTCTCCCTTGACAAAAGCAGGGCGTGGGAATGGAGTCCGGTCCCGATGCAAGCTTTGGCGGCTGTCCAAGATGGCTCACACCTGTGCCGTCGGCCGCCTTTGACGGAATCCTTC
>JAXGQW010000060.1:0-34335 GCA_040766265.1 Verrucomicrobiota bacterium
CCGGTTCATGGTTCCCGTGCGCATTGAACCATTGAATGTCACAACTCCCCATGAAATGGGACGTGCTTCTAATCGCAGTCGTTCTAATCGTAATCCTAATCGGCGACCGAGGATTACGATTACAATCAGGAGCGGAAAACCTCGGTTCATGGTCCCCGTGCGCATCACACCGTTGAACGTCAACGCCTCCCATGAACCCCGACCGCCCCGCCTCTCCTGACCCGCCCCGCCCACGGCGCACGATCCGCCTGGCCACCCGCGGCAGCCCGCTCGCACTGGCCCAGACACACCTCACAATCGACCGCTGCCGCGCAGCCTTCCCGGACCTCGCCTTCGAAATCCGCATCATCAAGACCACAGGCGACAGACTCCAGCGAGCCTCGATGGCCCAGACGCCCACCTCGGTCTCGAAGGGCCTATTCACCAAGGAACTCGAAACCGCCCTCCTCTGCAACGAGGCAGACCTGGCCGTTCATAGCCTGAAGGATCTGCCCACCGAATTGCCCTCCGGGTTGACCCTGGGCGCCGTGCTCGAACGCGAAGACGCCCGAGACGTCCTCGTCTGCCGATCGACCGGTTCCCCACCCCCCACCTCGACACGCGCGCACGCGTCCCCCCTCGATGCCCTGCCGCCTCAGGCAACAGTCGCCACGAGCAGCACCCGCCGACGCGAACAACTGCTCGAATTGCGCCCCGATCTGCGCGTGGTCCAAATCCGCGGGAACCTCAGCACCCGGCTCGATAAACTGGCCCATGATCCGAATCTCGCCGCCACGCTGCTGGCCGCCGCCGGACTGCGTCGCCTTGGCTATCAGTTGCGACCGGATGGCGCGATTCATGGCCCGCCGCAACACCCCGCCCCGCGGGGTCTGCGCGTGGCTCTTCTGCCAATCAGCCTCATGATCCCTTGCGTCGGCCAGGCTGCGATCGGCATTGAAACTCGGGCCGGCGATCCCCTTGCGCAATCGCTGTGTTCGAGGCTCGACCATGATGTCACACGCGCCTGCGTGACGGCCGAACGCGCGTTTCTCCGCGCCATGGGCGGCGGTTGCCTCAGTCCGGTGGCGGCCTACGCCGAGGTCGATTCCGGTCTCCTCAGAATCGAGGGCATCTCCTTCCGAAGCGGCTCCGCCGCGCGCGCCGCGGTCACCGGACCTCTGAACGCACCGGAATCCCTCGGCCAAAAGCTCGCTTCCAGGTTGTCGTGACAACAGGTTCCTTTGCGCTTCCGGCTGATTGATGGTTGAGAGTTGAGCGTTGGGAATTGAACGTTCCTGGTTCCTGGTCCCCGCGTGCGCATTCAACCGAGGAATGTCAACGCTCGCCTTACCCGTCGAGTGGGGACGTGAAGGTCGACCGCGACGCCGCAAGACAACAAAGGCCTTCAGCCAGCTCCCGACTGCCGACCACCGACGCACCGACCCACCGACGCACCGTCCTCCGATCCCCGCACGCCTTGAGCCGGCGCTCCGAGCGCTCCGGCGTTTCACCAGGCGCGATGCTTTGGGGGCAGTCGCGCCCGGCTCGATGACGCGTCAGAGGGACCAACCGGACCGATACTCGCGTCTGAGGTACTGGTTGGCCTCGTCGAGATTCGTGAACTTGAAGGCGACCGGATCCCATTGGAGGCGATACCGGACAAGCCTCTCGCGCAACCCGACGCGCAAGGCCACATTGCCCAACAGCACGGCCTCGGCAAGCGGCCCCGCGAAGTCGAAGTTCGAAGCGGGTTTCTTGCCGCCCTTGCACGCCTCGATCCACTCCTTGTAGTGGCCGACCGAACGCTGGATCGGACGCGGGATGTCACCGATCTCTCTGCGCCGCGCATCGGGGTAGATCCGATTGCCGAGCATGAAGCCCTCGTCGCCAACCAGAAGCCGTCCGTTGTCGCCCATGACCTGCTCGTCTTCGAGCCCGGCCGGTCGCGGGGGACGCAGGCCGCCGTCGTACCAGGTCAGCTTGACCGGCGGCATCGCCACTGCACCCGCCGCCGCACCGCTCAGACCCGTCGTGTACGTGTTGTGGGCCTGAACCTCCGCGCTCCGATCTGCATAATGATAGGTCACCATCGACCCGAGCGGGAAGGTCTCCTGATTCACGCGGGTCGACGATCCCTCGACACTCGAAGGCGCGCCCAGCTTCAACGCGCGGAAAACGGGATCCATCGCGTGACAGCCAATGTCGCCCAGGGCGCCCGTGCCGAAATCCCACCAGCCGCGCCAGCGGAACGGACAGTAGATCGGGTTGTAGGGGCGTTCGGGCGCCGGACCGAGCCACAGGTCCCAATCGAGCGTCTCAGGCACAGGCGGCGTCTCTTTGGGCCGGGGCACGCCCTGGGGCCAGTATTCGTTGAACAGGCCTTGCGAAGGACGGTCGGTCCAGATGTGCGCCTCGCGGACCTTGCCGATGGCTCCGTGCCAGATCAGTTCGCACAAGCGTCGGGATTCCTCGGAACCGGCGCCCTGATTCCCCATCTGGGTTGCGACTCCCGCCTGCCGCGCCGCTTCGGCCACCTTGCGCGCTTCCCAAACCGAATGCGTCAGCGGCTTTTCGCAGTAGACATGCTTGCCCCGCTTGATGGCCTCGATCGAAGCAGGCGCGTGATGGTGGTCGGGCGTGCCGATCACCACAGCGTCGATCTCCTTCATCTCGTCGAGCATCTTCCGGTAATCCTTGTACTGCTTGGCCCCGGGATACCGTTTGAATGTGTGTGCCGCGTGGCCCCAGTCGGCATCGCACAACGCCACGATGTTCTCGCCCGGACTCTCTTTCTGAATGCTGCTCAGGTCGGAGGCGCCCTGCCCTCCGATCCCGATGCCGGCAATGTTCAGTTTGCCGCTGGGTGGAGTCTGCCCGCGCAGGCCCAGGATTGAACTGGGCGCGACGAGGAACGCTGTTGTGGACACGGCGGCGCCGCCCAGAAAACGGCGGCGTGTGATTTGAGGAGTCGTTTGTTTCATATTCGATTATCTGACGGCAGCGCCCCAGGGACGCTCGGCATCAATGCTCTCGCCTTTGACGTCCCCGCAAGAATGAACCTTCATCCGGAGCGCGTCGAGCCCCCATGTTTCATCAGCCAAGAACACTCCCGCTTCGTCCCACACCGTCCCGGTGATCAAAGCTGATTGCCGTCTCGAACAGCGCCACGATGTTCTCAGGCGGGACATTGGCCTGGATATTGTGAATCGAGGCAAAGACGTAACCGGGGCGCCTTGTGAAATGCTCGAGGTTCGCGCGCGCTTCCGCCGCAACGTGCGCAGGCGTACCGGCCGTCAGGGTGCCCTGCGGATCGCAGCTTCCGCCCCAGAACACCAGCCGATCTCCATAGTCCCGCACCAACCGGGCCGGCTCCATCCCGACCGCGCTGGTCTGAACCGGGTTCAGAATATCGACGCCCATCTCCACAATCGAAGGCAACAGCGGACCCAGTGCGCCGTCGGAGTGCAACATGACCTTCCAGGGGGTGCGCTGATGGACCCAATCCAGCCCTCGACGATACGCCGGCATCACCAGCTCGCGAAACGAGCGCACGGACAGGAAAGGGGCCCTCTGCGTGCCAAAATCGTCGCAGACCTGCAACACCTGAATCCGGTCGCCGACGGCGCCGTGAAACGCTTCGAGATTCTCGATCCATGCGTCCGTCAGTTTGCGGTACAGCCCCCGAACGTAGTCGGGCTCGCTGGCAAACGTGATCATCCATGTGTCGAATCCGCCCTGCCCGAGTCCATGGAACAATTCGTACGGCGGTCCCAGGGCCGCAATGATGGCCTTGTCGGTCGTTGACTCGAGCCGCACAGCCTCGCGCGCCGCGTGCGCCAACTCGTGATCCGTCAGACGCGGCGCCTCCCAGGCATCCAGATCCGGATGCAACGCGCCGGGGTTCTTTTCGAGCCGATCGAAGTAGAATCCATCGGCCGGCATCTCCCCTACGGCAACGCCCTCTCTCCAAATCGTCAGATCTCCATCGAGCCCGCAGCGCGGATTGAACCCGCCGGGGACTTCAGCCTCGAATCCGTCCGGGAACGTGAATCGCTTCCAGTCTTCATTGGGGATGCCGAACGCCACCGAGCGCCGATGCAATCCCACGCAGTCGTTGCCGAGCCGGTCTCCCACCGCCGGATCGATCTTGGCCAGCATCTGGAACAAGTCGAAGACGCGGACCGGACTGTCCGGCCCGATCTCGATATGGCGTTTCAGCCGGCCATATGCGACCGCGGCAATCCCGCTCTGGCGCGTCCCGCCCACATCAATCGGGACACGATCGGTCGGCTCGTGATGAATGGCAGCCCGGATGCGTTCGCGCGAGGTCATGCTTTTCACACCCGCATGGCAGTCCTCTTGCGAAGTCTGACCGCCATGTGCACCGACGGGGTGTAAAACATGCGGGTCAAATCCTCAGGAACAGCCTCCGGCGGTACATCCAGTAAAGGATCAACCACAACGCCAGCAGGGTGGCCGCGCCGTGCAGCAAAGGCTCGTAGGACGCGCCGAGAAATTTGAAGGCGTCCTGACCCATATGGGTCTTGAGGTTCTGCGCAATGAAATGGTCGAACAGATGGGCCATGCAATAGGCGGCGATGGAGTTCATGCCGATCACCACAAGGGGGAACGCCCAGACTTTGCGCTGCCACAGATCAATCACCAGGTAGAAAGCCGCCAGCAGCAGCAAACACCAACCCCCGCTGTAGATCGTCCAACTGGGCGTCCAGATGCGTTTCACCACGGGACAAATCCCGATCGCCCCAAGCAGCCAGCCCGCCCCCAGCCCAACCGCGCCCGCAATCGCCAGCCACCGCACCTTCTGCCATGGGGTGCGCGCGCTGCGCACCACACCCCCAGCGATCAGTCCGAGGATCATCGTGCCCAGAGTCGGGATGAAGCTGAGTGTGGCGTAGCCGCCGCCGTTGTGGGTGAATGGGTGCTCGCGCGGAAAGAGGTTGAGGAACCAGGCGTCGAAAGCCCAGGCCAGATTGCTGTTCTTGTTCCAGTGGGCGGCAAAGCCGCTCATCAGGTGCGGCCAATCCTTGGCGACACCAACCCGCCCGTAATCGAAGTCGGCGGGCGGCAGCGGATACAGGGCAAACGCCGCCCAATAGCCGATCAGCACGATCCCCAGCCCCACCCACTGGTGGCGAACCGGACGGAACCCCAGGACAAAGAGCGCGAAGTAGCCCAGGCCAATCTGTGTGAGCGTGTCTTCGAATGTCCAGTTGGTCCGGCCGCTCGACGTCGATCGCAGAAACACGCCGAGCAGAATCAGCACAAGCGCGCGCCACAGGGCGTGGCCATACATCCGCCCGCGGGATTCGCCCCGCGCCATTCGGCTGGCAATCGAGAATGGCAGGGCCACCCCGACCATGAACGAGAAGGAGGGCTGAATCAGATCGTGCAACGAGCAGCCAATCCAAGCGACGTGCGACTGGTGATGGCAGAGGAAACCCCAGAACAGGCTGTCCGGAATCGCCTGCGCGACCCGGCAGAGGCGCAGCACCTCGGCCATCATCAGGAACATCACGAAACCCCGGTAGGCATCGAGCGACGTCAGCCGGGGGGATGGCGTCGTGGCAATCGTGGATGTCATAAGCAGTGGTCTTCAAAAAGGCCGCGGCCCCGCGCGCAGCCGCCCGGCAGGGGTGCCCAATGCAGGTCGCGCCTCCTGGACAGCCTTGGGCGCCGCCTGCTCCACCAACTGCTCGAGGTAGAGACGCGCCCGCCTCGCCTCGGCGGTCACGGTGGCCACATCACCCGCGGCCAGACACTCGATCACAAGCGGTCCCTGCTTGAACCCGCCTTTGCGAAGTCGCCCCAGCACCTTCGGAAAATCCACCACGCCGCTCCCGGGCGTGACCATCACCTCCTTGGGGGGCCGAAAATCTTTGACGCTCATGCCGACAACCAGGCCGTCGACAAAACCGGCCTCCTTGACCGGATCGAGAGCGCCGTCCGAGTAATAGAGGATATTGCCCGGATCATACCAAAGCCGGAAGCTGCGGTGCCCCACCTTCTTGATGGCCCGGCGGCACTGGCGCCCGGTCGCGTTCTGACCTCCATGGGGCTTGATCGTCATCCGGACCTTTCGCTCAGCGGCATAGTCGCAGCAGTCGGCAATCGCCTTGTAGTAAGGCTCGTACTGCTCTTGCTCGGACGTGCCTCCCAACAAGAGGTCGCCCGAATCGCACGTGACGCAATGATCGATCAGGCGTTGAAGCGCCTGGACGCTCGCCGCGTGCGAGGACCCGAGCCGGAAATCGCCGTACACCGAGGCGGTCTTGAGACCGCGCTGTGCCACCTCCCGGCCAATTCGAGCGGCCTCGTCCGGCGTTGTCTCCGGGTTGATCATGACCCACGACCTGCCTTTGGCCGTCATGATGCCCGCGTACTTGAAACCCGCCTCGGCAATCGCATCGAGCGCGACCCGGTAATCGTGATGATCCCAAGGCCGCGTGTAGCAGCCGATCTGCCAGCCGCCCGCGGCGGATTCGCCAGACGCGAGTGGCAGGACGGAACCGGCGGCGAGGATCATGGCGTGCTCGATGAAGGACCGTCGATTGATCAGCACGGAGTGGTTCATTGCTGCAGCGTGAACCCAAGTCACGCTAAAAGGCAATCGCGTTTTCAGACGCCGATCTCCCGGCGCCCTCACCGGACGACAGAATACCGACAACTGTCAGATGCACCACCGCGCGCGCGGCACTCACTTTTCGCTTTGAGTCGGGCGGCTTTTCGGATTAGCGTCTTGCCATCATTCTTGTATGAAAAAAGGACCTTCTGCCGCAGCCCGTCGCGTTTCCCTCATCGCCAACGGCGACCTCCGCCTCTCAGCCAACCAAACCTGCTGGGCCGAGCAGGCCAAGATGGAAGCCACATTGACCGCCGCCATCCGGGCCGAGGGATGGCGGGTCGCCCGCGCCCACCCGTACGACTCGGTCAAGAAGCACGGTTTCATCGATTCCCAGAAGATGGGGATCGAGGTCTTTCGCGGGATCGACCCGGACATGCCGTTGGTCGTCGCCGAGAGCGTCTGGCAGTACAGCCAGCATGTGCTCCCGGGGCTTCTCACGCACCGCGCTCCAATTCTCACCGTCGCCAATTGGAGCGGCACTTTCCCGGGCCTGGTCGGCCTCCTCAATCTCAACGCTTCGCTGACGAAAATGAGCGTCCGCTACAGCACGATCTGGAGCGAGAAATTCACCGATCCTTTCTTCCGGAACGGCCTGCGCCAGTGGCTGAGCGACGGGGTCGTCACCCACGACCAGAGCCACGTGCGCGACCTGACCTTGCTCAAGCTGCCTGCGGCTGACGAACAGCTCGGACGCGCCTTTGCCCGACGGTTGAGAACGGACAAGGCGATTCTTGGCGTCTTCGACGAAGGCTGCATGGGCATGCACAACGCCATCATCCCGGACGAACTGCTCAATCCGACCGGGCTGTTCAAGGAACGCCTCAGCCAATCCGCTCTCTACGCGGCCATGCAACAGGTCCCGGACACCGAGGCGCGCGGCGTGCTCGATTGGCTGCTGAAGAAAGGCATGCAGTTCGCCTGGGGCACGGATGAAGCCACCGAACTGACGGAGGCCCAGACTCTGCTTCAATGCAAGATGTACGTGGCCGCCGTGCGTCTCGCGGCCGAATACGGCTGCGCCGCCATCGGCATTCAATACCAACAGGGCCTCAAGGACCTCGCGCCCGCCAGCGACCTCGTCGAGGGATTGCTCAACAACGTCAGCCGTCCCCCGGTGCGCTGCCCGCGCACAGGCCGCGTGCTCTTCGAGGGCGAAGCCGTGCCGCACTTCAACGAAGTCGACGAATGCGCCGGTCTCGATGGCCTGGTCACCTACCGGCTCTGGCGGGAATTGGGCTTCGCGCCCGAAAACACCCTCCACGATGTCCGCTGGGGAGCACACTACCGCGGCAACGGCGTCAATGACTATGTCTGGGTCTTCCTGATCTCCGGAGCTGTTCCACCCGCGCACTTCGTCGGCGGATGGAAGGGGGCCCGAAGCGAACGCCAGCCCCCCATGTTCTTCCGTCTCGGCGGCGGCACGGTCAAAGGCGTTTCGAAACCGGGCTGGGTGGTCTGGAGCCGCGTGTTCATCATGGACGGCAAACTCCACGCCGACCTCGGTGTTGCCGAGTCCGTCGCCTTGCCCGCAAGGGAAACCGAACGACGCTGGCGCCTGACCAACCCGGAATGGCCGATCATGCACGCGGTGCTGCACGGCATCAGCCGCGATCAGATGATGGCGCGCCACAAGTCCAATCACATCCAGGTCGTGTACGCGCCCAACATCAAGCAGGCCCATCGCGCCTGCCGGATCAAAGCGGCGGCCCTGGCGGAATTGGGCCTCCAGGTCCACCTCTGCGGCGATGTGGCCCTCGCCTGAACAAGGCGCGCTAGCGGCTCTGAAACGCGTAGCGACCCGAGCCAACCTCGAAGACTGCCTTGCCCGCTTCCTGACGGAGGTACTTCACACCGGGCGCCTCGGCGGCGGGTCGTCCGCCTTCCGTCACGTCCCCGACTCCTTGCGCCGGAACGTACACCGTGGCGCGACAGTTCCCGGGCACAGTAATCTCGAGATCAAACCGTCCATCGCTCAGTTTCCAAGCGCTGCGAACTTCGCCGCTGATCGAGTGGTAAGCCGCCTTCACCCACGTGAGGCCGCCCTCCCCTGTCACGATCTCGGGTCGAATCACAACCCTCCGAAACGCCGGACCATCGGTATCGATGCCGGCGGCCTGGGTGAAGAGCCATTCGCTCACACAGCCCAGCCAGTAGTGGTTGAACGAGTTCATGCCCGGATCCTGAAAGCCCTTGTCCGGACGCCATCCATCCCACCGCTCCCACATCGTAGTCGAGCCCCAGATTACCTGCTGCAGCCATGAGGGGTATGTCTTGTTGAGCACCAACTTGTAGGCCAGTTCCGGCTGCCCGGCCTTTTGCAGCGCGCCCAGCACAAACGGTGTCCCCAGAAAACCGGTCGCCAGGTGGTCGTCCTCTCTCCGAATCGACGCCACGAACTGCGCGGCAACCTTGGCCTTCAGATCCCCAGGCACAAGATCCAAACCGAACGCCAAAGCATAGAAGGTCTGCCCGGTCTCGTTCTTCGCATCGAGAATCCGGCCGTCGGGTTTGATGAACCGCGTCGCGAACACGCCCCGAATGTCCTCCGCGAGTTTCCGGAAACGCGCCGCGTCGTCCGCCTTGCCCAGGACATCGGCAATGCCGATCATCAAATGCGCGGCGTAATAGTGATAAGCCGTGCCAATCACCTCGGAATGCTGGGGCCCGGCCAACCGCAGCCAATCGCCGTAAGCGCCCGTGCCGCGCACCAGGCCCTGACTCGTTCGGGCGAGGTAATCCATGTGGCGCACCAGTGCCGGGTAATGCTCGCCCAGAACGCGCGTGTCTCCGTACATCTCGTACATGCGCCAGACGCAGACCGGGCCGGCATCGGACCAGCCGGTGTTGCCGTAGCCGACGACGTTGATGTGCGGAGCGACATCGCCAAAAGCGCCATCGGCCCGCTGCGCATCCTGGCACAGGTCGACGAGCCACTTCGTGTAGAAACCCGGCGCGTCCAGGTTGAAACAGGCGGTCTTCATGAACACCTGGGCGTCCCCCGTCCACCCGGCCCGCTCATCGCGCTGCGGACAGTCGGTGGGCACATCGAGGAAATTCCCCTTCTGCCCCCAAATTGAGTTCAGCACGAGCTTGTTCACCAGCGGTTCCGAACACTCGAATGTCCCAGCCAGCGGAAGATCCGAATACACCACCACGCCCGCCACATCGCCCGCTTCGGGCCGGTAGTTCAAGCCCGTCACCTCGACGTATTGAAACCCGTGAAAAGTGAACGGCGGCTCATAGAAACGCGCGTCCCCGCCTTCGAGATAATAGGTGTCGGTCGCCTTCGCCGCCCGCAGGTTCACCGTGTAGAGCGTGCCGTCCGGATTCAACATCTCGGCGTGCCGGACGACCACTTTCTGGCCGGCGTCCCCTTTGGCGCGCAGACGCACCCAACCCACCATGTTCTGGCCCAGGTCGAACACGTACACGCCCGGCTTGGGTTCGGTCATCTTGCGGGCGGGCACTTCCTCCATGCGCAGAATCGGCGCGCCCGGATGCGCCTCGAGATTGGCCCGGACACCGGCATCCACGATCACACCCTGCCAGGTCGCGTCGGCGTAGCCGGGCGCATCCCAACCGGGCATCTCGAGTCGCGCATCGTAGACAGACCCCATCAAGAAATCGTTCTCGCGAATGGGGCCCGTGGTCGCTCTCCACGTCCCGTCAGTTCCCAACACCTCCTTGGAACCGTCGGCATACTCGATCTGCATCTGCGCAATCAGGCGCGTCTTGTCGCCGTAGTAATGCCGCTTGCCCGAGAAGGCCAGGTAGCCCGCGTACCAGCCATCGCCCAGCATCGCGCCGATGGCGTTCTCGCCCTCGCGGAGAAGCCCGGTCACATCATACCCGAAATAGTGCACGCGTTTCGAATAGTCCGTCCATCCCGGCGACAGCGCATCCGTATCGACCGCCCGCCCGTTGAGCCGCAGTTCGTAAACGCCCAATGCCGATGCGTAGAGGGTCGCACGCCGCACCGGCTTGCGCACTTGAAACGCCTTCCGAAAGAACGGCGCCGGTTCCATGCGAACCTCGTCCAGCGCGATCTTGCCCCAGGGTTGGTCGCCAAACTTCGCCACCACGCTCGCCGGCTTCCAGCCACCGGCATCGAAGTCCGTCCAACTCCAGCGCTCGGGAGCGTCAGAAGCCGTCTGCCAGGAAGTGTCGACAGGCACGATCATCGGTTCACCATCCGCGAACGCCACAACCAGGCGCCCGATGACACCCGCGGGTGTGGGATTCCCGCCGCCGTTGGCGGCCTGGATTCCCAGCGCGTTGGCCCCCGGCTGAAGACGCCCCGTGACCTCGACCCGGACAAGCGTCTTCCACGTCGCCCCCTGCCCGGATGGGTGGCCATTGATGAACAGTTGAAAACCATCGTCGGCCGTCAGCAGAAAGAAGGCCTCCTTCACCGCTCGGTCCGCGGGAAGCTGGATCACCTTGCGGAAATGCATCTTGCCGGCCGGTTGGTTGCCAGCGCGCGCGCCGCTGCCCCATACCCAGCTTTGCCCATCCACACGCAGCAGCCCCTTCATGGCTGCGCTCGCCGCGTCGCCCGCCTCCGGCGGCGCCTCGTACCCTATCCAACGCGCCTTCCAATCCGACGCCTTCAACATCCCCATCCCCCACCATGCCGGCTGGCTGTCGACCGACACTCGCCCCTCCTGATCCCAGATCCGCACTTTCCAATAACACGCCTGGCCGGATTCGAGCGGCTTGCCCTCGTACACAACGTGAGCCTGTCGATCGGAACTGACCTTCCCGCTGTCCCACAAGTCCGCTCCGTCCCTGGCAAGCAGGACCGCATCGCTTGCGACCAGGACCTGATAGGCCGATTGCGCAACGCCACGGTCGTCTCCCCCCGACTGGACCACCCAACTCAGTCGCGGTTGCGGGACATCGATCGCCACGGGGTTCCGGTGATACTCGCACCTCAGATCGGTGGCCAGTGGAGCCGAACTGGCCCCGAAGGCCGAAGCGGCCAAAACAGCCCCGAGCGTGACAGCGAGTCTTGTCCAGTGATTGCAGGGAAGAGAATCCATAGGCTATTGCGCTTTTGCGTGCTCACAGCATGCCCACCCAAAGAGCCCCATTTCAAGGGGAAACAAACCCGCGGTCCCTGGTGAGGGCTGAGATCAGCAGTCTCATCTTGGCCTGGGCCCCCGGCGAGAACCGGCTGAAGCCGGAACCTCTGATCACGACCGACGCTTCGGCGCGGCGTTCGGTGTGCCACCTTCAGGCCGGCTTGACCCGGCGCCCGCTCCGATGTCCGTCCTTGCGCCGCGTGGGGGGCACGCGGCCTACAGAATGGGCATCCTCAGCTTGTTGGCCGGCTTGCAGCCGGCTTGAGGCGTGCGTGAATCGATGACCGGAGCGCGTGTGCTTCAGCACCGCCTTCGAGTGGGAACGGACGGAACACCTTCCTCGGAAAGCGATTCCGAATCGGCGCGTCCCAGCCGGTGTGATCTGTCGGACCCCCGAGGCGTGTGGCGATTGAGACTACCGGCGACGCCGTGCCGGCATGGCCATCAGGGCGCCCCCCAAACCAAGCAACACCAAAGCCGTCGGCTCAGGAATCACCTCGACGCGGACATTGTCGATAAGACCGAACTGCAAGTCGACCGAGTTGGCGTCTGTCGACGCATTCGCTTGAATGTCGAACTGGCTGAACACCAATTCACCGCCGCCCAGCGTCATCCCGGCGGTGTCAACCGTCGCAAGGAGAACGCCGTCGATCGACCATGTCACAGTGTCGCCAACCTTCTCGATCACGACATCGCGCCAGGCGAATCCCTGGGCGCCCACCGCGGTGGCCAAGGTCTGCCCCGGGTACAGCCCAACCTGCGCGTCAGGCGCCACCTCCCCGCCGAAACCGGCGTAGTACGGATTCGAATTGTTGCGCGGACTGTCGGTTGTGCCCGCCGCATACACGCCGCTCGCATCCTGGTAGCTGCTCTGCGCCGTCGGCGAATACACCCGGTAGTCGGCCGAACTCCCGCCGTCGCCAGACGCGCCAAACAACAGGCTGTCAACCGCCCCGCCCGCCACCTGAACCGAGCTGCCGGCCGTGCCGAACCCTCCGGCTGTGATCTGCGTCGAACCGCTGCCGCCGACATCGAGCGGACCGTTGAAATTGATCCACATGTCGTACTTGACTCGGAAGTCGCCGGCCAAACCAAGACCGACCGTCGACACGCTGACCCCTCCGGGGAAGGCGCCGGCTGTGTCATAGATATTCGCCTGCATTCGCAAACCCCAAGTGCTCCCCCCGGCTGAATTCGGCGCCGACGGAATCCCAACGCTCGAATAGTCGAAGTAGACGTTCGCCGCCTGGGCCCCCCCGGACGTCGTCAGCACAGACCAGTTCGCCGTCGAGTCAACATCGAAGTTGTCTTGCCACAGGGTTTGGGCCTGAATCTCGAATGCCGTGCCGATGCACGCGCCAGCGATCACCGCCGACACAATGGAACGCGGGGTTTTCATGGTAATCTTGATTGTCCTGGTGGGCTTTATAGCCCGAGGTCCGATCCAGGCAAGCCAAATCTCAGCCAAATCTCAGCGCAGATTCCAACTCGAGCGCAGGCCTTGCCGTCAGGTGAGGCCTTCCTGCCCCGCCAGCGTCTTCGCATTGATCAATTGCCCTCCCCTGCCGGCAGCCAAGAACCGACTTGCCGCCCTCGATCCAGGACAATAAGAATGCGCGAACAGTCCAGATCCAAGTGGCCCGTCCACTCGATCGGTCGGGAACAAAGCCAGATCTGACAGAATGAACCACCGCCCGGGCAGGCTCAGTCAGCATCCATGAACGCAAAACAACTCGACCGACAGATGGTCATCGGGCTCGGAGAGGTCCTGTGGGATCTGCTTCCCGCAGGCCGGCAGCTCGGCGGCGCACCGGCCAACTTCGCTTACCACGCGCAGGGCCTGGGAGCGGAGGCGTTGGTCGTGTCGCGTGTGGGCAACGACCGATTGGGACGCGAAATCCTGCATCGGCTCGAGGGGCTCGGCCTGCGCACGGATGGAATCAGCATCGACCCATCGGCACCCACGGGGACGGTCAGCGTCGCCCTGGATCCGCACGGCACACCGACCTTCACCATACACGAGGGAGTCGCCTGGGACTTCATCGAGGCCCGCCCCGAGATCCTCGAACAGGCCGCCCGCGCCAATGCAGTCTGCTTCGGCACCCTGGCCCAGCGCACCCCAGCCGGACGGACCGCCATCCGAACCGTCCTGCAAGCCGCGCCCCCACAAGCCCTGCGCATCTTCGATGTCAATCTGCGCCAGCATTTCTGGACCCCGGACGTCATCGAGACTTCGCTTCAACTGGCCGATGTGCTCAAGCTCAATGACACGGAGTTGCCCGTCCTTGCCAGGCTCTTCGGTGCGAACGGGGACGAGGCCGCCCAGGTGCGTGCCTTGGCAGCGCGATTCGAACTCGAAGCCGTGGCGCTCACCAAAGGCGCACAGGGCAGCGCCCTCCTGGTTGGCGACATATTCGTCCGCCGCTCCGGCTCGAAACTCGACATCGCCGACACCGTGGGCGCAGGCGACAGTTACACCGCTGCGCTCACCCTCGGGCTCCTCACGCATCTGGATCCGCACCAGATCCTCGAATCCGCCCACCGCCTTGCCGATTATGTCTGCACCCAGCCGGGCGCAATGCCGCCCATTCCGCCGGGGTCAGCCCTTAAGAATCAAGTTTAACCCGCAAACTGGCGGGTTCGGATCTCAGACCAAACCCAGTCCTCATTCTCCTGAAGAGTCTCCGCTTGGAGACGAGCCTGGCGCGGTCACCATCGGTGATGAGACCGGTAGCGTAGGAACTCAAGGCCCAGAAATCGTTGACTAACCTGGCGCCGTCACGGCCGCATACACATAGCTGGGGCCGCGCCGATGCAGCACACTGACCAGCTTGTAGCACCGCTCCCGATGGGCCTTCTGGCGCTGCTCCGGCATCAGTCTTTCGTATTCGACCGGGTGGTTGTGCGCATCGAACCGCATCACCACCGACCCTTCATAGACCGGATGCCGGCCCAGCAGGACGCGCCACGCTGTGCCCCCGGGCGGAACCCAAGCGCGTCGCGCCATTCCATCCGCACCCAAATCGGCTTCCGACAAAAGCAGTGCATTTAATCATTTGCATTATGCGCTCAAATGTGAAAGAATTGCGTTGTACGATGCGGGACAGGTCCTCCCGCCCCGCAACGGACAGAGACATCAAATGAAAAACGCCAATGAAAACAAACACGCCGACCAAACTTGGGCGGCTTGTGCGTTCGTGCCTCGCGGGCGCGAGCGTTCTCGCCTGCCTTCACACCGATGCGGATGTGGCCGTCCTCGAACTGGAGAGGTCCCTCGACGCCAAGACCTGGGAAAAGGTGCCGCTCGACCCGACGCTCCTGACAACAACCGGCGGGCTGCTGCAGAACACGCATGATCCACAGACGTTCTATCGCCTCAGAATCAACGACGGCCAGCAAGCCGGCTTTGTCACGGCCCTGCCCCTCGGGCAGGCACCGGCTCTGGCGGTGAACATTGCCGAACAGTTCCTCCGCGACCTCCTGATCGAGGACGATGAGAGCGAAGGCGGGGATCCCGAGAACACCTGGATCGACGCCAGGCTGGGCCCTGTTTGCTATCCCGTTTACGATCCGGCCTTCGAGGACGGAAAGACCCCGGCCTACATCGAGTTCAAGGTCCTACGGGCCCAGCGCGCCTCCGTGGATCCCAAAGACCCTTTTGGGATGAGTCCGCCCGACACCGCGAACGACGACTGCGATTTCGGCCATCTCCTGGTATCTTTGACCACGGGTGATTTTCCCGTTCCGAGCTTCTCACAAAGCGGCGCGACGCCGGTGGAACGTCTGTTGCGCACGGCGCGAACCAGTGGTCCGATCAAGCCCTTGCGTTTCGACGACGGGCTGCTGGTGGCCGAAGACAACCAAGGCGCGCTGGTCGGGAGCATCGGCAACGAACCGTTCTATTTGGACCCGAAAGTCCTCGATATCTCGGGCAAGGAATTCGAAGGGCTGGACAATGAGAACGGAACGCAGGATGACGGTGCGCCGGAGTTTCCGGCCAGGAGGTATCAGTCTTACCGGGAGTTCAAGGCGGACTTCGCACAGAACCCGCTCTACATTGAACTGAGGCGGTTGCGAGCCGAACTGGCCGCGCAGGAATGGGAGGCGGCGCTGGGCAACGAACCGGAGGTCCTTAAGGTGCCGCTGAAAGAACGGCAACTGGTTCTTCCCAATCAGCGCATCCGAACGGCCGCCGTGGCGGATCCGACCATCGCGGTCGTCGAACTGCCAACGACGGGAGTGGGCCTCTGGATCACAGGGCAACGCGACGGCGGGACGACGCTCGAAGTCACCTATGACGACGGCAGCAAACAAACCTTCCTGCTGCTTGTTGGAACGGGGCCGGGACAAGGCGCCGGCCTCAACCTCGCCACCAGCGGGTGGACTTCCTGGAAGTACTGGTACGCGGGCAACTGGAGCGACCAGCGGCGTTACAAGCAGTTCTCAAACGATCCGCAAATGTGCCCGGGTGGCGCCAGTGGCTGCGGCCCTGCGGCATGGGCCATGTTGTACGGCTGGTGGGATCGCAAAGGATCGCCTCGATTGATCAAGAACACCGCGCTGGCCGATGCCCCGCTGTCGAACGACGACAGTGTACGCGACTGCAATCGCTACGTCTTCAACCAGGTCGGGCCATTCTGTGTGAACGGGCAGGCAGCCACCATGCCATGGAACATGAAACTGGGCTACAAGTGGGCCCAGCATCGGGGCGCGGGGCGCGATATCACCTGGACCTGGGGCGTCCCTTACTTGAGTCCGGGCTCACGCAACAAAGCAGTCAACTCGATCAAAGCCGGACGCCCCTCGATTGTCGGCCTCGGTTTCTATTGGCATTACCCTCTGGCCTACGGCTACAAGGTGCGCGAGTACCGAAGCCTCGGCATCACGTGGAACACCCAGCGCTATTTCAAGTGCAACATGGGCTGGGGCGGAAGCGAGCCGCAGTGGCACAATGCGTCAAGCACCTGGTTTGGAACCCATGGCCGCTACTGGTAGTCCGAACCCGCATGGGTCCATGTCTTGGAATCTTCGGCTTCGCCGTGGTCACGATTTCATGAACCTTGCGGGCTAGCAACCGGGCGCTGCCCTCCACAGCGCCCGCTTCAGCACCATGGGCAGGATGAACCGACCTGACATCACACCACGCCGGAGACTCCGGCGTGGTGTTTTGCTCATCCCGCTCGTGTTGGCCATCTGCCAGGGCGGCCTGGTCCTGTTGGACCCGCCCAGTGAACACGCCCACCGGTCGGAGGGACGATCTCCGCGAGTCCCTGACTCGAGACGACCCCGGTCACCAGCCGGGGCCTCCGCTGCAGCGCCGGCATCCGCCCTCCGAGAGGGTAGGTCCACGGAAAACCCTCGGTTCGCCGATCGGCCCGACCATCGACCCTTCGCCCCAACCCGCCCAGAGTTGCGATTCAACGGACACATATTCGGATTCGATCCAGACGCCGCCGCGGCCTTGACTCGCCACCAGCAACTCCTGGACAACCAAGACAGCGACGTTGTCCTGCTGGGGCTGACCGCGAAGGCCGAGCGAACAGTTCGGAGCGATTTCGCTGCGCAGGGCGTCGACTTGCTCGATTACGTGCCTGACAACGGCTGGATCGCGCGGGTGCATCCGAATCGCGTGGCTTCGCCCCTCCCAGGCATCTTCTGCGCTCAGCCCCTGACCCCATCCCTGCGCGTTCACGCCGGGCTGCACGCACTCGCATCGCGCCCCGGCGACGTCCCGGTCTATGTCCATGCCGTGTGCGATCGGTCGGTCACGAATATCGCCGCCACCTTGACAGCAGCCGGTTTCGAATCGCTGGCCCCGCTCTCCGTAGCGAATCGCGCGCATCTGGCCGGCACCATCGCGGCCCGTCGCTTGCCTGAATTCCTTCGTCTGGCCTCGACGCACCGCGACGTGCAATGGATCGAACCCGGTGGCCGGGCGCGCCTGGCGAACGACCGGGCCCGTCGCATCACGCAGAGCGGACACTCCCTGGGAACGATCCCGTTCCACGACCGTGGCATTTACGGCACCGACCAGGTGATTGCCATCTGCGACACGGGCCTCGACATCGACTCATGTTACTTCCGCGATGCCCGGACAACCTGGCCTGCCATCAATCCCCTCGAAGGGACCGCCACGGACTGGACGGCGCGAAAGGTGATCGCGGCCAACTTCCTCGATCCCGCCGACGATCCCAACAATCCGCTTGCGTGGGACAATTACGGTCACGGAACTGCCGTGGCCGGGTGCGCGGCAGGTTCCACACTCGACGCGCCCTGGGACATCTCCGCGGACAACGGCATGGCCCCAGGCGCCCGCCTGATCATTCAGGATGCCGGATTCGACGCGGAGAACGACTGTGCGGACCTCCCGGGATTGGGATGCCCGGTCACGAATTTCTATCCGGTCTTGCAGCAGGCGGTGGCTCAGGGCGCCTCCATTCACAACAACAGTTGGGGCGATCAGGAACAGAGCCTGATCCAGAACATCTATTCGCAAGTGTGTCGGGAACTCGATCTCGTCACCTGGTCCAACAGGCATTTCCTCGTCGTCTGCGCAGCCGGAAACAACGCTCTGGACGACACAGTCGGCAGTCCGTCGACCGCGAAAAACTGCCTGAGCGTCGCAGCGTCCATGTCCGGTTCAAACCAGGAGCATGTCGCGGGCTTTTCGAGCCGAGGCTGGGCGAGCGATGGGCGCTACAAGCCCGATCTGACTGCCCCGGGACAGGATATGCGAACAGCCGCCAGTGACGGCGACACAACCACGCAGAACTGCTACCGCACCACCCGATCAGGCACCAGCTTTTCCGCCCCGATCGTGGCCGGTCTTGCGGCACTCGCACGGGACTACTTTGCGCAGGGATTCTACCCGACCGGAAATCCGGTGGCGGCGGACCGCCGACCCGACCTGAGCGCGGCTCTGGTCAAAGCGGTCCTGATCAACGCTGCGGTCCCCATGTCGAACGCCCTCGCGTCACCCCCCGCACGGGATCAAGGCTGGGGCAGGGTCAACCTATCGCAAACCCTGCCGCTGCATCCCAACAGCTTCGCACTCCTCGTCGTCGATCAGTCCCCGGGCTTTGCCGAAACCCCGGCGTTTCCATACCGGAAGTATCTGCGCCTGACCTCGACAGACCAACCGATGAAAATCACTCTCGTTTGGACTGACTACCCGGCCACT
Source organism: Verrucomicrobiota bacterium (assembly GCA_040766265.1). Classification (GTDB taxonomy): domain Bacteria; phylum Verrucomicrobiota; class Verrucomicrobiia; order Limisphaerales; family J093; genus MWFF01. Next base: position 18,887 of record JAXGQW010000060.1, read on the forward strand.
CCCGGAGCGGACCGACATCTGGTCAACGATCTGGATCTGCGCATGCGCACCCCTCGCCACTCTTTCAAAGGCAATCACCTTGTGGGCGGGCAATCGGTGCCTGGCGGCGTTTTCGACCGGCTCAACAACGTCGAGCAGATCCACTGGACGCCCGACCGAACCGGCGTGATCGAGATCAGTGTGTGGGCACACCGGATCGTTGTCGGCCCACAGGATTTCGCCTTGGTCATCACAGGCCCTTTCGAGGAAATCTCGACGCTGACGGACACAGACGAGGACGGTCTGCCTGACTACTGGGAACAATGGCATTTCGACGGTCTGGAGCCTTTGCCCGGCAACGACGATGACGCCGATGGAATTGCCAATCGGGATGAGATGGCTGACGGCACCGACCCCAACGACCCCCATTCCCAGGCGCGCCTCGAATTCGTCAGCCTCCATGAGGGCACCGCCACCCTCGAAATGAACGTCAGTGAAGCGCTGCAATACACTTTGGAACGTGCGACCGGTCCCTCGCCTTTCACGCCCTGGTCGCCCGCCTCAGCGCCGGTGCTTGTTGGCGAGCCTGTCGGCGAGACCAGGGTGCGGTTCACAGACCGCCCCCCGGCGGAAGAGGGGCCCCCAGTCCAACACTATTACCGCGTCCGCATTACGGCCCCTCCCTGAGCAGATCACACCGCCACAATCGGATCGTCACCGCCCTCGCCGCGGTGTCGCCGCGGGACCTTGACCAGTGCATCTGGTTGTTATCGGTGCTTGTGTCGCCTGGTGAGGGCACCGGCCCTACAACGGATGGAGATTGCCGGAGGGGCGACGTCCTCGTCGCCCGCCAAACAGGGTCTGCAACTCTCTTCGCCGGGGACGAGGAGGTCCCCACTCCAACGCCTTCGTGTGCGCGAACAGAGCACACCAGGCCGCGTGCCGCCACGCGGCGCATACTCGATTCCCACCGACAACCTCCATGTGCACCGGACCTTGACGTTCTTGCATGTGTGCTCTTGCCGCCAGCCTGCAAACCTGCCATCACTTCCAAATGAACACAGTGTCGCGCATTCCCCAAATCCGCCCCAATCGTGCCTTGACGCATCCGCGCCCTTGGACCGCCATGGCCCTGGCCGTCCTGGTCGGCCTCACGATCTGCGCCCCACGCGCGGCCGACCCGCCGCCGGGCGAACGCTGGATCAGCCTCTTCAACGGCAAAGACCTCGACGACTGGCGCGTCAAAATCAAAGGCTTCGATCTGGGTGACAACCATCTGAACACCTTCCGCGTCGAGAACGGTGTCCTGCGAGTCGCCTACGATCAGTACGAGAAATTCGACAGCAAGTTCGGACACCTCTTCTACAAGGAGAAGTTCTCGCACTATCGAATCCGGGCCGAGTATCGCTTTGTCGGCAACCAGACGCCGGGCGGACCGAGCTGGGCGTTCCGCAACAGCGGCTTGATGCTGCATTGCCCGGCGCCCGAGACCATGCGCAAAGACCAGGACTTTCCCGTGTCGATCGAGGTGCAGCTCCTGGGCGGCGACGGCGTGGCGAAACGGTCGACGGCCAATCTCTGCACACCGGGAACGCACGTGGTCATGAATGGCCGGTTGATCACCCAACACTGCACCGATTCGCGCTCTCAGACCTATCACGGCGACCAATGGGTAACCGTCGAGGTCGAGGTCCGCGGCCATGACACTATCAAGCACTTCGTCAACGGCGAGCTGGTGATGCAATACGAGAAACCCCAGTTGGACGAGGGGGACGCGGATGCAAAGAGACTGATCAAGGATGGCGACAAGGCATTGCGCGAAGGGTGGATCGCCCTCCAGGCCGAGAGCCATCCCGTCGAGTTCCGCAAGGTCGAGTTGCTCGTCCTCGAACCGTAGCCCACCACCACAGGCCCGGGTCAGCCCTTAAGATAGTATTTAACGTAATGCCCCACAAAAAGGTCGAGCCTCGGCAAGACCCGTTTGTCGACAAAGTGTTAACTTAAGGGCTGACCCTGTTCGTCGTCGGCAGCCGGACAACGAACTCGCTTCCGTCCCCTGCCCGGCTCGATACCGCGATGCTCCCCCCATGCGCCGCCACGATAGCCCGCGAAATGGCCAGGCCCAATCCCGTGCCTCCAGACGCGTGCGTCCGCGCGCTGTCACCTCGGTAAAACCGGTCGAAGATGTGTTCAACATCGGCCTCGGCAATGCCGATGCCCGTGTCAGCCACGGACAGGAACACCGCACCGTTTTCGGCGCCGCTGCGAACCCGGATGGCGCCATGTTGGCGGTTGAACCGAATGGCATTGCTCAAGAGGTTCATGACCACCTGGCCGATGCGCTCGGGATCGGCGTTGGCTTCCGCGCGCGTCAGATTGCATTCGATGGCGATGCCACGTTCGCTGGCCAGTGGCCGCATACGTTCGACCGCCGTTCGAGCCGTTTCCGCAAGGTCGCAGAGATGGCACTCGAAGACTTCCTGCCCCGCGTCGAGCCGCGCCAGTTGCAGAAGTTGCTCGGTCAGGCGGCGCATGCGTTGGGCGGTTTCGAGACACGTATCGAGCGTCGCCCGGTATTCGCCCGCTTCGCGCGGGCGGGCCAGCGTCGCCTGCGCCTCGGCGATGAGAACGGCAATCGGGGTGCGCAGCTCGTGCGAGGCATCGGCAACGAATTGCTGCTGGGTCGCGAAGGACGCTTCAAGCCGGGCGAACGTCGAGTTCAGCACCGTCGCCAGGCGCCCCAGTTCACTGTCGGTCTCGGCGATATCGATGCGCTCGGCCAGGTTGCCGGCCGAGATCCGGCTGGCTGCGGCGCCGATCACCTCGACCGGACGGAGCGCGCGGCCGGCCAGCAGCCACCCGCCCCAGAGCCCAACCATCAACACTGCTCCTCCCGCCAGAACCAGCAACCCAGCCAGCCGCTGAATCGCATCGAGATCGGCCCGAATCGATCGGCCCGAGAGGACACACTCGCCCAACTCCGTGAAATGGTACGCCTCGCGACACACGCCGCGCGTGCGCGTCCGGATCCGCACGTCGCCATCCGCTCGATCGGGCAACGCCAGATCCGGAGGCGCATTCGTTGATCGAGTCAGCAAGACGCCGCTTCGCGACCAGATCGCATAGTAGAAATCGTCTGGTTCGACCGAACTGAACAGGTTCGAGGATTTAGCAGACAACCGCACATCGCGCGGCTCGAACGGATTCTCCGGCGGCAGATGCAGCCCTCGATCCTCTTGCGGCCGCCGCGGAGGCGGCCCAAAGCCTTGTCCGAATTCCATGTGCCGTCCCGGGTCGAATCCCGGCTCGGGCTCGAGCGGAGGCGGCCCGGGGGGCGGACGCAATGGGAATGAACTCCGCACATCCTCGCTGAGCGCCGCCACCCGGCGCCCGAGGTCCTCGTCGATCTGGCCGAATCGCTGGCTTCGATGGAGCTTGTAGGCCGTGGCGCCGAAGCCGGTCAGAATGCACACCAGGAGGAATGCCTGCCACAATTGCATCCGCCAACGTATGGACTTCACCAGCATGGCGCCTCGTCAGGTTTCGATGCAGTAGCCGTGGCCGCGGCGCGTCGCGATCAAGTCCGCACCGAGCTTCTTGCGAATGCCGAACACATGGACGTCGACCAGGTTGGACAGGGTGTCATCGCTCTCGTCCATCAGATGCTCATACAGCGCCGTGCGGGTCACCACCTCGCCACGGTGATAAGCCAAATACTCGAGGATGGCATACTCGCGGGCTGTCAGCCACACCGGTTGTCCCGCCCGCGTCACGGTGCGCGATTTGACATCGATGACGATGTCGCGGATCTCGAGGCGCGGCCACGGTTTGCCTGCCCCCCGGCGGATCAACGCCCGCATTCGCGCGAGCAACTCGCTCAGGTCAAACGGCTTCACAAGGTAATCATCCGCCCCCGTGTCCAGCCCGCGCACCCGGTCGCGAGGCGCATCCCGCGCCGTCAGCATCAGCACCGGCGTCGGCTTGCGCCGCCGCAACCTCTCCAAGAGTTGCCACCCATCCATCCCCGGCAGCATCACATCGAGCACAATCGCGTCGTAATCGTAGCTCTCCGCCTTGAACAAACCATCATCGCCCGCCGCCGCGGTATCCACTGCGTAGCCCTCCTCGCGCAGCGCCTTCGCCAAGCTGCGCAGCAAATGAGGCTCGTCTTCGACGACAAGGATTCGCATGCTCGATCGACGAACGCCTCGGAATGCAGGAAGAGCACATCCGCGCGTCCGCTCCGTTCCATCCAAGGGCATTCTGTCAGAGACCGGATTAAGTTGCGATTAAGAATCCTCTTAATCGGCGCTTAATGCTCCCATTGGTAGAGTCACGGCGCATTTGTGAAACGGCACGTGTTCCATATCGAACTGGTCCTGGCGGCCGCGACCTCTGTTCTTGGCTTGTTCCTTGTGGTCAGGACGCCAGCCAGTTTGTCTCCGACCAACCGTGTCTCGCCGGGCACACGAGCCGACATGCCGCCATTCGCTGGCGGCCCCGGCGGTCCGGAATTCGAACCGTTCGGATTCGGCGGCCCAGGCGGACCTGGTTTTGGCGGGCCCGGTCCTGGCGGGACTGGTTTTGGCGGGCCGATGCCGGGAGGGCCTCCTGGTGGGCCATGGTGGGACGGACCCGGCGGCCCGGGTGGCCCGGGGCCGGACGGATTTCCTCAGGATGGATTCATGGGTGGCGGGCCGATGCGTGGTGGACCGATGCCAGGCGGACCCATGGGAGGCGGACCAATGCCCGGTGGGCCTCCTGGCGGGCCCACACGCTCCGCATCCCGAGCAATCAGCCTGGTCAAGGAATTCGACCTGAATGCCGATGGATGGCTCAATCTCGATGAGCGAAAAGCTGCCCGAGAGTCTCTCTCCCAACAACGCGGCAACCGGCGCTTCGGCGGTCCAGGAGGTCGTGGCGGGCGTCGCGGCGGCTTCAGCGCCTCCAACACAGACCAGACGTCCGCTCCGACCGCCCTTCGGCTCGCTCCATCCGATGTGCAGTCGTTTCCGGATGCGCCCCTTTACGATTTGAACGTGTTTCGAACGCTCTTTCTCGAGTTCGAGGCCAGCGATTGGGAGAAGGAACTCGAGGAGTTTCATGACGTCGGCATCGATGTTCCGGCAAAGCTCACAGTCGACGGACGCTCCTATCCCGAGGTGGGCGTCCGTTTCCGTGGAATGTCTTCCTATTCGATGGTGGGGTCCGGTCAGAAACGTTCGTTGAACCTCGCCATGGATTATATCCACTCGCAACAACGCCTTTACGGCTTCCGCACCCTGAACCTGCTCAATTCGCACGAGGACCCGACTTTCCTGCGGACGGTCCTGTTCTGCCACGTCGCCCGGCATTACATCCCCTGCGCCCAGGCCAACCTCGTCCGCGTCGTCATTAACGGCGAGGACTGGGGTGTTTACGTCAATTACCAGCAGTTCAATCAGGACTTCGTTCAGGAGTGGTTCCACACCTCGAAAGGCGCCCGCTGGAACGTGCCGGGCGGTCCCGGGGGAAACGCCAACCTCTCGTATCTGGGTGATGACGTTTCGCCCTACCAACGCATGTACGAGATCAAATCCAGAAACGACCCCAAGTCATGGGTTGGTCTGATCCTTCTCTGCCAGACTCTGGATCAGTCCGCCCCGGATCGGCTGGCCACCGCCCTCGATCCGCTGCTCGATATCGATGAGGCGCTCAAGTTCCTCGCGCTCGACAACGTGTTTGCCAACAACGACGGGTATTGGATCCGCAGCAGTGACTACAATCTCTACCAGGATCCCAAAGGCCAATTCCATATCATTCCTTATGACGTCAACGAGACATTCAGCACGGGCGGCGGACCCGGCGGACCCGGCGGACCCGGCGGCTTCCGAGGCCCCGGAGGCCCGGGCGGCATGGGCGGGATGCGCCGGTCAGGCGGTCGTGGCGGATTTGGGCCGGGCATGGGGTTTGGGGGGGGATTTGGGGGAGGGTTTGGGCCGGGCGGACCGCAGGGTGGCGGCGTGGAACTCGATCCACTGGTCATTGCCACCGACTCGAACAAGACACTGGCGTATCGGTTGCTCGCTGTTCCGGAACTGCGCCGGCGCTATCTGGGATTTGTCCGCGACATCGCTGAAGAATGGCTCGATTGGGACACGCTCGGCCCGGTGGCGACGCAATGCCACTCGATGATTGCCGACGCGGTGGCGGTTGACACCCGCAAGCTCGATTCGACTGAGGCTTTCCAAAACGGGCTCGAAGGCGCCGGGACGGCTCAAACAGAGTCTCGATGGGAGCGTTCAGGCGGCAGTCTGAAAGCCTTCGTGGAAGGACGGCGAGCCTGCCTCCTCAGCCTCCCATCAGTCCGTCAGGCGCAAAACTGAACTGCGACATGAACACAAACAGCCTCCTATCTCTGGCAGTCGTGGTCAGCGGCATCCTGCCGATCGTCGCGGCCCGCGCAGACGTTGGCCGGCTTATCGCACGGATGTCGGATTGGGCGATGACGCTGCAGGTCGACGGCGATGCCGACGACGATTGGCGATTTCAAGGCTCGACCGACCTCAGCACATGGACCGATCTTCCCGCACTGGGCACCCTGCTCTCTGGCAGGGCCAATGCCCCGGCTCGCTCCGTTGGCATCCCCGAGGGCGCCATGTCCTGCTACCGTGCGGTCCGGACCGCCGTTCGGTCGAATTTGGCCGGCAGCCGACCGATCGCTCCTGGGGGCGATCTTCAAACAACACCGAACTGTGGCTCGAGATGAGTCCCACCCCCGGCCAGCGTAACGAGTAGACCCATTTCCCCATCCCATCCTCAGTCAACCTCAACCGTCGAACTCAACCCCTCACCACCCCCTAATCCACATGCAACTGCCTGCCTCGATCCGCGAACTGTTCCTGAACCCGGCCGCCAACGCCTCCCTTCCCGGATTCGCCCTGAGCCTCTGTCTTGCAGCCGTCCTTGGGATGTTCCTCGGACAAGCCTACGTCCATTTCGGACAATCCCTCTCGAACCGCCGGCTTTTTGCCCGGAACTTCGTTCTGCTGGCGGTCACCACCACCCTGATCATCAGCATTGTCAAGTCTTCACTGGCGCTCTCCTTGGGCCTGGTCGGCGCGCTCTCGATCGTCCGGTTTCGCGCCGCGATCAAAGAACCCGAAGAACTCGCCTTTCTCTTCCTGGCCATCAGCATCGGCTTGGGATTGGGTGCCGGCCAAGCCCTGGTCACCATCGTCGCCCTCGTCATCATCCTCGGTCTGATCGCCCTCCGCAGCCTGGTCCGCCGCACGCCCGATCAGCCCAATTTTTTCCTCACCGTCACCAGCCCGTCTCCGGCAAAACTCGGCCCTCAACAAATCCTCGGCGCCCTGGCCAAGGCCGGCGCCCAGGCGCGACTGAAACGGTTCGATGAAACCCCCGACCGCGTCGAAGCGGCATTCGTGGTCGATTTCCAGGACGCCAGCCGGCTCGAGTCCTTCGCCGCCCAACTCCGCAACCTCAATCCCCTGGTGCAAGTCAGTTGCCTGGACGACCGCGGACTGGCCGCTTGAATCGCGATGAACGCTCCCCTGCCCCGGCCCCGCTACGAGCGCAAGTTCGTTGCCACGGGATTGTCACTGGCCGAGACGCTGGCCTTGATACGGCGCCATCCGGCTCTGTTCCGAATCGCCTACCCCGCGCGCCAGGTGAACAATCTCTACCTCGACTCGCCTGCCATGCGCGACTACCTCGATCACGTTTATGGCGCCGCGCACCGGCTCAAAACCCGAATCCGCTGGTACGGACGCGAACACGGCCACATCCCCCGCCCCGTCCTCGAACGTAAACTCAAATCCGGACATGTCGGCGGCAAAGAAACCTATCCATTGCCTGCGATCACGCTCGATGGAGCCGTGCCGATCGAAACACTCGATGCCGCCATCGACGGCGCCGTGCTGCCGCAGCTCCTGCGCGCCTCCTTGCGCCATCGTCAACCTGTGCTGATCAACCGCTACGAACGCCACTACTTTCTGAGCGCCGACGGACGCTTCCGCTTGACCGTGGACACAGACCTTCTCTTCCTCGGCGTTCGGCCATCCACGGGATGCATCGCAGCCCTGCCTGTTGGCGACCCGTCACCGGTCATCGAATTGAAGTACGGCCCCGAACATGCTCCGGCCGCCGCAACAATCGCCAACGCCGTCCCGTTCCGCATGGTTCGATTCTCGAAATACGTCCTGGGCGTCGAACGCTGGCTCGCTCTCCAGAATTAGCCTGCATGGGCGGACGTTCGACAGCGCTCGGCTTCGCCCTGGTCACAACTCGATGAAGCATGCGGGCGAAGGAGTCGATGACATCAGTCAAATTTAAGGGCTGACCCTGACCGTTCTTTGCGTCACGCTGGCCCCATGACTGCGCCCCAAACCCTTCAGGTTTCCTGTGTTCAACTGCACTGGGCCAAGCCGCTGGCCCGCAACCTCGAACGCACGCTCCACTACATCCGGCTTGCGGCTGCTGAAGGCAGCCGGGTCGTGCTCTTCCCAGAAACCAACCTCACTGGCTACTACTTCCCCGACGTGATGCAGCTCGATCCACGCGACGTGCAGGCCGCCCTCGACCGCACCTGCCAGGCCGCCGCCCAAGCCGCCGTGTGGGTCATTGTCGGCAGCGCGCGCCGGACAACCGATCGCCTGCTCAACCTCGCCCACGTCATCTCGCCCCAAGGCGACATCGTGCATGAGTATGCCAAGGTCCATCTGGCCGGGCGCGACGAGCACACGTACTGCCGCGGCGGCGACAAGCTCTCGCTCTTCGAGATCGACGGCATCCGCTGCACGCTGGCGATCTGCCGCGACGGACGGCATCCGGAAGTCTATCGCCTGCCGGCGATGCTCGGGGCGCAGATCCTCTTCCATCCCTCGTGCAGTTCGGACGAGATCGAGGCCGTGATCTGGAAACGGACATCGGGACGCGCACAGCAGCCGGTGGGCCCAAACAGCCGGATGTTCCATTGCGTGGCGAACACCGTCGGCCAATCGCCCGACGGCCGACAAACCTCGAGCGGCCAGTCGTTCATCCGCGAGCCCAATGGCATGCCGCTGGCCGAGGCCGGCTGGTACCGGGAGGAGATGATCACCGCCGTGCTCGATCTCGACCGCGCCAGCCGCAGTTACGCGCTCGATAGTCTGAACGATCCGCCCTTCCTCAAGCCGTATTGGCAGAAGATGCTCGAAGCCGTCGAGGCCCGCGCCAACCTCAAGCCGGAGTAAGGGGCTATGCAAGAACAAGTCCGTATTTTCAAGGCGTAACTGCGACATTGTGGGCGGGAGTGTGATCGGAATGGCGACACTGGAGAAGTGCTGAAAAACGAATGTTCACAGGGTTTGGGCACCTGAAGCTGGCTGAACGCGCCGCCACACTGTAATGTCAGACAAACGCTTGCGAGGTGCCAAGCAGGAGGTATTATGACATTATGAACACGATACGATATGCCCTGGGCCCCTTCCGGGACCTCTTCCAGCGGCTCAAAGCTGTGACCATGCCCGAGATGAAAGGTGCCTTGGGAACCAAAGTCGATCAGACTGTCTTCCGCAAATTGACCCAACTCTCCTACCGCAGCAGCTATTCGCATCGCGGCAGTTTCTACACCTTGGACTCCATCGCCCGATTCGACCAAGACGGGCTCTGGGGTTGCCGCGGCGCGTGGTTCTCGCGGCAGGGGACTCTTCTGGCCACCGCCCAGAGTCTGGTCTCTGAGGCGCCGGCGGGCTGCTTCGCCCACGAACTGGATGCGCGGCTGCACGTGTCGGTCAAAGATGCCCTGCGTCAGTTGGTCGAGGAGGGGCGTCTGGATCGTCAACCCGTGGGCTCGTTGTATCTGTACACGGCAGCGGATCGGGTTCGACGGCAGGAACAGTGGGCGTGCCGACAAGCTCAAGTGGCGGCTCGCGATCCGCAAGACGAACGACTGCGGGCGGCGATCGCGTTGTTCTACAGCCTTCTGGACGAGCAGCAACGCCGCCTCTACGCCGGCCTGGAGAGCTTCAAGCGTGGCCACGGCGGAGATCGCCAGATGGCCCAGTGGTTGGGCTTGGATGAGGAGACAGTGGCGCGCGGACGTCGCCAACTGTTGGCCGGTGACGTCCAGCAAGAACGCATCCGTCGGGTCGGCGGGGGGCGCCCCCGGGCCGAAAAAAAACGCCGGACTTCTTGAAACGCTTGGGCAGCATTGCTGCAGGACGATACGGCAGGCGACCCGATGGGACGCCGGCGCCGCTGGACGGGCAAACGGCTACGACAAATCTGCGCCGAACTGACCCGCCTGGACAGCGCCCCTTCGTTTCATCCGAATTATTTCCCCGTGTTCCCCGTGTAATATGCCTTCAGCGCCCCAGTATCTTCCTCTGTCATAGCATCGCGGTAAACCAGGAAATCATCCAGCGTTGCCCCCAGATGGGAGGAATAGCTGAAGTTGTCCGACTGAACCTGCAGCTTCTCCAGGGTGACATAGCCATCGTCAAAGGAAGCAGCCTTGCCGTGGTAGCCGTCCGAATAGTAAAGCTCCCCGTTTGCCTTGGTGGTGTAATGTCCTGTCACATCCTCGGTGTTGTCGTCAAAGGTCAGCACCGCCAGCCACTTTTCTGAATTCAGCAAATCGGTGACAAAGGAGCCGCTGCCAACCTCGGGAGTGGAAACGGTTTCGTGATCACGATTGGGATTCTTGGGAACCTGCATTTCCACCCGCGCCTCGGCTGAGACTCCCACGAACAAACCGCCGGGAAGACGTCCCGTCCAGGTTTCGGGCTTCTTCAGATTCAGCGCATAGGCGGCAATGGCAGCAATGTCCCGTACTTCACAATCGGAAATATCGCCCTTCACGACCGTTTTCCCCGCTGCACCGAAGAAGACGTCCATTTCGGCAGGGGTCGCACCGCCATGGCCGCCCTGAGGGGTTCCGCCGTGGTCGGCTGTGACGAGGAAGAGAGTTTTCTCGATGAGATTCTTGCTTGCGTATTTGTCGTAAATTTTGCCAATGAGGGCATCCACGGCGGAAATGCAATCCAGATGTCCCTTGCTGCCGTAGCCGCCGCCGTGCCCTGCGCCATCGACAGAGTCGAACTGCACAAACATCAGCTTGGGCGCTTTCTGATCCAGATAGTTGAGAATCTTCTCGGTCAGCGGGGAGTCTCCCGCCGTGTCCTTGTGTACCCCAAGACCTTCCTCCACGATTCCAATATTGATGGGATTCCAGTTGCAGAAGGAGGCAAGCTCCGCGTCCGCATCCTGCTCACGGAGAATGCGGAAAATGGAAGGATAGGGGGAATCGGAAGCAAATGGGGTGTTGCTCACACGGTCGTTGGTGAGCCTGTGAAATTCGGGCTTCACGCCATGCAGCATCGAGCCCCAGCACTGGGCGCTGATGGAGGGGGAGGCGGCAAGCATGGTTTGGGTGGTCGCCCCATCCTTGAAAATTCGGTCCACATTGGGGGTATCCGCCTTGGAAAAGAAGGCGCCTGCCCCATCCACGCCGAGAATCACCACATGCTCGTAGGCAAATACAGGCTTGGCAGGAGGCACAGTTTCGGTAGCGCCCTCGATGCTCGCCGCATCGCTGCCGATTCCGCCCTCTGCGGTGTCATCGGACTTCTCCTCACCACCTCCACAGGAAGCGGCCGTAAGAGAAAGAGAGGCGCAGACAAGAAGCAGGGATAGCAATCTGAATCTGCGTTTCATAAGGAACCTCCTTTTCAATGTCCATTTTGTTGTTCGTTACAATCCACACTGCACGTGATGGATGGCATGAAAGCTGGCGGACGCCCAACAGAGTCGCTACGTCCAACAGTATTTGCTCTTTCGACGTGCTCGGAGTGTGCCTGGCCGGGTGTGGCTATTCAAGGTGAGACGCGGCAGAGTCTGGCCGAATTGTCCCCTGCCAAGCGCTTGGTCGGTCTTCAGGGGCTGGTGGGCGGCCAACCACCAGCCCCTGAACGCGGTCGTCGCCTCCAGGAAGGCCGGTCAGGGGGCCACTGCGGCTGGAAACAGCGGTCGCGGCGGCTATCGAGGGTGCTGTTCACCGCCCAGCGGTTGCCCCGCATCGAGGGCGCCGCGACCGTTCGACCTGGCTCCTCATCCTCGAACTGAGGCGCCCCTGGCTGACCGAAGATCTAAGGGCTGACCCTGACCGTTCTCCACAGACGGTGTGCGACATGCGGGTCAGGGCCTGAGCGCCGCGCCCGTGAGGCGCTTGATGTACTCCACCTCCGCGGCGTCATAGGGCGTGCCGTCCCGGCGGAGGATGTCGTGAAACCAAGGGTCCGGCTCGGCGGTGTATTCCTTCCGCCAGGAATCCCATGGATAAATGGTCTGTGTCTTGCCGTCCACGAATCCCCAGCAATAGGCGCCCACATTCTCGTCCTTGAAGCAGCCCAGAACGGGATCAAACGTGCTGCCCTGCGGACGGGCCATGAATTCCGTGCAGAGCAGCGGGCGATTGTAGCGCCGGAGGTTCTGCACGCACTTCTTCGCTTCGTCGATCGGTCCATAGGTATGGAACGAGATCACGTCGGATTCATCGATCTGAACCTGCTCGGTCGGCGAGAGTTTGGCGGGGTCGGGCCAGTTGCCAATCCACATGCCGGAGGTCAGCGGCTGCGTCGGATTCATCGCGCGCGCCCAAACGAAAGCCTTCTGCAAGAGCAGGCACGCCATCTCGGCCTTGTTCGTCAACTCGACGTCGCGGTACTGCGGCACGGGGTTGTCCGGCTCGTTGTAAAGATCCCAGACCTGCACACGGCGGTCGGCATGGAAACGACCGACGACATCCTGCACATAGGCCTTCAACTCGTCGTGGCGCGCAGGATCCTTGAGTATCTCCTGGGCCGGGCTCTGCACCCAGCCCGAGTTGTGGCGATGCGGATGCGGCGCGCGCTGCCGGCCGGCCTTCGGGAACGGATCCCACACGCCGTCGAAGATGACCAGCATGACCCCGATGCGATGCTTCGCGGCGAGGCCCAGAAACCGATCCACACGGTCGAGGAACCCGTCCGGGTCCTGCCGCCAGGCGATGTCATGGAGGAAGACGCGAATGCTGGTGAACCCCAGGTCGCTTGCCCAACGCAACTCGCGATCGATGGTCGCCGGATCCCATGTGTCCGGCTGCCACATTTCGAGTTGATTGATCGCGCTACTGGGCGTGAAGTTGCAGCCTACGAGCCAGGGTTGTCGCGCATACCAGGCATTGGCCTGTTCCGGCGTCCACCGGGCGCGGGGAGCGACGGCCTCGCGCGGCGCGGTGGCGCACCCGGCGAACAGGGCGAGCAGGGCGAACAGGGGGATGTGTTTCATGATAATGGGGGTCGGTCGTTCCGGCCGGGCGGGGTCCGGGTAAGCCGCAGGCGCGAGCATTGACGTTCCAGGTTTCATCGGTGCGGTCTGTATAAACGACTCGACGCACGGAACTCAATCCTCTGTTTTCATGCTGGCTCGACCAATCACCAACTCCACAACGAACTCTTGCACCGATCCGCCCGTTTCCATTCTCAAGGGCCTGAGGGTGCGAGGTCTCCAACCGCACGGACGCCAGTGGGCCGGCCAACGACTCCCGCGCAAGCACTGGGGGCAGAAATGTACCCGTCATTCGACACGTCACAACCGATTGAATCGCACTGGATTGCATCAAAATGCACCTGAATCGTGTCGCGATCGCGACACGGAATGTGCACAGTGCGCAGGTGCCGGTGTGGGGAAGGAGCAACCAGGTGGGCAGAGCGGGCAGCATCGAGCAGCGTCGGATGGAAGTCCAACCTCTCCAAGCCTTCTTGGTCCGATCTGCACCGGCGCTGCCAGCCCCCACACACACATCCCCCTCCAACGACTGCTCAAGCGCCTTTCCACATGAAGAGACCGTGGACCACCAGGTCCGCAGTGGCCTGGTTCCGTTCTTCGTCGTCACTGACCTGGGGCCAGGACACAGCGGAACCCGGGCGATTCATAACACTCGATGGACATGGAAAAGAAGTAGATCTCTGCACGGAATGTGACCCGGCATTCGACGGCTCCTGGGGGCTCGCCATACCCCCCACGCACAACCCGATATTTGCCCCATTTGCCCCGCGTGGGACCACGCGGGTTGACTTGCGAGCCACTTTCGTAGTCCCCGTACCGGTCCCAGCACAACTCCGCCATATTCCCAGCCATGTCATAAAGCCCATACGCATTAGGTGCAAAAGACCCCACAGAGGTGGTGTATGCGTCACAAAATGGCTCCGGGCCCGCGTAGGCAGTCGGGTGGTATCCCTCGGTAGGCGACACATCGTAGCTGTACACGGGTTTCCCGTCGCGCCACCAGCTATAGTAGTTCGCCTGGCTGTGAGAGATGGTGTCACCCCAGGGGAACCGCCTTCCTTCAAGGCCCCCGCGCGCCGCATATTCCCACTCCGCCTCCGTCGGCAAGCGATACCCCGCATCCCACTTTACCCATTCGTTCTCAACATCAACGTTCCCGACCCGGTACACCGTCGTCTGCGGCGCGCTCGTGTAATACGCCGGCACCCGTCCCTCCATCTCGCTTCGCGCATTGCACCACTTGATCACGTCACGACAGTTAACAGCGTGAACAGGGTGAGTCGCTCCCCTTGCCACACCACCGTTGTCAAAGACGTACCCGTGGTTCACCGCCCACACAAGCACCTCGTCCCACAGCGTCTTGGTCACCTCGTACTTGTCCATGCAGAATGCGCTGACCGTCACCGTGTGAACCGGGCGCTCGGCGTCCCCCCCTTCACCGAAGCTGTCGCCCATCTGAAATGTGCCCCCCCGGAATCAGGGCCATGCCCTCTGGCGCAGTCTGCTGCGGTCTGCTCCGCACCCGGTAGAACATTGGCACATTGACTCGAATCATCCCCTCCGGGTCCACCACGACCGTCCCCTGGGCCGCCCAACTATTCGTCCACGGCCCGTTCACCGTTGGCGCCCATTCGACTGTCGCCACGCTGCCAGGCTCGAGCCCCGAGCAGATCAGTTCGCCGTTGCCACTCAGCGACTCGATCACAGGCGGGTCTGCTTTGACCTGACTGCCCAGCAGGCCCACAACCGCCCCAACCACCGCCACCAAGATCACGTTCTTCGTCCTCTTCATGACTCTCCTTTCACAGTGCTTCGCCGCTCCTCGCTCCGACAGCCTGATCCAGATCAAACCTGACGGTCGACGAATGACCGGGAGCCCGCCGGTTGACTGCAACCCCTGTTATCAATACCGGTCACGCTGGCAAAGCAGACACTACAGGTCAATCGAGAATCGCCCGCTCCCGGCCTGATCGCCGCCTGAGCTGTCATGCGACCGCCAATAACCACCACGAAGACTCGAAGAGCACAAAGGCGAGGAGACGCGACTACTTCCTTCGCCAATGTGACAAACTGGCAATGCCATCCGCGTTGTAGGAACTGCGCACCTTGGGAGCGCTGGCGACGTAGACAAAACCGAGCGAGCGCGCCTCTTCTCCCAAAGC
>JAXGQW010000061.1:0-34232 GCA_040766265.1 Verrucomicrobiota bacterium
GGCCCGACAGGTGTCGGGCGGGGGAGTTGGTTCCGCGCCTTGATCGAGCGGCAGTTCTGCCTGTGAATCGAGACCCTTGTCTTGACTCGGGGGGCGCGGTTGTTTAAAGGACAGGGCGAAACGTCTAATCAGAGCCATCATTATGGAGAATCGTCCTCTCGGCAAATCAGGGATCGAGGCCTCGGTCGTCGGATTCGGCACTTGGGTCTTGGGCGGCGGAACGGTGTGGGGCAGCGACACCGACGACCGCGAATCAATCTATACTCTTCAAGCGGCGATCGACGAAGGGCTCAATCTGATCGACACGGCCCCCGCCTATGGCTGGGGGCGGAGCGAGAAGGTTGTGGGCGAAGCCATCAAGGGCCGGCGCGATCGAGTGATCGTGGCCACCAAGTGCGGCTTATGGACCGACGACGAGCGCGGCTCGTTCTTCACCGAGATGGCTGGACGGATCATGCGGCGCAGCCTGCGTCCCGACACGATCCAGATCGAGATCGATCGCAGCCTGCGGAATCTCGGGGTGGACTGCATCGATTTGTATCAGACCCATTGGCCCGCGTGTCCTCCGGACAAGACACCGATCGCCGACACCATGGCCTGCCTGCTGAAACTCAAGGAGCAGGGCAAGATCCGAGCCATTGGCGTCTGCAACGTCACGCTCGATGAACTCAAGGAGCACTGCGCCTGCGGTCCGATCGCCAGCGACCAGTTCCGCTACAGCATGCTCTACCGCGACCCGGAACGGGACATCCTCCCCTTCTGTCAGGCCAACAGGATTGCCACCTTGACCTACATGTCACTCGAACAGGGTCTGCTGACTGGCAAAGTGGGGATGGACCGCGTGTTCAAGCCCGACGAGTTCCGGAGCAACGCCGATTGGAACACGTGGTTCCTGTTGCCCAATCGCAAGCGCGTGCTCGGTCTCCTCGCCGGTTGGAGGGACCTTGCGGACAAGTACCACGCCTCCTTTGCCCAGTTGGTCATCGCTTGGACGGCTGCCCAGGCGGGCGCCACGCACGTGCTCTGCGGCATCCGCAATGTGGCGCAACTCCGCGACAACCTGAGCGCCGCCCGGATCAAACTCGATCCCGCGGATCTTGCGCGGATGCGCCGCGATGTCGTGGCCCTGGGCGAGCCGGCGCGGCCCTAGAATCCTTGACCGGTGGAATTTGCTGTAGACAAGTCAAGTTTCTGTGCTGCGTCGAAGGGCTCAAGGATTCCAAGGAAAGAGGCGCGGGAGAGAGGGACGGGGAAACACGGGGACTCCTCATGGGAAGTGTTGAAATTCAACAGGTTAATGCGCAAGGGGACAATGGACCGACTTGTAGCTGCCGACGCGAGTCGGCGCTGATTCCTGCTCTCGACGGAGCGAGATGGCGCGGACTGACGTCCGCGGCTACGGAACCAAGGTTCATGCAAAGGAGGACTGGATTTGTCTGAGGCGCGCCTCGCTAGCCGGATATTTCGCAGCCCGACGGCGCACAGGGCGGTCAGACTTCGCATGAAGCTTGTTCGGACAACGCTCGCGGCCTGGTGTCTTTCCGCCATGGCACTGGGGGCAGTCGAAAGGGTTGATCCGGATTCCTGGCAGCGGATGCTCGAACGCGACTGGGTGTTGCGGGAAGAGACCCTGGCCGTCACGAACCGGATGGCCCAGCTCGAGCCGTCGGCCGATGCCCTGGGGGGGTGTGACGGCGTGAAGAACGGACGCTGGGGCTTTCACACCGGGCAGGCGGACAATCCGTGGTGGCAGGTCGATCTGGAACAATGCCATCCAATCGAGAAGGTGCTGGTCTGGAATCGGTGCGATGCCGAGGAGTCCACGCGCCGCAGCACCAACCTGGTTGTGCGCCTTTCGGACGACGGCCATGCATGGTCCACCGTCTACGAGCATGCCGGCGATCTGTTCCGCGGATTCCCCGACGCCAAGCCCCTGGCGGTCGACGTGCGGGGGCGTTCGGCGCGGTTCGTTCGGCTCGAATTGCCTGGACGCACGCACCTGCATCTCGACGAGGTCGAGGTCTTCGGCACGGAGGACCCCTCGAAGAACCTGGCCCTGCACCGGCCCGCGGATCAAGTGAGTCTTTCCAAATGGTCGGTCGATCACCGCCCGCCGCCGCCCGTGGACTGGGAGGCCGCCGCGCGGGCGACACTCGATCGTTGCAGCCGCTTGCTGGCGGAACGCCGCGCCGAGGGCCGCGGGATCGCGGGTCACGCCCGGACCCTGGCCGATTTGTCGGCCCGGATTGTCGGGGCGGATGCGGCGTCCGATTGGCAGGCCAGGTTCATCGAGACGCGGCGTCTTCAGCGGCAGTTGGCTCTTGCCAATCCGGCGTTGGACTTTGACGCCATCCTCTTCGCCAAGCGCGTTCCCCCGAGCTTCAATCACATGTCGGATCAGTATTATGGCTGGTGGTCGCGCCCCGGCGGCGGGCTCTACCTGCTGCGCGATTTTCGCACTGAACGCCCGTCGGTCGAGTGTCTCACCGGGGCGTTCGGAGAGCCGGGCAGCTTCCTGCGGCCGACTCTCTCGTCGGATGGGCAACGAGTCCTTTTCGCATGGTGCCGGTATTACCCCCATCTGGCTGCCGAGACCAACAAACTCGAGAAAGCCAACGTTCCGGAGGACGCCTTCTACCACCTGTTCGAGATGAACCTCGATGGCGGCGGCCTTAGCCAGCTCACGCGCGGAGCCTATGACGATTTCGACGGACGCTACCTGCCGGATGGCCGGATTGTCTTCCTGTCCACCCGGCGCGGCCAGAATATCCAGGTGAATCGCCAGACGGCAGGGCGCACGCTCACGGAGACGCGCCTGCCGGACATCTACGTGCGCTGCGGCGGCGACGCCTCGAGGCCGGTGGCGGTCTACACGCTGCACACGATGAACGCCGACGGCACCGATCTGTGCGCGATCTCCCCATTCGAAATGTTCGAGTGGACGCCTGAGATTGCGCAGGACGGCACGGTCCTTTACTCGCGCTGGGATTACGTCGACCGCGACAACATGCCGTACATGGGTTTGTGGAGCGTGCGGCCCGATGGCACCAATGCGCGCCTTGTGTACAAGGGCTTCACGAGAAGTCCGCATTGCGCGTTCGAGCCCATGCCGGTCCCCAATTCGCGCAAGATCGTCTTTACCGCCTCCGCCCACCATTCCCAGACCATGGGCAGCCTCGTCCTGTTCGATCCGTCCATTGGCACCGAGGGCGAGGCCCCCCTGAAACGCCTGACGCCCGAGGTCGTGTTCCCGGAAATCGACGGCTGGCCGGAGACCTACTATGCCGATCCCTGGCCGCTCTCGGAGCGCCACTACCTGACCGTATGGACCAAAGAAGGCGCGGACGTGCCCGGGCCGGATGACTGGAATCGCTGGCACGCCGTCCTGCGCCCGCCCAACGGCATGGGGCTCTATTTCTACGATGCGGAGATCGGTCTCGAGATGCTGCATCGGGACGAGCAAATCGGTTGTTGCGAACCCATCCCCGTCCGGCCCCGACCGCAGTCGCCGGCGGTGGCCGACACTGTCGCGTGGGACGGCCCGCAGGAAGGTGCGTTTCTTCTCGCCGACGTCAGCCGCGGCCTCGCCGGTGCGGCGCCGGACACGATCAAAGCCCTGCGGATTGTCGCCGTTCCGCCCAAGACGCATCCCGTGATGAATTACCCAAGCATCGGTTTGACTTCAGATGATCCGGGAAAGTGCGTGCTCGGCACCGTGCCCGTCGAGCCCGACGGCTCGGCCCATTTCCTCGTCCCGTCCGGCGTGATGCTGTTCTTCCAGGCCCTCGATGCCGATGGGATGGCCGTCCAGACCATGCGCAGTTCGAGCCATGTGCAGCCGGGACAAACGCTCGGTTGCATCGGATGCCATGAGGAACGGATGCTTGCCCCGCCGGTTCGGACGGTGATGGCCAGCCGCCGCGCGCCTTCGAAGTTGACTCCCGGCCCCGAGGGATCGTGGCCGTTGCGCTTCGATCGCCTGGTCCAACCGGTGCTCGATGCGCACTGCGTCGAGTGTCATCGACCGGATGGCGGCAAGATCGAGGCTGCCAAACTCGACCTGACACCCAACGCCGCCTACGAGACGCTGGTCTCAGCCGGCAAACCCAGCTTGCGCGACCATGTCAAAGAGGCGTACGCGCGCGGGGCTTCGCAGGCCGGGCATGGCGCAGCCCGGACCAGCGCGGTCCTCGACGCGCTCCGGGAGAAGGAAGCGCACCGCGACGTCAGGCTCGATGCCGACAGTTGGAACCGACTGGTGACCTGGATGGACACCTACGCCCAGCGCCTTGGGTCGTTTGACGAACGCCAGGAACGGCAGTTGATCGAGTTGCGCGAGGTCATGGCGGCCCTTCTGACCGCGCCCGGCGGGCAGTGACACGGGTGCTCCGCGAACCTCGGTTCGTTCGATCCACAAGCTGTTGGCGGGAATCTCGGAGGGCCGAATCCCACGAGGCCACTCTCCGGGAGTGGCGACGGCCTCGTCGCCGACTGACACCTTTTTCACTCGCGTCGGCGGGGGACGAGCCGTCCCCCACCAGCCTTTTCGCATTCATGAATTGGCGGCAGGGCTGGGGCCGGACTTGACTTCGCCGGGTGTTGGTTGGACGCTCACGGGCACGCAATCGCCAAAACACCGAAGCGACCTGGATCAATGAAAGGCTGGCTGGTGAGGCCGAGTTCACCGATTTCTCTCAAGGACAATCTATGGGCAAAACCACACTGAAAATCGCGGCGCTGGCCGGCGACGGCATCGGTCCGGAGATCATGCGGGAAGCGATCAAGGTCTTGCGAGCCGTCGAGAAGAAGCACGCTCTGAAGCTGGACATCACGGAGGTCCCGGTGGGTTGGGACGCCATCGACAAGGAGGGCAAGGCGCTGCCGGACCGCACGCTGGCGGTCTGCAAGAAGTCGGATGCCATCCTGCTGGGGGCCGTCGGGCTGCATTACCGGGACGCCGAACTGCCCAAGGAAAAACGCCCCGAGCGCGCCGCCTACCTGCGCCTGCGGCGCGAGTTCGGGCTGTTTGCCAATTTCCGACCCATCCGAACGCACCCCGCTTTGGCCTTTGCCTCCCCGCTCCGGCCTGAGCGGCTGGGCGAGGGCATTGATCTCCTGGTGGTGCGGGAGTCGACCGGCGGTCTCTATCACGCGTATCCCAAGAAGACCGAAGAGGTCCTGGACGCGCGGCGCCAAGGGGCAAAGCCCAGGCAGGGGGTGCGCGCGATCGACACGATGGCCATCACCGGTTCGGATGTCGAACGGATCGCGCACATGGCCTTCCGGGCGGCCTGGCTGCGTCGGAAGAAGGTCACGAGCATCGACAAGGCGAACATTCTCGAGACCAGCATCCTCTGGCGTGACGTTGTCACCGACGTGAGCCGGCAGTATCCGGACGTGGTGCTCGAGCACATGCTGGTCGACACCGCCGCGATGCAGCTCGTTCTGCGTCCCACCCAATTCGACGTCATCCTTGGGGAGAACACGTTCGCCGAGATTCTGGGCGATGAGGCGGCTGCCCTGGTGGGATCTTTGGGGATGCTGCCCAGCGCCACGCTCGGGGCGACACAGCAGGGCCGGACCTTCGGCTTGTATGAACCGGCAGGCGGCACCGCGCCGGACATTGCCGGCAAGAACCTGGCCAATCCGATCGCTCTGATCCGGGCCGCGGCCTTGATGTTGCGTTTCGGCCTCGGTGCGCCCGAGATTGCCAAGGCCATCGAAAGCGCGATCGACAAGGTCATCACCGAGGGCTATCGCACGAAAGACATCGCCAGCGCGCACGATGCCAAGGAACGCCAGGTGGGGACGTCGGAGATGGCCGACGCCATCGCGGCGGCCATCTGACCGGTCGGCGCCGTCCGGCTGAGGTGCAAGGCGAGCAGCGCAGCGAGCGGTTCCTTTTCCGGCAAGGCGCGCTCTGGACCAACCCAATCCGCATGGCCACGAATTGCCCCAGTGTTTTCTCACGCCCTTCTCCCACCCCTCGCTCGGAGGATCTTCGAACCCGCCAGAAAGCGGAATGAAACCTGATCGATCAACCACGGACCTTTGAATTCGAGGATTCTCTAGTGACTGTCGGGGTAAGCCGCATCGCATGGGTGGATAACCTGCGCACCGCCATCATTGTTATGGTGGTGAACATGCACGCCTGCGTCACGTACAGCCACGTTGGCAGTTGGTATATCAAGGAGGATCCGGAGCCCGCAATGGGCGTGAAGCTGGCCTTCATCGTCTGGCAGTTGGGCCTGCAATCGTTCTTCATGGGCTTGCTCTTTTTCGTGGCCGGGTTCTTCTCGCATCGGTCGTCGGCGCGCCGAGGCCCCGCACGCTTTCTTCTCGAGCGGGCTTGCCGGCTGGGACTCCCGGCCTTGCTCTACATGGCGATCATCCACCCGTTCATGGTCTTCGTCCTCCTGGGGCATCCGCGCATTCCCGATCGCCCGCCCCTTGCCGCGCTCTATTCGGCCTACATCACGTCCGGCGATGTGCTTCGCGGCAGCGGACCGCTCTGGTTCGTGCTGGCCCTGCTGCTGTTCAGCGCGGTGCTGGCCGGCTGGCGATCGCTGCGTCCCGCGTCTTCTCAAGTGATGGACACCGGCGGCGTGGCGGCGCCGGGGCCCTCGAAGCTGCTGATCTTCGGGATCGTTCTTGGACTGGTCACGTTTGGTGTGCGATTGGTCCAGCCGATCGGGATGAACGTGCTGAACTTCCAGCTCTGTTTCTTTCCGCAGTATATCGCGGCCTTCGTCGTCGGGGTGGCGGCTGGACGCAACGGGTGGATCGAGGCGCTGGCGAATTCGCCGCGGGCGCGCGTGGCGGGTTGGCTGGGTGTTACTGCCGGACCGGCCCTCCTGGTGCTGCTGCTCGCGGTGGGAGGCCCGCCTCCGGAGAGCGGCCCGTATCGCTACGAAGGGGGCGCGAATGCACGCGCGTTCGGCCTCGCCATGTGGGAACAAGTGACCGGTCTGGCGCTCGGGCTGGGCATGTTGGCTCTTTTTGCCGGCCGAATCCCCTGGGCTGGCCGGGTGGCCCGATGGTTGTCCGACCGATCGTTCGGCGTGTACGTGTTGCACGCGCCTGTGCTGGTGGCGCTCACGCCGCTGCTCCGGCCGCTCGATGCCGGCCCATTCAGCAAGGCGCTCCTGCTGACTCTCCTCGGTGTCAGCGCGAGTTTCGCGGCTGCTGAAATCGCACACCGGGTGCCGGGGCTAAGGCGGATTCTGTAGACACCGCACGCGGTGTTTGAACGGGTCTTCGCACGCCAGCCGGATTTGGGCAGACTGGCGTGCGGTTGCCCCGAGAATAGACATCTCCTCGGCAGTCTATGTCGCTTCCTTCTTGCTGCCTTTGTCGTCAAGCGGCAAGACGGTCGATAAAGGTGCCGTCCAAGCGCGACAATGGGGGTGTCGCTGCAAATCGCATTTTCATTTGGAGTGGTGGATCAAAATGGCACGGGGGATTCGTGACCAGACTGGTTTCTTTTTGCGATCGCATTCGGCCCATGAGCCCGTCTCGGAGGGACGATCGCCTTGAACCTGTGGCAATTGGGCTTGAATGACCCCACGGCATGAGGGAGGGTGCTGCTCGTCAACCCACAATCCAGCAACAGAAAGGACTGTCGCATTGCCATGAAACCTATCCGGAACAGTTTCCTCGCAGCCTTCTTGGTCAGTGTGCCTCTCGCACTGGCTCAAGGAACATCGTTCACGTACCAGGGACGATTGAATGACGACTCGGTCCCCGCCACAGGTATCTACGATTTCCAGTTCACGCTGTATGGGGCGGCCACCAGTGGCAGCCCGATTGGAGGGACGGCCACGGCTGCCGATCTTGAAGTCGAGAACGGTTTGTTCACGGTGCAACTGGATTTTGGCGCCGGGGCTTTTGAGGGCCCGGCGCGCTGGTTGCAGATCGCCGTGCGGCCCGGAACCAGCAGCGGCGTTTACACCACCCTGAAGCCGCGCACACCCCTTCTGCCTGCTCCGTATGCCATCCATGCGGCCACCACGACCACGGCGGTCACCGCGACCACGGCAGGCGGCGTGCCCTGGGGCGGGATCAGCGGATTGCCGGCAGGTTTCCAGGACGGTGTGGATAACGACACGAAGTACACGGCCGGCACAGGACTCTCCCTCACGGGCACAGCGTTCAGTCTGGACGGCACCTACACCGACGGCCGCTTCGTGAACGTCGCGGGCGACACCATGAAAGGCGCTCTGTCCACACCCAACCTGACCGTCTCCGAGACCCTGACGGCGGATCAAATCACCAGTTCGGAGGGATCCATGAGTATAAAGTCGGGCGACATCGAACTCCAGATTGACAAGGACAATTCCGCTTCACTCACCGCATTCTTCGAGATCTTCAACGGCGCAGGCAAACACGTCTTCTATGTTAGTGAACTTGGGAACAGCCGCACGTTTGGCAATCACAGCGTGGATGGCACGGTCACCGCGGACGGCTTCAGCGGCGATGGCGCGGGGCTGACCACTGCCGGCCTGGTGAAGACGACGGTTCTGGATGTCAATTGCGTGCCCGGGGTCGATTACACCACGACCTTCAAGAAGGTGGCCGACATTGGCGCGTTCACCAAAGTGCGAGCCAACTCGACCATCGAGGTCACCTTCAATGGGCGACTCTACGTCGAGAGCATGGCGACTGCGGCCACGGGCGCCCGATTCGAATTGCGAGTTGACGGCGTTGCGACCACGAACGGACGCGCCCGCGCGTCCGTTCGGCGCTCGGAGGTCGGCGGACATGGCGTTCCGACAAGCATCACCGGCATTTTTACGGGACTGCCCGCGGGCGCGCACACCGTGAGCATGTGGATTCAAGGCGTGTATGGTGGCGGCACGAAAGCGGTGTTGGAACCCGGGTGTTGGGAAACCGACCACGTCGTGATCAAAGAACTCAAGTAAGACACTGCTCTCGCCGACCTGACCGGCTGTGAGCCTCGGTCGGCGAGCGGTTGCCGCAAGCGAAGCAATCATCCCATGAAAACACGATTGTCTCTGTCGAGTCTGGTTCATAGCGCGGCGCTGTCTGCACTCCTTTGCGGCACCGCGCTTGCGCAATACTCGATCGATTGGTGCACCGTCGATGGCGGCGGTGGCAGCAGCAGTGGTGGAACCTACAGCGTCACGGGCACCGTGGGCCAACCTGATGCCGGGGCCATGCTGCACGCGCCTTACACCGTCGCCGGAGGATTCTGGAGTCTGCTCGGGCCAAGGCCCGAACAGCGCATCTGGGTCGAAGGCAGCGATGTGATTGTGGCCTGGCCGGTGACGGCTGGCGCGTGTCAGTTGCAGGCGACGGACAGCCTGTCCGAACCCCTGTGGTCGGATGTGACTTCAAGACCGAGCGTGGTTGACGGCGAATACCGCGTCAGGATGCCGCTGTCGGACTTCCAGCAATACTTCCGACTCTGGCAAGACTGAATCGTTCCGCTCCGTGACTTTTGACGCGGCCCAGAATTAACCGCGAAATACGCGAAATGCGCGAAATACGCGAAACCGATGTTGGCGGTGCAAGTTCCTGGCTTCTTCGTTTTGGCGTGTTTGGCGTGTTTCGCGGTCACCCGACCTGAACAGTTGCTCCGCTCCTGCGTCGCGGAAGGATGCGCCCCGGTCCGCGGGGCTTGAAGAGGAACGACAACACGTGGGTCGATGTTGTCCAGCACGGGACTGACTGCTGCTCGCGCGTCCGTTCTTTGCGAAGAGCTGCCGCATTCAGCACACTGGTAACTTAAGGGCTGACCCTGTCGCGCCCCCCGCCGAGTTCCCTGGTTGTCGATTGGCTCACCTGCGACCGCTTCCCCAGCGTACGTCAATCATGCTTCTTCTGCGTCAAGAAGTGGTGCAAGCTCAGGGCCGCTGACACCGAGAGCGCGTTGTGTCAAACGCGACTCGGGGTTTGCCCGTGAGCACAGACAAGACCAGCAACGATCCGAGCCCGACGCCTCCTTCGACCGAGGGCGGCATCGAGCGCGGCGTCTTCGCGACGACGCATTGGTCGGTGGTGGTCTCGGCGCGAGACCAGGGCTCAGCGCAGTCGGCGGCGGCTCTCGAGAAGCTCTGTCGGGCTTATTGGTATCCGCTCTATGCCTTCGTGCGTCGGGCGGGCCACAGCCCCGCGGATGCCGAGGACCTGACCCAGGGCTTCTTCGAGCGGTTGTTGGAGAAGGGATACCTGACCGCGGCAGCGCGGGAGAAGGGCCGGTTCCGCACGTTTCTTCTGACGGCCTTGCAGCGGTTTCTGGCCAACGCATGGGACCGTCAACACGCCCGCAAACGGGGCGGCTTTGCCCCTTTTCTGACCGTCGATCAGGCATTGGCGGAGTCGCGGCTGGCCGCCGGTCTTTCCGACACACTTCAGCCCGACGTGCTGTTCGACCGGCAGTGGGCGATGACGCTGCTCGAGCGGACCATGGCCGCGCTCGAAGCCGAGTATGGGGCGACGGGGCGGGCGAGCCTCTTCGAGCATCTGCGAGGCTGCCTGGCGAAGGAGGAATCGGGTCTGTCCTACGCGGAGATTGCCGCTCGGCTCAAGCTCACCGAGGCGGCGGTCAAAATGGCCGTTCACCGCCTGCGTGCGCGTTATCGCGCTCTCCTGCGCGCGGAGATCGCGCACACCGTGTCGGCGCCGGAGGAGATCGACGAGGAAATCCGCCACCTCTTCACGGCCTTTGGTCCGTGACTCGAGCCCGGTGACGGTCGCGTTACCTTGCCGCGCTTTTGCTTAAGAGGCTGATGGAAAGGACACGATATGATGTCTAAGCCTGAACAGCATTCCTCGCCTCGTCGGTGCGCCCAATGTGGCGCCGAGCTTCCCGGCAACGTGCCGGCGGACCTGTGTCCGAAATGCCTCCTGCGAGCCGGGTTGGACACCCAGCCGATCGCAGCCGGCAACGCAACCGTCATCGATCCGGAACAACCGAAGCCCTCGCGCGGACTGCCCCAGCCGGGCGAACAACTTGGGCATTATCAGATCGTGCGGCGACTGGGCGAGGGCGGGATGGGCGCGGTGTACGAGGCCGAGGACCTCGAAAACGGTCGGCGGGTTGCACTTAAGGTCCTGAGTCACACGCTGGATTCACCCGAGGCGCGCGAGCGGTTCTTCCGGGAAGGCCGGCTGGCGGCTTCGATCAATCACCCCAACAGCGTCTATGTCTTCGGCACCGAGGAGATTGGCGGCACGCCGGTCATCGCGATGGAGCGTGTGGCGGGCGGCACGCTGCAAGAGCGGGTGCAGGCCGCGGGTCCGCTGCCGGTGGGGCGTGCGGTGGATGCCGTGCTTGAAGTCATCGCCGGTCTCGATGCGGCTCAGCGCATTGGCGTCCTGCACCGCGATGTGAAGCCGTCGAATTGCTTCGTCGATGCCGACGGCATGGTGAAGATCGGCGACTTCGGCCTGTCGATTTCCACGGCGATCCGCACCGAACCCGCGTTGACGGCGACCGGGATGTTTCTCGGCACGCCGGCGTTTTGTTCGCCGGAACAGTTGCGGGGCGACGAACTCAATGCGCGGTCGGACTTGTACTCCGTGGGCGCCACTTTGTTCTACCTGTTGACGGGCCACACGCCATTCGAGGGGAAGAACGCCGTGCAACTGCTGGCCACCGTGCTCGAACAACGCGCGCCCTCGGTCAGGAAACACCGCCCGAACATCCCCCACGGTCTGGGCCAGGTCGTCTCCCGCTGTCTCGAGAAGCTGCCGGGCGACCGCTTCCGATCGTACGACGAACTGCGTGAGGCGCTGGCACCCTACAGTTCGACGGCCCCGACGCCGGCGACGTTGGGGTTTCGGTTCCTGGCCGGCGGGTTGGACCTGCTCATCCTCAACCTGGTCTTCCTGGCGGTCGTTGTGCCGTTGTCGGGCAGCCCGATGGAGTTCTTGAATGAGGCGTATCAGGGGTCGCCACGCACTTTGGCGGTGCTGGTTGGGGTTGGTGTCCTGTCGGTCCTCTACTACGCGCTGTTCGAGAGTCTGCGGGGCGCGAGCCCCGGCAAGGCCCTCTGCCGCCTGCGTGTGATCGGACCGGACCGTGGCACGCCGGGATTTGGGCGGGCGTTGGGACGGGCTCTGTGTTATGTCGTGCTGCCGCCCTTGCCGTTTTGGCTGGTTTACGGCCCAGACCCGACGGCTTACCTGAATGCGCCCTCGCCCATACGGCACCTGATGGGTTTCTCATTCTACATCGTGCTCGGGCTCCTCTTCTGCACCGTCCGGCGAAGCAACGGTTTCGCGGCCGTGCACGATCTCCTGACTCGAACACGCGTGGTTTCCAGACTCGCACTGCGGACGCGTCCGACCCTGGCCGCGCAAACGCCATCCACAGAGAGCGTCAGCGGTCCTGCTGTGGGTCCGTATCAGGTGATCGAGACCCTCGGAGCTTTCGACGGCACCGAGTGGCTTCTCGGTTACGATCTGCGCCTGCTCCGCAAGGTGTGGGTGCGCAAAGTCCCCCCCGGCACCTCGCCCATGCCGCCGCACCTGCGCAATCTCGGGCGTGTGGGGCGTTTGCGTTGGATTGCGGGACGCCGCGCACCGGAGGAGAACTGGGACGCGTTCGAGGCGCCGGCCGGCCAACCGCTGGTCAGTCTGATCGAGGAGCCGCAGCCATGGGACCGGGTCAGATTCTGGCTGCACGACCTGGCCAGCGAAATCAGCGCGTCGGAGAAGGACGGCACGCTGCCCGCCGTGCTCGGCTTGGACAGGGTCTGGATCACTGACGCCGGCCGCGCCAAGCTGCTCGATTTTCCCGCCCCGGGCGCGCTTTCTACGGCGAATCGAGGGGACGCGCTTGCGTCATGCGACCCGGAGGCACCGGCGAACCGACAGACCGAAGCGCGGGATTTCCTGGGTCGGGTCGCTCGGGCGGCTCTCAAAGGGAGTTCATCCACTCACCGGGTTGATGCACATGGGAGGCATGAACCAGAGGAGCGGGGACATCTTGTCCCCGGTCTTGGCGGGGGACGAGACGTCCCCCCTCCTGAAAGGTTCATGGGACGTGCCGGGACGACGGAGCCGGGTGGATCGTGCGTGGCCGTGCCGTTGCCGTTGCACGCCCGCAAGTTCCTCGAGGCGTCCGGCGAGTTGGCGAGCGCGGAGGCGATCGTTACAGCCCTCGCCCCGTTGCTGTCACGGGTGACCGTTGTGTCGCGCGCGCGGCGTTTTGGAGTTGTGGCCGCATGTGCGGCGGTGCCGCTGTTTATGGCACTGGGCATGGTGTTCGGCCTGGAGATGCTCGATCGGATGAACCGTGCCCAGCCAGGGGTCGTCCAGTTGAATGCGCTCCTGGCGCAGCGGGCGGCGATGCGCTTCCCATGGATGAAGAGCGGATCCGGCCCGGACGACCGCTTGATTGCCATCTACATTGCAGAGCACTTTCGCTCGACAATCACGAACAGGGAAACCTGGAGCAGTCCGTTTGTCGTCTCGATGATCACCATAGAGAACCGCCGGTTCGCCGAACGAAGCGTTCTCGAACATCCCCACCCGACCGCGCAGGAGGTCGAGGAGGCTGAGAGAGCACTCAAACCGTATGTTGAGGCGTCCATCTCGGCGGGTATTCTCCAGGAGCGGTGGTTTCCGTTCATGGTGTTTCTCGTTGGTTTGTGTGTCTATGTCGGGGTGCCCGCGCTGCTGTGCGCATTGGCGTTTCGCGGAGGGCTTGTGTTGAGGGCGTTGGGCGTGGCCATCGTGCGCCAGGACGGCGCGCCGGCCTCGCGCCTGCGGGTCTTCTGGCGTGGCCTGATGGCCTGGTCACCCGTCCTGCTCGCGCCACTGCTGTTTGGGATGCTCAGAGGGCCGGTTGGTCCGTTTTGGGCCGCGGTACTGCCGGGCCTATTGGCGATTGGCCTGACCGCCCTCTCCCTGGCAGATCGGCGGCGCAATCTCCAGGATCGGATCGCGGGCACCTGGCTGGTCCCGCGCTAGCGCGCATTTCTCACCAACTTCTGAAGAGAGAGCAGCCGATGTCATCGGAAGGCGCACTCATGCGCGCTAGTAAAAGCCCGCATGGTTCATGGAGTTGTGACCAACGCGAAGCGGAGAACTCCAAGCCGTGAGCGCGTGCGGGCTATCCCCATTGTTGTCTGGCCGCAGGGTCAGCCCTCAAGTTGATAATTCGTTCTCGCGGCGAGGCTCGTTCCGCTCGGGCATCGGCTCTCTGCGAAGTGGGGCAGCCAGTAAACCAACAACTTAAGGGCTGTCGAGTGGGCGAGGTTCGAGTGCCAGGAGCACCTTGCGAATCTCGTTCAACCGCGCGGCGGCGGTCTTTTTGGTCAGGCGCGGGAACCGCCCGCCCACCTGGATGAACTGGCCGTTGCGTGTGAGCATCAGCCGGTCCTCCCGTGTCTCCATCGCGTCGAGTCCGCGGTCCGCCGCGAGAATCTTGAGCGCAGACACCTGCACGAGGAGTTCGACAGCCGCGGGCAGGGGCCCGAACCGGTCGCGCAGTTCGGATCGCACCGCATCGAGTCCGGCCTTGTCGGTCACCTGCGCCAGCTTGCGGTACATCTCGATGCGATGGTGCGGCTCAGGCACGTAGCGGAGGGGGAGACACGCCGAGGCAGAGCAAGAGCCGCGAGCCGCGCGGGGCGGGGGGGGGGGCGTCGTCTTGGATTTCGCGTCCATTCGAGCCGGAGGCGGGGCGTCGGGTTGCGGCGCCTCATGCGTCGCAGGCGAGACGGGGGCGTCGCGCTCCGGTTCCTCATGCCCGACGGGGCTGAGATCGAGGAAATCGAAGCGCACGGAGACGGTCCTGAGCGGCTTGAGCGGCTCGCCCTTGAGCGCTGCGATGCTGTGTTTGAGGAGACGGCAGTAGAGTTCGAATCCGACGGCGGTGATGTGGCCGCTCTGCTCGGGACCAAGCAGATTGCCGGCGCCGCGGATTTCGAGGTCGCGCATGGCGATTTTGAATCCGCTGCCGGGGGACGAGAATTGGCGCACGGCGCTGATGCGTTTGCGGGCGTCGGCGAGCAAACCGGCATGACGCGGGATCAGGAGGTAGGCGTAGGCCTGATGCTTGTAGCGTCCGACGCGCCCGCGGAGTTGGTAGAGGTCGCCCAGGCCGAACCGGTCGGCGCGATCGATGATGATGGTGTTCGCGTTGGGGATGTCGATG
The DNA here is from genome assembly GCA_040766265.1 of Verrucomicrobiota bacterium. GTDB lineage: Bacteria > Verrucomicrobiota > Verrucomicrobiia > Limisphaerales > J093 > MWFF01. Next base: position 15,131 of record JAXGQW010000061.1, read on the forward strand.
CCGCTTTCGATGATGGTGGTGGACAGGAGGACATCGATCTCGCCGTTGACGAATTGGGTCATCACCTCTTCGAGGGCGTCGGCGTGCATCTGGCCGTGGCCGACAGCCAGGCGGGCCTGGGGGACAAGCTGACCCAACCGCTTCGCGACGGCCTCGATATCAAGAATGCGATTGTGCAGGTAGAAGACCTGGCCGCCGCGATTCAACTCGCGCCGGATGGCGTCGCGAATCAGGCGCTCGTCATACGGGGCGATGACGGTCTCGACGGGGAGGCGGTCCTGGGGCGGTGTCTCGATCGTGCTCATGTCGCGGGCGCCTGTGAGCGCCAGGTAGAGCGTACGCGGGATGGGCGTCGCGCTCAGGGTGAGCACGTCGACCATGTGGCGAAGCTGTTTGAGCCGTTCCTTGTGCGCCACGCCAAAACGCTGCTCTTCGTCGATCACCACCAGGCCGAGGTCCTTGAACGCGACGTCGGGTTGAACCAGCCGATGGGTGCCGATGACAATATCGACGCCTCCGACGGCGAGGTCACGGAGGATGCGGTTCTGCTGGCGGCGCGTGCGAAATCGGGAGAGCAGTTCGACTCGCACCGGGTAATCGGCCATCCGCTCGCGGAAGGTGTTGTAATGCTGTTGCGCGAGGACGGTGGTGGGAACCAGAACGGCGACCTGCCGGCCCGCGAGCACCACCTTGAAGGCGGCTCGGATGGCGACCTCTGTTTTACCGAAGCCGACATCGCCGCAAATGAGGCGGTCCATCGGGCGCGGACGTTCGAGATCCTGTTTTGTCGCCTCGATGGCGCGCAATTGATCCGGGGTTTCTTCGTAGACGAACGCGCTCTCGAACTCGAGCTGCCAGGGCGCGTCCGGCGGAAAGGCGGAGCCTGACTGCGCGGACCGGGCGGCCTGCAGGCGGAGCAGTTCGGCGGCAAAATCGCGGACAGCCGCATTGGCCTGGGCCTTGGCCTTCAGCCAATGGCTTCCACTCAAAGTGTTGAGCGGAGGGCGCACCCGCCCCGCGCCGACGTACTTGCTGACCAGGTGGGACTCGGTCACCGGGACATACAGCTTGGGCGCATCTTCCTTCGGACCGCCTGGCGCATACTCGATCACCAGGCATTCCTCGCCGCCCGATCCATCCCCTGGCTCTTCAAGATTCGTTGTCGCCCCTTTGCGTCCGCGACCGGCCGGCAGGCGTTTCAGGCCCAGATAGCGGCCAATCCCGTACTGCAAGTGAACCACGTAATCGCCTTCGGCCAAATCGGTGAAGTCAATGTCAAAGGCCGAACGCATGGCGGCGGCGTGGGGCGATTTAAGCCGGCGTGGGCGCTGGACTTTGTACCGGCCGAAGATTTCGGCGTCGGTGACGACGACGACCCGTGCGGCGTCGCAGAGGAAACCGCGGGAGAGCGTTCCCAGGCGGGTCTCGAGTTCGCCGAGTCCAAACTCGCGGCAGAGTTCGGAGAGTCGTTGCTGTTCGCCTGTGTTGTTGCAGAAGACCTCGACCGCAAAACCCTGCCGCAACCATCGGTGGAGCTGAGTGAAGAACTGGCGTCGCTGGGCCTCGGCGACCTGTGGGTCAGGTTGGCGATCGCCCAGGGGACGATAGGCATCGAGCGATGTGAAGGTCAGGTTCGTCTGGTTCGGATCGTGAGTTGCCGGATCGAGTGCGGCGCCCGTGCAGTCGGGCAAATGACCGTCAGGCGCGGCGCCCTGCCCAAACTCCGTCTCGAACAGAGCGATGCGGGTGAGACCGCGGGCCTCGAGATCTGCCTGGATCTGGTGCCAATCAACGTGGAAAGGATCCCTGGGCGGGACCTGTTCGGCATAGCGCTCGGCCTGTTCGTCCAGGGCGATCGGATCGCAGAACACCACCAGGGCGTCGGGGCCAAGGTGATCCAGGAAAGAAGCGAGACGCGCCTCAGACCCCGGGAGGGGGGCGGCTGGATGACCGGATCCGGCGGATATTCGTTGTGCCTGAGCCGACGCAGTGGCCCCGGCAGGCAGGGCGTCGGCGTTCGCATCGCGCGCGCTCCCGACATGCGCAGAGGCGTCCAGGAGTTGACGCAGGAGGCCGATCTCACCGGCGGGGGCCAGCGTGATCTGTTCGATTTCCTCGCGCGAGATTTGCGTCTGCGGGTCGAAGAATCGGAGCGATTCGAGGGTGTCGCCAAAGAACTCGAGCCGGACCGGCCACGGGCTGGTCAAGGGGAAGAGATCGACGATGCCGCCCCGCAAAGCCAGTTCGCCCTTTTGCGTGACTTGCGCCTCGGGTTCATAGGCCTGGTCCTCGAGCCATTCGATCAGATCGAGCGGGGCCAGACTGTCTCCGCGCCGCAGGACGCGATGGCGCGCCCTGAGCCAATCGGATGGGAAAGTGCGCTGGAGCAATGCGCCGACCGACGCAACCACCAAGGGAGCGGGAGGGATTCGATCCACCGATGCGGGCGGGTGTTCTGGGCCGCCGGTGGTCAGCGTCGAGGCGGAGCCCGGGTCGAGGGACCCTGCGGATCCGGTCTCCGAGCTACGATCGTGCTCGAGGGGGCGATTCGATCGTTCTCGGTGTTCAGCCAGGGCGACGAGGGTCTCGAGGCGCTCGCTGATGATGTCGGCGTGCGGCAATTGGCCCTGGTGGGGCAGGGATTCCCAGGCCGGGTAGAAGAGTGCCCGACAAGTCGGGCCGGGCGGGGCCGCGTCCGTCGGCGCGTCCGCTGCCAGCCATGTCAGGAGGTCCTGATGGAGGCTTTCCTGGGCCTTGAGATCAGTGGTTACGACCACGATGGGGCGGTGGGGGAATTGTCTCCGGAGCAACGCCGAAACGAACGGCCAAGCGGACGAGGCAACGGCGTTGAGAGACAAAGCTCCGGCCTGCGCGATCCTTTCGGCCACGGCCTGAGCGGGCGGCGTCGCGTTGATCAGGGCAACGACACCGCGCGTTGCCCTCGGACTTGATTCAGAGGTCAATCCAAGGGGACGTACTGGACACAGACGGGCGCGCCGATGTCGACGGTGACGCCGGCGGGCTGCAGAAGACCTCGCTCGGGATCGATTCGGAACAGGACAAGGTTGTCCGATCCCTGGTTTGCCGCCCAGAGCCATGCGCCGGTGGGATCGATCGCGAAGTTGCGCGGGACCTTGCCCTGGGTCGGGACGTTTGCGACGCGTTCGAGCGTGCCACGCCGGAGGTCCCGGGCGAACACGGCGATGCTGTCGTGACCGCGGTTCGAGCCGCAGACGAACTTCCCGGTCGGATGCACCTCGATCTCGGCGGTCGAGTTATTGCCGTCGAAACCGTCCGGCAGGGTCGACAGAGTCTGCACTTCAGCGAGCGATCCTTTCGCGCTGTCATAGGCGTAGACGGTGACAGTCGAGGACAGTTCGTTGATGACGTAGGCGTGCTTGCCATCTGGGGCGAAGGCCAGATGGCGCGGTCCAGACCCAGGCTTGACGGCGGCATGGGGCGGGTCATTGGGTGTCAACCGGCCCTCCGCGGCATCGAGTCGGTAGATCATGAGCCGGTCCAGGCCGAGATCCGGCACGATCGCGATGCGATTGGCGGCATCGAGCGTGACGCCATGCGCATGCGGGCCTTCCTGGCGCTGCGGGTTCACGCTCGATCCCTGGTGTTGATGGAACGACACCGCCTCGCCAAGCGCGCCGTTGCCTTGAATCGGCAACAGGGCCACGCTCCCGCCGCCGTAGTTTGCGACCAGCACCCATTTGCCCGTGGCATCAAGGACAAGATGGCAGGGCCCGGGACCGCCGGACGACACCTGGTTGAGGAGGTCGAGCCTGCCCGTTGCGCGGTCGATGCTGAAGGCGCTGACGCCCCCGGCTTTCTTGCCCTGGAACGTCCCCAACTCGCCAACGGCATAGAGGAACCGCTTGTTCGGGGCCAGGGCCAGGAAGGTGGGGTGGGCCGTTTCGGCCGCCAGAAACGGTGTCTCGGCCCGGCCATCTTTGGCGTTGAAGCGAAAGGCATAAATGCCCTTGCTCTTGGGTCCGGTGTAGGTCCCGACATAGACCAGACAGTCAGTCGATTTGGCCAGCGCGCCCGGTGTCCCGGCCATCCAGGCGAGCGCGAGCGAGGTGCAGCCGGCCATGAGGGGACCGAACTGGAATGAGGGCGTTTTTGCCTGCCGCGCGCCGTTGTGTGCACCCTCGGCTCCGCCGGGAGCGGCTGTCGCTTCGCGTGGCCTCGAGTTACTCGAGTTCATAGCTCCGTCCAAGCTCCCGGCACAGGCACGGGGTATCGGCCCTGGGCGTCCGCCACGATTGGCGGGGGGCTGTCGGTGGTCAGTTGATCGATATTCGGGCAGAACTGGAAACTCGAGTTCATCGCCTCGTCCCACGTCACCACGCGGCCCATGTGGACTGCTGCTCGCCCCATCATGTCGGCGAGATTGGACCGTGCGGCGCGGACGGCTTCGTTGTGTGGGCGGTCGAGGCGGATGGACTCGAGCAGGGCATCCCACTCCGCCTGCCAGGGCGAGATGTCCTCCTTTGGGGCACGCCAGGCGATGTTGTCGTTGGCGCAGCGCTGGTCGCGATAGGTGTGGACGGTGCCTTCATGGATGTTGCCGGAGAACTGGGCGGCACAGCGTGTGCCGTGCAGATAGGTGGCGAATTCCTCGTGGCATTTGGGCAGCCAACGCACCACATCGGTCGCCTTTGTGCCGTCGGCAAACGTCCACTCGATCGCCAGCGAGTCGAGGTTCTGGCCGCAATCGGTGCTGTTGGCCGCCCGGCCCCCGATGCCGTGGGCGGTCACGGGCCATTCGCCCTTGAGCCAGCAGATTTCGTCGATCTGGTGGATGTTCATCTCGGCAAAGAGACCGCCGGAGACCCAGAGAAAGTGGACGAAATTCCGAACCTGCCAGTGCAAGTCCTTCTCGGTCTCCGGGCGCGGCCCCAGCCAGCCGCACGGCTGCATCCGGTACGCGCGGATGAGTTGGATTTGCCCGAGTTCGCCCTCGCGGATGCGCCGGATCAGTTCCTGACGGTTCTTCGAGTGGCGGCACTGGAGTCCGGCGGCGATCTTGAGATTCTTCGCCGCGGCGGCTTCGCCGGCCCGGATGACGCGGCGCACGCCCGGGGGATCGGCGGCAAACGATTTCTCCATGAACACGTTCACACCGCGCTCGACGGCGTACTCCAACTGGCCCGGACGAAAGCCTGCATACCCGCACAGCATGGCAATGTCACCCGTCCCCGGACGCAGCGTGTCGATGGCCTTGCGCCAGCCGTCGAAGCCCACAAAGCGGCGGTCCGGGGGCACATCCATGCGGTCGGCGTACTTCGAGTGGAGATTCTGATAGGAACTGGACAGTCGGTTCTCGAAAAAGTCGGCCATCGCCACGAGCTTGACCGGCCCCTGCTTCGACTCGAAGGCGTCCGCGGCCGCGCCGCTGCCGCGTCCGCCGCATCCGATCAACGCCAGGCGGATGGTGTTGTCCTCGGCGGCATGGACTGCGGGGAGGGAGACGCCCGCCAGGGCGGAGACGGCGACGGCCTTGCCGCTTTGGGCGAGAAACTCGCGACGCGAGCAGGCCGCCTGGCTGGGAGCGGATGCGTGGTGAGATGGGTGTCCGGTGTGAGTCGGCGCAATGTGATTGTGCATGGAGATGTTGTCGCCTCATGCAGCCGCGTTGTCGAGACGGATTCGAAGGGCTGGGCTGCGCAGCGCCCGTCGCCTGTCTGGCGCGGCGACGCAGGCGAGCGGCAGGCAGACCTCACCGGGCGACAGATGACCGGCAACAACCCGATGCACCGCTTGCTGACAGTCGGGCATGTTTTGGGCATTTTTTGACTTGAGTCTTGGGCTCGATCGAGTGCAAGGTTCGGCCAGTCAACAACAGGATCGGATCGCTTCTTAACAAGCCAGGAGAATCAACTGTGAATACACATGCGACTTTGGGTTGGAGTTCGAGGGTGGCACGCTTTGCGTTTGTCCTGTTCGTCGCGGGACAGGCGGCATGGTCGGCCCAGTTTGATTTCAACGCGCCTGGATTCGCCCCGACGCTGGGTCCGGGCTCGATCGAGTTCTATTCGGCCACGACCGCGGCGGACATCGAGTACGGCACAGCCAGCTCGTTCGGGCTGCCGGGGATGCCCGGAGGCGATGCGGCTGTGATGAAATTCCCGGCCTTCGCCGGCAACCAGGGGCTGTTGTTCAAGACTGGTGTCGGGCCGAATGGGGGCGGAGCCTACATCAACCAGTACACGATGGTTTGGGACCTTCTATTGCCCTCGATTCCCGAGTGGTTCTCGTTCTTCAACAGCGACGATGTCAATGGAAACGACGGCGACTTGTTCATGGACTCGGCGGGCGGCATTGGCATCAGCTCGGTGTACCACGGAGTGGTGGGCGTCAATACCTGGCACCGGATCGCGGCCAGCTATGACCTCACGACATCGACGCTGTCGAAGTACATCGACGGACAGCTTGTGGGGTCGCAGACGCTCAGTTCGGGCGTGGACGGCCGCTGGTCGCTCTATTCGGTCAATGATCCCGCAAACGGTCTTTTGCTGCTGGCCGACAATGACGGCGAGACGGGCGCCGGCTACATCAACAGCTTCTATTTCATCGATCGGGTGATGACGAGCGATGAGATCGGGGCGCTGGGCGGCCCGAATGCAGTGGGAATCGTGCCGGAGCCAAGCACATGGGCACTGCTTGTGGCAGGCGGTGTGTTCATGGGTTTGGGCCGGCGCCGCCGGGAGTGATCGGCATCACCGCCCGCTCGTCCGCCAAATCCGGCATTGGTCATCACGGAGACCGCGATGGCGAATGAAGCCATGCGCGGTCTTTTCGTTTTCTCGTCACGCCCACATCCGTTTGCGGGGAGGCGCCAGGGACCGATGAGGGCGCCTGAATGCAAGGCGCGGGCAAGCCGGGATTGAGCAGAGTGGCACATTGGTTTGAGCCGCGGCTTCGCCCAGGCGCCCGCTGCACCGGATTGGACTTTCCGGTTGACTTGGCTTTCCTCCGAGAGGTTTCATGGCAATAGCATCGAGCTTTTGAGGCCATGAAAATCAACGCTCCCCTCCTGGCTCTCTTCTCACTTTCACTGTTGACTGTGCGGATCATGGCGGTCCAGTGGCCGACCAACGACACGGTCTATTCCTGGGGGCCGACCACGTTGCCCGAAGGCCAGGCCGATCTGATCGCCACCTCGGAGACGAGGCGTTCGAGTCTGGGAGTCCTGCCGGACGGACGCGTGCTGGGTTGGGGGATGAACCTTCTTGGATCGCTCGATATCCCGGCCGACCTGACAAATGCGGTGGACGTCGTGGCTGGCGCATCGTTTGGCGCGGCCATCACCCGCGAGGGCACGGTTCGCACGTGGGGCTTGCTGTCGCTGCCCGACCGGCCCTCGGTCGCTCCACCCGCCGATCTGGACAATGTGAAGGCTGTGGCCGTTGGTGCGGGGCAGGTGTTGGCATTGCGCGCCGACGGCACGGTGGCCGCCTGGGGCGACAACATTTGCGACCAGTGCCTGGTGCCGCCGGGCCTGTCGAATGTCGTGGCGGTCCGGGCGGGCGCCTTTCTCAGCGTGGCGCTGCAAGCGGATGGCCGGGTCGCTGCGTGGGGACAGGATCATGTCGGGCTGCCGGCCGATCTGACCAACGTCGCCGACATCGCTCTGACCCTGGACTGTGCGCTCGTGGCGCGTCGCGGTGGCGCGGTCGAGGCCTACTGCGGGAACTTTGGCTCGAGTCTGCTCAACGTGCCGGCGGGCCTGACGAATGTCGTGCGCATCGTGGCCAATGAATCGCAGGCCGTGGTCCTGACGGCTGACGGGCGCGTCACCGTCTGGCCTGCGACGTTCTCCTGGCCCCAAGGTCTCGAAGGGGTCACCACCATCGACGCCGGCGGCCAGCACTGCATGGTTTCTTCCCCGTTGCCTTGGGTAATTGTCCCGCCGACCAACCAGGCCGTCCTTCCCGGGGCAACGGTCGAGTTCGGCGTCGTGGCGACGAATCGGTTTCCACTCGTCTATCAGTGGCAGTATGACGGCGTGGACCTTCCCGGAGAGACCAACGCGACGCTGCGTCTGTCGAGCGTGGGGCTCGATGACACCGGCTACTATCGGGTGGCGGTCCGCGCGGGCGATGCCACCAACACGGCGGGGGCGGGGTTGTCGGTCGGTCTGCCGGTCATCCTGCGTCAGCCTTCGGACCTCACGTGCGACGAACGGTCGGAAGCGGTCATGTCGGTCGAGGCGCTGAGCTCCGAGGCGGTCGCCTATCAATGGATGCGAGACGACCTGCCAATCGAGGGCGCCACGAACGCGACGCTGGTCCTGACAGACGTCCAGATCGGCCAGTCCGGCTCGTACTCGGTCTCCGTCAGCAACACCTTCGGCGCCGTCCTCAGCGGCAAGGCCGTGCTCCAGGTCGAGTCCGCGAGCGTCGTCGACCAGACGCAGCCGATTTCCGGGCGGACGGTGACCCTGCGTGGCACGCCTGGTCGGAGAGAGGTTGTGGCGCAGACGTTCACTCCGGGGATGTCCGGGCGGCTCGACGCGCTCGATCTTGCGGTGTGGTTCAGTCCCAGGGACCCGCTGCTGATCCAGGTGGTGGAGACCTTCGAGGACCGCCCCGGGGATCGTCTGCTCGGGTACGCCGTGTTGCACGAAGACCAGATCCCAACCGCGCGTTTCGACTTGCAGGACATCTACCTGGTCGCCGGCCGATCCTATGCGTTGGTGATGAGCACGGCCGGGCAGCCTGGGCGGTACCAGGACTACACCTTCCACACGTCGATGCAGGACGTTTACGGGGGCGGGCGTCTCTGGGTTCGCACCGATGCCGGCTGGGATCCGATCGATGACATCGATCTCGTCTTCACCACGCACATGTTCCCCCATACGCCTGACGTCCGCCTGGAAACGCCCTGGCGCGGAACCCGTTGCCGGGTCGGCGATACCGTTTCGCTCCGCGCTGCCCTGGGGCCACAGGGGGAACCGCCCGCGCGCGTCGATTTCTTTGCCAACGATCTACCCGTGGCCAGCGCAACGCAGGAACCGTACGCGGCAGAGTGGATCGCGCCCGCCGCCGGACTGCACCGTCTCACGGCGGTTGCGGTCGGCTCGACGCTGATTGCGACCAGCAGAGTGGTCGAGATCACCGTGCTTGCGCCGGGCCCGGCAAACGATGATTTCGAAAGCCGCCTGGCGCTGTCTGGCACTTCGGTGAGAACCACCGTCACGAACCACGATGCGACGGCACAGCCCGGCGAGCCGGAGTTGACCGGCACGCGCACCGGGCAGACCGTCTGGTGGTCCTGGACCGCGCCGCTCGACGGGCTGGTCACGGTGGGCGTTGCAGCGCCCGCCGAGACGAACGCCGTTCTGGGGGTCTATCGCGGCACGGTTCTCGAGGGGCTCTATTCCGTGGCGACGGGCACCGGCGCATGCAGTTTCGAAGCAGCAGCCGGGGACGAACTCCAGATCATGCTCGACAGCCGGGTCGGAGCGCTCGACACCGCCACGCTCCAGGTGGCCGTGTCGGACATCGAGTTGACCGCGCCCAAGCCGGGTGCGGCGTTCACCGCGCCGGCGCTCGTCCAGTTGAGCGCCCGTATTCTGGCTCCGGGGCGGACGATCAGGCGCGTCGAATTCCGTGCAGGAGATGAACTGTTGGGTTCGGACACAACCGAGCCTTTCACGCTGCAAGCCCAGATTGCCCAGCCGGGTTACCACCAGCTCCGGGCCATCGCTTTTGATGATGTCGGAATGGGAGTGGAATCACCGCCGGTGCTGATTGTCGTGCGGCCAGGGCATGACGCCTTTGCCAACGCCATCGCGGTGTCGGGACACCACTTCGAGACCCACACGGCGAACATCGCGGCCTCGATGGAGGGCGTCTGGGAACCGGGCATGCCCGATCGGTGGGTTGGCGAGCCGCGTTGGGCGGACAACCTCGGAGGCCACTCGCTTTGGTACTCATGGACAGCGCCCGAAGACGGCGTCTGTCGGGTGGAAGGACGCGGCCAGGGCTTCGGCCTGTTATTGGCCGCCTACACCGGCAGCGAGGTCGCCCGGCTGGCGTCCATCGCGGCGAATCCATACAGCGGGACCGGGACGCCGATCGAGTGGACGGCCATCGCGGGCACGACTTACTGGATCTGTGTGGACGGCCTGTACGGCGAAGAGGGCGAGCTTGACTGGTCGCTCCATTTCGGGCCGAAAAACGATCGGTTTGACGAGCGGACCCGGCTGTTGGGTCCGCAGACCACGGTGTTGGCCTCGATGCGCGGGGCTTTGCTCGAACCCGGTGAGGCCGCCATGGTGGGAACCGACACGGCGGGGAGCGCCTGGTGGAGTTGGACGGCCCCCGACAGCGCGCGCGTCGTCGTGTCGACCTCGTCTGAGGATCTGGACTCGCGCCTGCTGGTGTTCGTGGGCGGGGCCCTCGACGCGCTGACGCCCGTGGCGGCCAGTCCTGCAACCTGGGGACGCACCGCTCGAGCGGAATTCGATGCCGCCGCCGGCGTCGAGTATCAGATCGTGGTGTTGGCGGACGGCGGCTCGATCGCGCGGCTGCGTTTCGAGATTGCGATGCAGCTTCCACAGTTGGCGAGTCCTCTGCCAGGGTCGATTCATGCCGCGCCGGCCACCCTCGATCTCGCGGTCATGATGCCGCCCGCGCTGCCCGAACCGCGGCAAGTCGAGTACTACGCCAACGACGCCCTCGTGTCGCGGAGCGAAGGCCCGCCGTTTGTTACCCGATGGGAGCAGATTCCGCCGGGCACCCATACCTTGCGGGTGCGGGTGTTGGGTGCGGACGGCCGAATCTACGAGAGTGTCCCGACATCGATCCTGGTTTATGCGGACGGCGCGCCTCCCAAACCGCAGCTCATCGTTCCGCTGCGCGGTTCGAGTTCCTACGTTGTCAACGCCATTGGCGAGCTTCACGCTTTCGGTGCCGTGGGGCCGCTGTTCGGCCAAGCGCGGGAGAACATCCTGTGGCCTGCGCTGCGGCGGTGGCCCGAGACGACAGGCCGCTGGCAGCAGGTCCTCGAGCCCGGGATCGGTTGGGCCATTGCCGCCGACGGCAGTCTGTGGAGAGACGGCAGCGAGCGCCTTGACTTCCCGCCTGGGGTGACCCGCTGGGTGTCCATCAGCCAGGACCGCGACGGCATTTTGCTGGCTGTTGGCGATGACGGCCGTGTTTATCAACATGGCACGACCCCGTTGCCCCTGGAACCGGCTGAGGCGGTTTGGACCGACGTCGGAGCGAATCTGATCTGGATCGCCACTCTGGCCCAGGACGGCCGCGCCTTCGTGCATGCGTGGAACTGGACCGGTTTCGACAACGCCGAGGTGGCGCGTCCGCCGGGGGTTCAACGCTGGCGCCGGATCGGGCTATTCGGCTACGGGCTGATCCTCTGGGGCAGCAACGGGCGTCTCTACGATGCGAATCCTTACGCCCAGGAGTTCTTGCGGCTGATCGAGGAACCGGAGGGCGTCACCTCATGGATCGACTTTGCCACCGGCGGCAATTTTGTGGTCACGATTGGCGACGACGGTCAGCTCTACAGTTGGGATACGCTCACGTGGACCCGCGTGCCCCTTCCGCCGGGAGTCCGCTCATGGACCGCGGTGGCCGCCGGCGACCGGCATACTCTGGCAATCGGAGACGACTGCCAGCTTTACGCCTTGGGTGCGAATGACTCGGGCCAGTTGGGTCTCGGGTCTACCGCCAGCCAAGTTATTCCGATGCCCGTCCCGTTCGTTGGCAACCTCTGTGGCATCCCGATTATCTACACCCAGGGCGAAACCAGCCTGTTGCCCGACGGCAGCTTCCGGCTCGTGTTCCGTTCGGATCTCAACCGGCGTTACCTCATCCAGTACAGCGAAGACGCGATCGATTGGAAGAACGCCATGCCGCCACTCATTGGCTCAGGGGAAGTCACGGAGTGGATCGATGACGGGCCGCCGAAGACCGAAACCCATCCTTCCGGCGCCTCGCGGCGATACTACCGGGTCGCATTTGCGCCCTGAGGGGCGCCTGAAGACCGGGGGCGTGAACGGGCGCGTCCTTTTCCGGCATCAAGGCGGCATGACAGAAATGAAGAAGTAGCCCTGCGGATCCGGCCAGGTGTTGGTAACGCTCATGAGGTCGCCGGTGCCGACCATCTCGTCGAACAGGTTCCAGACCGTGTCGCGGTCAGCAAGTTCGAGGGCGAAATAGACAGTGTAGTCGTGGCCCGCAGCCGTGGGGAAATCGGCTGCGACTCCCTCTGGCACCTTTCGGCAGCCCGCCATCAGCAGGACGTCCAGCGCATTCTTGGGGTCGGTTCCGGCGGCCCATTCCTGCCAGTCCAAGAAGCCATCCGCATCGTAGTCCGTGACGCCATTGGCGCGAAACAACTGTGCGAAGTGCTCTCGCTCCCAAGCGTCCGCCAGACTGTCGTTGTCGGTGTCGTCCGCCCGGGGTGGGGCGACGGTGAAATGCCAAAGGGGACCATCGCGAAAACACTCCGTGCCACCGAGCGACCGGACCCACCAGTCGTGAGTGCCGGCGGTGAAGGCGGCGGCGGGCATGAACGAGTTGTCCGGTCCGGTGGCCCATCGGGTGAAGGGCTGGGTGATCGCGGTGCGCCCCCAAACCTCGTAGCCGGTGACCCCTTGGCACGCTTTCCAGCTTAGGGAGAAGGCGCCGTTGTTGGTCAATGCGCAGTTACCCAACACCGGTGTGGTGGGCAATTCCGGGGCGACGACCAGTGTTTGGTGGGCGTCGGCCCAGGCGGTGGCGGCATCGAAGAGCCAGTTGGTTCGGGCCACGTCGAGGTACCAGCCTTCCCGCGTGCTCCATCGCCCCAGGTTGTCCTGCACACGGGCATACAGCGGGTATTGGGCGCAGTAATTGGTGCCCACCGAGAGAGTCGTGTCTGTCGCCTGCAGGGTCACTTCGCCAATTGGCGAGTTGGGGACGGCCTGGATCTGCATCGGATGGCCCGTGCCGGGGGGCGCGTACGGGTTGGCGGTCCATTCGGCGGCGACGATGGCCAGTTCGTTGGCGACGTAAAAGACGGTTGCGTTGGTCAGGCCCCAATCGCCATTCGAGTCCTTGCACCGGACAAAGAGCGTGTGCCGGCCAGTCGAGAGATTCGTTGTCGCCACGTCCGGAATGACAAAGTCTTCGGCGGTTCCGCCCCAGGCGCCGTCGGCTGGCAGCGGAATGGGCGTGCCGTTGCCCGGACCCGGATCGGCATCGACGAAGAGTTCGGCGGCGGTGATCGAGGCGGGGCCCGACACGCGGAACCATTGTCCTTGCCAGGCGCACCAGACGCCATTGGTGTCGGCCATGCGCACTTCGAGGTAATGGGGGCCGACGCTGAGGTTGGCGGCGCTGACATCGAGTGCGAAGGCTCCTTCCCAATACTGCGTCCGGCTGGTGTCGCTGCTGACGAGCGGGAGGGCTTGCGGTGTCCCGCCATCAAGGCGGAACTGGGCTTCGAGTCGTGGTTGGGCGAGGGCGGGCAGGGCGGCGGCGGTCCACAGCGCCAAGGCGCACAAACAAAGAGGGAAGGGTTTCATCGGAAACCTCCTGGTTTCGGGGTGTTGGAGTGCAGTCAGCGCGCGGCGCCAGTGGCGCGGATGGTGAAGGTGCCACCGCGGGGGACCATGCCCTGGTCGATGGTGACGCTGCGGATGAAGGGGCCATCGTTGGGATTGGTGTAGAAGTTCTGGGCGCCGGGACCGCCGTACGCGCCGAGGTCGTTGGGCGTGCCGTCCGGGTCTTGCCATCCCGTTCCGACCTGGCCCGCGTCGCGGCATTGGGAACCTGGGGCGAGGCGGAAATCCTGATTACAGCTGCTGGCTGAGCCGCCCACGAACTCGGGGCTGAAGGTGTAAGCGTTGCCCACGCTGATTTCCTGGCCCGGGCCGAACAAAGCCGTGTTGTAACTGCCGACGCCGTTATTCGAAAAGTCGTTGCGGTCAATGGTGAAGCTGCCGCCCGCAAGACCGTAGGCGCCCCACCCTGTGACATTGGAGTTCAGGCCGAAGCCTTGGTTGCCCGCGAAAATGCAGTTGAAGAGGCGGATGACCGGAATGTACGAACGGCTGCTGTCAGTAAACACCTGCATGTAGAGGCCGTCGCTGGTGTTGGCAATGAAGACGCAATTGTCGATGTACACGGAAGGCGCGCTGCCGGTCTCGGAACGCTGCACATGGATTCCGTGCCCCGTATTTCCACAGAAGACACAGTTCCTGACATGCAGTGAGCCGGCCGTGGGTTGGTAGAGCCCGAGGCTGCCGCTCGAGATCTTCAATCCCTGGATTCTGACGGTGAATCCGCGGCCAATGCTCACCGCCGTTCCTCCGGCGGAGCCGTCGACGACTGTCGTGTTTGGGCCGTCGTAGCCAATGAGGTCGATGTTGCGGCTTATCGTGAGATTCTCCCGATAGACGCCCGGGAAGACGACGACCTCCGTGGCGTTGGCATTATTGATCGCCGCCTGGATCGTATCGTAGGGCGCGCTCGAAGTTCCCGCGCCGCCGGGGCCGTAGCGCTGGTCCACGTAGATGGTTTCGGCCATCGCGCCAGGCAGGAGGACCGCCAGGGCGAGGGCGCTGATTGCTACTGTCGTCGCTGTTCGCTTCATGGTTTGTCGTTCTTGTTGGCCGGAACCCTGGCGTCGGCAGCCGCGGTCCGCTGGTTGCGGCGGGCCGGACGGCGCCCGCTGATGAGTCCGCGGCGGCAACCCGGATTTCGGGATTCGAAGGTTTACTACGGGAAAGCGGACGGTGGATTACGCGAATTCGTTGGGGGGAGATGTCTTCAGATTTGGCACATTGGACTGCACTTGCGCAGATCTGTGCGAAACGCCTCTGACATTTCAGATCTGGAATCTCAGACTTCAGATACCCGGTCCCTGGCGTGGACGTGAGGCAGGGGGGCGCTGCACCCAGCGGGCGGTCATCCAAACATCACAGGAGAACTTGTGGTCGGCCACCTGGCAGCGGTCCGTGCCGTCCGCGCTCATGGTCCAGAGTTCGAGGTTGCCACCGCCAGGGGTGTCTTCGGTCACGAAGAGCAGCCGACGCCCGTCGGGCGAGGCGGCCAGCGGATAGTTGAATCCGTGCCAGCCGGTGAGCGCTTGGAGATTGGTCTGGCCCAGTTCGCAGGCGACGATGGCCATATCTGGCACGCGATTGCCGGGACGTGCATGGCGGCACCAGGCCACCCGGTTTGTGCCCAGCCAGACGAGGCTTTCGTCCGCCGTGCCAGCATTGCGGTCGGCGCGGTCGTCGTCTTCCCAGACCACCTGGACATTCTGACCATCGAGATCGCAAATGAAGACATCCATCGTTGGCGCCCAGGCGCCATTCTGGGGATTGCAGAGCAGGCGCGTGCGGTCCGGCGACACCGCGAGGTTGCCGGAGAAGCCGTTGGGCGTGACGCTGGCCCAATCAAAGAGTTTCCTTTGCTTTCCGGTGTCGAGGTCGATGGCCCAGACCGCACGCATATCCGGGGGCTGGAAGAGAATGGTCTCGTTGTCCAACCATCGCGGCATACGCCCACCGGGCACTACCGCGGTTTCCCCACCACCATCAAGGCGGGAGACGCATACGGTGCGGGTGTTGGACCCTTCGACGCATTCGTAGCAGATGCGGCGTCCGTCCGGCGACACGTCCAATTGCATTCCGTGGAGCGGGAACTTCCGCCAGAAAGCCCCATCCGGAGTCGTGACATAAACCGGCGGAGGGGTGTACTCATTGCCACAGACGATCAACAGTTCGGTTGCTTCGGACGGGATGACGAACCGCTGGTGTTCGCGGCGGACCCAGAAGCCGATACCAACGACCACGAGCATCAAGGCGGCCAGACAGGCTGTTGCCAGGGCCGGGTGGCGTCGTCCGAGCCACAACACGCGTTCGAGGGGACCGGGCGGCCGCGCCAGGATCGGCTCTCCGTTCAGCCAGCGACGTAGGTCTTCGGCGAGCGCGGCGGCCGTCGGGTAGCGTTCGCGCGGAGCCTTGCGGAGGCACTTGAGGCAGATGGTCTGGAGATCGCGCGGAAGGGCTGGGTTGAGCGCGCGGATCGACGGCGGCGCCCCGTCTTGGACCTGGCGCAGGATCTCATGGAGCGTGTCGGCGAGAAACGGAGGTCGGCCCGTCAGCAGGTGATAGAGGATGGCTCCAATGGCGTAGACATCGCTGGGGACGCCGGTCTCGGTTTGTTTGCCGGCGGCCTGTTCGGGCGGCATGTAGCTGGGAGCGCCCAAGACCTGGCCAGAGCAGGTGAGCTGAGGGTTGAGCGTCGGGGGCGCATCCCGATCCAACCGTTTGGCGAGGCCAAAGTCGGTGATCCGCGGTTGG
The DNA here is from genome assembly GCA_040766265.1 of Verrucomicrobiota bacterium. Lineage (GTDB taxonomy): Bacteria > Verrucomicrobiota > Verrucomicrobiia > Limisphaerales > J093 > MWFF01. The sequence goes on from JAXGQW010000061.1 coordinate 31,467, forward strand.
TCGCGGGCGTCGATGATGATGTTCGCCGGCTTGAGGTCGCGGTGGAGAACCCCGTGTTGGTGAGCATGGTGGACGGCCTCAGAGATGGCTTGCAGATAGCGCGCCGCTTGCCGGGCAGGCAGCAGTCGGCCGTCGGCCAGGGCCGACAGGGTTTGGCCCTCGACGAAATCCATCGAGAAGTAATGGCGGCCTTCATGGACACCGATCTCGTGGATGGCCACGATGTTCGGGTGCTGGAGGCTGGCCGCTGCTTCCGCCTCGGTGTGGAATCGCCGCACAGATTCCTCAGTCGAGAAGTCGCCGTGCAGGAGCATCTTCACCGCGACCAAGCGGTTGAGACTGACCTGGCGGGCCTTGAACACCACGCCCATGCTGCCGCGACCGATCTCCTCGAGCAGTTCGTAATCGCCGAAATAGCGGACACGCGGCGGATCGGTCCAGGCGGCGGGCGCGGCCAGCGCCAATCTGGCAACGCAGTGCGGGCACAAACCGGCTAACAGGCCGGCGGAAATGGGGGCACCACAGTGCGGACAAGCCACAGGGTGGCCGCTGAGCTCGGACACGCTCATCATTCCCTACTACGGCATGGGTGCCGCTGGATTACAGGCAACGGGTCATTGACACAACACCTGCAGCAAGTAGCACATCTCCTGAGCCACATCGCCCGGCTCCCGCACCGTCTGCGCCACCTCGGCGCGAATGCACTCGCGGTAGCGCTGACGCAGCCGATGCACAGCCACCGCCACCGCGTCGCCGCTCAAGCCGAGTGCGCGCCCGGCGGCGGCGTAATCCTGGGCGTTGCCTTCAGCCGCCAGGAACGGGCTCAGCGCGGCGAAGAGCAGGGCCTTGTCCCGCGCCTTGAATTCCTGCTGCAACGCGGCGAAGGCGCGGTCGAGCGTCGTCACGGCCCACGAGCGATCGTAGGTCATTTCGGGCGGGCGATCGCTGGCGGTTTCATAGGCGCACTGCTGCTCGGCGATGTCCGAATCGAGCGGCAGGAGGGCCTGCTTGCCGCCGCGTTTTGCGCTGCGCTCGCGGTCGTGTTGGTCGGTCACGAAGTGCTGGAGCGACTTGAGCAGATAGGAACGGAACTTGCCCTTTTCCGGACTCAGACCGGCGAACGAATCGCGGGCCAGGAGGTGGGCGAAGAACGCCTGGGTGAGATCCTGGGCGTCGGACTGGTCGCGGCCCAATCGACGCAAGTAGGCGTAGACGGGCGGCCAGTAGGTTCGGCAGAGGGTGTCGAGTGCTTCGGCCCGCCGCGCCGCGTCCGCCTTGCCGACGGCGAGAACGACGCTCCAATGCGTAGCCGCAAACCACCGATCGTTGCGGCAGCCGTTTTGGTCGATGCGGGTGTGGGTCTGCATCGTTGGCATCGAATGGTCAGGCTGTCGGTCGCCAGCCTGCCGCAACGCCTCGGGCAAGTCAACGGCATGAGGTAACGGCATGAGGTGATGGACCGCACCAACAGACTCGAACAAGAATTGCTGCGGCGGCGAAAAAGCGCCGTGAAAAGTGCTTGACATAAGCGATGGAGCGCGTAACAAGCTCGATCATCTCAAACGAACCGGCGCGGCGCATTCTCTTCGTCGCATAGTCCCGCGGCAAGCGTGGCGGAAGCCGTCGATGGGCATTGAAGCGTCGCCAGCCCCTTCGATTGACAGTTGGCGTCAACAACGATGTGTCAATGTGTATTGGGAAAGGATGAAATCATGAAGCACTGTGCAAACCGCTTCTTCTGGTCCGTCGTCGCGGCGGCGGCGCTGTTCAGCGCTCAGAACGGCTTGTGCGCCGACTGGGCCACCGAGGTCAGCAGCGCCAATCCGGTCAACTGGTTTCGATTCGACGAACTTTCCGGCACCGTGGTGAACGACCATGGGTCCGCGAACATTGACGGAACCTATGTCGGCGCCGTGGGGTTGGGAAGCGCTGGGCTTGTGGGCGGCGCTGTGGCTTTCGATGGAGTTGGCAGCCACGTCTTTCTGGGTGCGGCCAACCTGCCGACGGACTGGACACTGGAAGCCATCTACAAAGCGGACACGGTGGCTGGTGGAGTGTCGATGGGGCTTGTGGGGACCGATTTTGCGGCTGCCTCGGATCGGATGGCCATCAAGGCCGAGCAATGGGATTCGACGGGCCAGATGGGCTACACGGTCTTTGGGGTCGTGGATGTGACCTTCACGGACTCGCTGGCAGCCACGCCAGCGAGTTTTGCCCACGCGGTCTTCGTCGGCCAGAGTTCGGGTATCAGTCTGTATGTCAATGGCACTCTGGTCGGAAGCGATCCTACAGCCACCCCGCTCGCTCGCTGGGCTCTGGGAACGGGCGCGATCCGCGCCGATGGCACGCTCGTCGACCCGTTGACAGGCGTGATCGATGAGATTGTGATCTACGGCCGAGCCCTATCACCTGCCGAAATCTCCGCCCATTACAACGCAATCCCCGAGCCGACGGTCCTGACGCTGGGATTGCTGGGCGGGCTGTTGGTTCTTGGCGCGCGATACGGCACACGTCGGCGGCAGTGACAGCCTGCGCGGACGCCCCTTTCTCACTGCATTTCTTTTCTCTTGTTTGGAGTGCGGCGGTTGATCGCCGTTTTCCGACGGCGGTCCCTCCGTGCGTTCCCATTCCAAAGCGGTGCTGAAGCACACGCACTCTCCCGCGGCCGCGCATACGCGTCAAACTTAGGCCGGCTAAGATGCGGACCTCGCACGGAAGCAGCCTGGGCCCCAGCGCGCTGGATGGCGCGAAGCGTGTGGAGTGCGT
>JAXGQW010000062.1:0-34207 GCA_040766265.1 Verrucomicrobiota bacterium
TCGTTGATGGTCCCGTCCTCGAGTGTGCTGGCCTCCAGACGCCACTCGAATCCAAACTGGTCCACGGCCGACGGGCGCAGGCGCACCGATTCGCAGTGCAGGACCACCTGGGCCTCGTTCGCGCCTGACGCGAGTGCGGCGCCGCCCAGGGCCAACCAGGCCACAACGAGCCTCAGTCCGAGCCTCAGTCTCGCGGTCATGGACAATACTCTAGAACACTGACGCCCCGCTGCCAAGCGATCCCACTCTTAGAAGCCAGTCGCAAAAGCACCCGCGCCCTTGGGGTGCCCGCTTTTGTCGTTGTCCCGGGAGCTCGACTTGCCCCACTCTCCAGGCAGACCCCAACCGCTATGAACCGCCTCACACTGGCTCTCGATCCCGAAAACCCCAGCCGCAGACTCTGGCGCGCGGGCTGGGCCATGATGTCCAGCCTCCTCGCGCTCGCCGGCTCCGGCCACTCGGACGCCCAACCCGCCGTGGCACTTCCCGAAGGTGTCCAGGCGGTCTGGGAGATGGACAAAGCGCATCGTGAAGCCACCGCCACCCGCGAGCGGATCTGTCTCAATGGTCTTTGGCAGTGGCAGCCTTCCGATTCGAACGAGAACCGGATCCCCGATGGCGACTGGGGGTACTTCAAAGTCCCTGGATGCTGGCCCGGCATCACCGACTACATGCAGAAAGACTGTCAGACGGTCCACGCCCACCCCTCCTGGAAAACGCGCCCGCTCGGAACAGTCTCCGCCGCGTGGCACCAGCGGGAATTGACCGTCCCACGAGAGTGGACCGGACGCCGCATCGCTCTGCAGATCGATTACCTCAATTCGTATGCCGTGGTTCATATCGACGGCCAGCGCGCGGGCGAACTCCATTTCCCCGGCGGCGAATTGGAAATCACGGATTATTGCCGTCCTGGCGCCACCCACCATCTGGCCGTCTGGGTGCTGGCCTTGCCTCTCAAGGCGGTCCTCCTCTCCTACACCGACAGTGCCTCGGCGCGCGAAGCCAAAGGAACAGTCGCCCGCCGGGGCCTCTGCGGAGACATATTCCTCGTGAGCACCCCGCCTAGAACGCGTATCCTCGATGTTCGTGTCGACACGTCGGTGCGCCGGCAGGAAGTGACCTGCGCGGCAGCCATGCACGGCCTGGCTCGGGATCAGGTGTACCGCCTCAGAACGCGCATTGCAGCGGGCGCTCACAACGCCACCTCGTTCACCAGCCCGCCCTTCGGCGGGGGCGATCTTGCGGAAGGCCGCTTCGCCTTCACCCAGATATGGATGCCCGATCGGCTATGGGATATCCACACACCACACCACACCCTCGCCCTCGAGTGCTCGCTTCTCGATGCCGACGGCAACATACTCGACACGGCCTGGCCGGTGCGGTTCGGCTTCCGCGAGTTCTGGATCGAGGGCCGGGACTTCTATCTCAACGGCACCCGACTCTTCCTCTCCGCCCTGCCCCTGGACAATGCCCAGGTCGGCGCCGCCCTGGCCACTTATGGGGCCGCCCGCGAGAGCCTCAAACGACTCCAAAGCTTCGGGATCAACTGCGTCTACACCCACAACTACGGCTGCGAGCCGGGCTCCCACCTGGGTTTCGAGGAGATCCTCCGGGCAGCGGACGACGCCGGCATGCTGGTCGCGTTCTCTCAGCCGCATTTCAGCCACTACGACTGGCCGGGCGCAGGCGCCGACGCCACCAATGGATATGCCCGTCACGCTGCCTATTATGTCCGCGCCGCACAAAACCATCCGTCGGTGGTGATGTACTCCATGAGCCACAACGCCACCGGGTATCATGACGACATGAACCCCGACTTTATCGATGGCGTGCGCGAGGCGCGCGACACCTGGGCCCTGCGCAACGCCGAAAAGGCCCTGCGCGCCGAAGCCATCGTGCGTCGGCTCGATCCCAGTCGCATCGTCTATCACCACGCATCGGGCAACCTCGGGTCCATGCACCCCGTCAACTTCTACCCGAACTTCGCCCCGGCGCAGGAACTCTCCGACTGGTTTGAACACTGGGCCACCGCCGGCGTCAAACCCGTCTTCACCTGCGAGTACGGTGCGCCCTTCACCTGGGACTGGACCATGTATCGCGGGTGGTACAACGGGCAGCGGGAGTTCGGCAGCGCCGCCGTGCCTTGGGAGTTCTGTCTGGCGGAGTGGAACGCGCAGTTCCTCGGAGATCGCGCCTTCGACATCAGCGAGCCGGAGAAGGCCAACCTGCGCTGGGAAGCGCGCCAACTGCGCGCCGGCCGAGTCTGGCATCGCTGGGATTACCCGCACCAGGTCGGCTCGACCCGCTTCGACGAACGATACCCCGTGTTCGCCCTCTATCTCACCGACAACTGGCGCGCTTTCCGGACCTGGGGTGTCTCGGCCATCTCTCCGTGGGAACACGGACATTTCTGGAAGCTGCGCGACGGCGTCGACAGGCGCCGACGCGATTTGCCCGTGGACTGGGACACCCTCCAGCGCCCCGGCTTCAGCCCCGATTTCATCGACCAGCGGTACGAAAGGATGGATCTGGCCTTCGAACGCGCGGACTGGATCGCGACGCCGGCCGCGGAGGCCCTCATCCGCAACAACCGTCCGCTGCTGGCATACCTGGCCGGAAAACCGGCCCGCTTCACCAGCAAAGACCACAACTTCCTCCCCGGCGAGATCGTCGAAAAACAGATGATCGTCATCAACAATACCCGCGAGAGCGTCACATGCCAGTGCCAGTGGTCGTGCAACCTCCCGCAAGCCGTGTCGGCACGCCAGCAGGTCGTCGTCGCCGCAGGCCAGCAAGAGCGGCTTGCCCTGCGCTGCCCCCTGCCCCCGGGCGTGCCGCGCGGCCAATACGATCTGGTCGCCCGATTTCAATTCGGCACCGGCGAAACGCAGGAAGACCGCTTCCTGTTACACGTGCTCCCGCCAGAGCCTTCGCCAATCGGTGCGGATCCGGGCCGCGGAGAGTCCCTGCCCGCAACCACACTGGACTCCGGCAGCCCTGCGGCCGATCCATTGCCTGCAACCATACCAGAATCCGAATCGGCGAGGCCGCGCGTCGCCCTGTTCGACCCCAAAGGCCAGACTCAGGCTTCGCTGAAGCGATTGGGCTGGCACCCGCACCCTGTCCAGGCTGAAACCGATTTGTCTGCCTTCGACATCCTCATTGTGGGCAAAGAGGCATTGAGCGTCGACGGCCCGGCGCCCGACATCCGCCGGGTCCGTGATGGACTGAAAGTAATCGTGTTCGAGCAGACGAGCGAGGCCCTCGAACAGCGCCTCGGGTTTCGAGTTCAGGAGTACGGACTCCGACAGCTCTTCCCGCGGGTGCCGGACCATCCGGTGCTCACGGGGCTCGCGACGGAGCACCTGCGCGATTGGCGCGGCGAGGCGACCATCCTGCCACCGCGACTCAAGCCCGAGATGCGTCCGCGCCACGGCCCGACCGTCCAATGGTGCGGCCTGCCCGTCACTCGGCTCTGGCGCTGTGGGAACCAGGGAAACGTGGCCTCCGTGTTGATCGAGAAACCTGCGCGGGGCGATTTCCTGCCGATCCTCGATGGCGGCTACAGCCTCCAGTACAGCCCGCTGCTCGAGCATCGGGACAACCAGGGTCTGGTGCTGTTTTGTCAGGTCGATGTCACCGGACGCACCGAGGACGAACCGGCGGCTGAAATCCTCGTCCGAAATCTCCTCCGCTATGTGTCAGCCTGGAAACCCCCTGCGCGACGATCCGTGGTCTATGCCGGCGATCCGCCCGGGAGAAGCCACCTGGAATCCGTCGGCATCGCCGCACCGACCTTCGACGGACTCTCGCTCGCGCCCGGCGCGCTGCTCGTCGTCGGTCGCGGCGGCGGAGCAGCGCTGGCGCCACACCAAGCCGCAATCGCCGATTGGCTCCAGGCGGGCGGGCGGGTCCTGGGGGTGGGGCTCGGACAGGAGGATCTGGACGCCTGGCTGCCCGTTGTCGTCACCACCAGGAAGGCCGAGCACATTGCCGCGTTCTTCGAACCCTTCGCTCATCGGTCGCCCTTCGCGGGCGTCGGACCGGCCGACGTGCATAACCGCGACCCGCGCGATGTGCCGCTTGTGACCGACGGAGCCAGGCCCGTCGGCAATGGAGTGCTTGCCCTGCACGACCGCGCGCCGATTGTTCTCTGCCAGCTCGCGCCTTGGGAGTTCATTCCCGCCGCCCAGCCCAACCTCAGACGCACTCACCGCCGACTCTCGTGCCTTCTCTCTCGCCTCCTGGGCAATCTCGGAGTGCGCGCCTCGACGCCAGTGCTTGACCGCTTTCACCGCCCGGTCGCCCGAGCCTCGGAAGAACGCTGGCTCGACGGCCTCTATCTCGATCGCCCCGAGGAATGGGACGATCCTTATCGCTTCTTCCGTTGGTAAAGCGGCACGCCCGCTCTTTCTCAGGCTGGCCAAGGGGACTGAGAGCCGATAGACTCCGGGTCGATATGAAAGCCTGTAATCGCCGTGAATTCGCAAAAACACTCGCCTTCGCCAGCGCCGCTGCCGGCCTCTCAGCCCGCGCCTCGAGCGCAAACGACCGGGTGCGCCTCGGGTTCATCGGACTGGGCAACCGCGGCGACCAGGTTCTCGATGCGTTTCTCGCGCAACCCGACGCCCAGATTGTCGCAGTCTGCGACATCAGCCAGCCGTACCTCGATTTTGCCGCAAAGAAGATCGGCACCCAGCCCCGGCAGCACAAGGACTACCGAAAACTGATCGAGCAGAAGGATGTCGATGCCGTGGTCATTTCGACCCCCGACCACTGGCATGCGCTGCAGACCATCCACGCGTGTGAGGCGGGCAAGGACGTGTACGTCGAGAAGCCGCTTTCGCTGCGGGTGGCGGAGGGCCGGGCCATGGCCACGGCAGTCCGGCGCTACGGTCGCGTATGCCAGGTGGGCATCCACCGCCGATCGGTTGATTTCTGCAGGGAAGCCGCCGAATTCGTGCGCGCCGGCGGCATCGGCAAGGTCACGGTCGCACGCGCCTTCCACGTCCAGAACGAATGGCCCAAGGGAATCGGCAACCCGCCAGATGCCGACCCGCCCGCTGACTTCGACTGGGACGCCTGGCTCGGCCCTGCGCCCAAGGTCCCCTACAACAAGAACCGCACGTTTTACCGGTTCCGCTGGTTCTACGACTACTCGGGGGGTCAGGTGACGAACTTCGGGGTCCATTACATCGATTTCATCCACTGGGCGCTCGGTCAAACCGCCCCGATGCGCGTGACGGCGCTGGGCGGGCGTTTCGCCGGCATCGATGACAACCGCGAGATTCCCGACACGCTCGAGGCGGTCTGGCACTACCCGGGCGACACCCTGGTGACCTTCTCACAGTTCAATGCCACCGCGGCTCCGGGAAGCCTGCCCGGATGTGAGGTCGAGCTTCGTGGGACCAAAGGCACGCTCTACCTCTTTGGCAACCGTTTCGAGGTCGTGGCGGATGCCATCACCCCGAACGAATTCCCCGCGCGCACTCCAACCGACCGCGCCTACGAACGCCGCTGGCGCCAGGGCGAACAGCGCATGATCGAAAACCGCAAGGTGACCGGCGACGGGGACACGACTCACCACGCGCGCAATTTCCTCGATTGCGTCAAGAGCCGAAAGCCCTGTCACTGCGACATCGAGACGGGCTACCGCAGCACTTCGGCAACGCTCATCGCGAACATCGCCCTCCAACGCGGCATGGTCCTCGAATGGGATGCGGACCTCGAGCAGTTCCGAAACGACTCGAAGGCCAATCGCCTCTTGAACTGTGATTACCGCGCTCCCTATCGTCTGCCGAAGGTCTGAATCATCGTCGCCTATGAAAACTGCTGTTGTGACGGGAGCGGGAAGCGGAGTGGGACAAGCCGTGGCCCTGGCCCTGGCCGCCCGGGGTTGGCGGGTCGCGCTGGTGGGACGGCGCGAGGAGAAGCTGCGCGAGACGATCGAGCGAGCCGGGGCGTCGGCTCCCACCCTGCTCGCCTGCCCTTGCGACGTCGCCGATTCCGATGCCGTCAACGCGATGGCCGAACGCGTCCGGCGCGAATTCGGCGCGATCGACGTTCTGGTCAACGCCGCCGGCACCAACGCCCCCAACCGCGCGCTCGCCGTCCTGTCGCCCGAGGATTACCACGCGATGATCAACACCAACCTCAACGGCGCCTATTACTGCGTCCAGGCCTTTCTCCCGCAGATGCGCGCCCGACAGTCGGGCACGATCGTCAATGTGGTCTCCGACGCCGGCAAGGCGGCCAGTCCCAAAGCTGGCCCGGCGTACGTGGCGTCGAAGTTCGGCCTGGCAGGGCTCACGCAGAGCATCAACGCCGAGGAACGGGGCCATGGCGTGCGCGCGTGCGCCGTGTTTCCGGGCGACATCGACACCCCGCTGCTCGAAAAGCGTCCGACACCCCCCGACGCGGAGGCGCGCCGGCGCATGCTCCAGCCCTCCGACGTTGCGGCGTGCGTGCTCCACTGCATCGAGCAACCGCCACACGTCATCATCGAGGAACTGCTCGTCCGCCCCCGGTAGCCGGCCAGATCAAGGCCTCGGCGCGGTCGTCCCGGGGGGCCCATGAACGGACGGCGCCACGGTCGCCGGGCCGTCGCGCCTGATCTCGACGTCGAGATCGACATCCGGCTTGGGCGCGTGCGGCTGGCGCCGGAGTCCGCCCTGCATCAACTCCGCGCCACTTTTCTGGGCTGTGCCGTACAAGCCCCGCCGCATCCAGTCCAGGCGTCGGGAGATGACCAGATCTTCCTTTGTCTTCTTGATCTGTTCGCGCAGCTCCGCCAAATCGCTGAACCGCCGTTCCAGATCGGCCTTCTCGGCCTGCAGGCGCTTGAGTTCCTTGAGCAGGAACGAGCGATTGCCCTCCGACGTATCGAGCCGTCTCTGGGTGTCGGCAATCCTAACCTCGAGATCGGCGATCGCGGCCTGCATTTCGTTCGCCTTCCTCTCGAGCTCGGTGTTGGCGCCCTCGAGTTCCGCGATCCGTCCGTCACGCCTGTTCACCATCACCTTCGCGGATTCGAGTTCTTCGCGGGTGGCCTTGACTTCGGCCTCCGTCTTGCCCAGCAAACCGCGCGTCTGGGAGAGCTGGGACAGGCTCTTTTCGAGATCGACGCTCTTGGCCTGGATCGTGGCCGTGAGATTGCTGTTGGCCTCGATCTGCGCTTTGAGTTGTCGCCCCTGTTCCTCGACCTGCGCGATCAGATGTCGAATCTGGTCGTCGTCCGACCGCTTTTGGGCCACCGCTGTGTGGTGGCGATACCAGAGGCCGCCGCCCAGCCCGAGGCAGATCACAATCAGGATGATCGTCCAGATCTTCGTTTTCATTATCCCTACTTTCCGTGCATTCCAGCGCTTTGGCAAGCCGACAGGCTCGCGACACGTCCCCGCCGGTGCATCTGGTTGTTGTCGGTGTTCTGTCGCCCGGTGAGGGCACCGGGCCTGCACCTGATGTAGACTCCCGCTGTAGACCGCGTGCCCCCCCCACGCGGCGCAAACTCGATTCCCACCGACAATCTCCAGATTGCCGGCGGTCCAAGGAATATCATTCAAAAACTGACTCAGTGGCTTGTAGGCGGGATAGGCGTTCTTCTGGTCGAGTCGCTCCCACCACCACGCTAGCCCGCATATTTCACACCCCGATGGTGCACAGGGCACTGGGACTTCGCAAGAGGACTGCTATGCGGGCTAGCGCGCTCGGCTGCAAAAAAGTCATTGCGATGCGTTCCGCTTCGGCTACATTCCGGCACTGCATCATGAGCGCACACGAAGCTGTTCATCAGCAAATGAACTCGTCCAAAGACCTGTTCATCTCGAACAAGCTGGGGATTCACGCCCGGCCGGCTTCGATGTTTGTTCGTCTTGCCAACCAGTTCAAGTGCGAGGTGGCGGTCGAAAAGGACGGCGAAATTGTCAATGGGAAGAGCATCATGGGGCTGATGATGCTCGCGGCGGGTCCCGGGTCCAAGATCCGGGTCCGTGCCAAGGGCGCCGACGCGCCGCAGGCCATGGAAGCCCTCGCGGGCCTGGTGAACTCGAAGTTCAACGAGGAGTAGGATTCCAGTGTCCGCTCCTCATGTTGACATCCACCGCATCGCGCGCTTGGCGCGGCTTGAACTGAGTCCCGACGAGGAAAGCCGGCTCGGCGCGGAACTGAGCAACGTGCTTGACTACGTCAAGCTGCTCGAGGAGGTCGATGTCCGCGCTGTCGAGCCGATGGCCCATGCCGTCCCGCTCAGCAACGTGGCGCGGGCCGATGCAGTGCGGCCTTCTCTGTCGCACGCCGAGGCCTTGAGCCAGGCCCCCTCCCAATCGAACGGGCTGTTCATCGTCCCTCGAATCGTCGAGTAGCGCCCCGCCCCCCATGCCCAATCGCCTCACTGTCTGCGAGTTGTCCCGGCTCCTTTCCCGGCGGGAATTCAGCTCGCGCGAGGCGACCCAGGCTTGTCTCGATGCCATCCGACAGCGCGACCCGGTCGTGCGCGCATTCCTGCATGTCGACGAGGCGGGGGCTTTGGCACAGGCGGATGCCGCTGACGCAGTCCGTCGACGTGGGGATAGTGCGGAGACACACCCGCTCCTGGGCGTTCCGGTGGCGATCAAGGATGTCATCGCGGTTCGCAACCAGCCGCTGACCTGCGGATCGCGGATTCTGGCACAGTATATTGCCCCCTACGACGCCACAGTCGTGGGGGCGTTGCACAGGGCGGGCGCGGTCTTTCTGGGGCGGTTGAACCTGGACGAGTTCGCGATGGGAAGCTCGACGGAGAACTCGGCGTTTGGCCCGACGCGCAACCCTTGGGATACAACTCGGATTCCGGGAGGGTCCTCGGGCGGCTCGGCCGCCGCCGTCGCAGCCGACGAATGCAGCGCCGCTCTGGGGTCGGACACCGGCGGTTCAGTCCGGTTGCCGGCTGCGTTCTGCGGCGTGGTGGGCCTCAAGCCGACCTACGGACGCGTCTCGCGCTACGGGCTGGTCGCGTATGCCTCCTCCCTCGACCAGATCGGGCTGCTGACCAAGACGGTCCGCGACGCCGCACTTCTGCTCGAAACCGTGGCTGGGCACGATCCCCTCGATTCGACCAGCGTGGCGCAGCCGGTGCCGCCCTATGCTGCCGGCTTGGACCAGTCAGTGGCCGGATTGAGAGTCGGCCTGCCTCGGGAGTACTTTGTCGAAGGGGGTCTGGACGCCGAGGTGCGACACTCCATCGAGCGGGCCATCGCCCAACTCGAATCCCTCGGCGTCGAACGCGTCGAGGTCTCGCTTCCGCACACGCGCTATGCCCTGGCAACCTACTACTTGATCGCTCCCGCCGAGGCCAGCGCCAATCTCGCCCGCTTCGACGGCGTCCGGTACGGCACGCGCGTCGAAGGGGCGGACCCGATTGAAATGTACGCGCGGACACGCGGCGCCGGCTTCGGATCGGAAGTGAAGCGGCGCATCATCCTGGGCACATACGCCTTGAGCAGCGGCTACTATGACGCCTACTACCTCCGCGCCCAGAAGGTCCGGACGCTCATCCGCCAGGACTTCCTCGATGCCTTCAAGCAAGTCGATGCCATCCTGACGCCGACCGCGCCGACGCCTCCTTTCAAGCTCGGCGAGAGGCTGGCCGACCCTCTGCAAATGTACCTATCCGACGTCTTCACGATCTCGTGCAACCTCGCCGGCATCTGCGGACTGAGCCTGCCATGCGGCTTCACAACCTCCCCCAAGCTCCCGATCGGAATGCAATTGCTCGGACCGCCTTTTGGCGAGGAGATCCTGCTCCGACTGGGGCACGCCTTCGAACAATCGACGGATTGGCATCGCCACCGCCCGCCTCTGTGAGCAGGAACAGCCCGCGGAACACCTCACAGCACCCTCCCCCACCCCCCATCTCCGGTCTCCCATCTCCGATCTCCTACTTTCTCACCGACACAATCGAGGTGGCGGCGCTTGCAACAAGAAAGGTGAAGAGGATCGAGTGGACTTGGAACGGATAATCGAAGCGCGCGTGGACGAGGCATCCGCCCAGCGCGGCCCAGATCAGGCCAAGAAAGACCGCTGAGACACGGGGACCGCCGTGCAGCAACGGACGCAGGCCCGCCAGCGCGAGGGCACAAAACACCAGCAATGCGCCGATGCGTCCGAAGGTGATTCGCGTTTCGAGCCAATCGTTGTGGACGTACCACGGCCGGGTGAGCCTTGTCCGGCGGTAGACCTCGTACATCGATCTGAATGTCCCCGGGCCCGAGCCGAACCAGGGATAATCGGCGGCAATGCGGCGTCCGAGTTCGTGGATTTCAGTCCGGTCCTGGAGTTGTGCGCCCAGGGATTTCGGTCCGGTCAAGGCCTTGCGGGAGATGTCGAGGCGGGGGGCAGGCAGTTGATGCGAGCCGTTCTGATCGCCGCTTCGTTGGCCGGATGAGCTGATCAGGGCGCGCACCTGCGTCTGCGACAACGCCTCCGCATAGAGTTGGGCGTGATGCACGGTAGGCGTGTCCGAAGGGCGCTTCGGGTCCCGATCCCGCTGCACGCGCAGCACCGATGCGCTGATCCGGTTGGTCAAAGGTGGAAATCGCGACCGACTCGTGACAACCCGCAGCGGGTCGCCCTCGGCATACAATGCCAGATTCGTCTGGCTCCTCACCGCGCTCACAGCCACCCGGCGTCCGCGGAACATGGGAATGAAGTTCGTAGAGACCACACGGATTTGGTTGGTGGCAGGATTGCCGCGAAGCAGAAAACCGAGCGTGTCCTTATAGACATAGAGAAGCCCCGAGTTCCGCCCGGCATCAAACGAATCTGACACTAGGTAGGCCAGGCTCCACCACCGCGCGGCGCCCTCCGTCGGGCAGTCGAAGACGAAGTGCAGAGAGAAGTCAGACAGACCTCCCTCGACGCCCGTGCTAAAATGCGTTGGCGGTTCGAGCAATCGGGTCACCGCCTGCCATCCGCCCAATCGGGCGGCCCCGGCGCCCGCAAGGCCCAGCAAGCCCACGAGGACAATCCCAATCTTCCGCACATGCGGCGTGCTCCCTGCCAACACCAGACCCGCCGAGACAATGAACAGGGCAAAGGCCACTAAAGCGCCCCCGCGCGAGCCCGCAAAGAGGGCCGCGCCAAACAGAAGGAACGCCGCTGGAAGCAGGAGGATGTGAGGCGAATCGCCGGCGCGAGCCGCGCGGCGCACCGAGTTTCTTCGGGCATGGTGCAGATGCCACCAGAAAGCGAGACAGACGGGCCAGAGCAGGTTGAGGTACTGGGCGGCGTTGGCGTAATAGTCGAATGGACCGAATTGCGTCCGGTTTATCCCCGCATGCACAGGCTCGAAAATCCAGAGCAGTTTGGTCGTCCCCGAAAGTCGCTGCAGGATGCCCGCGATTGCCACAGCGGCGCCGTTGAGACAAAGCACCCACAGCAGCCGCTTCAGCCGGGCCGGCAAGACCTCGGCCACGGCCCTGTGACGGTCCGGAGTTCGGAGTTCGGAGTTCGGAGATCGGAGATCGGAGTTGGGGGATGTCGAACCGGGCGAAGGCTCGTGGTCATGGCGTTCGCGTCGGGTCGTTCCCAACAGCCAATCGCGAATGGCCCAGAAGCCGCAGGCCAGACCCAAATACTGCCAAAAAGCGAACCAACTGCTCGGGGCATCACAACTGTGCGGCAGCCAGGGAATCGTGCCGTCACGAAAGTCAAGACGGAGTTGGGCGAGGTCGACTGTGGCGCGCGGGTTCAAGGCGCTGATCAAGCACCAAAGCACGAGGACCACCGTCAGCGCCCCCAACAAGCGCATCGGCCATCGGATTGCGCCCTCGCCCCATCGAGCCGGCTGATAGCCCGTGACCCGGCTGGTCAGCCGTTTGATCGCCAGGAGAAGACCCAGAGCGCACCCTGCTCCGTTCATGGTCCAAACCGCCCAAGCCGGCATAGAAGCAACGGCCCAGACGGAGAACAGGACCATGGCGTAGATCAGCCCTTCCGTCACTCCGTCGGCCCACTGATAAAGACGGGGCGCAGCGGTCTCGTGGGCATGAACGCGGCGGGAAGAATGACCCGAGCGGGATGCGAATGACGGGGCGGTGTCGGAACCGTGCGCCTCTTGGACGTGGCTTAGCCTTGACACAGGCCGGAGATCAGAAAGCGCGGAGCCTTGGGAGAGATCCGGGCTTGCCCCCTGGCCCATTGCGTGCGCCTCCGATCCTGGGACTTCCATCTCCGATCCGAGCCGATCACTCATCGCTCTTGACTCGCGCCATTTCCATGCCGGCAGGCGCGGTGGCGGGCGCGCTGTCGGTCTCAATGCGCCACCCACGCCATTGGAGTTTGCGCCCGAGATCATCGAGAAAGCTGTAAGCGATCGGGGTGACGATCAGTGTCAGCAGCAGGCACAAGGCCTGTCCCCCGATCACCACCACCGCCACCGCGCGGCGCTCGGCCGCCCCCGGGCCCGTCCCAAGAGCCAGCGGGGCCATGCCGGCGATCAGCGTCATGGTGGTCATCAGGATCGGGCGCAAGCGCTCGCGGTTGCCGCGCAGAATGGCAGCCGCCCGGTCGAGCCCCGCTGCCCGCAACTTGTTCATGTGATCGATCTGGAGAATGGCGTTCTTCTTGACGACGCCGAACAGGACGAGCAACCCCAGCGCCGAGTAGAGGTTGATCGTCTGACCGGCAATCAGGAGCGAAAGAAAGGCAAAAGGCACCGACAGCGGCAGCGAGAGGAGAATCGTGAAAGGATGGACAAGGCTTTCGAACTGAGAGGCCAGGATGATGTACATGAGGACCACGGAGAGGGCGAAGGCCCAGAGAAACTCGTTGAAAGTGGTCTCGAGCTCGCGCGCCCGGCCGGAAACACGTGTCGAGTATCCGGTTGGCAGCCCCATCTTCGCCACCTCCGCCCGCAGCGCGGCGATGCGGTCGGCTTGGGCGAACCCGGGCGCCACGGAGGCCCGCAGGCTGACCTGCCGCTGACGGTCCAACCGGTCGATCCGCGACGGACTCTGTGTGGGCACCAGCTTGACGACATTGTCGAGTCGGACCAACCCGCCCTGCCGCGGCACGAACAGACTGGCGATGGTCGCGGGGTCATTGCGGTCGCCCTCTTTGAGCCGGATGGCGACATCGTAATCCTCGTTCATGCTCTCGTCGCGAAACCGAGTCACCTCGGTGTCGCCTCCGACCATGATCCGCAGCGCGGTCGCGATATCCTGGGTATCCACGCCCAGGTTCGCCGCCCGGTCGCGGTCGATCTCGACGCGGAGTTCGGGCGTGTCGAGTTTGAGCGTGGTATCGGCATCCAAGAGCCCGAGTTCGGGCGCCTTCTCGCGCAGGGCCTCGGCGTAGCGCCAGAGAGTCGTCAGATCCGGACCGAGCAGGGCGAAATCGATGTCGAAGTTCGGGCCGCCGCCGACGAATGTCTGCGGATTGCGCACCTGGAATCGAATGCTGGGGATGGCCGCAAGGCGGGCGCGGATCATCTGCTGGATGTCGCGCTGCGTGTAGTTGTTCTCGAATGCCCGCCACGGCGGCCACTGAAAGAGCCGCGCCCACCGGAACGTCCGTTCGTCGTGCGGCTTGAGCCGGACAAAGAAGCCGGCGTTGTTGACGCTGCCCATGAAACCGCTGCCGGTCGACGAAAGAACAAGGTCGACGCCCGGCGTGCCGCGCAGCTCCTTCTCGATGCGCTCAGACACCTCGTTCATCGAGACCAGTCCGGTGCCTTCGGCGGTCGTCACACGCACATCGAATTCCCCCTCGTCCACGTTGCTGGGGAGATACTCCTGCCGCACGGCTTGATAAAGCGGCACGGACGTGACAATGACCGCCAGGGCCAGGGCGGCGACCAGCCAACGCCTGCCCACCGCCCAGGCCAAAGCCGCCGTGTAGACCTGGTCGATCCAACGATAGAAGCCGCTGCGGGAACGGGGTGCGGCGCCCTGATCGCCCCCGCCATTCACGTGCAACAGCCGGGCGCTCATCATCGGCGTGAGGGTGAACGACACCAGGAGGCTCACGAGCACCGCCACGGCCGCGGTGATCCCGAACTGATAGAGGAATCGACCCGAGATGCTCGACATGAAAGAAACCGGCACGAAGATCACCACCAGACTGAACGTCGTGGCCATCACAGCAAGCCCGATCTCCGCCGTCGCCGCCCGCGCCGCCTCGAACGGGCGCATCCGCTTCTCCTCGACGAATCGGAAGATATTCTCGAGGACAACGATGGCGTCGTCGATCACAATGCCCACCATGAGCACCAGGGCGAGCATGGTGACGCTGTTGAGCGTGAAATCCAACGCCTTCATCATGCCGAAGGTGGCGATCACCGAGGTCGGGATCGCCACCGCCGCAATCACCATCGCCCGTCCGTTGCGCATGAAGAGGAGCACGACCAGGCAGGCCAGGATGCTGCCAAGGATCAGATGCTGCTGAATCTCGTGGAGGGCCTCGTAAATGTAGCGGGACTGGTCGCGGATCACTTCGACCCGCACATCGGACGGAAGCTGCGCCTTCAGCACTTCGAGATTGGCCTTCACCGCCTCGATGACCGCAACGGTGTTTGCCCCCGATTGCCGCACAATCTCCATCGACACCGTCGGCACCCCGTCCAACCGTGAGACCGAGCGCTGCTCCTTCGTGCCGTCTTCGGCCATGCCGATGTCGCGAATGCGGATGGGCGAGCCGTTGCGGGTGGCGATCACCAGATCGTTGAAGGCCCTGGGGTCGTTCAGCCGGCCTATGGTGCGCAGCGTGTGCTCGCGCAACGGCCCGGTCACGTTGCCGCCGGGTATGTTCGCGTTCTGCCGCACCAAAGCCTCCCGCACCGCCGTGATCGGGATCCGGTACGCCGCCAGACGATCGGCATCGACCCAGATGTTGATCGCCCGCTCGAGACCCCCATAGACATTCACCTCCCCCACCCCGAGCGAGCGCTCAATCTGGGTCTTGATGATCTTGTCCGCGATCTCGGTCAACTCGCGCGTCGAACGCGGACCCGACACCGCCAAGGTCATGATCGGCGCCTGGTCTGCGTCGGTCTTGGCAATCGTCGGCGGGTCGGTGTCGTCCGGAAGGTGGCGCAAGACGGTCGAGACCCTGTCCCGCACATCCTGAGCCGCGACGTCGATGTCGCGGTTGAGTTCGAAGGTCACGATAACGAAGGAGGAACCGTTCCCGCTCACCGAGCGCAATTCCTGAATCCCCTCGATGGTGTTCACAACCTCCTCGATCGGCTGCGACACCAGCGACTCCATTTCTTCAGGCGATGCGCCAGGCAGACGGGTCATGATGCGCACGGTGGGCAGATCAACCGACGGAAACCGGTCCACCCCCAGATTCACGTACCCGGCCACGCCCACGACAACCAACGCCATCACGATCATCGTGGCGAACACCGGCCGCCGGATGCAGATTTCAGCGAGCTTCTGCATTGGACTGTCTGTTCGCCGCGCCCAATTCGCTCCGCGCCGCCTCTGCACCCGCGCCGGCCCCCGGCCCCGTGGCGGTGGAGTGGCCGCCAACTGCGGGCGCCGACGGCGTCTCGCTCAGGGCCGATTCCACAGTGACACGCTGGCCAGTCCGCAGGCCGGCCGGATCCAACACGACCGTCTGCCCGAGGGTGAGCCCGGACAGGACCTCGACCCGATCCACGCGCTGGCGTCCGGTGGCGATGTCCTTTTCGAGCGCCTTGTCATCCTGGACAAGCACCACCTTCTCGATGCCGGCAAATGTCACGACGGCGTTGGTCGGCACGGTCAGCGCCTCCTGCCGGTCGTCCACCACGATCACCGCGCTGGCGAACATCCCCGGTCGCAGAGGCCCGGGATTGGGAACGTCAGCCTCGACCCGCAGCATCCGGTCCTCCTCGACCAACGCGGGACTCAGACGGGTGATGGTCCCGGGATACGTCGCCGCGTCCCCTTCCACACGCAGCCTGACCGTTTGCCCGGCTCGGACAAGCATCGACTCCCGCTCGGGAACCACCAGACGCAGGCGTAGCGGATCGGTCCTGACCACGGTCACGATCGGCGCGCCCGTCGCCACGTACTCGCCCACACTGGCCGGACGCGACTGCACCGCGCCGTCGAATGGGGTCCGAACGGAGGCGTCGGCGAGTTGTTTGCGCGCGATTTCGTACTCGGCCCGGCGCTGAGACAGCGTCGCCATCCGCATCCGCGCCTCTTCCAGCGCCGTCGCGTACTTGGCCGCAGCCACCGTGTGGGTCGCCTCGACCGTGTCGAACTCCGCGTCCGAGGCGATGCCGGACTTGAGGAGGCGGGCCACGCGGTCCTGGTTCTTCGAGGCCTCGTCGAGCACGGCCTTGGCCTGTTTGACCGAACTCACCTCGTCAAGCGCGATCTCGTCATCGTCGCCATCCAGAGGCAAACCCAGCGCCACGCGCGCCTGAGCCAGGGCGGCACCCGCCTGCTGCAGCCGCAGTTCATAATCGCGCGGCTCGACCTGGGCCAGCAGATCCCCCGCCCGCACCACGCTCCCAATGTCCACCATCAGTTGCTGCAAACGCCCGGGCACTTTCGCGCTGAGCGTCGACTCCTCGTAAGCCGCCAGCGTGCCCGTCGCCTTGATGCTCCACTCCATCGGACGCATCTCGACAGCCGCCAACCGCACCGGGCGCGCGGGTTCCGCCCCGTTCTGCCGCGCCTTCGAACCGGCCGCAGGCTTGCCGCACGAACAGAGCAGCAAGCCCGCCAGCACAAGAGCCGAAACCCGGCACAACACGGCGCAACACATGGGGCGCACTCTATCCTGAAACACCAACCGCTGGCCACGGAAAACAGAAGGAACGCCGGTTGCGTTCGCCCCGCAGGCGTCCCGCCCCGCGAAAGACAGGAACCAGCGCCGACTCATCCCGCGTCGCGGGACGCCTGCAAACCAGCACCTGGTCGCTTGTGCGGCAACCAATGCCCTGCTATGTTGCCCACGACTGATGCAAGAGCGATGACACGTCACACACAGAACGCCGAGGGCGATTCTCGCCCGACGCCGACAATCTGTGAGTTGCGGGTTCGCGGGCGAATGCACCGCGTTTGACCCGGCGCGTGTGAGTGGACGCGCCTTGCATCCATGGCGGAATTGAAGCCGCAAACGAGTGCACGAGACCATTGAATCAAAGCTTATGCCACACCAACTGCCCCCACTCCCCTACGCGAAGGAAGCCCTGGAACCTCACATCGACGCTCAGACGATGGAGGTTCACCACGGCAAGCATCACCAGGCCTACGTCACCAACCTCAACAAGGCCATCGCCGGCAACGCGGCCCTCGAAGCCAAGACGATCGAGGCCCTTATCAAGGACCTCGCGGCGGTGCCTGACGCCGTTCGCGGAGCCGTGAGGAACAACGGCGGCGGGCATTGGAACCACACCTTCTTCTGGAATATCATGGCGCCCAATGCCGGGGGCGCGCCCAGCGGCGCGGTCGCGGCCGCCATCAACGCCGCGTTCGGCAACTTCGATTCCTTCAAGGAGAAGTTCGAGGCGGCGGGCCTGGGCCGGTTCGGAAGCGGGTGGGTCTGGCTCATCGCCAAGGCCGGCAAAGTCGAGATCGCCTCGACCGCGAACCAGGACAATCCGCTTATGGGGAGCTCGATCGCCGGCTGCGACGGGACGCCGATTCTGGGCGTGGATGTGTGGGAACACGCCTATTACCTCAAGTATCAAAACCGCCGCGCCGACTACCTGAAGGCATGGTGGAACGTCGTGAATTGGGCCGCGGTGGCCAAACAGTACGAAGCGGCGGCACGGTAGTCTCAAGGCTGCCGGAGCAGCGACAGCGCGTGCCGCCGGGCGGCTTCGGTGTGCCCGCCCAGCATTCGGGCGAGTTCAGTGACGCGCCCCGGGTGGTCCAGGCGATGGATCGTCGACAGGGTCCGCTCCCCGTGAATCTCCTTGGTCACGGCGAAGTGGGCATCGGCGACCGCGGCGACCTGGGCGAGATGGGTGATGCATAGCACCTGGCGGTGCCGGGCGACCGTCCGCATCTTTTCACCCACCGCGTTGGCTGTTTCGCCGCCGACATTGGCGTCCACCTCGTCGAAGACGAGCACCGGGATCTGGTCTTGAACGGCCAGAACGGTTTTGATCGCCAACATGGCCCGGGCCAACTCGCCCGACGACGCAATGGCGCGCAGCGGTTTGGCCGGCTCGCCGGGGTTGGGCGCGAAGTGGAACTCGATGGTGTCGATGCCGGCCGAGCCGGGCTGGGGATGAGGCGGCGGGTTGCGTGCGAGCGACACGATGCGCACGTCGAATTCGCTCCGCCGAAAGCCGAGGTCGGCCAGTTGTCCGCTGACGGCGCGGGCAAGTCGGGCGCCGCACTCACGGCGGCGGGCGGAAAGGTCGAGCGCGGCGTCCCAGAGTTCGCCTGACACCCGGGCCAATGCGAGCTCGAGTCTGGCCAGTTCTTCCGAGCGCCGTTCGAGTTGTTCGAGGCGCCGGGCGGCCTCTTCGCCAAATCGCATCACCGCATCGATCGAGGTCCCGTATTTGCGTTTGAGAGTCTGGATCAGGTTGAGGCGTTCTTCGAGACCCTGCAGACGAGCCGGGTCGAGATCGATGCGCTCCGCATAACGGGACAAGTCCCTCTCGAGATCGCGCAAAGAGGCAATCCCCTGCTCGAAGGCGTCGAGCAACGGCTTGGCATCGGGATCTGCGCGGTTGAGTTCCTGCAACAACCGCCCGACCGCGCCGGCTTGGCTCAGCACCGAACCCTCCTCGCCTCCGAGGGCATCGGCCGCGGCCCGTCCCAACTGAAGCCGTTGGGCGGCGCTGCTGGCGCGCTGGTATTCGCGCACGACGGTTTCCTCCTCGTCTGGAGCGAGCCGGGCCGCGGCAATCTCGGCCGTCTGATGACGGAGGAGATCGAGCTGTTGGGCGTAGGCGCGATCGTCGATGATCAGATCGGCCTTCTGCGACTCGATGGCGTCCCGTTCACGCACCAGCGCTTCGACTGAGTCAAGACGCGCGTCGAGCGCGCCGAACGCATCGAGCAGGGCGAGTTGGCGGTTCGGGTCAAGGAGAGATTGGTGCTCGTGCGGCCCGTGCAAATCGACCAGCCAATCCCCCACGCGCGAAAGGGTCTGGAGGGTGGTTGGCGTCCCGTTGACGAACTGGCGGTTGGCGCCGGAGGCGGTGAACGTCCTCTTGAGAATCAGTTGTCCGTCGGCGCACGGATCCAGGCCCTGGTCTTCGAGCGACCGATGGAAGGCGCGGCTCAGAAGCGTCACGTCGAACACCGCCTCGACGGCACAGCTCTCCTGGCCGCTCCGAATGAGGCTGCGGTCGGCGCGTTCGCCCAGAACAAGACCCAGCGCGCCCAGAAGGATCGACTTGCCGGCGCCGGTCTCGCCGGTGATGGCCACCAACCCGGACGGGAGTTCGAGGGTCACTTCGGACACCAATGCCAGGTTGCGGATGCGGAGCGTGGTCAGCATCTCAAGACTTTTCGTTCGCGCCCAATGTGTCGGGTCTGCTAGGTTCAGGCAAAAGAAAACATGTCGTTTCGTCTGACTTTCCTGGGCACCGGAACGTCGCAGGGCGTCCCGATGATCGGCCAGGATTATCCGCCCGCGTTTCTCGCCAATCCGCGGAATCATCGCTTGCGACCGTCGGTGTATGTCGAGACCGACGCCGTCAAGTTCGTCATTGACACCACCCCGGAGTTCCGGCTGCAGATGCTGCGGGAACGCATCGGATGGCTGGACGCCGTCCTGTTCACCCACGGCCATGCCGACCACATCATGGGACTCGACGATTGCCGTCGGATCTGCGATGTGCGCCACGGCCCTTTGCCGGTTTACGCTTCAGCCGCCACCCTCGCCGATCTGAAGCGGGTGTTCTGTTACGCCTTCGACGGGCGGCCAATTCCCAAAGGCTACTTCCATCCAGACCCGCATGTGATCGACGCTCCGTTCCGGATCGGCGATCTGGATGTCCTCCCCTTCAACCTGCCGCACGGGCGATTTGTCACCACGGGGTTCGTCTTCTTGCAGGGGAACAGCAAACGCCTGGCCTACTTCAGCGACTGTAAAGAAGTGCCCGCCCCCGCCGCCGAAGCGGCCCGAGGGGTCGAGGTCGCTGTCCTCGATGCCCTCCGTCGGACGCCTCATCCGACTCACATGAACCTCGATGAAGCCCTGACCGCGGCCCGACGGATCGGGGCCGGGCGGACATTCTTCACCCATTTGACCCACGAGTTCGATCATGACACTGATCAGGCCGAACTGCCCAGGGGCGTTGCCTTCGCATACGACGGATTGAAACTCGAGTTGAAATGACTCTCTCAGCCCGCACATTGACAGGTCTGCTCGCCGGCTTCGCCATCCGGCTCTGGGCGGGCGGCGATGAAGTCGTGGTCGTCTACAACACGGAGTTCCGGCCTGATTCGCGCCTGGTGGCCGAGCACTACGCCGGGAAACGCGCGGTGCCCGACAGGCAAGTCATCGGACTCAGCCTGCCACGGGCCGAGGGGATGACGCGAACCGAATTCGAGAAGCGCCTGCAGGAACCGTTGCTGGCCGCCCTCGAGCAGCGGGGACTGCTCACGTTCCACGACCAGATCGTGCCTGCCACAGACAACCAGCCAGGGCGCGTCGTCCGCCTCCCCGTCGCCGCCACGGTCCGCTACGTCGCCCTTTGTTACGGAGTTCCTGTGCGGATTCTCGAAGACGCGAAGCCGACCGGCACAAACAAGACATTGCTGCCCGCCCAGAGACGGGCTGCGGCCGTCGACAGCGAGTTGGCCTTGTCGCCCGCTCTTTATCAGAGACTGCCGGTCGAGGGCATGCTGCGCAATCCGTTCATGGGAACCGAGGCGTTGTCCAGACTCGATCCCAAGGGCGGCCTTCTCATGGTGACGCGACTGGACGGCCCCAGCGGCAGCGTGGCCCGGAACCTGGTCGACAATGCCATAGCCGCCGAAACACATGGCCTCTGGGGCCGCGCCTATTTCGATGCGCGCGGCCTGACCAAAGGCGGCTACAAGGTGGGCGATGACTGGATCATTGCGGCGTCCGCAGCCGCTCGCCGCCACGGTTTCGAAACGACCCTGGACCTCGATCCGGCCACATTCCGCGCGGGCTGTCCCCTGCCCCAGGTGGCGCTCTACGCCGGCTGGTACGACCAGGCACCCTCGGGCCCCTTCAAGCAATCCACGGTCGAGTTCATGCCCGGCGCCATCGCTTACCACATTTTCTCCTACAGCGCGCGCTCGATCCGCACCGCCGACACATGGGTCGGATGCCTGCTCGACCGCGGCGCCGCCGCCACCGTCGGCTTCGTCACCGAGCCGTATCTCGAATCCACCATCGACGTCGGCGTCTGGTTCAGCCGCCTGATCGAATCCGGCGCGACCTTCGGCGAGGCCACCTACGCCGCCCTTCCCTCTCTCTCCTGGCAGACCACCGTGATCGGCGACCCCCTCTATCGGCCTTTCCCGATTCGCACCGACAGTTCCCCTGCGCGCCCGCCCGCCCTGCCCGAATCGCTTGCTCCGTGGTCCCGTCTGCGGGAGATCAATCTGCGCCTGGTGCGCGGCGACACGCCCACCCGAGTCCTTGAAGAGTTGGCGCGCGCCCCCGAGACCCGATCCAGCGCTCTGCTCGAACAGAAGGTGGGCGACTTGTGCGAACAGGCAGGGAAGCTCGAGGACGCCGTCGAGGCCTATCGCCGCGCGCTCGAGTTGCGCCCCAGCGACCAGCAACGCGTTCACCTTCAGCTCGGTGTGGCCCGACTCCTCGCCGCCCTGCGGCAATCGGACGCCGCCATTTCGGCTTACGAGCAGTTCCTCAAGCAGAATCCAAAGTACCCCGATCGGATCGGCGTCTATCGCAAGGCCCTGCTCCTCGCCCGCGAGATCAATAGCGAATCGCTCATCCGGCGTTACGAGGCCGAAATCCAGTACCTCACTCCGCCGCCCCCCGCCACCAACGCCCCGCCGCCGGGGTCGAAAGGCGCGGCTCCGGCCAAACCCAAATGAACTCGCGCTCGACGCTCTGGCCCTTGCTGGTCGACCTCCGCCAACAATTCCCGCCCTCGAAAACTCTCGACCTGGACCGGGTCGTCCAGGAGGCCACTGCCGCAGTTGTCCAGCACCTCAAACCCGGCGCGCGCGTGGCCGTCGCGGTCGGCAGCCGCGGCATCGCCAACCTCCAGAGAGTCGTGCGCGCGGCGGTGCGCGCGCTCGAAGCGGCCGGCACCCGCCCGTTCATCCTCCCGGCGATGGGCAGCCATGGCGGCGGCACGTCCGAAGGACAGGTCGCTCTGCTGGCGGATTACGGGATTACGGAATCGGCGGTGGGTGTTCCCATTCGCCCCTCGATGGAGGTCCAGATTGTCGGCAGCGTGATTCCCGGTTTCGATCTGTGCGTCAGCCGCGAGGCGCTGTCGGCAGACGGCGTGCTCCTTATCAACCGGATCAAACCCCACACCGACTTCGCCGGATCGATCGGGAGCGGTCTGCTCAAGATGCTGGTGGTGGGCCTGGGCAAACGGGCCGGAGCGGCCCAGTTCCACGCAGCCGCGTGCAGGCTGGGATACGAGCGCGTCCTCCGCGCCCACAGCCGCGCGCTGCTCGAGACCGTTCGCATCATCGGCGGCCTGGCCATCCTCGAAGACCAGCGACACCAAACGGCCCGCATTGACGCGGTCCGCCCCTCGGACATCGAAGCGCGAGAACCCCTGCTCTGCGACGAGGCCAGCGCCATGATGCCCGGGTTGCCATTCGACGACATCGATCTCCTGATTGTGGATCGCATGGGGAAGAACCTGAGCGGAACCGGCATGGATCCGCTGGTCATCGGACGCTCGATCCACGGCTATTCACTCGCCGAGGAGACGCCCCGAATCGGGCCGCGCATCCGGCGTCTGTTCGTGCGCGACCTGACGCCCGAAAGCCATGGCAATGCCATCGGAATCGGGTTGGCGGACTTCACCACCACGCGCCTGGTTCAGGCCATGGACCGCGGGCTCACCACGGTGAATTCCCTGACGGCACTGTCGCTGCAAGGAGCCAAAATCCCCCTCCACTTCCAGACCGACCGCGAGGTCCTTGAAAAGGCCGCCGCAACGCTCGGGTTGGCAGAGATGCAGGACGCCCGCATCGTGCGCATCCTCGACACCCTCCACCTCGAGCATCTGGAAGTCTCAGTCCCGCTCGCCCGCGAAATCGAAGGCCGGCCAGGGATCGAGACGGCCGGAGATCCGCATCCATTCGAGTTCGACGCCGCAGGGAATCTGGCGGGTTAGCCTGCATTTCTCACCACTTTTGGACAACGCGAAGCCGGAGCACACAGGAGAAGTACAAATGCAGGCTAACCCGCATATTTCACACCCCGTCGGTGCACATGGCGGTCAGACTTCGCAAGAGGACCGCTATGCGGGTTAGAAAAGCAAAACCGCGCCCGGTCCCAGAGTCAGAGAGATGCAACACACTGTTCATATGGAAGAACACCTTCAGGACCGACGGGATCCTCTTGGGTCCCTTTCCGGGCGCGGTTTTGCCAACTAGCCCGGTTAGGAGTCCTCGCGAAGCGTGTGAAATAACCGGGCTAAGAGCCCTTCTTCCTTCCGCGGCTCTCACCGAATGGGATGGGTCTTGGCCCCGGCACACCCCCGTCCAACTGCTTCACCAGCCACTCCAATCCAGCCAGGTTGTCGGCCAATCGTTCCTCGGCGTCTTCTTCCGTGTGGTTCAGGATGCCGACCGGCCCGCGCCAACCGCTGTCGCGGATCGTCTTGAGAAGCGAGAGATCCAGGTCGCCCTGGCCGAGCGGCAGGATCTTTTTTCCGACGGCGTCGCCGCCGCGCACCATGCCGTTGAGGTTGAGGGCCAGCAGATGCGGTTTCATCCGTTCGAGCAGGGCGGGAAAACGGTCGAGGTGCTCGTGGCCGTGGTGAAGATTGTACACGATCCCGACGTTTGTGACGCCCTGGGCGCGCAGGCGCTCGATGATGGCGATCTGGTTGTCTGGATCGCCGAACCAGCCGCCATGATTGTAGAGCGCCACCGTGCACCCAATCCGCCCGGCGGCCTCCGCGATCGAACGCACCCGCCGGGCCTCGTCCTCGACTCGGGCGCGCTCGGCCTCCGCCCCGCTCACCGCTTCCCCGCCACCCGTCACCCAGAGATGGGCCTTGATGTCATGGCGTCGCAGGACCTCGAGGATGAGCCGCGCCTCGTCGTTCAGGACCGTTGGGAACCACCAGGCGAGGAGTCGGACATTGCGCTGCTTGAGCGCCTCCATCTCAGCATCGAAGGTCGGAATGTGCTCGGCCCGATAGTCGTAGGCGAACAGGCGCAGTCCCAACCGATCGAGCATCGCCGCGCGCTCGGTCGGGCCCCGCTTGAGAGCGTCGAAAGGCACAATGCACCATGCGACAAGATTCGTGCGGGCGAAGAGTTGGTAATCCTGGGCCAAGGCTGCGAAGGCGCCCAACCAGAGCCCCAGGAGACCCAGGCGCCAGCTTCGGAGAGGATTCATTGGCACAATCTCAAGCGGTCGCGGGCGCCGGCGCGGTCAGGCCGGGCGGAAGCTTGGGCGGGACCGGTTTGGCGATCTCGGGCAGCGGGGTTGCCGCCTGCGCGCCGGTGGGAGGTCCGGTCTGAGGCGCGGGAGGGGGCGGGGTGAGGCGCCCCGTGCGGACGATTTCCTCGACCTGGGCGCCTTCGAGCGTCTCGTATTCAAGCAGCGAAGTGGCGATCAATTCGAGCTTGTCGCGGTTGCCGTGAATGATCTCGCGAGCCCGCTCGTAGCACTCGTTGGTGATCCGTTTCACTTCCGCATCGATGTCGCGTGCCGTCTCCTCGCTGTAATCCTTGCCCCGCACCATGTCGCGTCCGAGGAAGATGTACTCGTTGTCGTCGCCGTACTGGACCATCCCCAGCTTCTCGCTCATGCCGAAACTGCAGACCATCGACCGTGCCATTTGAGTGGCTTGCTGGATGTCGCCCGCCGCCCCGGTCGAGAAATCGCCCGAGATGATCTCCTCGGCGATGCGCCCGCCCATCGTGACCGTGATCAAATCGAGCAGCTCCTTGCGGCCCCGGTTGAGGATGTCGTCTTTGGGGAGGTACATCGTCGCGCCGAGCGCCTGGCCGCGCGGAATGATGGTCACCTTGTGCAAGGGGTGGGTGTGTTCGAGCAGCACGTTCACAAGGGCGTGCCCGGCCTCGTGCCACGCAGTAAACCGCTTCTGCTCCTCGGTCATCGCCAGGCTGCGACGCTCGCGTCCCCAGCGCACCTTGTCGCGCGCCTCCTCCAACTCGGCCAGGGTGATCGCCTTCTTGTTGAAACGCGCCGCCAGCAGGGCCGCCTCGTTCAACAGATTCGCCAGCTCAGCGCCCGAGAATCCCGGCGTCCCGCGCGCAATCACCGACAGATCCACGTCCGGCGCCAGCTTCACGTTCTTCGCGTGCACCTTCAGAATGGCCTCGCGCCCGCGCACATCCGGCAGATTCACCGTGATCTGCCGGTCGAAACGCCCAGGACGCAGCAGCGCCGGATCGAGAACGTCCGGGCGATTCGTGGCGGCGATGATGATGATGCCGTCTGTGGTGTCGAACCCGTCCATCTCGACCAGGAGCGCGTTGAGCGTCTGCTCCCGCTCGTCATTCCCGCCGCCCAGCCCGTGCCCACGGCTCCGGCCCACGGCGTCGATCTCGTCGATGAAAACCAGGCAGGGGGTGTTCTTGCGCGCCTGTTCGAACATGTCGCGCACACGGCTCGCTCCCACACCCACGAACATCTCGACAAAATCCGATCCGCTGATGCTGAAGAACGAGGCGTCCGCCTCGCCCGCAATCGCTCGAGCCAGCAGCGTCTTGCCCGTCCCCGGCGGCCCCACCATCAGGATCCCCTTCGGTATGCGGCCCCCGAGCTTCTGAAACTTCTTGGGATCCTTGAGGAATTCAACCAGTTCGGACACCTCATCCTTCGCTTCCTCGATGCCCGCCACATCCTTGAATGTCGTGCGGTTCTTCTCCTTGTTCAGCAGCCGCGCCTTGCTCTTGCCGAAGCTCAGCGCCCCTTTGCCCGCCATCTTGATCTGCCGGATCAGGAAGAAATAGACCAGGGCGGCAATCAGGACAAACGGGAGAATGCCGTAAAAGAGGTTCACCAACATGGTGTTCGGCTCGGCCACCTTGAACTTGCCCGTGCGGAGCAACTGGTCCTCGAGAGCCTCCGACAGGCGCGTCTCCACCTTGAATGGCACCGGCTCGGCCGTCTTGCTTTCCCGGGAATCGACATACTTGCCTGTGATCTCCCGCCGCAACGACTGCGGATTGTAGTAAATGGTCGCTTCCTGAATCAGATCGTTCTCGACCAGATTCAGAAACTCGAGGTGATTCAACTCCTTGAACCGCGATTCCGTGCGGTCTTTGAAGAAAACCAACAGCGGTATCAACGTCAGAATGGCCAGCCAAAGAAGCCACGTCCGGGGAGGAACGCGCGGATCATGCCCGCGTTTCTCCTTCGGCCCCGGCTCGTTGCGCTTGTCTTCGCTCACATCGTCGCTCTTCAATGGGTCCTAGCCTACCATTGGCCTTCTCCCACTGCAACCGTTTGACGCGTCGTTGTCGGCATCGTTTGACGCGTCGGCCACCCCTCCCGGCTCCAACGCCATTCAAGCCACCTTCGCGTCTCCGGCCTGATTCTGAACCTCTCGGCCATCCGCAGCCCCTCCACCCAGAAAAGCTCCCCCGCCGCCGTCAGCGCGATCGCCCGCCGATGCCTGTCCGCTCGAGGCACCCCGGCATTGACGAACAAATCCTGAAGCTTCACGGCGGATTCCTGTCCGATCGGACAAAACCGGTCGCCCGGCTGCCAGTGCCGCAGCATAATGGCCGATCCGACCCGATCCGCGTCGAAACACTCCCAGTGCCGGCGCCGGGCCACTCTCTCCCTGCCGCGCCGCGTCACGATCCGCCACGCCACCGTCATTCCGCCAAAAACAACCCTCCCTGATTCCCCGTCCAATCGCACCGAATGCCGTTCCCCGCGAAACCGCACCCCGGCAGTTCTTCCGACTTCAACATGCCCCCGGACATCGCTCCGGACAGTCAAGCCCGGGCCGATCATCCGCAACACGCCCGGCTCCGTTCGAAGAGCCTCGACCAATTCGAACTCCGGCTCGATGCCGGACTCGATCAACTGCTGGACCAGGACACGGCGTTGGACAGCCACGTGCAGCGTGTCGAACGCCGCCCGCCGCCGCGCTCCCCGCCACCTGCGAGCCAGATCGTTGGCCAGATCAGCCTCCGCGCCAACAAGCGCCGCCGTTCTCGCCACCGTGGCCGCCAGCCCGCGCCCAACACGCCGCCTCAGCTTCGGAACAACCTCGATCCGAAGCCAGTTCCGGGTCATGTCGACGCACGCATTGCTCCGATCTTCGCGCCAGGACACCCCAGCATGCCCAGCCCACTGGCGCAACGTCGCCCGCGCTTGACCCAGGAGAGGGCGAACAAGCTGGATCGCAGGATTCGCGGGCGACGGCCCAAGCCATTTGATGCCCGCCAGCCCTTCCCCACCCGCGCCCCGCAACAAGCGCAACAGAACAGTCTCAATCTGGTCGTCAGCGTGCTGGCCCAGGGCGACTTTCGAGCAACCCGACTGCGCAGCCACCTCGGCCAGAAACCGGTGCCGCGCCTGGCGTGCCGCCATTTCGAGCGAGATCCCCGGCTGACGCTTCCGCAGCGCACTGTCGGCCCATCCCACCGCACACGGCCATCCCAGGCGCCATGCGCTGTCGCGGACCAGCGCCTCGTCCCGATCCGCCTCCCAGCCGCGGAGCCCGTGATTGAAATGGGCCATGATCAACGACCAAGCGGATTCTGACGCGAGTTCATCAAGCAACCGCAACAGCACCATCGAATCGAGTCCGCCCGAGACCGCCACCACAATGCGCTCGCCGCGCTCGAAGAGCCGGCGCGTCAGGATGGCCGTCCGGACTTCAGCAAGCAGGTCAGTCATGGCAAGAACATCAGACCGCGCGGAGCATTGCAGCGCAATGGCCCGAGGTCCGCGCGGCAAGCCGCGGACCTCAGAGGGACGATCTCGATCGAATCCTCGACCCCGTCAACGCAGCACACAGACCTGACTCGTCTGCAACGAGCTTCACCGGTCAAGGATTCCAAGAACACGGGAGACCCGCGTCACGAGTAGACGAGGAACAGGACCAGATTGAGCAAGAGGACGGCGATCACCACACCCCAAAGGAGGCGTTTGGCGGACTTTGCATCGTCTGGACGACTCATCAGGCGCTCACCGTGTTTGGCCCGGATCGATCACAGGCTCCGCGCCGAACCGGATTCGGGCCAGTTGGCAAAACCGCGCCCGGATGGGCTCCAGAACGCAAGCGCCGATCGATCGTGGAGCCTCTCCATCCCGACAGAGTGATGCCCTGCTCAGGGTCTTCTGGCCAAGCGCGGTTTTGCTTTCTAGCCCGCAGCAGCCCGCATTCGGGAGTTCTCGGCTTCGCCGTGGTCATAAGTCCATGAGTCATGCGGGCTAGGCTTCTTCGACGACCTTCAGTTCGAGCGTGGCAGCCAACTCCATCACCGCGTTGCGGAAATCGCCATAGCAGGTGACCCGATGCCAGCCCCATTGGTCCCAATACCGGAACAGTTTCTCGATATCGCCAATCGGTTCGGCGCAGAGCTTGGTCCGGCAAGCCCGGTCGTCCAAATCGTTCGCCACCGTCCGCGCTCGATGCATGACGACCTCCTTCCGCTTCTGGTCGAACTGAACCGTGGTTGTGAGGTAACCAACCGGCAGGATGGACCGGACCGATGCGCCTTGACGATCCTCGGAATGCGTCATGATCTCGAACGGACTCGCCTTGCCGCGCGGGCCGAACGGCTTGTTCGACGCCACGCAATGGGCATAGACGATCTCGCGCTTGGACGTGTCGATCACCGGATCGGAGATATAGCCGGGCCGGCCACGGCTCAGGATGGTCAGGACGATCATGGCCGACGTGGACCGCACGTCGGCTTCGCACGCGCCAACCATGCCTTCGTTGAGCAATTGATGGAAGCCGAGGCATGGATAGGCATGGATATGTCCGCCGTAGAAACCGCCCAGGCAGTCGATGGTGATCGCGTTGGCGATGTACTTCTTGAGCAGCGCCTTCTGGGCCAAATACATCGCCGCACTCTCCTCGAGCGTCTTGCGCGTCACATCCGTGACGTCCGTCGCCCCCCGCTGCCAGCGATCCGCCAACGCCCCCGCCTGGTCCTTGTCCGCGCTCTTCCACGCGTCGTTCAACTCCGCAAACGCCACGTTGTAAACCGAAATGCCCAAAACAGGCTCCGCCCACCCCGATTCCGTGCCCCGCACAGCCAGAATCCGCGATTCCTTCATCTGGCGCAGACATTCGGGGATCGCCGTGGTCGGCATCGGGTCCGGGACGATGCCCGACGTGCTCGCAAAAGGCGTCCGCCCACGCCGAGCAACCGATGTCACTTCGCCAAAACGCCTCGCGGACAGCCCTTCCTTCATCAGCCCAAAGCACTTCACCGCCTCGACCAGGTCGTCCGCGCTCGACGAGGATACGAAGCCGACGTTGCCGGCCCCCTGCCGAAGGAACGCGGCGTTGTAGACCAGAAACCCGCCGCTGCCGCCATACTTGAAATCCACGTACAGGACCGGCTTGCCCGAAGCCGCGATCGTCTGGACCACACGGTTCCAGCAGTTCATCTGACAGACGATGTAGCCCTCAATCGATGCCGATTCATCGGCCGCCAGGATCTCCTTGGCCTGCTCCGGACCCGTAGCCATCGATGCCAGGAATTCGAACTCCGGACACCGCTGAGCCAGGATTGTAGTAATTGCCTCCATCACAGGCCGGAAATCGAAACCTTTGTTCGGCCAATCCGGACCCGGCTGAACCGGTGCGTGCAGGGCGTAGATGATCCGAATCTTCATCTTCGGCGCAGTCACCTCGGCGCTGCGCGACCACCCGGGAAGTGTCAGCGCCCCCGCCGCCGCCGCGCAACGCGCGCAACCCGAAAGGAATCGACGCCGGCTGACGCCGCAGTTCGAACACTGGAGAAACGATCGGTCGGTCTTCATGATTTGCCCTTCTTATGCCCAACGTTGTTTGCCCATACTGCTCTTCACACGCCTCGCCCGCCGATCGCGCCTGCCGCCCGGCGGACACTCTCCGCCGCGGCCCGAACACCCGTCCGGACTCGCCTTCAGCCGCCGCCAGAGAAAGACAATGACGGTCACGGGCTTCACCGGCAAGGTTTATGGCGCGAGCCCGCCGAGTCAAGACAACCGTGCGCCCCACGGTCATTCTTTTTGGATTCCTGAGGGATTGCGGCTGTTGGGATTGGAGAAAGTGCCTGCCAAGTCGGCTGGTCTGAGTTCGGCTGGTCTGAGTTGTCACAGCAGCCTGATCGACTCGACCAATCACCAACTCTACAACGAACTCTTGCGCCGATCCGCCCATTTCCATTCTCGAGGGCATGAGGGGCGAGCTCTGCAACCGCGCGACACGAATACCAGTGGCCCGGCCAACGACTCCTGCGCAAGCACAGAGGGCAGAAATGGACCCATCATTCCAAACGCCACAACCAATTGAATTGCACCGGATTGCATCAAAATGCACCTGAATCGTGTCGCGATCGCGACAAGGAATCTGCACAGCGCGCAGGTGACGGTGTGGCGACGGAGGAACCAGGAAGGCAAAGCGGGCAGCTTCGACCAGCGTCGGATGGAAGTCTAACTCTTCCAAGTCTTCCTGGCCCGATGCGCACCGGCTCTGCCAGCACCGCTCCCCCACACGGATTGATCCCAAAGACGGACCGATTGCGATCTCCGGAAACCCCTGCATCGAAGGCCCGCAAGCTCACACTCGACTACGCGCCAAAGCCTCTATCCCATTCGGTTGGGACCAGCCCTGCCTGGCTATCGGCAGGCGTCTCCAGCCGTGCACGCGTCAGCCGCCGCCATTTCCAGCCGCGAAAGAACACAAGGAACACAAAGAACAACCTTCTCGGCTTTGCGCTCTTTGCGTTCTTTTGTGGCTAAAGACCTCCCCCGCAAGACAAGCCGCTTCAATGCAGGTGTATCAGCGAGAAAGTCGGCTTCGCCAGGCGCCGAAACCAGCGTTCAGCAACGCTGAAACCTGAACCGAGAACCTCCGACCCTTTTCCGGATTCCGTGAGAATGCAAAAGCAGTTGCAATAAACTAGTTGACTGGTAGCTTTGCGCCGTGCAAGCCATAGGACTGTTCGAAGCGAAAACGAAGTTCTCCGAGATTTGTGAGCGAGTCGCCGCCCGGGGCGTCGCGGTCGTGGTCACGCGGCGCGGCAAACCGCTGGTCAAGATCGAGCCGATCCCATCATCCCGCTCAAGACCCGCATCCGTTTGGGATCGGCGCGCCGAGTTCGAAAAGCGCCATGGCCGGTTCACCGAGGATTTCACCCTGCCGCCGCGTCAGCGGCAGACCTGGCGTCACCCCCTCGACGACTGATACCATGCCCTCCTGTCCGGCCGTGTCTGCCAGGTTGTGCCGGAGCCAGGACCGCGCGCCCGCATGCCTCCGACGCTCGAACTTCAACCCCTCACCCCCAACGCACCGTGCCGTCGCACCTTCTGGACACCTCGGTCTATTGCCAGCCTCTCAAGCCAAAGCCGCTGCCCTCCGTGCAGCAGCGGTGGCAGGAACTCGGAGACACCGCCCTGGCCATCTCGGCCATCAGCGAAGCCGAACTGCTCTATGGACTCGCCTGGAAACAGTCGGCCCGGCTGGAGGCGCAGTACGATTACCTGCTCAAGAGCCGGCTGCACATTCTGCCTGTCGACACCGCCATCGCCCGAAGCTTCAGCCAGATCAAGAGTGCTTGCCGCAGAGCAGGCTTCGTGGCCTCGGACTTCGACTTCCTCATCGCCGCGACCGCCAAGGCTCATGGCCTGGTTCTCGCCACGCTCAACGTGCGTCACTTCAGCGGCATCGAAGGCTTGCCGGTCGAGGACTGGTCCCACGCCTGACCAGTTCGCAGGTCCCGTTCTTCCCCTCCAATCGTCACTCGCCGTGCTGCGCCTGGTCGACATCCTTTCCCGCAGACACCAATGGCCGACCGTACCCTGCTGACCATTTCCAGCCGCCAAAAACGCACAGGCGGGCTGGAGGTTTGACACACCGTTGCCGGTGCGCGACACTGCTTCCATGACAATTGCCTTGGCGAAAGACGTCGAGGACTTCCTGCAAGAGCAGGTCCGCGCCGGGGTCTGTGCAGACGCCAGTGAATTGGCCAATGACGTCCTGCGCTCCGTGATCGAGCAGCAGCGCCGGCCGTTGGAAGTCACGCCGGAGCTTGAAGCTTGGCTACTTGAAGCCGCTGACAAACCCGCCACGCCGCTCAGCAGGGCGGACTTCGACGGCATCCGCGGACGCGTGCGAGCGCGCACCCAAGCCGCCACGACATGACCGTCCGCAAGACGGACGACTTCATCGCCGACGTCCAGCGGCAGACCGTGGCGCCTTCTTCTGCCGCTTGTTTTCTTTGCGCTCTTTGCGTTCTCTTGCGGCTAAAGCACGGACCGGATTAGCCACGAAAGAACACAAGGACCACAAAGAGCCAGAGGGCCGCCATAAGCCGGCCCAGGGCAGGCCCCGACGCGACGGAGGGCCATCGCCCTGGGCAAACAGGGTAACCCCATTGGCGTTCCACAGACCTTGACGAGCGCGGTGTTGCCTGCCATTGTCGGCAAACGTATGACAAAGACGAAGGAACATCGCATGAGTCTCAGGTTAAGCAAAGACGAGTACGACGATTTGACCTCGGGCCTGAAGCCCAACGCGAACCTGAACGCCTTTTGCGTCCCGCTTCTGGTCGCTGGCGCGCGACGGCGCCGATTCCCTGGCATTGACTTCCGCGAGGGGGGTGAACGACAGGTTGCCTGGCTGGCGGGCACGCGCTGGCCGGTGTGGATGGTGATCGATCTCCTCGACGAACTGAAGGGCGACGTGGTCGCAGCCGCGAAACACATGCGCCAACCCGCCGCCCTGGTCCGCGTGGCGACCGCATATGCCAAGGCGTACGTGGATGAGATCGAGGCCGAGCGCGACCTGGCTGCCGAGCGCGGTGAGTTGGCTGGTCTCGCGCAAGTGTTGCCTCACGTCGAGTCGCTGTGAAACTGATGCTCGATGTCCATCTCGACCCGGAGTTGGCGGACGCTCTGCGCCGGCGCTGGCCCAAGTTGGACGTCCAGTCGGCCACGCAGGCTGGCCTGGCCGTGCTTTCGGACCCACTTCTCCTCGAGATTCTCGCTGAAGAAGATCGCGTGCTCGTGACCCGCGACGTGAACACCATGCCCGAACACGTGAAGGCGCGCATGTGCGCCGGACGCACGCATGGCGGCGTGGTTTTCGTTCCCAGGACGATCGCTCAGGCCGACACCCGCCTGCTCCTGCGCAGGTTGAATGAGCTGATCGAGCGGGAAGGCAAGGCGGACTGGCGCTCGCGCGTCTTCTGGCTCAGAGCTTGATCCCGCCTCTGCGGAGATCGTACGATCTTCAGCATTCTGCTGGCTGGCAAGCACGCTTGAGTTACCGCAATGAAGCTTCAGTAGACTGCCAAACCACCTCTCCGTAGCCCGCTCCCTTTCGATCGTCAAGGCTGCGAACCCGCCCCCATTTCCCATTTCCAGCCGCGAAAGAACACAAGGACCACAAAGAAAGAGACTTGTCGGCTTTGCGCTCCTTGCGCTCTTTTGCGGCTAAAGACCTCCGCCGGAAAACAAGTCCCTTTAACGCAGGTGTGTCATCGAGAAAGTCGAAGTCGGCTTCGCCAGTTGGTCCCCCATCTCCCAACTCCGATTTCCCATCTCCGATCTCCCATCTCCGCGCCCTCTGTGCCTCTGTGGTTGATCCCCCTCGCTGACTGTCAAAGTACGGAATGAACCACAGAGACACGGAGGACACGGAGAAGCGAGTCTCGGTCGTCTGTGTTCCGCACCGAATGACGAACCGGCGCGCTCCTGGCCGACCGGCGCGGTCGCGAACTGACACTCCGTTGTCTCCTTCTCTCACTCCAGCCGGGCGCGGTTCTGCCATTCCAGCGCGCATGGCTGCCTCGATCGCTGGCATCGGTTTCGCGTTGTTCAGAAGCCGGTGAGAAATGTGCGCTAGGCACCGGCCATTCGACTGGCCCCGGCGCCTGAAATCGGCAGCGTTCAGCAACGCTGAACC
>JAXGQW010000063.1:0-33947 GCA_040766265.1 Verrucomicrobiota bacterium
CGAAAACGACGGCGCCGAACCGGCGCACGGGCGGATGCCGTCCGCACAGGCTTTCCGCTGTGTCGATCTGGCGAATTACCTTCTGGCTGCTGAGGAGGATGGCCTGGTTTACGCGTCAGAGACGGCGCCGTGGCGGAAGGTGCGATGGCGGTATCTCTCCGCTGGCGAATGGCGCGATGACCAGGAGAACACGACGTTCCAGGTCCTGGTGCCGCGCGAGGAAGTCGTGCTTCTGCCGGTCAACATTCATTAGATCCGAAGATCCACCCCGTTACGATTCGTCGATTCGTGAATACTATGAAAACAAAAGCAATCTCGTGCGTTCTGCTGGCGGCCGTGGGTGCGGCCCTGACCCTCACGCCGCCCGCCCGTGCCCTGCTGGCGGCAGAGAAGGAAAAGGCAACCTATCTGGGCGTTGCGGTTGGGGATGTCGATGACACCCTGCGCGAACAACTCAAACTGGGCAGGGGAGCCGGTATCCGGGTCGAGACTGTCGTGCCCGACAGTCCGGCAGACAAGGCTGGGTTGAAGGCGCATGACATTCTCGAGAAGCTCGACGCGCAGGTCCTGTTCAATGCGCAGCAACTGGCGGCGTTGGTGCGCAGCTTTGCGCCCGGGGACAAGGTGACTCTCGCGTTCGTCCGCCAAGGCGACCGCCAGACGCTCGATGTGACACTGGGCGAGACCGAGATCGCCCCGGCCGGCAAATCCTTGTTCGATGTCTGGGATGGGACCAAAGGCGCGGGCGGCATCGGGGGATTGTTCGGGCCCCCCCTCGACAAGGCCATCATCCCCGACCTGACCGTCCAACCTCCGGGCAAGCCGTCAGCCTATTTGGGGGTGGAACTTGGTCCCGTCGAGCCCGCTCTGGCGACACAACTCGGTTTGGAGGACGAGTCCGGCGCGCTGGTGAACATGGTGGTTGATGAGAGTCCCGCCGCCAGGGCCGGGCTCAAACAGCACGACATCATTGCCAAGCTTGATGGCAAAGACGTTCGGAATCCAGCCGACCTGAGCGCCCGGATCGGCAAACAGAGGAAGGGGGACAAAGTCACTCTCAGCGTCATTCGCGGGGGCAAGCCGATTGACATCGAGGCGACTCTATCCGAGAAAGCGGCCGCCGATCCGGCCAGGCTCCAGAAACTCCTGCAGGAATACAGGATCGTGCCTCGCATCCGGACGCTGCGCACCGGGCCCGATCGGAACGAGATCGTGGTCCGCCTGGATTCCGAGAACGATGGGAACGCAGATCACGTTGAACGCCGTGTCATTGTCGGCCCCGCAAACGCCGGGGCGACCGCCGAGAGCGCCATCGTCAAGCCAGGGCACTCGACGACCAGCCAGGTTTCCGTCGAGCAGAAGGTGATCGTGATGAAGACCGACGGGGGGATGAGCACGGTTCTCGAGGAGAAGGACGGGCATCGCCATGTCACGGTCAAAGACGCCGATGGAAAGGTCGTATTCGACGGCACTGTGAACTCGGACGGAGACCGGCAGAGACTGCCGGCCGAGGCGCGCGAGCAACTGGATCGAATCGAGCAGAGCCTCAAAGCGGGATTGGACAGCGGGGGCAGGAACGTGATACACGAATTGCGGCTTGCGCCCGGTCCGACCGTTCCGGACGTCATTTAGGGCGATCGGCGATCCGATCGGGGGAATTCCGTCACGGGGCCACGGTGTCGAGGCCGAAGCGCGCGCATTCGACGAAACACATCGATGAAAACGCTTACGCTTTGCGCCTGGATGGCGCTCGCCCTCGGTTTTCCCTTCACCGAACAAGGCCAGGCGGCCGGTCTCGTCTGGCATTCGTCGCGCGCCGACGCGGTAACGGCAGCGCGCAATTCGGCCAAGCTCATTCTGTTGCTCGCGGGGAGGGACTCCTGCGGCAACTGCATGTACATGAAAACCACCGTGTGCGAATCGCCTGCGGTGCGCGCGCTCGTCGACGGCAACTACGTCTGCTGGTATTGCCCGATCGATGACTCGACCGAATGGGAGGCCTACCGGGGCGGACTTGGAGGGTTCACGTTGCCTCTGATCTGCGTGATCGATCCGGGAGATCCCTTGAACTATCTGGACCGATCCACCTCGATTCAGGCGATCTCCGTGTTCCAGCCGCGGTTGCTCGGCCATCTGCCCACCAGCGAGATGAGAGCCAGCCCAATCCTCGAGTCCGGTGCACCGCGCCTGCTCTGGACGGGCGAGAGTTCATTCCGGTATCGCGTGCTCGAGTCGGCGGATTTTGCCGCCTGGCGTTTTGTTGGCGCGCTTGTTCACGGAGACGGCTCGCCCATCGAGTTCACAGGCGTCTCGGCCGACACGCCGCGCTTCTATCGGGTCATGGGGTTCAAGTAGCGCCAGCCCGGACATTTCTTAGCGCGGCGAAGCCGCAACCAAATTGGGCAACAACTGACAGCCAGGGCCAATTCATGAAGTGGAGCGGCGACGGCCCCGTCGCCGACACACGCCGTCTTCACTGGCCATGGCGGGGGACGAGCCGTCCCCACTCCGATCGTTTCGACTTCATGAGTTGGCGACTGACAGCCTGTGCGGCGCATGAGACTTCTTTCAAAAAGAAACGAAGTTGGCAGAGAGTGGTACAAGGCTGCGCACGATCTAATGTCCGGGCCGGCGGGCAGGCGTCGTCGAAGCGGACGGTCGGTCGCGATCGGTCGGTCGCGGGGCGCCGCCCAGCCAGTGGAAGTGGCGTTTGACCTCGCCGTAGAAACCGTGCGCGGCGTAGCGGTTGGCCTCGGATTCCGTCGCGTAGCCGCAGAGCCAGGGAGCGGCGGCACGGCGTTTGGCCCCTCCGAGTTTCGAGAGGATGCGGACCAGCAGGAGCATCACGCCCAACACGCACGCCAGCATCACGGGGGCGAAGAGGGCCGTGCGATTTACCGTCTCGATCCCGCTCGACGCCCCGACCGTCATTGGGGCCGCCGCGGCGAGCGCTGTGCCGAAGCCTTGCTGGGCGGCTTCGAGCGCGGCGGTCATGAGATGGAAGGCGAGCGCCGGCACGACGCCCAGCGCCACGCACAGCAGGGCCAGGAACACCTGCGGCCCCTGCATCAGCCCGCACACCTCGATCTTGCGCTGTGAGGCAACGCGGGCCTTGACCAGGGCGCTGGCCCGGCCGAGGAAACTGACGCCGAAGAACTTCATGAACGAGGCGAGCGTGAGCGCGCTGGTGAGAATGGCCAGGACACCGCACACCGGGAGGTACTTGGCGGCGGCCGAACCCTGAATGGTTGCCACGTAGATAGTCCATTTGCTGGCGAAACCGTTGAGGAGCGGCACGCCCGAAATCGCCAGGGAGGCCACCAGCGCCGTCGCCGCCGTGAGGGGCATGAATTTCATCAGACCCCCCATCTGGTTCAGGTCCTGGGTGCCGGTCACATGGCGCAGGGATCCGGCGTTGAGAAAGAGCAGACCTTTGAACAGGCCGTGATTGATCACGTGAAAGAGCGCCCCGAGGAACGCGACCGCCGCCAGTCCCGCGGCTCGGGGATCGGATGCGGGCAGCAGGGCCATGCACGCGCCGGTTCCGAGGAGGATGTAGCCGATCTGACCGATGCTGTGGAAGGCGAGCAAGCGCTTCGATTGCTCCTGCTTCAGGGCCTGCATCGTGCCGGTGAACAGCGTGATCGTGCCCAGGATCGCCACCACCCAGCCCCAGCGCGCCAGCGGGTATTGGGCGTGCGCCTCGGGCGGCACAAGCCAGAGAAAGTAGCGCATCAGGCCGTACACGCCGGTCTTGATCATCACTCCGGACAGCATCGCGCTCACCGGCGAGGGCGCCGCCGGATGCGCGTCTGGCAGCCAGACCTGGCCGAACGGCCACATGCCCATCTTGATGCCGAAGCCCAGGAGGAACAGAAGGAATGCCACGCCCGTGTCGAACGGCTTGGCCTGGAGCATCGCGGGCAGGTTCGCGCTGACGGTGTCAAAGTCGTACTTGAGGCTCGCGCTGCCGCTGGTCAACGCGCCCATCACCGCGAGGAACCATGCGCCCACCATCGTCGCGGCGCAGGCGATCTGCATCATGACGAGGTATTTGTTGGCCGCTCGGATGTTCTGTGGCTGCTTGTGTTCGTAGCGGATGAGCGCGTAGCCGGGCAGGGTCATCAACTGCCAGAAAATGAAGAAAAACCACATCATGTCCGTGGTGCTCAGCAGGCCGTACATCGCCGCCAGGAACAGGAGAAAATGCGGGTAATAGCGCCCCACCCCGTACTCTTCGTAGTGCTTCATGTACGGAATCGAGTACAGGGCGGCGGGCACCGCCACCGCCACCGCCAGCAGCAGAAACACCGCACTCAGACCGTC
The DNA here is from genome assembly GCA_040766265.1 of Verrucomicrobiota bacterium. Taxonomy (GTDB): domain Bacteria; phylum Verrucomicrobiota; class Verrucomicrobiia; order Limisphaerales; family J093; genus MWFF01. Next base: position 4,327 of record JAXGQW010000063.1, read on the forward strand.
CACGTAAATCCGCAACGCGAAGCCGAACGCCGGCATGTGGAGAAACAGGGTGGGATGGCCCGGCCCGTGGATGAGCACGCGCATGGCAGCCCAGACGATCAGACCGCCCGTGGCCGCCGTAATCGCAAAGGACAACCAGCCCGCCGCCGTCTTGTTGCGCGACACCAGCAGAGTCAGCACCGCCCCCGCGATGCAGAGCAGAATCGAAGTGACAACGGATTGTTCAGGAGTCAGCACGCGGTCAAGCCTTCGGTTGGATGGTCGGGACGCCGCCGTGGGTCCGCGGGGATCGCTGCGTTGGTCCCCGTGGCGGCGTTCGCTCGAAATCGTGTTGGTCTGCGTTTATCTGCGACATGGCCTGTGGCGCACGGCAAAAGACGCCGGGAGCGTGCCCGACCTCGATTCTCACTTCAAGGCCAAATGGGGTCTCAGGACAGATTCCGTAGAATCCCTGACCCCTTCAACGCAGCACAGAAACTTGACTTGTCTCCAACACGTTTCAGCGGTCGAGGCTAGATGGCCGGGGTTTCTCCCGGCTGGTTGGTCGACAGCGCCCACACAGGCAGCGATGGCGGCGAGCCCAGATTGGGCGGGAACGTTCGGACCGGTCCGTCGAGATCCAGCAAGAAGCGAAGGGCGGACACAACGGTCCGCGCATGAACCCTCCAGCCGGGTCGCCAGGGCTTCTTCAGCGCCCGAGCCGCGGTTTCGAGGGTGGCCGGTTGACTGGGAGCGGCATCTCTCGGATATCGCTCGTTGAAGTCCATTGGCAGCCATGTCCAGAGGGCTACGGCGAGGATGAGGAGGAGACTCGGGCGGACTCGATGGCGTGCAAGTGCGTGCTGAGAATCGTCAGGCCCCAAATCGAACAGGGACTTCATCATTTCCTTATTACCATCTCGGTGAGGGTTCAGTTTCAACTTTCGACAGTCCCCGCATTCAAATCGTTCGGATCGTTCGAGGATTTGCCGGCTTGAATCCGGCGCCCAAGAGGCCATCCTCCGCCCATGAACTCCAAGCTGAATCGACGCCGTTTCATCGCCCGCACGCCTTTGGCAGCCGCCAGTGTGGCAGTCGCGCGCCCGTCCTTGTCGGCATCCGCGTCGGGACCGGCCGCGGCGACCACCTCCCGGCTGCCGACGGGGCGGATTGGGAAGCTGACGGTCAGCCGGCTCATTTCCGGTGGCAATCTGATCAGCGGATGGGCCCATGCGCGCGACCTGCATTACGTAGCCTCATTGATGCGGGCGTACAACACGGACGACAAGGTCCTGGACACACTCGAGACGCTCGAACAGCACGGGGTCAACACGATCATCTCCGATCCGCGCAAGAAGCCGATGGACATCTTTGCCCGGTACTGGAAGGAGCGCGGCGGCAAGATGCAGTGGATTGCCGAGGGGCATCCGGGAGTGGACGACTGGAAGACCAACATCAGGCAATCGATCGATTTCGGCGCCGCCGCGGTCTACGTGCAGGGGGTGATCGGCGACAGGTGGCTCAAGGAGGGGCGAATCGAGTTGCTCGGACAGTGTGTCGAGTTCATCAAAGGCTGCGGCGTCCCGGGCGGAATTGGGGCACACAAGCTCGGCGTGATTGTCGAAGCCGAAAAACAGAGGTTCGGCGCCGAGTTTTACGTGAAGACCCTGCATCACGGCCAATACTGGTCGACTCGCCGGCCCGATCAAACACTCGATGTGATCGACAACCCGGCTGACAACTACTGGGAGATGGATGCCGACCAGACGGTCCGGTTCATGCAAGGAGTCGAGAAGCCGTGGATCGCGTTCAAAGTGCTGGCGGCCGGCGCTATCCGGCCCGAGTCCGGCTTCAAGTTCGCCCTCGAAAACGGCGCGGATTTCCTCTGCGTGGGCATGTTCGATTTCCAGGTCGAGGCCAATGCGAAGCTCATGAACACTCTCCTGGCCTCGAACGAAATCCAGAACCGGGCACGCGCCTGGATGGCTTAGCCAACAATGACACACCGCTGGTTCTGCCTCTCCCTGGTGTGGTGCGTCGCGCTGGACCTTCGGGCGGGCGACACTCTCGCCGCGCCCTCGGTGGTCCGCGTCCAGGCGCGGGACGGTGGCTATTGCCTCGAACGCAACGGCACTCCCTTCTTCATCAAAGGCGCCGTGGGCTCCTACCGGCTCGATCTGTTGGCCGCGGCGGGCGCCAATTCGGTTCGGACGCGTCCGCAGGGACTGGACGCGGCCCACAAGGCGGGCCTGACCTGCCTGGTGGCTCTCCCGCTGGGGAATCCGCGACATGGATTCGACTATCGGGACCGGGCTCGAGTCGAGGCCCAGTTTGACACGGTGCGGTCCATCGTCCGGCGCCACCGCGATCACCCTGCGTTGCTCGTGTGGAATCTGGGCAACGAGCCGGAAATCGGCACCACCGCGGAGCAACGGGTGGCGTTGTGGCAGGAGGTCAACCGGCTCGCCGTCATGGTGAAGCAGGAGGATCCGAATCACCCTGTCATCGCCGTCTTGGGCGATGCCTATAGGCGGATCCTGAACGAACTCGACGCGCTTTGCCCCGCCCTGGACGCGGTGGGATTGAACGCCTACGCCGACATGTTGACCTTGCCGGAAGACATCGCCCGTCAAGGGTGGAACAGGCCTTACGTGGTCACAGAGTTCGGACCTCGAGGCCATTGGCAGGTGCCGAAGACGCCGTGGCGAATGCCCATCGAGGACACCAGCAGCGCCAAAGCGGAGTTCTACCTCAAGGCCTACCGTCATGCGGTCGAGGGCCGTTCGAATTGCCTGGGCTCATACGTTTTTTACTGGTCTCACAAACAGGAGAAGACCCACACCTGGTACGGCATGTTCCTTCCCGACGGGTCTCGCACCGAGTCGACCGACGTCATGACATTCCTCTGGAGCGGGCGATGGCCGGCCAACCGCTCTCCGCGCATCGAAGGCTCCGTCATCCGACTCCTCCCGGCCGCCCGGCGGAGCGGTGCAGGGGAGACGCTGATCGCAGGTCAGCGGGCCCGATTTGGCGTGACCGTGACAGATCCGGAAGGCGACGCAGTGAAAGTGACATGGGATCTGCGGACTGATCTGGCGGACAATCCGGGCGTGGGCGGGGATCCGGAGCCGGAAACAGCGCCGATCCAACGGGCGATCGTCGAGACCGGGCAGGGCGGGCAGGTCGTGGAAATCCAACTGCCGCGGAAGCCGGGTTTCTACCGGCTCTTTGCGTATGCCCATGACGGCCAGGGCAACGCCGCGACTGCGAATCTCCCCATCCTGTCGGTGATGCCCGATTGATCCCGAGAGCCCGGATCGATCACAGGCTCCGTGCTGAACTCCGTGTATCTGAGGGTTGTCGGTGGGAATCGAGTTTGCGCCGCGTGGGGGCACGCGGCCTACACCGGGAGTGTCGATCCGGTGTAGGCCCGGTGCCCTCACCGGGCGGCATCACACCGACAACGAGCGGAGCCATCGCGCTGGACGCCGCTCTCAACCTGATCCGGGCCAGTTGCATTTTCGGTCCGTTCCAGTATGGTGGCTTCGAACCACATCGAGTGCATATGAATACTGAATTCAGAATTGGCCGGCCTTTCTCGAATCGCCGGGTATGGATCGCCGTGGCGGCGCTGGGATTGGGGCTGAACTGGCTCAGGCCGTCAGCGCAGGAACCGCCTCCCGCCGAGGCGCGCTCCGAAGCCGCGAGACTCGAAGAGAAGGCGGCTGCTCTGAAGGCCGCCGGACGGCACGAGGCTGCGATGGATCTGATGGTCGAGGCCCGCAAGATGCGGGACGAAGCTGGGCGGTCTGAGTTTCGAGGTCAGGAGCGCCCGGCGAACGTCGAGCGGCGCCACGCGCTCAAATCGCGATTGGAAGAACTCCGGCACGAACTCGAACGTCAGACCGCCGAGGGCCATGAAGCCGAGGCGGCCGAACTGCGCCAGCAGATCGAGCGTGGCGAACGCGCATTGCGCGGTTTCGACGGACCTCCCGGCCAGCGCCAATTCGAACGCGGCGAGAAGCCGCGTCCAGAAGGAAGGCCGCAGCCGATGGAGATGCAGCGTCGACTCGCCCACTTGCAGCGCGCAATCGAGGCGCTTCGGGCGGGCGGGATGCCTGATTTGGCGGAGCGGTTGGCTCAGGTGGAGGCGCAGATGCGCAACGGACTCGGGCGACCCGGAGGGCAGCCCGGCATCCGAGAAGCCGCTGTCGCCGAGATCCGTCGATTGCGGGCCGAAATGCAGGAACTGCGCGAAGGAATGCAGCAGTTGAAGCGGCGGCTCGAAGAAGTGGCCCGGCGCGAGCCCTGATCGATCAGAGGCTCCGCGCTGAACCTGATGCGGGCCAACGTGGAAACCGCTGGCGTGGAGTGGGAGCGGCTTGCGCTTCGATTGTGCATGGCGCATGATAGCCATCCTTGATGCGGTTCATTCACGACATCTACAGCGACGCTCGGCAAGCAGGGCGGCCGGTGCTCTCATTCGAGTTTTTCACGCCGAAGACAGAGAGCGGTGATCGGGCGATCTTCGAGCGGACGCTGCCCGCCCTCTGCCGGTTGGCGCCGTCCTACTGCTCGGTCACCTATGGCGCCGGAGGCAGCACGCGCGCGAAGACCCTGCAGATGGTCGAGCGCATTCAACTCGAGTTCGGGGTGCCCGCGATGGCGCATCTCACCTGCGTTGGGTCGACCCGAGACCAGATCGTCGCCCTGCTCGACGAGGCGCGCAGCAGGGGAATCAGTAACATCTTAGCCCTGCGCGGGGATCCGCCCGAGGAGACCGGACGCTTTGTCAGACTCGACGGCGGATTCGAATTCGCGCACGAACTGGTGACGTTGACCCGTGATCTTGGAGGCTTCTCGATTGGAGTTGCGGGTTTCCCCGAGGGCCATCTCGAGTGCCGGGAGGGCAAGAAGGTTGATTGGCGCCGCCTGGCGGCGAAGATCGGGTGCGGCGCCCGGTTCGTCATCACGCAGTTGTTCTTCGACAACGCCTTCTTTTACGAATTCCGCGATTACCTCGTCGGCACGCTGGGCGTCACGGTGCCAATTGTGCCCGGCGTCATCCCGATCCTCAGTTCAAGCCAGGTCGAGAGATTCGTCTCTTTGTGCGGCGCAACCATCCCGTCCGCCCTCGCTGGGCGGTTGAACGCCCTGGGCGACAACGACGCGGCCGTGACGGAATTCGGGATCGAGTTCGCGACGCGCCAGTGCGCCGACCTCTTGCGCCAGGGGGTGCCGGGGATTCATTTCTACACGCTGAACCGGGCCGAGCCCACAACGCGGATTGTCCAAAACCTCAGGGGCGGCTGAGCGCGTGCCTCGACTGTCCCAGCAACCAGTGTTACGGCCTATGTACTACCTGACTGGCATTAGCGACGAAGCGGGAGCATCCATCGATGTTCAGATCAAGGCGACCCGTGAACTCGGATGGCGCACACTCGAAGCCCGGACGGTCGAGGTCGAGGGTTTCCCCGGCGCCAATCTCCACGAGATCCCCGAGCGCGCATTCGAACTGGCTGTCGAGAAACTCGAATCGGCGGGCATCGGCGTCTGCTGCTTCGGATCGACGATCATGAACTGGGCAAAGACCGTGCAGACCCCCTTCGCGGTGACGCTCGCCGAAACGCAACGCGCCATCCCGCGAATGCAGCGGCTCGGCACAAAACTCGTTCGCATCATGAGCTTCAAGCCGGCCGATGACGCCGACACGATTCCCGCCGTGGTCTTCGAGCGGGTCAGGGAGGTGACCCGGATGTTCCTTGATGCCGGCTTGCAGCCCGTGCACGAGAACTGCATGAACCACGGCGGCATGAGCGCGCGCCATGCGCTCGAATTGCTCGAGAACGTGCCCGGACTCAAGTGGGTGTTCGACACCGCCAACCCGATCTTCAATCCCGACCGTTCCCGGCCCAAGCCATGGAGCAAGCAGGATCCTTGGAATTTCTGGACCCAAGTCCGCGAGGCGACGGTGCATATCCATATCAAGGACGCCACATGGAACCCGGAGAAGAACGACGCCGATTACCGATGGCCGGGCGAGGGCGACGGACGGGTGCGCGACATTGTCAAAGACGCGCTGAGCCGCGGGTACGACGGCGGGATCTCGATCGAGCCCCACATGGCTGTGGTGTTCCATGACTCGAACACCCGCGCGTCGGCCGAGGCGCAATACGCCAATTACGTCGAGTACGGGCGCAGGTTGGCCGGCCTGGTCAACGAGGTCGAAAGGGAGTTGCAGTTGGCTTGACGACGGCCGCGGCTAGCCGCCCAGCTTGGTCGGATCGCTCACGTCGCCCTTGTTGAAGTCGACGTATTCCTCGGTGAGATCGGCGGCGTAGAGGATCGCGCTCGCAGGGCCGAGGTTGAGCCGGATGTGCAGATCGAATTCCCTGGGGGCCACCGCGGCGCAGAGTTGCTTGAACGACGTCCTGGTCGGGCGGCCCTTTCTGAGACTCCAAACCACCGTCGGCTTTCCGGGCGCGCTGTACCCGATGTCGACGCGTTCTTCGGCGATTCGCGCCGGGCTGTAGCCGAGGGCATCGATGATGCGGCCCCAGTTCGGGTCACCGCCAAACCAACTGGCTTTGACAAGAGCGCTGTTGGCCACCGCGCGCACGGCGGCGTCCGCTTCCGCACAGGTCCTGGCTCCGGATAACCGGAGCGTGACGAAGCGCGTGACGCCTTCACCGTCGCGCACGATCATTCTGGCCAACTCGAGGCAGACATGATCCAGGCCGGCCTGAAAGAGCGCGATTTCCTGGCTGGGCTTCGCCGCGGGGCGCCCGCGCAGTTGGGGATGACCTGCGAGGCCGTTGGCAAGCACGAGCACGGTGTCGTTGGTGCTCATGTCGCCGTCGACCGTGATCCGGTTGAAGCTTCGGGCGACGGCATGGGTCAGCATCCTTTGCAGGAGCTTAGTCTCGATGGCGGCGTCCGTGGTGAGGAAGGCCAGCATCGTCGCGTGCAGCCCGGCGACGGGCATGGCGGCGGGGCGGCGTCCCGTGACGCTCATGCCCGGCTGGATCATGCCCGCGCCCTTGCAAACACCTCCGATCCGGACGGGCCGTCCGGCGAGTTTCATCTCGATCGCGATCTGCTTGGGTCGGGTGTCGCTGGTCATGATGGCCTCGGCGGCCTCGTCGCCGTGTTCCGGGGCATTGCCGAGGAGTCCAGCGGCCCGCCGAATCCCATCGCGCACGTTGGCCATCGGCATCGGCACGCCGATGCGTCCGGTCGAGGCCACCAGGACATGCTCGGCCGGCAGGTGGATCCGTGCTGCCGCGGCGGCAGCCATTTCGAGCGCATCCCGCAGGCCGCGCGGGCCGGTGCACGCGTTGGCGTTGCCCGAGTTGGCCACGATAGCTTGCGCGCGGCCTTTCGCTGCGCGCGGGATGCAGACCTTGACCGGCGCGGCGCAAACCTGGTTGGTGGTGAACAGCCCCGCCACCGTTGCCGGCACCTCGGACACGATCAATGCGAGATCGCGTTTCTGTCCTTTGTCCGACCCTTTCCCGGTGCCGAGGCGCTTGATGTCACAGTAGACCCCGCTGGCCAGAAAACCCTTCGGCGCGACCACCGAACCCGGAACGCTTTTGAAAGTCCTTCTCATCGTTGGGATCGATGCTGCGGCATCACAGGCGTTTTGGAAAGGCGGTTGTGCGGTCATGGGTTGGCGCGGGCTCGGGGTGCCCATTGCCCCCAGGAATGCGCTCCAGAGTCGCAAGGATCGGTGCATGCCCTCGCCTCCGTGGCTACTGGACGTGCTCCCTGCACTGGTGCGGACGCTGAGCGCCGAGCCGTGTCCTGGGGGGGAAGGGAGAACCACAAATCAGGCGAATCTCACGAATGGCAGAGACGGCTGCAAGCGCACGTGCGAGGAGGATTCGGCCAATTGACTAACGGAATGTAGAGAACGGAGGAGGCGGAGGCCGTGTGCGGATTCGTGGGCTCTGGATCGCCGCGTCGTTCACTTCTGCGTTGCCCATCGGGTCAGAGTGTGTAAACCACGCCCATGCTCAACTACATCTGGCTTGCGTTGATCGTGCTCGCCGTTGTCCTCGGCGGCCTCGAGGGGCGCCTGGACGCGGTGACCGATGCGGCCTTCGATGCGGCCAAGACCGCAGTGATGACCATCGCGCTGCCGCTCATTGGCATCACCGCCTTGTGGTTGGGGATTATGCGGTTGGCGGAGAAGGCCGGTCTGATCGTGGCGCTGGCGCGGCGTCTGCGACCTGTGCTGCGCCGGCTGTTTCCGGACGTGCCGCAGGAGCACCCCGCGATGGGCTCGATCCTCATGAACCTGGCCGCAAACATGATCGGCCTGACCAACGCCGCCACGCCGCTTGGTCTGCGTGCGATGACCGACCTCGAAAAGCTCAATCCCCGCCCCGGCACCGCCACCAACGCGATGTGCACCTTCCTGGCTCTGAACACCAGCTCGGTCCAACTTCTGCCGACAACCGCCATCGGCATCATGGCCGCGGCAGGTTCGACCAACCCGACCGCCGTCGTGGGCACCGCCCTCATCGCCACACTCGGCTCGACGGCGGCCGGAATCTTCGCCGTCAAGACACTCGAAAAGCTGCGCTGGTTCCGTTTGCCGCCCCCGGATCGGCCCCCCAGGGGCCGGTCCCCCGAGGCGCCGACTGAGGGTCTCGAACCGGACTCGGTCGAGGGCGTGGGCAACACGGCTCCTGCGTGGGGCAAGCTGGTCCTGGGGATCTACGGCGTTTTCCTGGTGGTGGCATTCATCCAGTTGATGCGCCAGACGCCGGCATCCGGTGAAACCGCCACGATGTTCTTGCGGACCATGAACGCCGTGTCGGTTCTCGCCATCCCGTTCTTCCTGTCGTTCTTCCCCCTCTATGCCGCACTGCGCCGGGTGCGGGTGTACGAGGAATTCGTCGAGGGCGCCAAGGAGGGTTTCCAGGTGGCGGTGCGCATCATCCCGTTCCTGGTCGCCATGCTGATGGCGATCGGGACATTCCGCGCCGCAGGCGGCGTGGATATGCTGGCCCGGGGGCTGCGTCCGGTCCTCGATCTGGTGCAGTTTCCCGCCGACCTGCTGCCGCTCTGCCTGACGCGTCCGCTGAGCGGAAGCGCGACGATCGGCCTCTTTGCCGATGTGGTGAAAACGTTCGGTCCCGACAGTCTCCTGGCGCGCATGGCCGGGACGGTTTTGGGAAGCACCGAAACGACGTTCTACGTCATCGCCGTGTATTTCGGTTCGGTGTCCGTGCGCAAGACGCGCCATGCGGTTGCGGCGGGGCTCCTGGCCGATTTGGCGGGGATCATCGCGTCGGTCGTGGTCTGTCGGATCGTGTTCGCGTGAACCGGTTCACGCTCGGGTGCCGGACTGGTTGCCGCCCAACTTCCGTTCGAGAATCTCACCCGCCAGGGCCGGGTTCGCCTTGCCTTTGCTCAATCTCATGACCTGGCCCTTGATGAAGTTGAGAGCGGCGCTCTTGCCCGCGCGGTAGTCCGCGACCGGGCCGGGATTGGCCGCGATGGCCTCGTCGCAGAGGGCTTCGAGGGCGCCGGCATCGCTGACCTGGCTCAGGCCCTTGCGCTGGACGATGGCGGCGGGGCTCTCTCCCGTGGCGAACAGCTCGGCAAAGACGTCCTGGGCGATCCGGCTGCTGATCCTGCCGCTGTCGACCAATTCTACCAGTTCGATCAGATGCGCCGGCCTGAACCTCAGATCGGCAAGCGTGGTTTGCGATTCGGCCAGGTGTGCGCGCAGATTGTTGATCACCCAGTTGGCGATTGCCTTGGGATTGCGCGTCTGCCCCGCCACACCCTCGAAATAGGCGCCGAGCGCCACGTCATCGACAAATGTCTGCGCGTCGGCGGCCGGCAGTTGGTAGTCGCGCATGAAACGCCGCTTGCGCGCCAGCGGCAGCTCGACAACCCGCCCCCGCACTTCGTCAAGCCATGACTCCGTCGGCTCGAATGCCATCAGGTCCGGATCGGGAAAGTACCGGTAGTCATGCGCATCCTCCTTGGTCCGCATTTCCTCGGTGATCCCGGCGGCGTCGTCCCACCGGCGCGTGGACTGGACAAGCGTGCCTCCGCGCTCGAGGACAGCGATCTGACGCGGGATCTCGTATGTGAGGGCGCGCCGGACTCCGCTGAAACTGTTCATGTTCTTGATCTCGATCTTCGCCCCGAGGTCGGCGGCGCCGCGCGGACGGACGCTGACATTGACGTCGCATCGGACCATCCCCTTTTCCATGTCGCAGTCGCTGACGCCGCCATAGACGAGGAGGTCTTTGAGCGCGTTCAGATAGGCGCAGGCCATGTCCGCACTGGCCAGATCCGGCTCAGACACGATCTCGAGCAGGGGCACACCCGCGCGGTTGAAGTCGACCCCGCTCGTCCGCTCGAAATGAAAACTCTTGCCCACGTCCTCTTCGAGGTGAGCGCGCGTGATGCGAACGCGGCGGAGGCCGCCCTCGAACTCGAAGTCCAGATGCCCTTCGGTTGTCGAGGGCCGGTCGTATTGGGTGATCTGGTAGTTCTTGGGCATGTCGGGATAGAAGTAGTTCTTCCGGTCGAACTTGGCGAAGGAGGGGATCCTGCAGTTGAGCAGCAGGCCCGCCAGCACGGTGAGGCGCAGGGCCTCATCGTTGGCGACCGGCAGCACGCCCGGCAACCCGAGACAGACGGGGCAGACGTTCGTGTTCGGCGGCGCGCCAAAGGCATTGGCGCAACCGCACCACATCTTCGATTGGGTCTTGAGCTGGACATGCGTCTCCAGCCCGATCACGGCTTCGTACTCCATAGGGCCGCACGGTTTTGCCACAACCGCCAACGGCTTTGCACTCAATTCTCTCCCAACCCGTCTTGCCCTCAGCTCCCCGCCTTCGCCCTGGGGCGCTGCGCCAGGCGCACCTTCGGGTACGAAGACGCGGACTCGCGGCGTCCTGGATCCGACGCGGCTCCTTCGCGCGCCCGGCGGATCAGTTCAGCCTGGCTGTCCAGCGGCTTGGCTCCCCGCGGCGCGCGGACGCGTTGGTAACTCCCATCGGGAAACAGCGCGCGGGCCTTGACAGTGTCGTCCAGGACTACCGAGTCCAGTTCCCACAGGACGCGGTCGCGCAGGTTCCCGTCCTCGATGGGAAACGCCACCTCGATGCGCTTGAAGAAATTCCGGGGCATCCAATCGGCGCTCGAAAGCCAGACCTCGGGCCGGCAGGCGTTATGGAAGGCGAAGATCCGGCTATGTTCCAGGAAACGCCCGACGATGCTCCGCACGGTGATCGTCTCGCTCAGGCCGGGCTGCCCGGCCCGCAGGCAGCAGATCCCGCGCACGACGAGATCGATCCGCACGCCCGCTTGCGAGGCTTCGTAGAGGGCATCGATGATCTTCCGGTCGACCAACGAGTTCATCTTCGCGACAATGCGAGCCGGCAGCCCGCGACGCGCGTTGTCGGTCTCGCGCCGGATCAACGCGAGCATGCGGTCATGAAGCTCGAACGGCGCCACCACAAACTTCCGAGTCCCCTGAAACTGGCAAATCCCGGTCAGCAAATTGAACAGGCAGGTGGCATCCTCGCCGAAATCGGGGTGGCATGTGAGCAGCCCGATGTCCGTGTAGAGCTTCGCCGTGGTGGGATTGTAGTTTCCCGTGCTCAAGTGCAGATAGCGCCGGATGCCGTCGTCGTCGCGCCGAACCACAAGCGTCACCTTGCAATGGATCTTGTAGCCGACTAATCCGTAGACGACATGAACTCCGGCCTGCTCGAGCTGTCTCGACCACTCGATGTTGTTGGCCTCGTCGAAACGCGCCTTCAACTCGACCACGGCGGTGACCTGTTTGCCGTTGCGCACGGCGTCCATGAGCGCGCCAATGATCCGGGCGTCCCCGCCGGTGCGGTAAAGAGTCTGCTTGATGGCGAGCACCCGGGGATCGGTGGCCGCCTGCTGCAGGAAGCTGACCACGCACTCGAAGCTCTCATACGGATGATGCAGCAGAATGTCACGGCCGCGCACCGCCGCAAAGAGGTCGGGCGCATCGCGCAGGACCAGAGGAGCCGGCGCCAGAAAGGGCGGATCATGCAGTTCGGGCTGGCGATTGTTCGCGCAGAGCGTCATGAGCCGCGTCGGGTTCAGCGGCCCGTCCAGGACGTACAGGTCGTCCTCATCCAGATGCAGGGTGCGCAGCAGTTCGTCCCGGATATTGATCGGGCAATCGCGCTCCACCTCCAGACGCACCGCCTCGCCCTTGAGTCGGCGATGCAGTTGCGTCTCAACCGCCTTGAGCAGGTTGGCCACATCCTCCTCGTCGAAGTACAGCTCGCTGTTCCGCGTCACTCGGAACAGCCAGTACCCCAGGATCAGCGTCCCCGGGAACAGGTCAGCCAGGTAGTGGCCGATCAGGTTCCCCAGAAACACGTACTCCTTGGCACCGCCTTCGCGGGGAAGCTCGATCAGACGCGGCAGGATGCGGGGCACCTGCACCACAGCCAGCCGCCCGCGCTTGCGACCCTGGATCTTCGCCCGCACCTGGACGATGAGATTGAGGCTCTTGTTGAGAAGCTGCGGAAACGGATGGGCCGGGTCGATCGAAAGCGGTGTCAGCACCGGACGGACCTCCGCGCGATAGAACCGGTCCAGCCACTCCCGATCCTCCTCATCGAGGTCGGCGACCCGCGTGAATCGAATCCCATGCCGCCCAAGCTCCGGAACCAGTTGCTCCCGCCAACACGTGTATTGATCCTCGACCATGCGCCGGACGCGCTGCGCAATGGCCCGACAGCACTCGATCGGCGTCAGCCCGTCGGGGGATCGCTCGGCAACACCGCTCTGCACCTGCTGTTTGAGCCCGGCAACGCGGACCTCGAAGAATTCGTCGAGGTTCGAACTGACGATGCAGAAGAACTTGACCCGCTCGAGCAGCGGATTGCGACAGTCCAGCGCCTCGTCGAGCACGCGCTGATTGAACTCGAGCCAACTGAGTTCCCGGTTGATGTAGCGGTTGGGACCTTCGGCCATAGCATCCTCGCCAGAATGACCGCGACCCCGATCAAATCAGCTTGGTCTGCCCGGGAATGGCCACCGGATAGATGCCGTCGGCGCCGGGTTTGACCGGCGGCTCCGTGTCCATCGTCACCTCGCCTGCGGGCTGCAAAGCAAACCCGGAATCCCAAGCGTCCTTCCATGTGGTCTTCTGCCCGGAGTGGACCGCCATCTGCCCGACCACGGTCGCCATGGTCGAATCGGCCAGGGTCTTCGCACGCTGGAACGGCGTCCCGGCTCGGATCGATTGCAGGAACTCGACATGCATCTGCTCGTAGGGCGATTTTCCCGAAGCCGCGGCGTCAGCCCGCCAGGTGACCTTGCCCTTCAGATCGGTGAAATACGGGCGGTCGAACGCGGCGAAATGGCAGCGGCCCTTGGTGCCGTGAAACACGTCTTTGTTCAATCCGAAACAGCCGGTCGCCGTCCGGCAGGATCCGTAAATGCAGCGTCCGTCCGCGTATTCATAGGTGACGTGATGATGGTCGAACGACGTGCCCATCGAGGCCTGGAAATGCGTCGAGCGCCCTCCCATCCCATAGGCGTGGTCGGGCATCACGTCGCCCAACGCCCACAGAGCCGAGTCGAGATTATGGACGAGCGACTGGGGGATGTCGTCGCCCGAGAGCCAGGTGAAGTGATACCAATTGCGCAACTGATATTCCATCTCGCTCCATTGGGTCTGGCGGTCGATCAATCGGTAGGGCCCGCGCAGGTAATCACACTGAATCGCCACAATCTCGCCGATCTCGCCCCCGTGCACCCGCTGGATCGCCTCGCGCCGCCCCAGATGATAACGATACGTCACCCCCGCAAGCACCCCCGTCCCGTTCTTCTTGGACAACGCGTCGGCTTCGAGGATCTTTCGGATCCCGGCAATGTCGACCGCCGCCGGCTTCTCGATGAACACGTGCTTCCCAGCCCGGACCGCCGCCAGGGCATAGTCCGGATGGAACCGGGACGCGCAGGCGATCAGGACGACATCGCAATTCTCGATCACGCCGCGATACCCGTTCAGCCCGGCAAACCGCCTTTCCCGCGGCTCCTGAATCCGACCCGGGAACATCGGAGTCAGCGTGCTGAGCGAGGTCTCGATCTTGTCGGGAAAGACATCGGCAGCCGCCCAGAGCACGGTGCCCGAGTCGGCGTGCATCGCATCGCCGACTGCGCCCGTGCCGCGTCCGCCGCAACCAATCAGTCCGAGCTTGAGTGTGGCGCTCTCCGCCGCGTGGGCGAAGCGACTCACATCGAGTGCGCCGACGAGCGCTGTCCCAGCCACTGTGGCCGAGGTCTTCAGAAAGCCGCGGCGGTTTACGGATGTCGGATCGGAGATTGGACGGTTCGTCTTCATGTGCGTGCTCTTTTGGTGAATCAGTGCCGCGCCCAGAGTACCACTGCGATCGGATCGTGCCAGCCTTTCCGATCTGGCCTTTCCAATCTGGCTGCCCGCGAACCCAACGCGGATCCCTGCCGCCTGTCCCCCCATCGAAACAGGTCCACCGGAAACCTGACCGGGGCATGTCTCGAAGACGTGAATCACGAGGTTTACGGCGGCATCGACAGCCAGATGATCTTCGGCGAGAGCTTTGCCGAACCTGCACCTCCCGCGCCGCTCCGAGACTTCACGGTCCACGGCGGTCAATGGCTGCTCGAAGACGGCGAGTTGCGGGCGCCCTCGGGTGAGGGCCCCAAGCTGCTCTGGGACGGGCCGGCGTTTGGACACGGTGAGGCGAGCGTCGAGGTGTGCTTCCCCGGACCCGGAAGCGGCAACGCGGGATTGATCGTCAAGGTCACCGAGGCCGGTCTGGGCGCGGACCGCTTCACCGGATACGAGGTGGCGCTCGAGACCGCGGGCCGGCTCGTTCTGGGGCGTCAGCGGCATGTGGCGCGGCTTTCGCCGCGGCAGCGCAACCGGCGCGTTCGACCTGATCGAGCAGGAGGCCTTTTCCGGACGCCGGAGCCAGCGGCTGAACTTCATCGGGGGACAGGGCGAGGTCGGAGTCGAGAACCAGAGCCTGAACCGCTGGGGTATGAACTTGGTTCGCGGCAAGCCCTACGAAGGGTTCATCTGCGCCCGGGCACCCCGGGCCACGGAGGTGTTCGTTGCCATCGAGAGTCGTGACGGCACGAAAGTCCATGCCCAGAGGCGCTTGAAGCTGGCGGCTGGCGGCTGGCAGCGTCTCGATTTCACATTGCGACCAGACGACAACGACAGAACAGGCCGGTTCGCGATCAAACTCAAGCAGCCCGGCACGGTCACACTGGGCTATGCCTTCCTGCAGCCCGGATCCTGGGGACGCTTCAAGGGACTCCCCGTTCGCAAGGATGTGGCCCAAGGATTGATCGACCAGGGCCTAACCGTCCTGCGCCAGGGCGGCTGCATGGTTAACGCCCCCGCGTACCGGTGGAAGAAGATGATTGGCCCGCGCGAGGCGCGTCCGCCTTACGCCGGCTGGTGGTATCCGCATGCCTCGAATGGCTGGGGCATCTTCGATTTCCTGAGTTTCTGCGAGGCGGCCGGGCTCCTCGCGATCCCGGACGTGAACATGGGCGAGACGCCGCAAGACATGGCGGATTTCATCGAATCACTCCCAGAAACGCGCCTTGGTCAACGCGCTGGCCATTCAGGCAATCCAGCGCGACGGGCGCATCCCGATCGCGGCCTCGGCCAACTGCCTTCAGCCCGATGGACAGAACGACAACGACTGGGACCAGGGCCTCCTGTTTCTAAATCCCTGGCAGGTCTGGCTCCAGCCGCCCGGCGACGTCACCCGCATGATCTCACGCCACTACCAACCATGTCTGATCCAGGCCGACGTGGAAGGACCGCAGGGTGGCCTGGATGTCGTCGCCACGCGCAGCGACGACGGACGCACCCTGGTTGTCCAGGTCGTCAATGCCGGTGACCAACCCGTGCCGGCCATCATTCGGTTCGATGGCTTCGGACCTGCCAGGCCCGGCGCCGCGGTCGAACAACTCGAAGGCCCGCTCGATGCCCGCAACACCGCGGACGATCCGGTGCGGGTAGCTCCACCCTCGGAGACATGGCTGCACCACTGCGCCGACGGCGTTGTGCAGCGCCTGTTCACGCCGCGGTCGTATACCGTGCTCCGATTCGAGTGAGTCCTCTGCAGGTGGTGCTGGGGGCGAGGAACTATGTGAACGAGGTGTTCCGGGAGTTCCGGGACCGGTTTGGGGCGAGGCGGCGTGACGGGGCGCGACCGCTTCACAAAGACAAAGTGACAGGTTCTAAATTATTGACACGCCTCTGGTGCTGGTGTAGATGCGTCTGCGGGAAGGGCGAGTGTGGTGGAGTGAGTTGAAAGAGAGGCAATGTATGCGGATGGCACGGATCAAGATCAGCGGGCGCGGGGCGGTGTATCACTGCATGTCGCGTGTGGTGGGCGGGCAGAGGCTTTTGGGGCCGCTGGAGAAGGAGAAGCTGCGGGAGATGCTCTGGCAGCAGGCGGCTTTCAGCGGGGTGGAGATCATCACCTACTGCCTGATGGCCAACCATATCCACCTGCTGGTGCGCATTGGGGTCGAGACCGGGGCCAGCGACGCGCAACTGGTGGATCGGGCGCTCAAGTTCTACGGCAAGAAGAGCCTCTACGTGCAGACGCTGCGCCAGGCGTTGGAGAAGCAGGGGGCGCTGCCCGAGGATCTGCGGGAGGGGTTGCGGGAGCGGATGGGGGATGTGTCGGCGTTCATGAAGGAACTCAAGCAGCGGTTCAGCAAGTGGTACAACGGGCAACAGAACCGGTTTGGGACGCTGTGGGCGGAGCGGTTCAAGAGCGTGTTGGTGGAGGATCAGCCCAGCGCGGTGCAGGCGGTGGCGGCGTACGTGGACTTGAATGGGGTGCGAGGGGGGCTGGTGAAGGATCCCAAGGAGTACCGGTGGTGCGGGTACGCGGAGGCTGTAGGGGGGAATGGATTGGCGCGCAAGGGATTGGGGAGCATCTATGGGTGGGGGGATTGGGGGAGAGTGGGGAGGGAATATCGGCAGGTGTTGTTGGTGAGCAGCGGGAGTGCGGGGAGTGCGGGCAAGGTGGTGCTGGATGCGGAGGAGATTCGGCGTGAGTTGAAGAGGAAGGGGGAGTTGAAGCTGGGCCAGGTGTTGCGGTTGCGGGTGAGGTATTTCAGCGACGGAGTGGTGCTGGGGTCCAGGAACTACGTGAACGAGGTATTCCGGGAGTTCCGGGACCGGTTTGGGGCGAGGCGGCGGGATGGGGCGCGACCGATGCGGGGATTGGGAGCGTTGGGGGAGTTGGCGACGATGCGGGATTTGCAGGTGAATGTCGTGGGGTGAAGGGGAAGTCTCGATGATGATCTCATTGCAGCGAAGATCGCCCGGGTCTGTAGTCGGACACGCTCCGGCGCCGTTGTTGGCCAGCCTGAGTGCGGTCGTCGTGATGCTGTTGACGGGCTGCCAACCGGCTGTGTCCGAACGTCTTCAAGGGTACCTCGAAGGGGAGTATGTGCATGTGGCATGCCCGCTGGGCGGCACGGTCGAGGGACTCCACGTAGCGCGTGGCGACCAGGTGAAGGCGGGCGATCCGCTGTTCACTCTGGAAAGCAGCCTGGAGCGGGCGGCGCAGGACGAGGCCGAGCGGCGGTTGATCCAGGCGCTGGCTGCGCTCGAGGACGCGACGAAGGGGAAGCGCCCGTCGGAGATCGACGCGCTCACGGCCAGTCTCAAGCAAGCCCAGGCGGCGCTCGAACTTGCGGAGAAGGAACTGGCGCGGCAGCAAACCCTCTGGCAGGCGGGCGCCTCGGCGCAGCAGGAACTGGATGCAGTCCACTCGACGCGTGACCAGTGCTTCGAACGAGTCAGGTCGCTGGAAGCAGAGCTCGATACGGCGCGGTTGGGGGCGCGGGTGGACCAAGTGGCGGCGGCGGAAGCGAACGTCCGCGCCATGGAAGCCGCGCTAACGCAGGCCAAGTGGAGCCTGAACCAGAAACGCCAGAGCGCGCCTGAGTCCGGTCTCGTTTTCGACACGCTGTTTCGCGAAGGCGAGTGGGTGGCGGCGGGGCGGCCCGTGGTGGTGTTGTTGCCGCCGGCGAACATCAAGCTGCGGTTGTTCGTGCCGGAGGCGCAGCTTGCTCCGCTGCAACTCGGGGACGTTGTCCAAGTGTTCATGGACGGCGTCCGCGACAGCATCCCGGCCACGGTGAATTTCATTTCGCCGCGGGCCGAGTACAGTCCGCCCATGATTTACAGCCGGGCGAACCGGGAGAAATTCGTATACCTCATCGAGGCCGTCTTCGAAGGCGGAATCGCTGCGCGGCTGCATCCGGGCCAACCCGTGGAAGTGGTTCTGCCCGTCCGCCGCCCATGAGCCTTGCGGCAGCGATTGACGTGCGGGGGCTGACGAAGCGGTTCGGGCGTCTGACCGCGGTGGATCACATTGATCTCGAAGTGCGGGCGGGCGAGATCTGCGGTTTCCTGGGGCCGAACGGCAGTGGCAAAACCACGTTCATTCGGATGTTGTGCGGGTTGTTGCGGGCGGATGCCGGCAGCGGCACCTGTTTGGGCTACGACGTGATCCGGGAGAGCGAGCAGATCAAGCGCCGGGTGGGTTACATGACGCAGCGCTTCAGCTTTTACGAGGACCTGAGCATCGAGGAGAACCTCGATTTCGTCGCCCGAATGTACGCGATTCCGGACCGGCGCAACGCGGTTGCGGCGAGCCTCGATCGGCTGGGGTTGGCCGGACGGCGGAGCCAACTTGCGGGCAATTTGTCCGGGGGTTGGAAGCAGCGCCTGGCGCTGGCTGCCTGCATGATCCACGAGCCGAAGTTGCTGTTGCTGGACGAACCGACCGCGGGCGTGGACCCGAAGGCGCGGCGAGACTTCTGGGAGGAGATTCACCAACTGGCCGCGGCCGGGCTCACCTGTCTGATCGCCACGCACTACATGGATGAGGCCGAGCGTTGTCATCGGCTGGCCTACATCGGCTACGGCAAGTTGCTCACGCAGGGCACCGTGGCGGAGGTGATCGCGCAGGCGAACCTGACCACGTGGGAGGTGACGGGGCCGCGGCTGATGGACTTGGCGCAGCGGCTGCGTTCCGTCCCCGGTGTGCGGCAGGCCGTGCCCTTCGGCAACGCGCTGCATGTGAGCGGCGACGACGCGGCGTTGCTCGATCGCAACACTCAGCCGTTTCGAGTCGCGCCCTACATCTGGCAGCCAGCCGAATCGAGTCTCGAGGACGTGTTCATCCATCTCATGGATCCGCTGTCCGGCAACGCGCGCGCATGACACTCCCGGGGGGATTCTCGATGGCCCGGCTGGCCGCGATGCTCGTGAAGGAATTCACGCAGATGCGCCGCGATCGGCTGACGTTCGGCATGATGCTTGGCATCCCGCTGATGCAGCTCGTCCTGTTCGGGTTTGTGATCAATGCCGATCCGAAGCACCTGGCCGCGGGGGTGTTGTTGGCCGACCGCGGCCCGCAGGCGCGAACCGTGCTGCACGCGATCCGCAACAGCGGGTATTTCGACTTCGTGCGGCTGCTCGAGAACGAGGCTGAGGCCGAGGAGGTTCTCGTTGGCGGCGAGGTGCAATTCGTGGTCAACATCCCCGCCAACTTCAGCCGCGATTTGCTGCGCGGCGAACGCCCGGCGCTGCTTGTCGAGGCGGATGCCACCGATCCGGCGGCGACCGGGAACGCGTTGAACACCCTGCGCG
The DNA here is from genome assembly GCA_040766265.1 of Verrucomicrobiota bacterium. Classification (GTDB taxonomy): domain Bacteria; phylum Verrucomicrobiota; class Verrucomicrobiia; order Limisphaerales; family J093; genus MWFF01. The sequence goes on from JAXGQW010000063.1 coordinate 24,020, forward strand.
TGCTGGCGCAGAACGCGCTCGAACACGATCTGAAGGGCCCGCTTGCCGCGTTGGGCGGGACGGACGGCCCGGTCGAGTTGCGCATTCACCCGCGGTACAACCCGGAGGCCATCACCCAGTACAACATCATCCCCGGCCTGATGGGCGTGATTCTGACCATGACGATGATCCTGATCACGGGTCTGGCCATCACGCGCGAACGGGAGCGGGGCACGATGGAGAACCTGCTCTCGATGCCCACGCGTCCGTTGGAGGTTCTCATCGGCAAGATCATTCCCTACATACTGATTGGCTACATCCAGGTCGCGGCAATCCTGGCGGCGGGTTACTTCCTCTTTGGCGTGCCTATGGTCGGCAGCGTCACCCTGTTGCTGGTCGCCGCGTTCGTGTTCATTGTGGCCAATCTGGCGATGGGCATCACCTTCTCGACCATTGCGCGCAACCAGCTTCAGGCGATGCAGATGGCCTTCTTCGTGTTCCTGCCGTCCATCCTGCTCTCGGGCTTCATGTTCCCGTTCCGCGGCATGCCGGTCTGGGCGCAGTACCTGGGCGAAATCCTCCCCCTCACGCATTTCCTCCGGCTCGTTCGAGGCATCATGCTCAAGGGCATCGGAGTGGCCGAGGTGATGCAGGGACTCTGGCCGATTGCGCTCTTCGGCGTCGTCGCCCTCGCGATTGCAGCCAAGCGCTATCGCCGGACGCTGGACTAGCCCATACCGATCCCGGCCTGCGCGCTCGACCTGCCCCGGGCTGGTGGGCAAAATCGCGCCCGGAAAGGGAGTCCATTCTCGATTGTCAACTATTTAGATGCGACCCTATTGCCTTCGCCAAGGCTGCGCGTGGTCTGACGCCCCAGCTCCGGGTTGGGGGGGGTGGGCAGCGGACAATTTCCGGGCTCGCCTTTGGCGAAAGCGATGCTACAGTCGGGGCGTCACCAACAAACCGAAGGTTATGAGTATGTCGCTGCGCGTGATTTCCTTCCGATGCCGGGCGTTTACGCTGATCGAGTTGCTCGTGGTCATTGCCATCATTGCCATTCTCGCGGGCATGTTGCTGCCGGCGCTGGCCAGGGCCAAGACCAAGGCCCATGGCATCCAGTGCATCAACAATCTGAGGCAACTGAAGCTTGCGTGGCTGGCGTACGCGCACGACAACGGCGACAGCGTCACGGCGCCCGGCAACAACCGCGACGAGCCAAACTCGTGGGTCGGCGGCTGGCTGGATTATCAGGGGAGCAACAGCGACAACACCAACACGCTTCTCCTGCTGACCGAGCGTTACAGCAAGATCGCGCCTTATCTCCAGAGTGCGGACGTCTTCAAGTGCCCTGCCGACAAAAGCTACGTCACCATTGGCGGGAGGCGGCATGACCGGGTGCGCAGCATGGGGATGAGCCAGGCGTTGGGCGGGCCGGGCGAATGGCTGCCCACGTCGCCGGGCATGCACGCGGGACAGAAGGAATACCGGACGTACTACAAGCTGAGCGAAATCACCGAACCCGGCCCTTCGATGCTCTACGTCCTGCTCGACGAGCATCCCGACAGCATCAACGCGGGCGGGTTCGCCAACAAGATGGTGGTCAATCCCTCGAGCGCCTACATCATCGACTACCCCGCCAGCTACCACAATGGGGCGGCCGGCATTTCATTCGCCGATGGCCATGCCGAGATTCGAAAGTGGAAGGACCCCCGCACGATCAAGCCGATCGCCTACCGCGATGGCGCGTTGACTCTCAACGTGGCCTCGCCCAACAACCAGGACATGGTGTGGCTGTCCGAACGCACCTCGGTGAGGCGGTGAAGCCTTCGCCCGGATGTTCCATAGAGCTTCGCGGGTTCTGACATCCGGGCCTTCGATGCCTCGCCACAAGGCGCTGCTTCCTTCCGCGACGCAGGAGCGGAAAGAATTCACTTTGAAATTCCAGGTCCGGGCCCCACCATTCGCCCCCGTTTGCGGTTCGCTCGATCCGATATTCCACAGCGGGCTTGGTGCAGGCACAGCCGGTTGCGTGAGTCCACGCGCCGCTGGGGTGCCCGCCTCTTGGGCTTCGAAGCCCGGTGCCCAGCCCTGGTGTTCAGGGTCGGAGAGATGCGGGCTAGTGGGTCGCGCTGTTGTTCATGAAACGCACACATCACTGCAACGAATTGCGCCCGAAACACATCGGGCAAACCGTATCTCTCTCGGGCTGGGTCCATTCCCGTCGCGACCTCGGCGGCGTCATCTTCATCGACGTGCGCGACCGCGAGGGCCGCACGCAGGCGGTGTTTGATCCTTCGGATCTGCCGGCGGAGGTCTTCGATCGGGCGGCCGGGCTGCGGAGCGAGAGCGTGATCCGCGTTGGCGGCGCGGTGCGCCAACGGCCGGACGGCACGGTCAATCCGAAGATTCCCACGGGCGAAGTCGAGGTTCTGGTCCAGGATCTTGAGGTCTTGAACCTGGCCGATCCCCTGCCCTTCCAGATCGACGATCCCGAGTCGGCCGCGAAGGTCAACGAGGAACTGCGGTTGAAGTACCGCTATCTGGATCTGCGCCGCAGCGACATGGCGCGCAACCTGCGTTTGAGGCACGCGGTGGCGACCGCCACGCGCGCCTATTTCGACGAGCACGGCTTTCTCGAGATCGAGACGCCGATGCTGTTCAAATCGACGCCCGAGGGGGCGCGCGAGTTCCTGGTGCCGTGCCGGACCAATCCCGGGCTGTTTTATGCCCTTCCGCAATCCCCGCAGCAGTTCAAGCAGATCCTGATGGTCGCGGGCATCGAGCGGTATTTCCAACTTGCCAAGTGTTTTCGGGACGAGGATTTGCGGGCGGATCGGCAGCCGGAGTTCACGCAGATCGACATCGAGATGTCGTTCATCGATCGGGAGGACATTTACGCCACAATCGAGGGCCTGTTGAGTCGCATCTGGAAGAGGGCTCTGAATCGCGATCTGGCGACCCCGTTTCGGCGCCTGCCGTTCCGCGAGGCGCTCGACCGCTTCGGCAGCGACAAACCGGATTTGCGATTCGGGCTCGAGCTCGAGGATTTCACCGAGGCGTTTCGCGCCAGCGAGTTCAAGGTGTTTTCGGGGGCCGTCAAGGCCGGCGGCGTGGTCAAGGCCATCAACGCCAAGGGACTTGCCGGGGTGACCCAGGGCCAGATGGAGGCCATGACGCAGATCGCCAAGGACGGCGGCGCCAAAGGACTCGCCTTCATCAAGGTCGAGAACGGCGAATGGAAGGCGCCGATGGTCAAATTCTTCACCGACGCCGAGAAGACCTTGCTGCGGCAGAAACTCGATATCGAGGAAGGCGACCTGATCCTGTTTGCGGCGGGCGAATGGCTGATGGCGTGCGAAATCCTCGGTCGCATCCGCCTCTACGCCGCGACTGTGCTCGAAGCGCAAGGCAAACTGACGATCCCATCCGATCGCTTCGAGTTCCTCTGGGTTGTCGACTTCCCGCTGCTCAGTTTCGACAAGGAGCAGAACCGCTGGTATTCGAGCCATCATCCCTTCACGGCGCCCGTGGCGGAGGACATTCCATTCCTGACCACCGACCCCAGAAAGGTCCGCGGCCAGCACTACGACGTGGTGGTCAACGGGGTCGAGTTGGGCGGCGGGTCCATCCGTATTCACCAACCCGCCGTCCAGAAAAAGGTGTTCGAAGACGTGCTCCAAATCCCGCCCGAGATCGCCCAGGCGCGCTTCGGATACATGCTCGAAGCGTTCCGATACGGCGCCCCGCCGCACGGAGGCATCGCGCTCGGATTCGACCGTCTCGTCGCCATGCTGTGCGGCACGCCGAGCATCCGCGATGTCATCGCCTTCCCGAAGACGGCGAAAGGAACCTGCCTTATGACCGATTCTCCCGGAACAGCCGACCTCAAGCAACTGCGGGACCTTTACCTGGAACTGAAGATCCCATCGAAAGAGTAACACGCCTCGCCCCGGCGCAGAACGACGGAGGGCCGATCCCGCGACCGCGGGAGAGGCCCCAACTGGTGGCGGCCTGGAGCGTCCGTCGAGCGGGCACTCAGTACGCGGGGTTGGTCACGCCGGCGGCGGCGCGAATGAACGGGAGCCAGACCAGCGCCACGAGCCGCACGTTGATGTTCGAGCGGGTAGGGCTCAGTTCGATCGTCTCGAGCGTCTCGGTCGGGAGATCCTCGGTCTTGGCCATCTTCTCAGCCTCGAACTCCGACTCGAGATCCTTCAACTGCTGCTGCACAGCCGCCACGGTTTCCTCGGCGCGCCCGACATCGCCGGCCTGGCCCATCGCGCGGCCCGCGCTGCGCATCGCGGTGCCGGCCTTGCTCACCGTGCCGAGAGAGACGGCCCGCCGGCCCAGGAAGGCTCCGAGCAATGTCGAGCCGAAGGAAATGACCGTATCCATCTTGGCCCGTTTGGCCTGATCGATCTCGCGTTGCCTGGCCGCCTCGGCCCTGCGCAGGCGCTCCTGGAGTGTGGCCATCTTCGGAGCGTACTTCGCGCGCAGCTTCTCCGCGGCCTCATCGCGCGCCTCCCGAGCGGCCTGCCGCAGGCGGATTCGAAAATCGCGCTCTTCCTCTCCCGGCTTCGAGACCTGGCCCAGAGATGGCGATCGGAGCAGGGTCAGCCTGCGCTGGTTCTGGATCCAGGTCGCAAAGTCCTTCGCCCAGGCCGCGTAGTTCTTCGCATCGCCGGCGGCGGGCGGGCATGAGGCGAACTCAGCCGCCACCGGGTTCTTCTCCAACTGATTTGCCGTGATGGCGAGTTCCTCCGCCGCGGTCCAATCCACGGGCACGGCGCTGTCGGTGATCTCGGTCACCGCGATGAGATCCTGCAGCAGGTCCACCTTGAACTTCGCGTTGGCGTACCGGACCTGCGCGCTGGCGAGCACGCGCGGCTGGTAGACGATCGTGCTGCCCGGCGGCGGCACACCCCGCACCGGCGCGAAGAACTGCGGCACTTGCGGCGGCAAGACGGGTCGGCTCGATCGCTCTGCGACCGGGACAGGGGCGGCTGCGGTGGATGGGCCGGCCGGGCCGGCCGCAGCCGGAGGAGCGATCGAGGGCGTGTCCTGAGGCGCGTCGTTGAGCGATTTGATTTGCGACCGAGAAAGCGGGCCGCGCAGATAGGACATCGCCCAACGCGACTCGAAGATATCCGGCTCGTCGTCGTGGACGTTGTGGAGAAGGAAGATGCGGCTGGCCAATCCGGCCAGCAGTTGCTCGGCGGCGGCGCGATCGAACTTCGCGCCCCGCCCGGCGGCGGCGCCTTCGAGGCCTTCGAGGACGCGTGCCTTGTCCCGATCAGTCTGGAGTCGCCCGATGAACCAGGAACCGATGTTCGCCAGGCCGCGGTAGTCGAGATCGACTGGGTTCTGCGTGGCGAGGACCAGGCCCACGCCGTAGGCGCGCGCCTGTTTGAGCAGAGTCAGCAAAGGCTGCTTCGAGGGCGGATCGGCAACCGGGGGGAAGTAGCCGAAGATCTCGTCCATGTACACGAGCGCGCGCAAGCTGTTGGTGCCGGACTGGCCGCGCATCCAGCTCAGGATCTGGTTGAGCAGCAGGGTGACAAAGAACATCCGCTCGCAATCGCCCAGATGCGCAATCGAGAAAATGGCCACGCGCGGTTTGCCGGCATCGGTGTAAAGGAATCGCCCGACGTCGAGGGCTTCGCCCTGCATCCATGCGGCGAAGCTGGGCGAGGCGAGCAGGTTGTTGAGCTGCATGGCCAGTTCGAACCGCTCCTTGGCCGGGTAGAACGATTCGACATCGAGCACGCCGATCCGGCGCACGGGTGGCTCCTGGACCTCGTGAATCAGGGCGGCGAGATCGAGGTCGCGGCCTCCGCTCCAGGCGCTCTGCAAGAGATTGGCGAGCAGGATACTCTCCCGGCTCTTGACCGGATCGGCTCTGACGCCTATGAGCCCGAGCAGTCCTGTCACCATCGAGCCGACCCGCTCTCGCAGCAATTCCCCGTCTTCGAGCGTTTCCGGCGGAGGGACCGCGAACGACTCGAGGATTGAGACCGGGCGACCGGCGCTGCTCCCCGGCGTGTAGAGGGCGAAATCGGCCGCCGCTCGCAATCGCCGAATGCGCTCGCCATCCTGGTTCCACCGGGCGAGGCCCTGGCGCCAAAGCTCGGCTTGCTGCGCCGCGTAGTCGGTCATCGACACCCCCTTCTTGCGCGCGTCGTCCTCGTTGATCCAGGGCGCAAAGTCCTCCGGACGCAAATCGGGGAATGTCAGGAGCAGATTGCCCAGATCGCCTTTGGGATCAATGACGATGGACGGGATGCCGTCCATGGCCGCTTCCTCGATGATGTCGAAGCACAATCCGGTCTTGCCGCTGCCGGTCATGCCCACGACCAGGCCGTGGGTAACGAGGTGCTTGGACTCGTAGAGCAGGAGCTCCGGAAGGCTCTGGTCCTTGCCCAGATCGTAGCGGCGCCCCAGATAGAAAACGCCGAGCTTTTCGTAGTCTTGCACAGTGAAAGTCAGTTCGACGCCGGCCGTCGCATGTCATGAAAGGTCGCTTTTACACACCGCTGAACCCTGCTCGCGCGCAGACAGTTGTTCAAGCCGAAACAGGGCCAATGCATGAAGTGGAGCGGCGACGGCCCGTCGCCGGCAAATAGCGTCTTCACTCGCGTTGGCCGGGGACGAGCCGTCCCCGCTCCGGCCTTTGCGGCTTCATGAATTGGCGCTGAAGCCGAATCAGGGCGGTTCTGAGCTGGGAGGGTGATTGGAGAATAGGGACTTAACGAATTTGCGGGACATTCCTCGGCCCATCTGTTTTGCTGGGCCGGATGACGAAGACACGCTTGGTACTGACGGACCCGTGGAGGCGGCGGTGGTCAATGAAATCGTGGTGCGCCTGGTTCGGCCCGAGGAGGTCGGGGAGTGGGACCGACTGATGATCCAACACCATTATCTGAAGAGCGCGACGATGGTGGGCGAGCAATTACGGTACGTGGCCGAGTACCGGGGGCAATGGATGGCGCTGATCGGGTGGGCGGCGGGGGCGTATCATTTGAAGGGGCGGGATGGGTGGATTGGGTGGGACGCGAACCAACGGCGGGCGCGACTGCATCTGGTGGCCAATAACGCGCGGTTCTGCCGGTTGGGACCCAGGGCGTATCCGAACCTGGCCAGCCGGGCGCTGGCACTGAACCTGGGCGGTTGTCGGCCGACTGGCAGGCGCAGTACAGGCATCCGATTATGGCGGTGGAGAGTTTCGTGGATGAGCAATTGTTTCGGGGGACGGCGTACAAGGCGACAGGGTGGCGGGCGGTGGGAACGACGGCCAAGTACCGGCGGGTGCGGGAGGATTTCTGTGAGGCGCATGATCGGCCCAAGCAGTTGTACGTGCGGGAACTGGTGAAGGGAGCGGCGCGGGGTTTGCGAAGGCGGCGGATGCCCGCAGGCTGGGGAGTGCGCAGGAGCGGGAGATCGCGCGGCAGTGTTTGTTGGCGGGGAGGAGTTGACCAGTTTATGGATGGTGCTGCACCGGGAGGTGCCGAGAGCCGGGACGTGCACGGGTTGCGGCACCGGCAGGCGACGGTGTTGGCGATCACCTTTGCGTATTTGTTGAGCGGGGGTCAGGGAGGTCACCGTGGGGTGGCGCTCTTCGCGCAGGACTTGAGTGCCCGGCAGCGGGCGGACTTGCGGTGTTGGTTCAATCGGCGCACGCGCCAGTACGACGTGCCGACGGAGAACTGTGTGTTACCGGGTGCTCAAGGCCGTGCCGGTGCAGGCGTTTCAAGCGGCGCTCTGGGCGTGGCAGAAGGCGCGGCATGGGGCGGCCGACGGGGGCGTGGTGGTGCTGGACGGGAAGGCGTTGCGGGGCAGCGGCAAGACGCAGTTGGTTGGGGCGATCAACGCGCGAGTGGCCGGACGCTGGGGGTGGAAGCGGTGGCGGACAAGAGCAACGAGATTCCGGCGGGGCAAACGCTCCTGGAGCGGTTGGACCTGGACGGGACCATCGCGCTGATGGACGCGATGCACACCCAGGTGGAAACGGCTCGATCGGTGGTGCAAGAGGGTGGGGGTGATTACGTGCTCTTCGTCAAGGGCAACCAAGACGGCCTCCTGAAGCAAGCGCGCCACTTCCTCCCGGAAGATTTTTCCCCTCAACTGCTCACGGTGGAACGGGGTCACGGGCGGATCGAGTGGCGGGGGATTGCGGTCAAGGAGGTGACCCCCGCCCAGATGGGTTTTCCGCACGTGGCGCAGGTGGCGCGCCTTGACCGGATTCGGGAACTCAAGGGTGGTCGGCAGGAAGTGGAGACCGTGTGGATCGTCACGAGTTTGACGGCGGAGCAGGCCGGTCTGGAGCGTCTGCTGAGTTGGCGCGCCAGTACTGGAGCATCGAGAATGGCACGCACTATCCGTTGGATGTGAGCGCGGGTGAAGATCGGTGCCGGGTGAGTCATCCAGTGGCCGCGACGACGCTGGGCATCCTCCGTCGCGCGGTGCAGGGTGAAGCGCGGGCCTGGGCGCGTCGTCAACCCCGCAAGCGAGATCGAACCTGTCCGACCTTCCTGGCGAAGATGAGTCGCCGCCCGGGACAGGTCATTCGCCTACTCACCCGCCCGGTTCGACTTTAGAGCAGCCCTGAAGCCGAATGCAGTCTTCAACTTCCGCCTTGACTGCCGCCAGCGATATGGAGACCTTGCTAGGTGATATCCCCTAGGGGAGGGACAGGTGGCAAAGGGACCCGGAACACCAGTGCGCGGGCGGACTGCTTTTCCCTTCAGGACGGGGTGATGTTGCGGCTGGGACCGCAAGGGATTGGCCGGCGACAGGAAAAACAACGAACGATCAGAAATCAAGGACCTATGTTGAATCGTATGAAACTGAGACAAACTGTGGCTTTAGCAGCAGTCGCGGGGTTGACAGCCCTCTGGGGAGCCTGTTCCACCGCGGTCGCCTCCCCCTCGACGTCGAGCGCGTCCGGGGAGGATCAGATTGCCGGAAACAGATCCATGATGCTGGCCCAGGCGAGTCGGACAACCCGCCGGGGCGGGCGGGCAACGACCCCCTTGACACCGGCGCCAGCTCAGCCAGCCGTGACTCCCGTGGCGGTGAGCGCTGCCCCGCGAGCCGGGACTGCGTCCGCGGCTTTCCCCACGGGCAATCCCCAGACGGGCGCTCTGCTTGTCGAGAAGACCAGTCCGGCCGAGGTTCTCTTAGGCAAGCCGTTCGAAACCGTGATCAAGGTGAGCAACCTCACCGGCATGGCGCTTCAGGATGTCACGCTCACCGACCAGATGAGCGGGAACGTTCGAGTCGAGGAAGCCACGCCTAAAGCGGATCGGAGCAGCGGGAGCGAATCGACGTGGGTCCTGGGCGAACTGGGACCGCGCGAAGCGAAAGAGGTGCGCATCCGCGCCGTGGCGCTGGACGAATCCCCCATCACGGGCTGCGCAACCGCGACATTCCGTCCGGTCGTCTGCACCACGATTGCGGTGGTCAAGCCGGCGATCGAGTTGGTGAAGACGATGCCCGCCCAGGTGCTTCAGTGCGATCCGATCCCGGTCAAGCTGGTGGTGAAGAACAGCGGCACCAGTGCGCTGACGGGTGTGCGTGTGACTGACACGCTCCCCGAAGGCCTGGTGATCGACGGGGCCGCCGGGGCCAAGACATTCGAAGTCGGGGATCTGGCGCCGGGCCAGTCACGGGAACTCGGCTTCACCGCGCACGCGACGCGGACGGGGAACTTCGTGAATCCCGCCAAGGCCACATCGACCCAGGGGGTGGAAGCCGCGGCCAACGCCTCGGTCACCGTGGTCAAGCCGGCGTTGGCGGTGGCGTGCCAGACGCCCGCCCCGAAGGCAGGCGACTTTATCGAGTACATCGGCCGTCCCTTCGAGGTCTGCTGGGAAGTGCGGAACACTGGCAATGCCCCATCCGCCAACACCGTGTTGGAAGTCCCGGTCCCCGCGGGTCTGACCCTTCGTTC